>CAZUXM010000006.1:75774-81546 GCA_964624635.1 uncultured Candidatus Competibacteraceae bacterium
CTAATATCTGTGTGCTATTAAACATGAACAACTCAAATAAAAATAAACTTATCGTTATAGCCGGACCTACAGCATCCGGAAAAACCTCCTTAGCGATTGATGTAGCAAAAGAATTAAAAACGGAGATTATCTCATTTGATTCCCGCCAATTTTATAAAGAAATCTCCATTGGTACAGCCAAACCTACTCAAGAAGAATTAAATCAAGTGCCTCATCATTTTATCGGCAACATTTCAATTCATGATGAATATAATGCCGGACAATTTGAAAATGATGCGGTAATAAAGCTCAATGAACTTTTTGAAAAACATGAATATGTAGTGATGGTTGGAGGCTCGGGGATGTATCTGGATGCCGTGTTATACGGATTTGATGCCTTGCCGGTGGTTGAAAAAAAAGTAACGGAGAAATTAGAAGAATTATTACAAACCGAAGGTATTGAAACTTTGCAAATCATGTTACGCAAGTTAGATCCCGAACACTATAACAATGTCGACCTTAATAATCCTCATCGGTTAATAAGGGCTTTAGGGATTTGTATAGTTACCGGAATCCCATATTCATCACAACGTAAAGGAGTAAAAAAACAAAGAAATTTTATTCCGTATTTATATGGAATTGATATTAAAAGAGAAGAATTATACCAACGGATAAATCAACGAGTTTTAAAAATGATTGACAATGGTTTAATAGAAGAGGTGAGAAGCGTAGAGAACCTGCAACATTTAAATGCACTACAAACAGTAGGATATAAAGAACTATTTGATCATTTTAAAGGTAAGATTGATTTAAATACAGCAATAGCTCTCATCCAACAAAATACCCGTAGGTATGCCAAACGCCAAATGACCTGGTTTAAAAAGTATGAAGAAATGAAATGGGAATCTCCTTCGGAGATAATTAGAGGTTTAAAATTCAAAGTTCAAAATTAGAAATAGTTTCAATAAAACTTTGAACTTCAAATTTATTCCCCTCCTTCAGCACCCATATTCATTGAAGTGCCTTTTTTCTTAGTAGCATTTTTGCCAATTTCATTATCGATAAGGTATAAACCATTACCAGCCGTACCTATGAGTTTAATTTTATCAAGAATAGAACGAGCTAACGTTTCCTCTTCATGTTGCTCGGTAACATACCATTGTAAAAAATTTAATGTAGTATAATCCTGTTCTTGATTGGCGGTATATACCAGTTTATTGACAGATGCGCTTACCTTTTTTTCACTTTCGTGAAAATATTTCATCAGGTCAATGATATTTTTAAAATCAGACTTTGGTTTTTTATTTTCAGGAGCCAATGCATATCCACCTTTTTCATTTAAGTATTTAAAAAGCTTCAGCATATGTACTCTTTCTTCATCGCTTTGGTTGTAGAAAAAAGCAGCTCCTCCTTCCATACCGTTGGCTTCACACCAGGATGCCATGGCTAAATAACCATATGATGAGTTACTTTCTACTTCTATTTGCTCTTGTAATAACTTTTCTATTTTTTTTGATAACATGGTCTTGGTATTTTTATTAATGTAAAGATAGGTAATTTTTAGGCTATTCAATTGTACTTTTTTGCTAAGAATGATTCTAAATATTACCGTATTATAGCTGTATTTCCATTCCTTCCACAGCGCAAATGGTATTTTCAAACACTGCTTTTGCTTCTGATAGCAGAATATTAAGATCTTCGTATCGAACTGAATAATGTCCAATCATGAGTTGTTTTACCTCAGCTAGCAGCGCCATTTGTGCTGCTTGTTTTGCTGTTGAATGTAAAGTAGCTTTGGCTCTTGGTGCCATATCTTCTGCAAAAGTAGCTTCATGGTATAATAAATCTACCTCTTTAATATATGGAAGAATATTTTCTGTATATGCAGTATCTGTAACAAATGCATAGGATCGTGGGGAAGGGGGAGGGGTTACCAATTCCTCATTTTTTATTACAGTACCATCAGATAAAACCAAATCGTGTCCTTGTTTAATTTGATGAATTTCCTCAATCCCCGGGGTATATTTCTTGAGGGTATCTTTTTTTAAATTAGGTAGTTTGTTTTTTTCTTTGAACAAAAAGCCCTGACACGGTATTGAATGTTTTACAGGAAAGCTAATCACTTCTATGTGATTATTCTCGAAGACGATACCCGAATGTTTTTTTTCTAAGGTATGGTAGTGAACAGGAAAACGAAAACCATTAAAGGTAGTTTTTAAAAAACCATCCATAAAAATATTCAACTCATCAAATGCATGAATATGTATTTCACGTTCTCTTCCCAGCAGATCCATAGTGGATAACAAGCCGGGCAAACCTAAAAAATGATCAGCATGTAAATGAGAAATAAAAATATGATCAATGCGTTGAAAGCTGATTTTATATTTTCTCAATTGAATTTGTGTTCCTTCTCCGCAGTCAATAAGATAATTTCGACCATAACAACTTAATACTTGCGAAGTAGGAAACCTATCTTTAGTTGGGATCGCAGAGCTGGAACCTAGTATGGTTATTGAAAAGGTATTCGACATCAATTTTTGGGTTTTATTATGTTGTCCCTTTTTGTCACTCTGAGCCTGCCGAAGAGAAAAAAAGGGGCAAGTTACTCATATCGCACCGCTACAACCTCCTGCCCTTGCTTCGTTCCCGACCTGGGGGAGTTAAGAGGGAGCTGGTCGTACAAGACTTACCCCGCCGCAAAAGTATAAATTGTTTTATGTTCCACAAGAGTTGTAGCCGAATTCATTAATTTTGTCGCCTGATTATGTATAAAAAAGCACTGAATATTGGGACTTTAGCTGGATTATGTGCTTTTGGTCTGTTTTTGAGTTTATATTATTTAGGCGTTTCTCCTTTTGGTTTAGGACGGGTTTTAGGGGTTCCTATTGCAGTAACCGCTATTATTTGGACCCAAATTGCAACCAGAAACAAGGTGTTAGGGGGCAACATCACTTTTTTACAAGCCTTCATGGTGGGTTCTATTACTACACTCATATGGTGCACATGTAAGGGGTTTTGTATGTATATTTTTATGACCGTTTTTGAGCAGCAGGTCATTGAACAATACCTTACGTTTTTAACAGAGTATATAGAACTGGCAAAATCAATGAATCAAGAAGATGCCGTTAGTATGATTGATATGGAAGAAATTCGTAATCAAACATCTCCTTCCTCTTTAATGATTGCTGATATCAGCAATAATATTATGTTTGGGTCATTGGTGAGTTTTATTTCAGCATTAATCATTAAAAGAACTCCTAAGGCAGGTTAAGTTACCTATTTCTTAGTATTGTTAGCAAGCATATAGCCTATTAATTTTACCTCATCATTTAACGACTAAAATCGATGAAAGGAAAACTAAGGAATGGCTTATATGTATGTATCTTGTTATTGGCAGCTTGCGGATCACCCAAAGGTTCAGTAAAAGAATATGTACGGAATGCTGATAGTGCCTCCATAGCATTTTATGCCAAAGCAGATAGAGATAGTAGTGATAAGATTGTTATAACGGATAAACTTACCATATCGAAATTAGGTGAATATATTGATGGTACACCTGTTGAACCTTCCAAATGTGCAGAAACCGGATCGATATGGTTCTATGAAGGAACCCGTAAAAAAATGCAGGTTGATTTTACCATGACCGATGAATGTAGCCATTTTACTTATATGATGAATGATCAGTTGTTTGCTAAGTCAATGTCAGCAGATGCAACGAAATACCTTAAAGGTATCAAGGATATTGCCACTGATTCTTTATAGTTTTTTCATAGCACACTTTCCTAAACCAAAAGTGCAAGTAGAGAGTCTGTTCATATAAAATTGAGCAGACTTTTGAAGTTTATATGTATCTTCAATATATGAAAACCAACCAACTAATAATTATAGTTTTTATACTCATATCAAGTGTAAGTACACATTCACAAACTCAACTTTCTGATTTTAAATTAGGATATAACCTGGGTCATGTTTCTTATGTTAAGGATGCAAAGTTCTCGTCTGATGGAAAACTAGTTGCTACAGGATCTTCAGATAATACGATTAAAATTTGGGAAACCAGAAGCGGTAGGCTACTATATACATTAAAAGGCCATAAAGAATTTATTTATAACGTAGATTTTTCTTCTAATTCAGAACAACTCATTTCATCTTCACTTGATAACACAGTAAAGATTTGGGACGTTAAAACAGGTAAAGAGATTAGAACACTCAATGGACATAGCTCCAGAGTTTTTAATACGTATTATACTCCTGATCAAACAAAGATAGTGACGGTTTCTTTCGATAAAACCGTAAAAATTTGGAATGCAGATAATGGAAATTTGCTACATACAATTGAAGATACCGATAATTTAGACGACGCCATCTATTCAGGAGGTAAAACTCTTATTACGGCAACTATTAACAATGTTATAAATGTATGGGATGTTAAGTCAGGGAAAATGGTGAAGTCATTTGATTTTTCAAATGAAGAGCTAAATGATTTGTTTTTTAATTCCGCAGCAGGAGTTATGGTGATAATTAAATCAAATAGTGTGGTTCAATTATTGAATACTGAAACTATAAAGTTAATTCAACTAGATCCACCGGCTAACGATCCGGTATTTCATTGCAGTTTTAACAAAAATGGTTCTCAATTAGTAACGGCTCATGAGAAGTGCTTTTATGTTTGGGATGCCAAAACAGGCACTCAGCTTAAAAGGATTCCGGGAGAAAATTGTATGGACAAAGTTGCATCTTTTTCGAATGACGGGAGGTATGTAATCATTAGTACTCCACATGAAAAGATAGAATTATATGATTTACATACGAGCAGAATTGAAAAAACTATTCAGTTGAATCATCGTTTTTCTAATACTTGCCTTTCATATGATAATAAGTGGTTGGTTACCTATGATTCTTTTACGATGTTTGCTACACTTGTAAATGTTTCTAATCCAAATATTGTACACCAATTAAAAGGTGCAGATTTGGTATTAGGAGGATCGTACTATACTTCTAAAAATGGTATGCAGCTTTTGAGTACGATGCATAACAATCTTGATCAGTATGGTGGTATTACTAAATTAATTGACTTGTCTAGAGGTACTGAACTAATGAAGATGCCCGGTGAAATTTATAAATCATCTCAAATTACGCCTGACGGCAAATATGCCATTACAATAAGTTATGATAAAGTACATGTTTGGAGTTTAACTGACCAAAAACTCACTTCCACGCTTGATGCATCTGACGATGCTTTATTGGCAGCTTCTATTTTGTCCAATGGGAAGAAAGTGGTTACATGTCATTTATCAGGCTCAAATAAGATTTGGGATGGAAAAACGGGTCAACCGGTTATGGAGATCTTTGATTCTTCCTTTGGAGCCGGTTCAATAATGCTTTCTCCTTCCGAAACATTATTAGCATCTTGTTTAAGAGGAGGTAAGATGCGTATTTGGAATTTGAATTCAGGATCTTTGGTACGAGGATTCAGTAGTTTTGGTGATGGATTGAATATTTATTATCCACCCGTATTTAGCCCAAATGAAAAAGTGATTGCAGTATCGGAATATGATTGGGTTTTTCTTATTAGTACGGTGGATGGAACGGATTTACATACTTTAAAGGGTCATAATGGACCTGTATCATCTATGAAGTTTACAAATAGTGGTGATTATCTATTAACAACGGCGTATGATAGCACCGCCCGACTATGGAATTGTGCTACAGGCGAAATAGTTCAAACTTTTCGATGTGAATCGAGCTTCTACATCCGATCAGCAGAATTCTCTCATGATGAAAGGTATATGG
>CAZUXM010000007.1:0-9585 GCA_964624635.1 uncultured Candidatus Competibacteraceae bacterium
CAGCTCATCTGCCCCCGTAGAAAACTATAGTGAGATTCAAAAAATAACCGGTAAAAAAATTGCGGTGTTAGATGTTGTAATGGATAACAAATCCATTCAACCTGCCGTAATGGATGCCTATAAAAACACCATTGAAAAACTCAAGAAAGAGGGAAACGAAATCATCACTGTAAAATTTCCATATCTTGATTTTTTAGTGCCTGTATATTATGTACTTACTACTGCCGAAGCCTCGAGTAATTTATCGCGCTACGATGGAATTCATTACGGGTACCGAAGTAAGTCAGCTACTGATTTAGAATCAACGTATTTAAAAAGCCGCAGTGAGGGTTTTGGAAAAGAAGTAAAACGCCGTATCATGTTAGGCACTTTTGTATTGAGTGCCGGATATTATGATGCTTATTATACCAAAGCACAAAAAGTTCGTCGCTTAGTAAAAGAAGCTACGGATGAAATTTTCAAAACCGCTGATTTTATATTGGTACCTTCTACTCCGGGTACTGCTTTTAAGTTTGGACAGAACAGCAGTGATCCTATTACCATGTACCTGGAAGATTTATTTACCGTACAGGCAAACATTACAGGGCACCCTGCTATTTCAGTTCCTGTAACAAAAGATGAAAGTGGTTTACCTATCGGAATGCAACTGATGGCACCCGCTTTTGCAGAGAAAAACCTACTGCAAATGGCATCCTCTGTGATGAATTATTAACATTTTTCAATTACCTCTTTTTAAGTACAGGCCTGCAACAATACCATGTTGTTAACACCGTTACTCTATGAAACACCTTGATGGTTATAAATATTTTTTGCAGTTTTAGCCAATTGAAAATGAAATCGGCTGCTGTGATAAAAAGAATTTTACCCCTTATTTTTTGCTTACAACTCACCTTAACGTTTGCTCAAAATGATGCCGGTAATGTAAGTCCTGATGATCCTGTATTGGCTCAAATGGATAGTTTGGATGTATTACACTTCTTTAATCACCACAACTTTTCTGACGACAGAAATAAGCTGAATATTTATAACTATGCTAAAGACAGTATTCCTGCTTTTACGGATGATATCTATCGTGAAAGAATGGAAAAACTGGATAGAGATACACCCTTCGAATTAGATTATAACCAAGAAGTAAAAACGTATATCGACCTTTATGCTTTGAAACGCAGAGGCACCGTTGCCAAATGTTTAGGAATGGCAGAGCTATATTTTCCATTATTTGAGCAAAAGCTATCTCAACATAAAATGCCTTTAGAGTTAAAATACCTGGCCATTGTAGAATCTGCTTTAAATCCAACAGCCAAATCAAGAGTAGGTGCCGGAGGCTTATGGCAATTTATGGTCGCTACCGGAAAAATGTATGGTTTACGCGTTACGTCTTATATTGACGAAAGATTTGATCCTGAAAAATCAACCGAGATAGCTTGCGTATATTTAAAGTATTTGTACAAATATTTTCAAAACGACTGGCAATTAGCATTGGCTGCTTATAACTGTGGAGCAGGAAACGTAAACAAAGCCATTCGCCGCTCTGGAGGAAAAAGAACTTTTTGGGAGATTCGCCCCTATCTACCTAAGGAAACTGCCGGTTATGTACCTGCATTTATTGCTGTCAATTATATCATGGCGTATCATAAAGAACATAATATTTATCCTAATAAGCCTAAATATTTCCACTATGAAATTGACAGTGTTTGGGCAAGCAAACAAGTAAAGTTTAGCCAGATTACTCAATATGTAAATATTTCACTGGAAGATCTTCGTTTGTTGAACCCAAGCTATATACAGGATTTTGTTCCGGGAGGTGATTATGGATATGCTATTTATCTTCCTAAAAATTATATCGGCGACTTCTTAGCCAATGAAGAAAATATCTATAAATATTCGGCAGATCCTGAAACGTTATTGGTGGCAGATAATACCACCAAAACAGATAGTTCAAAAACTGATACCACTAAAACTAATAATAATGCGCAGGTTGCTGTAAATAATAATTCCGGTGATTATAAATTTATTGAACATAAGGTTCAAAAAGGTGAATATCTATCTATTTTGGCTCGTAAGTACAACGTTTCTATTGATAGCATAAAAGTGTGGAATCAAATGACTACAGAGGTCATTTATATTGGTCAAAACATTAAGATCAAGGTAAAAAATGATGGTAGCAATAATTCCAACCAATATGCTAACAATGCCAATAATAATACACAGCAATCTACCACCAAATACCACACTATTAAAAGTGGTGATACTTTATGGGCCTTGGCTCAAAAATACAATACAACGGTAGATAAACTCAAAAGCTGGAACAAGCTGTATAATGGAAAAACCATTTATATAGGCATGAAGCTGATAGTAAAAAAGGCATAAACCTTTTCATATCTTTGCTCCGTGAACATCGAAAACTATATTCTCTTCGAAGACAAAGACATAATTGTGATTGATAAACCGGCAGGTTTACAAGCGGAACGAGACCGATTTGGTCATCCAAGTTTAGAAGAAGAAGTACAGAATTATCTGGAGAAATACCACCGTAATCATTATTTAGGAATTGTTCACCGATTAGATCGTCCTGTATGTGGAGTAATTATTATGGCGAAAAAATTATCTACTTTAAAAAAGTTACAAATACAGATGCAGGAAGATGAATGGGAAAAGATATACCGGGGTTGGGTTCATGGAACACTAAAAAGTTCTATGGGAAAACTGGAACATTTTTTAGTGAAAGATCCCAAACAAAAAAAAGCTTTGATTTACAACGAATATCAACCTGAAGCAAAATCATGTTCATTACGATACGCTGTTCTGGATGAAAAAGATGGTAATACTCTATTAGAAGTTCAACTCATTACAGGACGTTATCACCAGATTAGGGCTCAACTGGGTTTTATAGGCAATCCTATAATTGGTGATCAATTATATGGTAGCAGTATTAAACTCGAAAACAAAATTATGTTACAGGCCTATGGTTTGCACATCAATCATCCGGTAACCGGCGAGGCTTTGGAATTTGAATCAAAGCAAACCCTTTAATTTTTCTTTTTCACCCACTTCTTAAATTGCGAATTATTTTTACTCAGGTTTTTATAGTCGGTATCCAATAGAAAATCAGATTTTTTATATTCTGGTTTGTATTGTAAATAATTTTCCAATTGTTCAATACATGCTTCAGCATTTTGTTGTAAAGCATAAATACGACCTAATTCAAAATAAGCGTCTGTATATTTAGGATCCGTTTTTATACACTCTTTGTAATAAGTTTCTGCAGTAGCATTATCTCCTTTTACATATGAAATATATGCATAGTTATACTTATATACAGCAATGGTAGGCATCATTTCAACCAACTTATACATAAGGGGTAAGGTTTTATCATAATCTCCCTGATTATAATACATAAGCCCCAATTCGTTCATGGCCTGGTAATAAAACGGGTTGATTTTAATGGCTTCATTATATGCCGCTTCAGCTGTTGTATAATCATACCATTTTTCATACACTTTTGCCAAGCCATACCAGGCTTCTGCAGTTAGACTATCAAAGTAAATGGTATAGTTGTAAAACTCTTTCGCCAAAGTATCTAAATCATTTTTAAATAGCATGTCTGCTACACTGAGGTATGATCTTGGATCCGTTGAATCGGCTGCTATCATTTGGTTAATATAGTACATAGCACTGTCACCGTTCGGGTCATTCTCTAAATAAATTTGGGTTAAACCTGCATAAGCATGTGTTTGTTTTTTATCATATCTTATAGCAGTATAAAAATGTTTCTTGGCTTCAGGAATACTATCATAATCAATCATTCGATAGCCTTTAAACATATGCAGTGTAGGGTCCTTCGGGTCTTTTTTAAGTGCTATATTCACATAAAATAAACTGGAGTCAGTATCACCCATATACCACTTAAGAACCCCTATACCGCCCCATGAATTTTGAAAATTGGAATCGAGTTGCACTGCTTTTCGTAAATAATAATCAGCACTATCCCATATTCCTTTGTTCATATAATAAAATCCAAGATTGTGAGTAGGATACAACCAATTAGGCGCTAACTCCATTCCCTTTTGATATGCAACTTTTGCATCATCTACTTTATTTAAGTAGGTAAGTAAGATCCCTTGAATATTATACAAATAAGCAGCATCCGGTTTTATTTGAATGGCACTGTCAATTTTATCCAGACAATATTGAATTTCAAAACTCTTATGTGATTGCCAGTTTTGGTGACCTTCTAAAAATAGCAAGTTTACTTTGATATCTATTGCATTAAAATAAGCCGGGTTAGCTATGCTTTCAAACTTTTTTAGTTTCAGATAAGCGGTGTGAAAATAATCATAGGTATAAAGGTTGTTATTTTGTGATGCATTTAAATAAGTGTTGATGACCTTTGCTACATCGGTCATTAACATACTGCTTAATTCAGATTTTAATTGACTTGCCAGTGTTGGAGTTAACCTTTTATCATCTAACATGATTTGTAAAATATCATAGGCTCCTGAACTATCAATAAGATTATCATTGTTGACTGCCTCTTCAAATTTTTCGTAGATATCGCCCATGCCAATCTCTTTCATTTGGGTACCAAGATCTACTCCTTTATTGGCTGATAAAAGTGCATTATCTTCATTGTATTTGGTTCCGTTGTGCAATTGGTTCCATAGTTTTTTCTTTTCTTCAGCATTTACCAAACTAATCACCAATGCATCATTTCCCTTGCAGCAGTATGCAGGGGTTTGTCGGTATGATTCTGATATAGTATCATAGGTAGCTCTGTTTACACTACGTTTTACATAGTCATACAGTTCCCCCAATGTAACTTTTCCGTTCTCCGGTTCTACATCTGCCATCCCTTTTAATCCATTAATTAAATGCCATGAAAATAATCCGCGACCATTTCCCCACTGAGGACCTTCGAAAGAAACCTGGTTAGATGAACATGACATCAACTGAATTTCACCTGCCGACTTTTCGAATATTTGCTCGTATGCTACTCTTTGTCCCTCTGCACCTCCCGGCATTTCATTGGTACGGCATGCATCTGTAATCAACATAACATTTACTTTTTGTTCAGTAAGTTCGCTTATTACTACTTTGAGTGTATGGATATTAATCAATCCCATACCAGTGAGGTAATGGTTTTTTTCTTTACTTCCCTTACCTGCCGGTGCATCGTATGCCAATAAAAAAGCTAAATCTGCTCTATATGCATCACCGTGACCGGAGAAATATATATACACCATATCGCCCGGAACAGCTCTTTCCTTAATACCATTAAATCGATTCCAAAATTCACCCATAGTAGCATGCTCGTTAATA
The DNA here is from genome assembly GCA_964624635.1 of uncultured Candidatus Competibacteraceae bacterium. Lineage (GTDB taxonomy): Bacteria > Bacteroidota > Bacteroidia > CAIKAF01 > CAIKAF01 > JANWKQ01. Next base: position 5,320 of record CAZUXM010000007.1, read on the forward strand.
AGGGTGTCTATATTATTGGGGTCTACTTTACCGCCGGAAACCGAAGTAAGGTATTTATAAAACTCCCGGGCATCATCATCAGCATAATTGAGTGATTTATAGGTAGTGGGTGATTGATATTTTGAAATACCACAGATAAGGGCATAGGTTTTTCCTTTGATAGAATTGTTAGTGCTTACCACTCCTGCATCAGCCCCTTTGGTATTTTGCGCATTGGAAAAAACAATACCTATACACAATAAAACAACCCATAAAAAATACTTTTTCATTGGTTTAAGATTGATTTAAATCATAACAAATGTAACGTAAATTACAGAGATTTTACGCTACCTATAAATAAGTAGAAATGCTTTCTTCTTAGATTTAATTCAAGGTCCCTGCAATTTTCATGGAAAGATTGGGCACCATGTTTTTGAAGAGATTGCGGAGTTCTTCAATTTTACCTGTAATGTTTCCGAATTGGGTCCCTCCACATGTTTCTGTATATCCATCCTGTTTATCCTCATCACTCCAGTACAGAAAAAAAGAATCGGAGGTTCCACCGGTACAACCTTTGTTTTCTTTTCCTTTTTTAGCATATCGAATATTACACTTTCGTACTTGTTTTTTGAATTGTTCTAAATCCAATCGGGTTATGCTAAACCTCTCTTCCAGTAATAAATCTCCATAACTATCTACACGGAACATTACATTGGTATCTTCAATAGAAATCATATAGCTCCTATGATATTCAGGAGGAACGGAGGCATCGTGAAATTCATAAACGAATCCACCTCCGTAAGTTTGTGCATAAATATTTGACGCTAAAAAAAAGATAATAAAAAGATATTTCATCTTTTTATTTTAACTGCTTTTTGGTTGTGCTTAGTTTATAATCGAAACCCGGAACCATTTCTTTAAAATGTTTAACAGCTTTAGCAACATCTCCTTTTAGGTTTCCGCTATCGGTACCACCGCAATGATATACATAACCCTCTAATGTTTTACTTTTATTGGTGATAATAAAAGTGTCAGTATCACCTCCGGTGCAACCCTCATTTTTCGTTTCTGATTTAGAGGCTAAAAAACAATTATCGAAATTATTTGAAAAGGCTATGTAATGATCTTTGTTGATGGCTCTGTTTTCATCAATAACAGCTTTGTCACCTTCAAATACCTGAAAACGTACATTGGTTTTACTTACATCAATCTGAATGTTACGGCTAAATTCAGGACCGGTAGATACATCGGTAAACTTATAGGTAAAACTTTTTTGGGCTGTTACAACTGAGAGGCAAGCTATTGCCAATAAACATACAAATAGGTTTTTCATAGTATTGAGCTTTAAAGTGATATGGCACTAAAATACAAAAATCTTTATTTCGCCGCTGATAGTAGTGGCAGCTGCCTGCTGTAAATGGTTAATTGCATACCAGGTTTGCTGAGTAAAGGGCACGAATACCAGGCAAACCCCTGTTGCCCTGCCATTTGCAGCGGGCACTACAGCGAATAGCAGCTCCCGACCAATCGGGAAGGCGCCCTAATTGCCTAAGCAGATATAGTTGGTATCACGTTAAAAAACCTTAACTTCGCGCCACTTTAAAAAACAAAGATTCAATGGAAAAAAATGCATTAGATTTTATTGAAGTAAAATCTCCATCAGTTAAAAGTAGATATACTGCCGGTAAAAGAGGTTCTTTCGGACATTTTGTGGAAGACTATATTAGCGGTAAAGTGGATGTGAAAGGAGATTTTGAAGAGTTCATGAATCTTCGCAGTACTTACTTCGATTTTAAATTAACAGGTCACCACGTAAAGTTCTTCTTTAGCCGTATGATTCCTGAAGTAGTAAGTCACTCTAAAAAACAAGATGAAAGAATTGTACGTGAACACTATGACAGAGGTAATGATTTCTTTAGCTTCTTCTTAGGCCCACGTATGGTATATACCGGTGGTTTCTGGATTGACAGAGCTAACGAAACTCTTGAGCAAGCTCAAGACCGTAAAATGACCATGGTTTGCGAAAAACTCATGATGAAACCGGGTGATAAACACCTTGATATTGGTTGCGGTTGGGGTACTTTGGTAGCTTACGCTGCTAAATATTATGGTACTGACAGTACCGGTATCACTTTGGCTCAAGATGGTACTGACCATGGTAATAAACAAATTGCTGCTCATGGAGTACAAGACAGAGCTCGTATCCTTCGTATGGATTACCGTGATATGTTGTACAATCCAAGCAACACTCAAAAATTTGATAAGATTACTTGTTTAGAAATGGGGGAACACGTAGGTATTCGTAAGTTCCAGGGTTTCATTAACAAAATCTATGATAAATTGAATGATGACGGTATGTTCTATATTCAACAAGCTGGTTTACGTGCTAATCCGGGTATTATGAAAAAAGGTCGTCACTGGGAAGATTTAGCTTGGGGATTATTTATGAACGAATATATTTTCTCAGGGGCTGATGCTTCAACTCCTCTTGGATTCCTTGTAAAATGTTTACAGGATGCCAACTTTGAGGTACAAACCGTTGAAAATATTGGTATTCACTATTCTCATACTTTACATGAGTGGTACAAAAACTGGGAAAGCAATAAAGAAAAAGTATTGAGTACTTATGGCGAATGGTGGTACCGTTTATGGAGATTGTTCCTATACTGGTCAACCGTAATCGTTGCTAACGGATCATCTACTTGTTGGAGTATTGCGGCTTATAAAAACTTAAACATTGATAAAGTAAATCGTAACCGTTACATAGGTCGTGAAAACTTAGGCGAAAGAATGATTTTAAAAAATGTAAGAACTTTCTCAACTGATGTTCCTTCTCCGTTTGAAAAAACTGTGTTGAGCTAAAAACAACACATTAACCTATATTATAAAGCCCTGAAAGTTTCAGGGCTTTTTTTATATATATATTTGTGTTTAACCACAGAGTATCACAATGCAATACACAAAGGTCGCAGAGCTCAATTCTCTGTAGGCTCTGTGAAAAAACTCTGTGTTCTCCGTGGTAAAAAAATATTTTATGGCAACTAAATCACTTACCGAAATTTTAAATATCCAGCATCCCATCATTATGGCACCTATGTTTTTGGTGACCAATGCTTCGATGATGATTGAAGCAATTAACAGTGGAATTGCTGCTGCTGTGCCTGCTCTCAATTATAGAACCGATGAAGAATTCAGAGAAGCAATAAAAGAAATAAGAGAAAAAACTCCCGGAAAAAAAGGATTAGGGATCAACCTCATTGTTAATAAATCGAATGTAAAAATGAAGGGTCAACTACAAACTTGTGTAGAGATGAAAGTTGATTTTATTATTACTTCATTGGGGAGTCCGGCAGAAGTAATTGCTGCTTGTAAACCTGCAGGTATAAAAGTGCTATGCGATGTAGTAGAAGAAAAATATGCGATGAAAGTAGAAGCCTTAGGCGCGGATGCTGTAATTGCTGTAAATAAAAACGCGGGGGGCCACGCCGGTAATTTGGCGCCAGAAGTATTAATTCCTCTTCTCAAAAAACATTGTTCCATTCCGGTGATTTCGGCCGGTGGAGTGGGCACTAAAACTGAAGGAGATTACATCATGTCATTAGGTGCTGATGGGTTATCAGTTGGTAGTCCCTTTATCGCCAGCATCGAAGCTGAAATATCAGAGGAATATAAAAACGCTTGTGTGGAGTATGGTAAAAACGATATTGTTATGACAACAAAAATATCCGGTACACCATGTTCAGTTATTAATACTCCGTATGTAAAAAGTATAGGCACCAAACAAAACTGGTTCGAACGGGTTTTAAGTAAAAATAAAAAGCTGAAAAAATGGATTAAAATGTTTACGTTTTTGAAAGGCATGAAAGCCGTAAACAAAGCTGCTTTTACCAATACCTATAAAACCATTTGGTGTGCAGGGCCCAGTATTGAACATACTACTTCTATTTTGCCGGTGAGACAAATTGTGCAGAGGTTGGTGTAATAAATATTTCTATTGAAATCCTGCTTGGTAATGTTCATCATCCATTTACCAAGTGTTTCCATTCGTCATGCTGAATTTATTTCAGCATCTATTAAACTTACCAAGATTCTGAAACAAGTTCAGAATGACGGAGAAGTAAATTGCGCAAAGATTGGTGTAAGCTGGTTTCTTAAAAGCGAATTTATTTCACCAAATTACTAACCATGTTTTGTGTATTAAATACACATTGTGTTGTTTATCAGAATAATGTGTTAAAATGTAGGAGGAATTTTTTTCTCCTTATTTATTTTTTTACGCAAACTTTT
>CAZUXM010000007.1:9595-32189 GCA_964624635.1 uncultured Candidatus Competibacteraceae bacterium
CGCATATTTGCGTACGAAACGTTACGTAAATATTCATGTAATGTCTACGATAAACGCTTCTAATGCAAAAACCCAGAATAGCAATGAAGCTACTCTGGGCTTAATGACCTCTCTTCATACTCATTGACTCTGACTTATGAGATCAGCACAATGAAAACCGCCAACTATTTCAGGCTTGAGAGGATTTTATCTACAAAACAAAAAAGAACGAGAGAAAGCGGTTGCCGCCGCTTCTCTTTGCTAGCAACACAAAATTGAATCTTTTTTGCCATAAATAAAAACTATAAGAATTAACAAAGCACCCCCTATTATTAACATAGGGTTTGCTGTTAAATAGTGTTTTTATAAAATAGCAATTTTATGTAAGTCTGTATTTATAGGTGTTTCATGGGTTTTTGACATCCTTTGTTGAAAACGTAAGTCAAAAAAATTTTTTTTATTACTATTGTCAACTTCCTTTAACAGTACATAAAACTAACACAAAAACGTATTACTTTTATATAAAAATCTATGAAACTATACTTAATCATAAGAACAGGTAAGTTCCTATTTATATAACCCAGAATGGAATATACTACCTGTATTTTAACCGTGAGGCAAATTGTGCAGAGATTGGTGTAATTAAATCGCCTACAACGCCACTGCCAAACTCATCTTCACAAAAATATTTTGCAAAGGATCACCACTAGCCGTGGACCCATACCGATAAAATACACCTACGCCTAAACCACTACCGCCTAACACAAGGATATTATCAATAACAATTCCCCCTTCGAAAAATCCATGTTTCATGGTTTTAAAAGGTATACCAACATGTCTCTGTGGTTCACGCAACCAACCAAAACCCAAATTGTGTACGATAGATAATTCAGGTCGTATGAATTTTTTTACCCTGAACAACGTACCGAAATTGTGATTAAAATATAACGATACATAACTATCCATCAAAAACTCATTGCTTCGCATGGTTTCGAAACCGGTACGTGATACAATAGAAAAGTTAGCAAAGGTTCCGCGGTTCGCAAAGAGTTTTGCATAAGGAGCATCTCCAAAAATATATCCACTTTCTACAATAAAAGAAGACCTTCCTAATTTGCGAACATAAAACGTTTGAGTAACTCTCGCCATTAATTTTGTATAAGAAAACTGCCCGCCTAATCCAGGTAAACTTTGTGTTATATGAAAATGTAAAACAGGATATTTAGTTGGTTTTGAAATTTGCCGACGACCTACCTGAATATATTTTTCTTTAATTCCCCAACGGGTAGTAAGTTCAATTTCCGTTAAATTATAATGTTGGTTATAGGAAGTATCCGGCAAAAAACGATAGGGTCTGGTAGGATCCATCATTTGATGATTCATCGCAAAACGAAGTTGCCAGTTAGCGAAAGGTTTTACTGAAAAACTTCCTTCAAACAATTGAATGCTATCAAATACATTTATCACAATTTGATTAGTTGTGTTGGTAAGTTGTATTGGACCTGTTAATGGAAAATCAGTAAGTCCACTGGAGAAAACATCTCTTTTATAATCAAACCTGATACGGATGTCTTTTTTACGATACGGTAAAAACTCTACAAACCCACCATATTTTAATGCATTATCAGTAAACCCATAAGCCACATATCCACCCAATCGCATCCATTCTAACATTCTATGATTGGTTTCTAATCCCAGCCCCAACCTAAACCCTTCATAATTATTAAAACCAATGATTTTATCAATGGGAATATCTAAAATAGATACCCGAATTTTACCATCCAATAATGCTTCTGCAAATTCAATTCTCTTCTCTAGTTTTACTTTTTTCGATAAACTATCAATCACCATATATGTAACAGAATCTTTTTTGTCTAATTCATTTTGCCGGTATTGAGGTAATATCTTTTCTGCATCTTTTACGGCATTGTCATTCACTTCTACTTCGAGTGCTCCAAATTCATTTCGTTTTAGTTTGGGATTAATTTTTACGTCTTTAATATAGGTTCGGGCCTCCACTACCATTTGATGCACTCCTATTTTTAGCTGGCTCAACTTCATATCCGTATTCAGCTGTATAGGGAACCAATGTCCATCATCAAAACGTTGATATAATTGTACCACTAATAGCTGCATTTGTCCTTTCGTTTTAGGAGCCGCAGTAGCTCTTTCTAATGCATAATAGGTTTTGTTGATGTGTAAAAAACCTACCATTCCTTTTTCTTTTTTTCCTGCTTTTGGATGAAAAGAAATAATAATGACGGTATCTATTGCACTAAATGAAGTATCTACAATTTCATATTTATAATTATCAAAAGCATCATTGGCTAAGGGATTATTGTATTCAGTGCTGAGTATCTTAAAATTTTGATTCTCATAAAATGTAAATGACTGCAGTTGGGTAGTAAGGGTAGAAAAAATGGGATCTTTTAATCCTGAAGTTCTCGATGCAAGAATGGTTTCATGGTGGTTATCGGGTTTTAGGTATTTTTTTTCGGTCACCGATTCATTGATGAACAAGTGTTGTTTACTGAATAACCTGTCTAATCCGAAAGTAGTGGCCGTATCCGTAGTATTAAATATACCTCCCAATGAGGCGTTGGCGGTGTCTTTACGGGCCGTAAAAATGGTTTTGTTATATGTATTATAGGAGTAGGAACCCAAATGGTTGGGATTAAGGGAATCCCGTTTAGCAATTACTCTTTTGATAATGGCATCTGCCGGATTTTTTTCGGGCCTTACCACCGCTTCGTTGAGTTCGTAACTGGTGGGTTTTAATCGAATATTAATCTTAGAGTTTTCAACATAGATATTCTTTTCTTCATAACCTATCAATGAAACGGAAATGCCCACAGGCAAAGACTTTACGGTTAAAATGAACTTACCATCAATATCCGTTACCACCCCATTGGTGGTGTTTTTCTCAAGCACTGCAGCAAAAGGAACAGGGGCTCCTGTAACCTCCTCTTTAATAGTTCCGTATATCTTTACCTGAGCAAATGCCTGTAATGAGGAAAACAGAAAAACAGTTATGAGCCCACTTCGAAATAAAAAAGAAGATATGTTTGTTTTACCGTTACTCATTCAGCCAAATTTACTATAAACAATCAATACTCACTACTATGAAAAAAACACCTTTACTCTTCGTTATATTTTGCGCTTGTTTGTTTATGGTGAGCTGTGCCAAATCAGCTTATACGCACCACATGGTACGAATGGTAGATGCCAAATCATTTATGGATCATCCCATGAGTGCTTCTTTGTATTATTATAAGTAGGGGGATGGGTGTAGTTAATTTATTCTGTAACTTGACCATTATAAAAGTTGCAACAACTTGAACCCTCCTCTCGATTTACCAATGGAGAGAAAAAAATTAATAGATTATCGTCTCCCAATTTGTTTCCAATGAATTCTATACTGCATTTAATTGTCGATTGATGTGCAGTTTTAGTGTATTGCTCAAATTCTTTATTATTCTTTGGACGTAACAGACCATTAGGGATTTGAAAATCATCAAATCGTGCATAATATGTTTTTTCGCCAGAAGATGCAATAGTTTCAATAAAGGTGCTGGTGAATTCGTTAGGTCGGGAATCTTTTACTTTTAAATACTCTATTTTTACATTCAGAGGAACTAGAATTTCATTTTCTATAGAAGCTCCACTTACAATTATGTCAAGACCAGCTGAAGATGTCCCGTGATTTGTCAATAAAAATTCTTGAGTACATTTTGCTCCTAACTTCATTTGAACCCTACTACCTCCACCCATATAATCAAGTTTAGTCAATCCCAATTTCTGGGGGTTTTTATCCTTCTTTGCAAAATTCAATTTTATTCCTTCATTCGAACCTTCTTCAGTCAGATATTCATAACTTGTCAATAATTGGGGTGCTCCAATTTGAATTAAAGTAGCAAATTCAAATAAAAAATCTTCGACAAAGTGATTCCTAGTGGCCCATGCAACTTTTATATCTTCAAATGTATTTTTTGCATTTAATAGTCCTGTCCAAGCGGTAGGCTTATTCTTAGTAAAATCTATTTCACTGGACAAATTACTTAATGAGTCCTTAAGTGAGCCTTTCACATTAAGTCCAACGAACATTAAGTGACTATCGTGTACTAATACACTAAGTGTGGTTGTATTTAATTGTTTGGATAAACTGGTTGATACTTTATTTAGTTTTCCTAAATCCTGGTCTTCCAACTCTTGATCATAAATTGATATCCACGATGAGTCATCTGATTTTTGAACTATTATAGATTTATCTGATTTATCTTCATTCTCAACTTTTATATATCCATTTTCTATGTTCTGTTTTACCAATAACTCTACAACCTCATTAATATCAATTGTCCTATCAGATGTAAGCGATTTTAATTGAATATTTGTAAAAAATGCTCCCAAGTCGAGATGAAATTAATTGTCTTGTTATTTTTAACGCCCCGAACTACTTATTGTTTTACCTCCTACTGCTTCACTCCCTCAACGTAAGTATAAATTCTCGGTTCCATTTTGGGGTTCTTTTCGTCCCAATAATACCATTTACCATGTTGTAATGAGTTTTTATACCACCCTTCTACCAACTTCATTCCTGTTGCATTATAGGAAGTATATTTTCCATCTCCATTGGTGATAATTGGGTTGCCTTGCCTATCCCAGGCATTGTGTACTTTTTCAATATTGCCTACAAATTCTGATTCTTTTTGAATAGCTCCATTGTCCCACCAAAAAGTCCATTTACCTACTTTAACATCAATAGGATGTTGCCATCCTTCCATCATTTTATTTCCATTCTCATACCAAAAAACCGATGGCCCCTTTACCGTATCCAATACAAAAGTTCGTTCTTCTTTTTTATTCCCATTAGGATACCAATGGATTAATAACCCCACTTTTTTATCTTCCTTATGTTCGCCTTTAGCTTTTTGTTTACCGTCTTCATAATACATATCCCAGGGCCCATTCATAAAGCCCTCGAAATACATAAACTTTCGCCAAAGTTGTCCATTAGGATAATACTCCTTAAACTCCCCATCAATATAATTTCCATTCATCACAAACTCATACCGTAAGGCTCCGTCAGGATAATATCCTTTTACCGGACCATTTAACAGGTATTTTTTCATAGTATATTCAAGCGCCACCTGCCCCCCTTCATATAGCTGTTTCCATTTACCATTGGGTAATGAATCCCACTCGCTAAAGCGGGGAATATCTTTAATGGTTTTAAAGGGTTTTGAAAAGGTATAAGAGCCTTTTCCCCCCGAAAAACCCACGTTTATTTGTCCATAGACAAACGATATACCAACGGATAGGAGTATGAGTAAATACTTCTTCATTCAACAGTTTAAGTAACTAAAACTATGCCTTTGCTAAAGTTGCGTTTTTAATTCTTGTAAAAAATCTTTGATCTTGTTTAATGACCGAACGATTTCTACCTGATTTAAAGTATCCGGCTTATTTTGCTTTAACTTCTTTTTGGCACCCTCTAAAGTATAGCCTCTTTCTTTTACTAAATGGTAGATGATGTAAAAGTTGTCCACATCCTCCTTTGTAAAAAGTCGGTTACCCTTTTTATTCTTTTTGGGCTTGATGATATCAAATTCCTTTTCCCAGAAGCGAATCAGAGAGGTTTTTACCTCGAACATATCCGCTACTTCACCAATGGTATAGTAAAGTTTTAGTTCTGTTTCCGACCGTTCTTTATAAGGCATGAATGAATTGTTAGGTGAATAAGACCAAAGATAATAGTTATTAGTGAAGTTTTTTACTTCTTCTTCAACAAATACCCATGCTCGGTTTTTAGTTCAATATTCCAATTACCCGAATTGATTAAACTATCTACCTTAAATTTGTGTTGGTGGTAGTCTATAGGGTAAGACTCAACATTATCATTTACAGCCAACACATATTCAGCGTCTTTTATTTGGGGGAACTGGTAAATGGTTTTTCTGTTCGCTATATGAGGTACCATATAAAATGTAGCTGATACAGGTGCTTTTTCAGGGACTGCTTTTACCAGTTGATTCAATTCTTTTAAAGGAATTTCTCTTTTATAATGGGTGGATTGATAAAAATTGGTGAGGAACTTACCGTAAGGTGCCGGTTTCCATAAACCAATAAATTCTTTGGTAGCATCAAAAGACCCTAGAAAGAATAACAACCCGGCTAAAATTTTTACTGCCGGGCTTTGAGCTTTATTGATAAAACAAAATGTAGCTAAGACAATAATGGGGACAAATTCAATAGAATATTGATGAAAAATGCTCCATTTTACCGGATCATCACTAAACATTTTTTGGGCATAGACCGGTATGAGCATTACTAGAAACTGTGGCCTTAATAAAAGAAATATTCCCCCGGATAAAAAAACAAAAGTGTGTAACTGTATCTTTACATTATCATTAAAATCAACATTACCACCCCCCACGTGATTCTCAAATAACAATCCTATCGCATAACCTGGTTGAGTAAAAACAGTTTGTAAAGCTTCCGTCCAATTGGAGCCTAATGCAGAATATTTAAAATGTAGATAAGCAATTTTTCCATCTGCAAAAAAGGGCATAGCGTATTTCATTACCCCAACAAAATAGGCTGCGCTAACGGCACTTATCATGATACCCGTTAGTCTTCTTTTTTTGTCCTTTCTCCAATGAAGAAAAATACCTATCCCCACAAAGCTCATCCACAATGCCATATTTTCTTTACAGAGTAAAATAAAAATGAGGGTGAGAATCCAGATCCAGTTTTTCTTTCGCTGAATAGCATAAAAAATCCAGGGAACCATTACAGCAGCAATTACATTGGTGTGAAAATCGAAAGACAATGCACCAAACACCCCCCACATTCCATAAAACATGGCCATGCCTAATGCGGCAAATATTCTATCTCCACTTATTTCGGCGATGTATTTATATAAACCATATCCTCCTAATAGTACACAGCCTATTTGAACCAGCAACAATGTATAACTACCAAAAATATAATAGAAGGGAGCAAAAATAAAGAGTACAGGTTCAAAATGGTTTGCCAGTACATTCACCTTTCCGTCCAGCTCATTCATCAATGAATTATAATTCATCCGGCCATGAGCATAATCCCACAACACCTGGTTTTTGATTCCCAAATCAAAGGCAAAAGTTCTAAAGTTGTAATGATTGTAAATAGAGATTGAAAAGTAAACACAAGCAAAAAATAGGATAATGGCCCAAACGAACCATCCCGGTCTGATTTTGTTGATTATACTCATTTGTATACTTTACGATCGAAAAGATTGTAAGTTAAAATACAATACAAGGCTCTGAAACCATCTCTCCAGCCAATTTTTTTTCCTTCTTCGTAAGTTCTTCCGTAGTAAGATATTCCTACTTCGTATATTCTAATGTTTTTTACTCTCGATATTTTGGCCGTTACTTCAGGTTCAAAACCAAAACGTTTTTCTTTCAACAAAATACTTTGAATGGTTTCTCTCTTAAATAACTTATAACAGGTTTCCATATCTGTAAGATTCAAATTGGTAAACATGTTGCTGGCAAAAGTTAACCATCTATTTCCAATAGAGTGCCAGAAGAAAAGAATACGATGCGGATTACCTCCCATAAAACGAGACCCATAAACCACATCAGCCATACCATTTAAAACCGGTTTAAGTAATAAATTATATTCCTCCGGGTCATATTCGAGGTCAGCATCCTGAATGATTACATAATCACCCGTAGCTTTATCAATTCCAGTATGTAAAGCAGCTCCTTTTCCTTTATTTACTTCGTGGTTATATAAAACCAATCCTGCTTCAGGATGTTGAGCTATGTACTTTTCAATAGCCCCTTTGGTATCATCTTTAGAACAATCATTTACCAGAATGATCTCTTTGGTCATCCCGCCATCAAGTTGTACGGCTAAAACTTTGTCAAGAATCAGATGTATTGTCTTTTCTTCGTTATATGCTGGTATTACAATAGAAAGTTTCAAAAAGGTAATTTTTTACAAAAGTAATAATTTAAGGTAAGCTAAGTCTTGATTAATGGAGTTTATAAATACTTATGTCATTATATTCGCCAACCTTTAAGCTAAAATACTTGTAGAATTCGGGGTTTTGAGCAATACTGGTATCATTAATAACAGCATAATCACAAGCATTAAAGGCATCATGAAGTTTTTTAGAATTTGTACCGGTATCTAAAGTCCACCCCTTTCTGTTCATTAGATAAAGGGAGTTATTATATGATGGATCAGAATATGTAGCAATTTGGCTCCCATAGGGTATCCCAATTTTGGATAAATAAGACTCGAGGTTATAATATGATTTATAAATAGGATTGCCTTCATCGAATCGGGCATATACGCTCCTTTTTATAAATGATGATTGATGAAATACTAAAATGCCAAATGATAAAACTAATGCCCAACGAATGGGTATTTTTTGATTTAGTTCGACCAATAAATTTATTACCCAAATGAGGAAAAACAATAACGATACTTGAAAAGGAATCCAATAATAAAAATGAACAGGAGATTTTTGAAAAACAACAAGATATAATGGTATCCCCGATATAATTACACCTATTGATACAATTAATAACCAACTTATTCCCTTTCGATAAAATATTAGACCAACAATAAAAAGAATCAATAAAATAAAGTAATAGCTATTGGAATAATAATGCTCCTTTAACTCCCAACTAAGTAGCAATCCTTTTTTTAAATCAGTGAATGATTCTGGTGGAAGAAACTCCAATAGAAATGTAAAAATATGGTACGTATGAATTATATGATGTGCATAGAGCGTCCATAAAAATCCACATAAAATGGGAACAATCATTAATATAACCAAAAGAGCTTTATTTATTCTATTTACAAATATTGATTTTCTATTGAAGTAAAAATATATCAAGGCTACAGCTAAAAATGGGAAAAATGTTGATAGTTTGATAAGTATTGCAAGTGTTGCAAAGAAAGAACATAGTATATAGTGCCTGGTTTTTATTTTTTCCTTGGGCATTGTTAAATAATAAAACGCTATAATAATAAATGCCAGTGATGGAGTGTCTGGTAAAAATGAAATGGAATAATATAGAATATTGGGAGAAAGTAGCCAACAGACTATTACCCCTGCAGACAGTAAAGGATCTTTGATATACCTGTTAGCTAATAAAAATGAATATATGAATCCTATAACGGTTATTAATAATACAAAACCTCTGTGTAACCATTCCTTAAATCCAAATGCATCATACAATTTTGAAACAGAATAAGGTATTAATGGAAATTCTCCTGCAGTTATCCCTTCAGGATTTCTATGAGTTCTATGGCATCTGGGTAACCAAAAAGAGGGATGATCCATATGATATGTAAGTGCCATAGATGCCCTATCTATTTGAGCCCATTCATGTTCTCCAACAGGACGCGATATTATATGATTATCAATATTACTTTGATAATATAAATATCCTATTCCAATGATTAAAACAACAACTGCAACTAACCAGTATATTTTTTTTTTAGAATAAGAGTCATTAATACTCATCATTCAAATCTAATGAAGGTTAAAAACTCATTTCAGGAATATCTCCTTCCACAATCAATCTGCCGGCTGTTTTCGATTTAATCTCTTCAACCGTTACACCTGGAGCTCTTTCAAGTAGTTTAAATCCATTAGGTGTTACATCAAAAACGCCTAAATCACTCACTACTTTTTTTACACACCCTAAACCTGTAATCGGTAATGTACATTTTGGCAGTAATTTACTATTACCTGCTTTATCACAGTGTTGCATGGCAACAATAATATTTTTTGCACTGGCCACTAAATCCATAGCTCCCCCCATTCCTTTTACCATTTTACCCGGAACTTTCCAATTGGCAATATCTCCATTATCAGCTACTTCCATAGCTCCCAAAACGGTTAAATCAACTTTACCGGCTCTGATCATTCCAAAGCTCATAGCACTATCAAAAATACTTGACCCCGGCAAGGTGGTAATGGTTTGTTTACCAGCGTTAATGGTATCAGCGTCCTCTTCACCTTCTATTGGAAATGGACCCATTCCCAACAACCCGTTTTCACTTTGTAAAATAATAGTCATTCCTTCAGGAACATAATTAGCCACCAACGTAGGAATTCCAATTCCCAAATTAACATACATCCCGTCTTTTAATTCGCGGGCAATGCGTTTAGCTATACCGAACTTATCAAGCATGTTGCTGATTTTTAAAGTGCCGAAAATAGTGATTTTTTTGGGTTTTTGCCTTTGTTCAAGGCTTTCTTACTTAGTAATATTCTCATCTTTAATATCTCCTATTGGGGTTGGCACCATCTTTGAAAGGTTTGATACAGCAAAAATTTTTATGTTTTGTAAAACTATATCAAAAATGGGCTACATTTACTTACAACCAAAAAAACAGATGATAAAACAAAAACTAACTCAACTTAGCCTCCTTGTATTTTTTTCAGCAGCTACCACCTGTTTTGCACAGCAAAACACAGAAGCTGCCGGAGGAAATGCTACCGGGGCCGGGGGCTCCGTCAGCTATTCAGTAGGACAAACAGACTACCATTATCTATCCGGGTCCAACGGAAACGTGAATGAAGGGGTACAACAACCCTATGAGATTTTTACATTTAGTGTAGATGATAATGCTTCACAATGGGGATTGTCGGTATATCCAAACCCTACTTCTGATGTATTGTATCTAAAAATCGAAAAAGAAAATTTTGCTAATCTACAATATCAACTCATAGATATGAATGGCAAGGTAATTTTGAATAATAATATTCAGAATAGCGTTACCGAAATCAATATGAAATCAATCTCTTCTTCTACTTATTTTCTAACAGTAATCAACAACAAACAAACCATCACCACATTTAAGATCATTAAAAAATAATCATATGAAAAAAGTATTTATACTATTAGGATTTGTATTTGCAGGTATTCATGTATTTGCACAAGCTCCGGATAAAATGAGCTATCAGGCAGTGATAAGAAATGCATCCAACAATTTAGTGGTGAGCAGCCCTGTTGGAATGAGAATTAGTATTCTGCAAGGCACACCTACAGGAACTGCCGAATATGTAGAAACACAAACCCCTACTTCCAATGTAAACGGTTTGGTAAGTATTGAAGTAGGTACAGGAACCCTGGTATCAGGAAGCTTTTCTACTATCAACTGGTCGGCAGGACCTTATTTTATAAAAACAGAAACAGATCCAACAGGTGGTACCACTTACACTATCACCGGAACCTCGCAGTTATTAAGTGTACCTTATGCATTACATGCAAAAACAGCTGCTAACGTACCTACCAATATCAGTTCACTAATCAATGATGCCGGATATTTAACCTCTGAGGTGGACGGGTCTGTTACCAATGAAATTCAAACCATTTCACGAACAGGTACTACTGTTACTCTAAGTAATGGAGGTGGATCATATACTGATTCAGTAAATGTTTATACAGGTGGCAGTGGTATTACCATTACAGGAACTGTTATCAGCACTCCGGGAGTAAATATAGGCGATGTAAAACATGGATATCAAAGTGGTGATCATAATGGTTGGTATTTATTAGATGGAAGGTCATTAACATTGTTACCAGCCAATGCACAAACGAATGCCTCCAATATTGGCATTACTGTTAATCTTCCCAACGCAACGAATAGATTTTTAGCAGATATTGGTGCAGTAGGTTCAACAGGAGGAGCAGCTACCATTACGGTTGCTCAATCTAATTTACCCAATGTAAGTTTTACAGGAACAGCCGCTTCTAATGGAGCACATAATCACAGCGTAGACCCAGCAGCATTTAATACAGCTTCCGGAGGATCTCATTCGCATGATTTGGTAAGTTCACCAATGGATATTAATGATGCTACCGCCCAAGGGTGGCCTGCCGGTAATAATCACAATGGATTTAGAACAACAGATCGTTCTAATTTAAGCTTGACGAACCCATCAATGATTTCCGGAGGAGCTCATACACATTCTATTGATGTTCCATCTACTACCACATCAAATGATGGAGCTCATACACATACGGTAAGTGTTAATAGTGGTGGAACTGGTGCTGCTATTAATATTACCAATCCCTATTTAAGTGTAAATACATTTATCTATTTGGGACAGTAAGTCATTTGTATTAATAAAAAATCCCACCTCTTTTTATCTTCGACATGCTCAGATTGACAAAAGAGGTGGGATTTTTTTGTATTTCTATTTATTATTCTTCGCCTTCTGCATCGGATTGTTGGCATTATTTCCTCCGCGAATTTGTACTTTGTTTTTAAACAATTCGAAACGGGTAGTTGTGCCTCCTTTAGGCCATTGATTATTTTTAGTATCAATATCTGAGGTTTCAAGATATGGGTCAAGTACAATACTGTCCACCTCTTTATCTTTTAGAAAAGCTTTCATTACATTCTTTTCGTTTTTACGCCAGATGTATGCACTAATTCTTTCTACTTCACTTGAACCATCTTTATAGTTCCATTGTAAAATAATAGGCATTACTAAACCACCTTTGTTGGTAAACTGTATCTCGTAAATATATTTTCCTTCGTATTGTTTAAAATCTTCAGGATTTAAAGTTTCAAGATTTTGATATCGATTTTCTATTACTTGTTTTGCTTCTTCATTCGTCGGAACATAGTAATAATAAAAATCACGAAGTGAAGTATCAATATCCACCAAAAACTTCATTCCACTTTGTTTGTTTCTGATTTTTGAAATATGATCGAATTCTTTTTTGTTATTGGTACCTCTCCTAAATGTTGTATCCATTTTTACAGGAACAGATTCACCATAAACTACCTGATACGCTTTTACTGAGTCCATAGAAATGTCTACTGGTTGAATATCATAAAACCAACCCCTCCAGAACCAATCTAAATCAACTCCCGAAGCATCTTCCATCGTACGGAAAAAGTCGGCTGGGGTAGGATGTTTATACGCCCAACGACGGCAATATTCTTTGAAGGCATAATCAAATAACTCACGACCCATAATGGTTTCTCTGAGTATATTTAATCCTGTAGCAGGTTTACCATAAGCATTGTTTCCAAAACCAATAATATTTTCGCTATTCGTCATGATAGGTTCCAGTTGATTCGAGGGCATTTTCATATAATCAACAATCTTATGAGCCGGACCTCTTCTGCTTGGATAGTTGTTATCAAACTCTTGTTCTGCTAAAAACTGTACAAAAGTATTTAGCCCTTCGTCCATCCAACTCCATTGACGTTCATCTGAGTTAATTATCATTGGGAAAAAGTTATGCCCAACTTCATGTATAATAACTCCTATCATTCCGTATTTGGTGGCTTCGCTATAGGTTCCATCTGCTTCAGTTCTTCCAAAGTTGAAAGAAATCATTGGGTATTCCATTCCATTCGCAGCCTCCACACTGATGGCAACAGGGTATTGGTAGGGAATCGTAAATTTTGAATATACTTTGATGGTATGCGCTACCACTTTTGTTGAATATTTTGAATACAGTGCATACGCTTCATCAGGATAATAACTCATACACATGGTTTTTTTGCCCTCAACGTTAATTCCCATCGCGTCCCAAACAAATTTACGTGAACTTCCCCAAGCAAAATCCCTTACATTGGTCGCTTTATAATTCCAGGTTCTGTAGTTTGTTAGATTCGGATTTTTTTCTTTTGCCAGTGCTTCTTCACGAGTAACTATTTCAATTGGTTGATTAGAATTTTGTGCTTGTTTCCAACGTGATTGTTCTGCTTTTGTAAGCAGTTTTGAATAATTGGTACATTCGCCCGTAGCGCCTATGATGTGATCCGCAGGAACTTTCATGGTAACATCAAAGTTTCCGAAAGCCAATGCAAATTCTCCTCTACCGGTAAATTGTTTATTGTTCCAGCCTTGATAATCACTATAAACACACATCCGGGGGTACCATTGGGTAATGGTAAATACATAATTGCCATCATCAAATTTTTCGTAACCTCCTCGTCCTCCTATTTTCATTCTCTCAGGAATTTTATAATTCCATTTGATTTTAAAAACGTATTTTCCTTTGGATTTGATGGGAGCCGGTAAATCAATCCGCATCATCGTATTGTTGATGGTATATGGTAATAATTTGCCTTTTGAATCGGTTACCGAAATAATATTTACTCCATACCCCTCTAAATTTTTTTTGAAATTTAATTGATTGATATCACCGGTCGTTAACGGATAATCGATACTGCTGTTATCAAAATTATTGCTCTCGTTTTCGGGATTGTGCTGGTTTTCGTCAAGCTGTAACCATAAATAACTCAACTTATCAGGTGAATTGTTGTAATAGGTAATCTCTTCTTCTCCCTCTAATCGTAAATCTTTTTCATTGAGAAAAGCATCGATTTTATAATCTGCCCTTTGTTGCCAGTACTCATGACCGGGGGCTCCGGAAGCAGTACGAAAATTATTGGCATCAGGTAAAATGGTGCCTAACTGTTCAAATTTATTCCCGTGGTTGGAGGTGGGATTATTTTGAATGTTTTGTAAAAATATGCTTGATTGGGCTGAAATGAAACCAATAAATAACCAAATGGATTTTTTCATGTCAGTTTAAATAAGGGGCTAATCTAACCAAATTAATTTTTAAAAAACTTCAAAAACCGTTAAATAGTAGGTTATAGTCTTTCCATCGCCATAATAAAAGCCACACCAAAAGCAGCTGAGGATATAAAAGATCTCCAGGTATGGCTGGTGATACTCAGCAGTTTTGTAAGCAATAACGTGATGATAGATATTACACCAATAATTAAAATCTGACCGGCCTCAAGACCCAAATTAAAATACAATAGAGGCAGAGTAATATCTGTCGCTTTGCCCAGTAACGATTTTAGCAGTACTGAAAACCCTAAGCCATGTATCAAACCAAAGAAAATAACCATTACAATGTGAGTTAGAATGTTTTTATTACCTCCCCTTTTTATAGACATAAGATTTACCAAAGCTGTTAACAAGATGGTACAAGGAATCAGAAACTCTACCAATGCGGTTTTAACTTTTACCAATTCCAAAACACTTAATGCAAGTGTAATACAATGCCCTATTGTAAAAGCCGTAACTAAAGCCAGGGTTTTTTTCCAGTCTTTTAAAGCAAACCCCGAAAACAGTACCAATAAAAAAAGGATATGATCATATGCTTTTAAATCAGCAATGTGCCATAACCCTTCGGTAAACCATAGTGAAAAGTCGTTCAATATTTTTGGAATTATTAATTAATAGTTTTATCTGTATTACTGTATATTTGTAAAAATGAAGAACAAGTTTACACTTTTTTTATTCATCATACTAAGTATATCCTCCGGATTTTCTCATCCATATTTTGTAAGTTCTACAGAAATACGAATACATCCTGATAAAAACAGTTTTGATATTAGCTGTAGCATGTTTACCGATGATTTAGAATCTGCACTGAAATCAATTTATGCCAACAAGCTTGACATCAAAAAAAACATTGGTGCTCAAGAATTATTGGACATAATATTTACCTACGTTGAAAAGAGATTAGAAATAAAAATAGGAGGAGAAAAACAAATATACACATTGGTGGGCTGTGAAAATCAGGAAGAATCAACCTGGTGTTATTTAGAAGGTAAAATTACTAACCAAACCAAAAATATTTCAATAAGCAATAGTATTCTCTTCGATTTTTTAGATGAACAAACCAATATGGTGCATGTATACTGGGGGGACGAAAGACAAAGCAGTAAACTAAACAATCCGGCAAAAACAGCGGAGTTTAATTTTTAACCAACACTACACTCAAATCATGCTGAATGATATAAAAAAAGAAAATATTTTATTTATTGACGTCGAAACCGTACCTCAATACAAATCCTACGAAGCTTTACCAGAATCTAAAAAGAAATTCTGGGACCATAAGGCATCCTTATTGTCAAAATCAGAAGAACAAACGGCAGAAGCTTTATATGAAAGAGCCGGAATATATAGCGAATTTGGAAAAGTAGTTTGTATCAGCTGCGGTTACATTAAAACCGTGGAGGGAAACTCGCAGCTTTTTATTAAATCTTTTTATGGTCATGATGAAAGATCCGTTTTAACCGGGTTTAGTGATATGATTTCAAAAATGTCGGCCTCTTGGTTCCTCTGTGCCCATAATGGTAAAGAATTTGATTTTCCGTATCTATGTAGAAGAATGGTGATTAGTGGTTTGCCGATTCCTACCATGCTTGACCTTGCCGGTAAAAAGCCCTGGGAGGTAAAACACTTAGATACCATGGAACTTTGGAAATTTGGTGATTATAAGAGTTTCGTTTCCCTGGATTTATTGGCAGATATTTTTAATATTCCATCACCCAAAGATGATATTGATGGTAGCATGGTTCGCAAGGTATATTATGAAGAGAACAACCTTGACAGGATAGTAGAATATTGTGCCAAAGATGTGATAACCTTAACCCAAATACTTTTACGTTTTAAAGGAGAGCCCTCTATTGATAGTGATCAAATAAAAATTAGTTGATGAAAAGAAATGTAGTTGTTGTTTTATTGTTGTTTTTATATTCCTGTGGAAGTGGAAAACCTTTTGAAAAAAGGATAGACAGTGTATTAGGGTCTAACGACTTCAGGGGCTTTAAATTAGGTGACAGCTACAATAAGGTAATGAAAGATGAAAACAGTAAATACCTACAGTTTCCTGATAGTAATGTTTTAAAATACAGGTATGAGGTATCGGATTCTGAAGAATATCATTGGGCCTATATTTTTAATGAGGATAAGATTATGCGAATACAGTTTGATGCATATTTAGGTGACCCTTCGGATGGAAGTATTTATTGCAAAAAAGCCAAAACCAAGATTCAAAAAAACTGGGGCTCTCCCAAAGAGGATAGTTGGGCCATCAGCTGGGAAAAAGACGGAAAAAGACTGGATCTAATTGATGAGGGTCCAATTGTTTCTATGGGAAAAGTAAAGATGATGATATATTATATTGGCGACACAACCGTTCAAAACTATATTCCTGATTTATAAATGAGCCAACTGTTGGAGATAAAAAATCTGGTTACCACTTTTAAAACGGAAGATAGGTTATTCACGGCTGTTAATAATATCTCATTCTCCGTTAATAAAGGAGAAACCTTGGCAGTGGTTGGAGAATCCGGTTCGGGAAAATCTGTTACTTCATTATCTGTTATGAGGTTATTAAATGAAAAAACCTCTTTTTTATCGGGTCAAGTTTTGTTCGGTGAAGAAAAAATCAATCTTTTACAGCTCAACGAGGATCAAATAAGAAAATATCGGGGAAAAGAGATCTCGATGATTTTTCAGGAGCCTATGACTTCTTTAAATCCTGTGATTACTTGTGGTGAACAGGTGGCAGAGGCATTGAGGTTACATTTAGGGATGAGCCGAAAAGAAGCTAAAGAAAAAACCATTCGGCTTTTTGAAAAAGTAAAATTACCTCGTCCGGAGGCTATGTATAGATCTTATCCACATCAAATAAGCGGAGGGCAAAAACAACGGGTAATGATAGCTATGGCCATTAGTTGTAATCCTTCATTATTGATTGCAGATGAGCCCACAACCGCTTTGGATGTAACTGTACAAAAAAACATTTTGGAGCTGTTAAAAGAGCTGCAGGATGAATTAAAAATGGGGATGATATTTATTACCCACGATTTGGGGGTTGTTGCAGAATTTGCACACAAGGTGGCTATTATGTACAAGGGAAATATTGTTGAAGCCGGAACAGTACAAGAAATTTTTACTAATCCTCAACACCCATATACCAAAGGTTTGTTGGCATGTCGCCCGAACCTACAACTACGATTGAAAAAACTACCCACCATCAATGATTTTATGAAGGAAAATGAAGATGGTAGTTTTGAATCTACTGATTATTCTTTTTCTAGCGATAATTTCAATCAAGTTGAGTTGTTGGAAGAAAGAAAAATAAGATTGGAAAAACTGTATCAACAAAAACCAGTACTGCAGTTAAAAAACATCCAAAAAACTTTTAGCATCAAAGGCTTGGGGCTGAAAAAAGAAAATTTGATTGCTGTAAATAATGTGAGTTTTGATGTTTATCCTGGAGAAACGTTGGGGTTGGTGGGGGAAAGCGGTTGCGGAAAATCAACACTGGGAAAAATTATTTTACGACTCCTTGATCCGGATAATGGAGAGATTAATTATCAGGGTAAAAATATTCGTGATTTGGGGGCGGGTGAAATGAGAAGATTAAGAAAAAAAATGCAGGTAATTTTTCAAGACCCCTACTCTTCTTTGAACCCTATTATGCGAATTGGCGATGCTATTGTTGAACCTATGTTGGTTCATAACATCTATCCAAATAGAAAGGCATGTGAAAATGCAACTATTGAATTGTTGGAAAAGGTTGGATTAAAATCGGAACACTTTAACAGATATCCTCACGAATTTAGCGGCGGGCAGCGTCAAAGAATTGTTATTGCTAGGGCATTGTCTGTTCAGCCGGAATTTATCATTTGTGACGAATGTGTGTCTGCTCTTGATGTAAGTGTACAGGCGCAAGTAATCAATTTATTACAGGATCTGAAAAAAGAGAAACACTTTTCTACCATATTTATTTCGCATGACCTTAATGTTGTCAAATACATTAGTGATAGAATTGCCGTAATGAATCAAGGTAAAATTGAAGAAATAGGTGATGCTGACGAGATTTACCATCATCCTAAAACAGCCTATACAAAACACTTGATTGATGCTATTCCGAAATTACAGTTGGTTTAATTAGCTTTGCCATTATGAAAATACCGTATCCCATGTTGATAATATTATTGGCTTTTTCCTGCGGAACCAAACAAAAGCCAAAACAAAAAAATCAACCGATTGTAAAAACAGACTCTACCTCAGTTGTAACTAAAGTTGATAAGCCTTATTTACGTAAACGCCCTGAAGAGTTTAAAGAGTTTTTTATGTTAACAGATGTGGTTCCTTTTACAGGAAAGGTGGCAAAAAAAAAGGATGTGAAAAACAAAGATGCCGTATTTAATATGGATAGTAAAAATGATCCTTCACACCAAGCATTAAACATCCGATTACCTTTTTATGCATTCCTAAAACAGCCTAATGACCAAACTGGTTTATTTGTTGCTGTAATGCAAGCCGAAACATTAAAAGGAGACACTATGCTAGGCTATAAACAAGCCAATGGCTTGTTTGGTTTTTGTAACCCCAGTCAATTAGACTATTTTGAATCGCAGAAGGCTTCTGTATTTAAAACCCTCAACTAGGCTGTAATCCACTTTTCGATGGTAGAAGCAAAAAACTCATGCTCTAATTGTTGTACTTTCTGGGCAATTTCTTCTATGGATTCGGACCCCGTTAGTTCTGTTTTTTTCTGCAATAATATTTCACCTTTATCATATTGTTCATTAACCAAGTGAATTGTTATTCCCGTTTCCTTTTCGCCTGACTCTTTTACCGCTTTATGCACATGATTTCCATACATACCTTTTCCGCCGAATTTGGGTAATAACGAAGGGTGAATATTGATAATCCTGTTTGAATACTTTTTTATTAGCTCTTGTGGTATAAGCAACAAAAAGCCCGCTAAAACAACATGGGTAACCCCCCTTTTAACCAGCTCATCAATAACCAATGATGATTGATAAAACTCATCTCTTGAAAATATCAAAGTATTAATCCCCTCAGAGTTTGCTATATTGATGGCACCAGCTGTTTTTTTATTGGAGCATAAAAGTTTTATGCGGATATTGGGATGATTGTGGAAGTATTCAATCACCTTTTGGGCATTCGACCCGGTACCTGATGCAAATATGGCTATAACTGCCTGTTCCATTGAGGCTTCAAAGATAGTTTTTTGTCCTTTTATTTGGTCGATATCTAAAATCCCCTACTTTTGTTCTAAATTCTTTTACTATGGATTGGCTATTTAGACCTATAGGACAATTTTTTGAGTGGTGTTTTGGCGGCATCACTGCTTTAAACTGGAAATTCGATTTATTTATTTGTTTTGTATTCACTGTATTAACTCTTTACTGGTTCCAACAAATCTGGAAACACCGTCATAACGACAAGGGGTTATTTAAGAAATAATATTCCTACAAGTTTTTTTTAATTTTCCCATCCTGGTAGTAATACAAGGGTGGGTTTTTTATTAACTGTTTGTTCATTTTAGAAGTGCTTTCATTTCGTATATTTGAGAATGAAATCACCCCTAAATTCTCTTTTTATATCATTGTTGTTTTTAACAAGCCAATCATTTTTACACTCTCAAATAACTTATCCGGCTGGAATGTATGGTGATACAATCCATGCTCCTTTTTATCATGGGGTAGCTTCCGGAGATCCCCTATCTAATAGTGTAATCATTTGGACAAGAATAACTCCTGATTCTGCAAATTTTACCCCACTCAATGTAAACTATGAAGTAGCTACAGACATGGCTTTTACTTCAGTGATTAGTTCAGGCTCTGTTGCTACAGATAGTTCTGTTGATTGGACCGTTAAAAAAGATGTAATGGGTCTTTCTCCAAATACAATCTACTATTATCGTTTTAATGATGGCTCAAGTAATTATAGTTATATTGGAAAAACACGTACGGCACCCACTGGTGCTGTTTCGGAACTGAAGTTTGCTATTTTTTCATGCAGCAGTGTTTTTTCCGGTTTTTTTAATGGGTATGCACGTGTGGCTGATAAGGCCGATAGCATTAATGCGGCAATACATTTGGGAGATTATATATATGATTTTGTAGACGCGGATGAACAAATAAGAGTTCCCAACCCATATCCAACCGTACCAACAACATTAAACGGATGGAGAGACCGACATGAATATTACCTGATGGACCCTGATTTAAGAAGGGCAAGAGCCTCCTTACCCTGGATATGTATATGGGATAATCACGATCAGGATTGCGGAGGAGATGATGCCTGTTTATTTGAGGGGGGTAATAAGGCTTTTCTTGAATGGTTGCCGGTAAGGGTTCCGGATAGTACAGATATGCTTAATTTATATCGTACAATCAATTACGGGGATATGGCTGATATTATTATGACAGATGCATTGATGTTCAGACATACAGATACTCTATCGAATGGAGAGTATAATATGCTGGGGGGTACACAATTTAACTGGCTAGAACAACAATTAATCAACTCAACCGCTAAGTGGAAGTTGGTGGCACAACAACGCATGATAGGGGGTTGGTATACCAATGGAATTGCTCCATGGTTACTTGATCTTTTGCCCAATGCCGGAGCTGTTTTTGATGATGGTTCCTGGGATGGATTCCCTGCATCCAAAGCTCGTTTGTTTAATTATGTAAGAACAAACTTCATCAATAACATGATTGTTTTAAGCGGTGATGCACACGTTTCAATAGCACAAGACTTGGTTGAAGACCCATTTAATACAAGTATGTATGATGCAGAATCAGGAATGGGATCTGTTGGTGTAGAATTTTTACCAACTAGTATCAGTCGTGGTAATATGGATGAATCGGGCGCTCCTATTGATTTATTTAATACAATTAATGAAATTGATAAATCGGCTAATCCTCAACATCAGTTTGCCGATCTTTTTAATCACGGTTATGGTATATTACATTTAAAAGAAGACAGTACCATTGCTCAATTTTGGTATTCCCATATACTTCAACAAGATCTTTTTGATTCATTGGGAGCAACTTTGGTGGTAAAAGATGCAGAAAACCATTGGTCAAGAACTTCCGGATTTTCTTCGGTAAACGAATCTTTAAGCACAGGGTTTATTTTGTTCCCGAATCCAGCTGAAGACCAAATTACGTTACATTTTAAAGACCCATTGGATGTAGGTACCACTATAGAAATTATAGATGCTTTTGGAAGGGTTTTTATGCGTTTTAAAGATCCTGTCTTTACTAATGGTAATTTACACACGATTAATGTTAATACTCTTCCCTCGGGTCTATATTTCGTTAGGGTGGGCAATTGGGTTGCCCGAAAGTTTATTAAAAACTAACTGTACTTAAAAACAAAAAAACCGACGAGTATCTACTCGTCGGTTTTTGAAAATATATACAGAATTTATCTGTTATGGGAATACTCCCAGTTTTTCGTAAGAAACAACTATTTTATTAATAGCAGTAACAAATGCTGCAGTACGAAGGTCTGTGATTTTTTTGTTTTCTTTCATGGTTTTGATGATTTGCTCTAAAGAGTCAATCATGGTTTCTTCCAGTCCAGAATATACTAAATCAATTTCATCAGCACCGTGATCGAGCATTTTACGTTGGGTATTCGTTACTTTTTTACCTGTACTACTTTCAATAACATCCATTAAGTTGTTATTTAAGTTTTGCTGGTAACGTTTTTCCATACGACCAAAACGAACGTGTGACAAATTCTTCAACCACTCAAAATATGAAACGGTAACACCTCCTGCATTCAAATAAATATCAGGAATAATGACTACTTTTTTCTTTAATAATACTTGTTCTGCTTCAGGAGTAACCGGACCGTTTGCCGCCTCACCTATCAACTTGGTTTTAATTTTTGAAGCATTATCCTTATTAATTTGATTTTCTAAAGCAGCAGGAATTAAAATGTCACACTCTACTTCTAAAACATCAGTATTTACCTTTAGTGTTT
>CAZUXM010000007.1:32199-80366 GCA_964624635.1 uncultured Candidatus Competibacteraceae bacterium
AAGCCCATCTAATGTTGAGTGTTTTTTAAAGTATTCCAAAGCCTCATCAGGATTGATTCCTTTTGTATTGGTAATAGCGCTGTTCCACTCTCCTAATCCTACAATGATAGCTCCAGCCTCATGGAAGAATTTTGCTGCATGATACCCCACATTTCCTAAACCTTGTACTACCACTTTTTTTCCTTTTATACCCGCCGTTAAACCTAGTGCTTTAGCACGGGTTTCATCCGAAAGATATTGACGTATCCCGTAAAATACTCCTAGTCCGGTAGCTTCTCTACGACCACGAATACCGCCTTGACCCACTGGTTTACCGGTAACACAACCTAATGCATTCAACTCATTCATGTTAAATGTATTGTAGGTGTCAACAATCCATCCCATTTCTCTTTCTCCGGTTCCATAATCAGGTGCAGGAACGTCTATACCGGGACCAATAAAGTTTTTCTTGATTAATTCTGATGTATAACGACGAGTTATTCTTTCCAACTCTTCTTCGCCATATTTTCTAGGGTTAATCTTCACCCCTCCTTTTGCACCACCAAATGGCACGTCAACAATAGCACATTTATAAGTCATCAATGCTGCCAAAGCCATCACCTCATCCTGATTAACATGCTCACTGTATCTGATACCTCCTTTAGTAGGTAATTTGTGGTGACTATGTTCTACACGGTATCCTTCGATTACCTCATAACCTCCTTTAACTTTAATAGGAAATTTTATTCTGTAAACACTATTACAATACTTAATCTGATCAAGAATTCCGGGTGTTGTTTTAACAAACTGAGCCGCGTGATCAAAATACTTCAATACGTCATCAAAGAAAGAGTTTTCTCTCTGTAAATCAAGTTTTTTAGCCATATAACCATTTTTAGAATGTGCAAATATACACTTAGAATTGATATGTGTATTGCACAACAAATGATCTTGGTGCTTCTAATTTACCTGGGCGCATAGAATATACCCTGTTGGCCACGTTATTGATGATAAGTGAAAATTTTGAACTCTTCGAAATCTGAGCCGCCAACCTCATATCAAGCACCCAGTCTCCCATGTTGTGATCTGCTCTGAACTTCTTAATATCCGGTACAACACCCAAAACATCATGTAGGGTATGGAAAGCATTATCTATATTTTGCATAAAACTGTTATACCTGATAGATGCTCCAAAAGAGATAAACTTCCATGTAACCTCTGCATCCAGTTTTAAAGTGTGCTGGAATCTGTATTTTAAGATATGATTGGTGGTATCAGTACTTGAGTTCAAATAGTTTAACGTAAACCCTCCGGTTGTATCGATAGCATAGTTATAATTAGGCGTTAAGCTTTGTGGTAAAGACCAGTTGTATCCTGCCAAAAAGTTAAGGGTCCAATCTTTTCCAAACTTGCCGCCACCCATTAATGAAAAGTCGATACCCGCTATACGTGCTCTTCCTGTATTAAGCGATATAAATCCTGGACCCACTCCAGGAATATTCGTAAAGTTAAATTCTATGAAGTTTTCATACTCCTGATAATAACCGGCAATGTCAGCATACCCTAAAAAGTTTTTACCCAGCTTAAATCCTTGCTTAACTCCCAACTCTACACTCCAGCTTTGTTCAGGTTTAAGACTTGGATTAGGCATAATTGAAACACCACCTACATTGGTTTGAATAAATCTTTCTGCAATCGTTGGGAAGCGGTATCCTTGTCCTACTGATGCTCTGATAAAGGTATATTCTGCTGCTTTGAAGTTAAGACCTCCTCTAAACACTGGAGTAAGACCCGTAGTAACGATACTGGTGTCATAGGTGCCATTTACATTTCCCCCTACATATTGTGGATACTTGTCATATTTGCCAATATTAAAATATTCTAGCCTCGCCCCTAGGGAGATGGTTAAACGGTCAAAAAACTTATTTTCAACTTGTCCATATACCGCTAAGTTAAAGTTGCTTGTATAAATGTCACCTGTCCCTAACGAGTCAACTCCTGATGGAGGAGTCGGTTTCGTTCCTGCAAATAATTCAGCAACACCAATGGTATATAGAGCCATAACACCCGTTGTAATGGTAAAGTTTTTTAAAAATTTACTTTTTTGTCCTTTTTCTCCCAAAAACCTTTTTTGATATTGGAACTCTCCATAAAACTGATGAGAACCATTACCCTGGCCATTGTCATTGTCATAATCCACCATAAAATACCTGGTTCTTAGGTTATAGGTACTTCCTTTTTTGCCTATGTATGTTAAATATGGGTCAATATTGAACAAGGTAGAAATGGTTCTGGTCATGGCATTGTTGAATGCTCTGAAGGCGTTTTTTCCGGGGTCATTAAATAAAAAAGATCCGTTGCTGCTTCCGTATAAAAAGTTACCATTTACACCTATTGACAACCCGGGAGTTTTTGCAAATCGATATCTGGTTTGAAAATTAATTCTTGCTCTGTATTCATTTTCGCCTGTTAAAACGGTATCGGCAGAAGGAACATCTAATTTTGATGGACCGATATATCCTTTTTCAGCAAATAGGTTTCCTCCTATAACAAGATCGAAGTTCTTTTTGATTTTTCTAGAGTGTAAAAAGCTGATACCTGTTTGAAATGGAGGGAAATCTTTAGACCAATTCATGGAATCAGGTAAATTATAAATTCCAGAGAAGGTTGTTATTCTTGTGAATGGTTTATCTCTTGGATAAGCCGTTCTGATATTAATTACTCCGTTTAGGGCCGCTGAACCATATAATACAGAAGAGGCTCCTTTTATCACCTCTATTTGCTCTAGATTTTCAATAGGAATAAAGCCCCAGGCCGGTCTTCCTGCATCTCCTGTTAAAAGAGGAATATCATCCACGAGTATCATAACACGACTTCCTGCCCCAAAGCTATATCCGCTACCGGAACGAATTTGTGGTTCACTATCAACAATGTTAACGCCCGGTACCTGTTGTAATGACTGTGATGCGTTGGTAGCATTTTTGTTTTGAACAATGTTTGGTTTTAATACCTCCATTGTAACTGTTATCTCGTCAATCTTTTTTTCGTATTTACCTTCTGATTTTACATAGGTAACAAGCTCTATTGGTTTTTCGTTGATAGATTTAGTAATCTCTTTGGTTTCACCTGCAGCCACTGTTATGCTTTCTGTAGTGGGTTCATAGTCCATAGAGGAAAATACTATGTTGTACGTTCCCGGATCCACTGTTAGTTGAAAATTACCTTTATCATCCGTAACGGTTCCATTGGTTGTTCCTTCTACCAAAACATTTAAAAATTGTATTGGTGCTTTGGTTTTTTCATCTGTAATCGTCCCTTTAATAGTCGCTTTCTGAGCTGTTAAAATCCCTGTAAATAGCAATAGGGTTACTGCCAATAGTATCTGTTTTCTCATTTCTTCCCCCTAGGTTAAAAGATTAGCTTATAGTCAAACCTAAATCTTTTTTAAAAAAGTGCCAAAAATTTTTTTTATTGGGGGAATAATATTTGACAACAAACTTGGAGGAACTAGAAGCTTTAATCGGATTAAGAATGTGTGATGGCATTGGAGATGTCACTGCCAATAAACTCTTATTGCATTGTGGAAGTGCCGTAGCTGTCTTTAAAGAAAAAAGTAAGCACTTGTCCTCTATTCATGGGATATCTGCCGGGGTTGCTGCCGCCTTATCTAATGAAGTTGATTGGAAAAGGGTATACAAAGAGGCAGAGTTTATCATAAAAAATAATATCCGGGTTGTTTCTATTCTTGATTCTCTATACCCTTCGCTCCTTCAAAAAACAGACTCTCCCCCTACGCTTGTTTTTTTTAGGGGTGATATTGGTATCCTAAATTCCAAAAAATGTATCAGTATTGTTGGTACAAGAGCCCCCTCCCATTACGGTCAGGATATTACAGAACAATTAGTTTCGTTGTTTAAAGACCTGGATGTGATTGTGGTGAGTGGTTTAGCGGTGGGTATTGATATAACTGCTCACAGGGCGTGCTTAAATCATCATTTGCCTACTTTTGGTGTGGTAGGACATGGTTTAAAAACCATTTATCCCCATCATCATAAACCTTATGTAGACGAAATATTACATCAGAATGGGGGTGTTCTTTCCGAATTTTTCTCAGATATGATTCCAAACAGAGAAAACTTCCCCAAGAGAAACCGAATCATTGCCGGTATATCTGAAGCAACTATTGTTATTGAAGCCTCTAAAAAAAGTGGAACCATTATTACAGCTCAATATGCTTTGGACTATAAACGCAAGGTTTTTGTCCTTCCGGGAAGAATCACCGATAAGCTGTCTGAGGGTTGTAATAACTTATTAAATAACCGAAATGTAAGGCCTATTATAAGCCTCACCCAACTAATTGATGATTTAGGATTCAAGACAAATTTTAAAAGGCTTGTTCCATCTTGTATAGATTTGAATGTTGAAGAAGCAGCTCTTTTAAAAAATTTTTCTAATTCTACTAAAATTGGATTGGAGGACCTCGCCTCTTTATCTCAAATAAGTATAGGATCTTGTGTATCGATTTTATTGAGCCTAGAAATGAAAGGTCTGATTAAAAGCCTTCCGGGAAGTTCTTATGAACTTTGCTGATTTCTTTTTCTGATTCTGATATTAATCAACTCAACAATCAGTGAAAAGAAAATAGCAAAATAAATATATCCCTTAGGAACTTCCTTACCTATAGCTTGCATTAATAGCGTGAAACCAATTAAAATTAAAAAAGACAGTGCTAAAATTTGAAGGCTTGGATATTTATTTATAAAACGACTTACTCCTCCAGAGAACAACATCATAACAATCATTGACAATACCAATGATGCTATTATGATCCATACATTGTTTGATAATCCTATAGCCGTTAATATAGAGTCGAAAGAAAAAATAATATCTAGTACAATTATTTGCATTACCACCCATAGAAAGCCACTTTTTTTGCTTTGAGCGATTTCTTCTTTCTTTTTTTTCTCGAGTTTTTGGAACATTTCAGAAGTACTTTTAGCGATTAAAAATAAACCACCTATAAAAAATATGATAGATTTTCCTGTGATAGAAATCGGATCTATCACCATATCTCCAATATGATATTCTCTTGTGCTGTAAAATGTTTGATCAAGTCCTAGAATAGCTGATATTCCAAAAAGCAGAATAATTCTAAATACCAGTGCTACTATCAATCCGATATTTCTGGCTGAGGCTTGTGAGGTTTGAGGAAGCCGGTTGGTAACAATAGATATGAATATAATATTATCTATTCCCAACACTATTTCCAAGAAGGTGAGTGTTAACAGGCTAATCCAAGTGCTCGTTTGTAAGAAAATTTCCATTAAGTGCCTCTAAATAACAAAAATAAATATATTTAGACTGTAAAATAACTTTTTTAGATGCAAGCTGTTGTATTGGTAAAACATGGTAACCCCGAAAGGGCTTTTGAACTAAGAGAACTTAATAAGCCTGAACCTAAAGAAGGGGAGGTAAGAATAAAGGTAGATGCTTTTGGTCTTAATTATGCCGATGTAATGGCCCGAAAAGGAATGTATAAAGACGCCCCTCCCCTTCCTGCAGTTATTGGTTATGATGTTGTGGGTTATGTTGATAAACTAGGACCTGGTGCTGACGAGGAATTATTGGGAAAACGAGTAATTGCTTTAACCCGATTTGGCGGATATGCTGAGTATGTTGTTGCCAACCAGCTAGTAGTTCACCCAATCAATGATAAACTGTCTAATGCTTCAGCTACAGCCTTAGCTACCCAATATTCAACTGCCTATTATGCATCTAACATGGCCACCAATATTTTAGAAGGTGATCATGTATTAATACATGCCGCCGCAGGCGGCGTTGGATTGGCGCTTATTCAGCTTTCCAAGCTTAAAAACTGTGTTATTTATGCCACAGCCAGCTCTGATATGAAAATTAAAATGTTGGAGGATATGGGCGTAAATTACCCTATTAACTCGGAGGAGGTAGATTTTGTAGAAGAAGTTGAAAACATTAGAGGCGAAGATGGTCTTGACGTTATTTTTGACAGCATTGGTGGGTCTAGTGTAAAAAAAGGATTTGGGTTGTTATCTGCTGGAGGTAGGATGGTATGTTATGGAGGCTCAAGAAGGAGCGATGGACAAGGAATTTTTAACGACATCAAGTTGGCTTTAGGTTTCGGAATATATTCTCCAATAGGATTTCTAATGAAGAGTAAATCACTCATTGGGGTAAATATGTTAAGAATGGCTGATGAAAGACCATCTATCATAAAAGAAGCGATGGAAAAAATTATTGATCTTAATAACCGCCAGATTATAACCGATCCAATTGGCCGGGCTTTTCCTGTTTCTGATCTTTCAGAAGCTCATAATTTGTTAGAAAGCAGAGAATCTGTTGGAAAACTAGCTATAGAGTGGAAATAGCTTTTCAACTCCTATTAATTAATATATTATATTATATATAGATAAAGACATTAATAATAGTGTCCTGTTCATATGTTTATATCTGGTACTCTTCTTGAATCTAAATATAGTTATATACAATTTTTGAGCTTTCTTATTAAAATATAAGTATCTGATATATATTATTTTATATCAGTTTTGAACATTTATTTATAGTTGTTTTCTAACATAGGTTTTATGGTATTAACATCATTCACTTTGTAGATTATTTGTTTTAAATGAATCAGCAATAATCCTTATTTATTTTTGGTTTGTTCATTACCTTCTCTATTGGAGTATCAGTTTAATTATGGTAATTTTGTTATAATTGTTTTTTGGGTAGTTTATCAACACTTTCTATTAATATCTATGATTAAAATTGGTTGTGCTGCAGATCATGCAGGTTTTGAATACAAAGAGATTATAAAAACACACTTAATTTCTTTAGGTTATCAAGTAGAGGATTTTGGTACTCATTCGTTAGATAGTGTAGATTATCCGGACTATATTCATCCTGTTGCAAAAAAGATAGAGTCGAAAGAAATAGATATGGGAATTATTATCTGTGGTTCTGGTAATGGAGTAAATATTACAGCTAATAAACATCAGGGTGTAAGATCTGCTCTTTGTTGGATGCCTGAGATTGCAGCTTTAGCCAAACAACATAATGATGCTAATTGTATAGCCCTACCGGCTCGTTTTGTTTCACAGGAAACAGCTATAGAGATTGTAGATGCTTATTTAAAAGCTACGTTTGAAGGAGGTAGGCATCAGAAAAGGGTAGATAAGATAGCATGTTAATAATGAAACAAAACCCTTGATAATTCGTTAGTTCGCAGTGTATGGGGAATAAGGTAAACAACGAAATTTACCCTAAACTAGAGGGATTTATAAAGAAATATTATAAGAATCAGATTATTAAGGGTTCCTTATTGTCTATTTCTTTAGTATTGGCATTTTATTTATTTGTAGTTACATTAGAGTTTTATGGTAGATATTCAGGAACAATAAGATTAGGATTATTGTTAGGTTTTATATTATCCAGCTCTTTTGTAGCCATTAGATTTTTACTACTCCCCTTACTTTCTCTGATTAAATTAAAGAACAGGCTTTCTTTTAATGATGCTTCTAAGATCATTGGTGATCACTTTCCTGAAGTGCAGGATAAATTGATTAATATTTTGCAGCTTGATAAATTTAATACTGGTGATAATTCTCTCATATTAGCTTCGATAGAACAAAAAACCAATGATTTAAAACCAGTAGATTTTAGAGCAGCGATTGATTATAAAAAGAACCGTAAATATTTAAAGTTTCTTATTCCTGTTTTTTTAGTTTTTGGTTCTATTTGTATTCTATTTCCATCTATTATAAATAATGGTACACAACGTATTATTCAATATAATAAGGAATTTAAAAAACAGTTTCCTTTTCAGATATTTTTAGATGTTCCTCTTGAAGCTATTACAGGAGAAGATTTTGTCTTAAATTTTCATATTGAAGGAAAAGAATTGCCTGATAAGATTTGGATAGAATACGATAACAAACGTTACAAAGCTGATGACCTTAATAAGAAATCATATTCGTTTGTATTTGCTAATATAAAGAATGACACCCCATTTAAAATCATCACTGATGAAGATGAATATGATTCGTATTCTTTAAAAACAGTTTCAAAACCCAGCATTAAGTCAGTTAGTGTAGTAGTAAAATATCCGGCTTATTTGAATATGAAAGATGAGGTAATGTCAAACCCATCAGATATGACTTTGCCAGAAGGAACACAATTAACATGGAATATAATTGCTGATAATAGCGATCAATTAAAGATTTACAGACAGGATACGAACTATACCTTAAAAGGATCAGGAAAGTATAGTTTTAATTACAAGGCTTTTAGTTCAGGTCTTGTTTCATTTAAGCCATTAAACACTGATAATAAATTGTTTATAAAGGATTCATTAACCACGGGTATTAATATTATACCAGATTTATATCCAAGTATAGAAGTATCTGAATCTAAAGATTCGGTGTTTTTAAGCCTTTTAAGCTTCGAAGGAGAGATAAAGGATGATTATGGCTTAAGGTCTTTAAAGTTTCATTACACAGTCTATAAAGAGCAAAAAGAAGCTGATAAAAACGTAATAACTATTCCGATAGCCGGAGGATTGCTATCTCAGTCATTTAATTATCCTTTTGATACAAAATTATTGAATATGGGTCCGGGAGATAAGTTGGTTTATTATTTTGAAGTTTTTGACAATGATGGTGTAAGGGGTTCAAAATCTACCAGATCGCATATCATGACTTTTAGTATTCCTACTGAAAAGGAAATTACAGAGGCTATTAATAAAAGAAATGAAACGATAAAGGATGATCTTTCTGATTCTAAATCAATGTCAGATGACCTACAGAAACAGATAGATGAATTGCAAAAATCTTTATTACAAAAAAAGGAAGCTTCATGGGAGGATAAAAAGAAGTTGAATGATATTTTAAAGAAGCAAGACGAACTAAAGAAAAAAATGGATGATGTTCAACAAAAGAACAGTATGAACGATATCCAAAAAGAAGAATTAAACAAGGATGAGGAAAGATTATTGGATAAACAAGATCAGATTGACAAACTCTTTGAAGAGTTAAATAACGACGATCTTAAAAAGATGATGGATGAACTTGAGAAGATGATGGAAAAGATGGATAAGAATAAGATGATGGATGCTTTGGATAAGATGGAATTAAATAATAAGGATATTGAAAAAGAACTGGATCGTACCTTGGCATTATTTAAAGAAATGCAGTTTGAAAATAAACTAGAGGAAACCATCAATAAACTGGACGAATTGATGAAAGAGCAAGACCAGTTTTTAAAAGATGCAGAAGATAAAAAAACAGATGATGAAAAATTAAAGAATCAGCAGGATAAGATTGATGAAAAAATGAAAGAAGTGAAGGATGATCTTAAGAAATTGGAAGACCTAAATAAGGAGTTAGAAGACCAAAAGAATATGGAAGGTTTAGAGGAGAAAATGAATGAAATGGAGAATGAGAACAATAACTCTAAACAGGAAATGAATAATAATCAGAAGAGTAAATCTTCTAAGAGTATGCAAAATTCTAAGCAGAAGTCTCAGGACATGAAAAGTCAGTTACAGAATATGCAACAACAAATGGAACAAGAATCTCAACAAGAGAATATGGAGGATTTGAGACAATTGTTGGATAACATAATGAAGCTTTCTTTTGATCAAGAAAAACTGATTAGTACCACCAACGCTACAAATATTAGCAACCCTCAGTTCAAAGATATAATGAAGGAACAAAAGAAACTGATTGATGATAGTAAGGTGGTTGAAGATAGTTTATTAGCACTTAGTAAACGATCAATAGAAATACAATCTATTGTTAATAGAGAAATTACATTGGTAAAGTCATCAATGGAGAAGTCTCTTGAATTGCTTGAAGATAGAAACAAATCAGCGTCTACCCAAAAACAACAATATGCACTTACTTCATTAAACAACCTTGCATTGATGTTGAGTGAATCTATTAAACAAATGCAACAACAAATGATGCAAGCCCAAAGTCAACAGAGCCAAGGCTCAAAAAGTTGTAATAAGCCTGGTCAATCAAACCCAGGTCAAAGCGGGATGGAAAAGATGATGCAACGCCAGATGGGTATACAAGAAAAAATGTTAGGATTACAACAAAAAATGCAAGGTCAAAAGCCACAAAATGGAGAGAATGGTGATATAGCGAAAGACTTGGTAAAGTTGGCAAAGGAACAAGAATTGATTAGAAAGGAACTTCAGGATATGACTAAGGATATGGAAGGAGATCAGAAAAAACAGCTGAATGATATCATTAAGAAGATGGAAGAGAATGAGCAAGATATCTTAAATAAGACCATTAGTTCTCAAACCATCAAAAGAAATGAAGATATTAAAGTAAAGATGATGGACTCTGAAAAAGCCATGAGAAACCAGGATCAAGACGATAAGCGGAAGTCTAACGAAGGTGAGGATAAAAAAGATAATAACAACAAGTTGGTAGAAGATTACTTTAAGCAGAAGAGCCAGGAGTTGGAAATTATTCGTAGTATTCCACCCGTAATGAGACCTTATTACAAATCTAAAGTATCACAATACCTAAATACCTTTTAACATGAATGCACCACAAAAGGACAACTCAGTAACACTTAACTCGGATATTAATGAAATATCTAAAGTTGAGGGTTTGGTTAGCGAGATATTTGATCGTTATCATATCAACCATGAGTTGTATGGTAATGTATTAATAGCATTAACAGAGGCTGCTAATAATGCAATTATGCATGGCAATATGTATGACGCTGACAAAAAAGTTGTGATTAACTATAACTGGGCTGAGCCGGTATTAAATATACAAGTGTCAGATGAAGGTAGGGGGTTTGACTATAACAGTTTACCTGACCCAACAGAACCGGAATATATTGATAAGCCTTGTGGTAGAGGAGTATTTCTTATCAAAAGATTGGCTGATAAGGTAGATTTTGATAATGAAGGATCGACGGTAGTTTTTTCTTTTAACTGTCAATAAAAGTGCCCCGGACCACAATTTTCCTGGCTGATATTTCTATTCAGATTAAGGGCAAAAGAAAACTATACGACTGGATTAAAAAGGTTATTATTTCTGAAAGGAAGAAACCAGGAGAAATATCAATCGTATTTTGTTCAGATGATTTTTTATTAGACATGAACAAAAAATTTCTGCAACACAACTATTATACAGACATCATTACGTTCGATTATACAGTAGACGGTGTAATTTCAGGGGAACTTTATATTAGTATTGATAGGGTAAAAGACAATGCAGAACAACATAACGAGAGCTTTGATAATGAGTTGAGGCGCGTAATAATCCATGGGGTTTTGCACTTGTGCGGATATAAAGACAAGACGAAAGAAGACCAGGCAAAAATGAGGTCTAAAGAAGATCAAAAGCTTAAATTAATTACTGTATAATGGATTGGTTATTAGTTAGCATAGCTGTTATACTTTGTATAATAGGTGTAATTGGCTCTATTATTCCTGGTGTTCCCGGAACTCCTGTTTCTTATATAGGGTTTTTGTGCTTTCATTTTAGTAATGATACGAACAGAATAGCATGGTGGACTCATGCAATTTTTATTGTTTTAATTATAGCTGTTTTGGTTCTTGACTATGTAATACCAATCATAGGCACGAAGAAATTTGGCGGGTCTAAATATGGAACCTGGGGTAGCACAATAGGACTTATTATTGGTTTGTTTTTTGGATTCTGGGGCGTAATTATTGGGCCCTTTATTGGGGCATTCGTCTTTGAACTTATCTATAAAAAAGATGTGGGTCAGGCACTCAAGTCAGCTCTTGGCTCATTTGTAGGATTCTTATTAAGCACAGGCATAAAAACAATTTTAGCCCTTATTATGTTGGGGATTATATTGGTAAAAACAGCTACCTTTGTGGCTGATAAAATCGCATAGTGTTTCACGTGGAACAAAATAAAACATGTTAGGAGAATACGATATAATAGTGGTGGGTGCTGGTCACGCTGGCTGTGAAGCAGCGGCAGCAGCAGCCAATCTGGGGTCAAAAGTTTTATTGATTACCATGGATATGCAGCGAATAGGACAAATGAGTTGTAACCCGGCTATGGGTGGGGTTGCCAAAGGGCAAATTATTAGAGAGATTGATGCGATAGGGGGGTACTCCGGTATTGTGTCAGATAAGACCATGATTCAATTCAGAATGCTAAACCGCTCCAAGGGTCCTGCTATGTGGAGCCCAAGAGCACAAAATGATCGTTGGAGGTTTGCAGAAGAGTGGAGACTTATGTTAGAGCAAACGCCAAATGTTGACTTTTGGCAGGACATGGTTTCGGGCTTGTTGATTAAAGAAAACAAAGTTATAGGGGTCCGCACGGGAATGGGCATTGAAGTAAAAGCAAAAGCGGTGGTTCTTACCAATGGAACCTTTTTAAATGGATTGATACATATTGGCGAAAAGAAGTTTGGAGGAGGGCGGATGGCGGAAAGTGCAGCCAAAGGAATAACAGAACAATTAGTAGAAATTGGTTTTGATTCAGGTAGAATGAAAACGGGAACACCCCCCAGGGTAGATGCCCGCAGTTTAAATTACGACCTGATGGAAGAACAAAAAGGAGATGAAGAAATTGTTGGGTTTTCATATTTAGATATCGACCGAATAAAGCCGGAACAACAGAGATCATGCCATATTACCTATACTAACGAAGAGGTTCATGAAATACTCAAAACAGGGTTTGATCAGAGCCCAATGTTTACTGGAAGAATCCAAGGGTTAGGCCCGAGATATTGTCCTTCTATAGAAGATAAAATTACCAGATTTACTGACAAAGATAGACATCAACTTTTCGTTGAACCAGAAGGCTGGAATACAGTGGAAATATATATTAACGGGTTTTCTTCTAGTCTACCAGAAGATGTTCAACTTAAGGCACTGAGGAAGATTAAGGGGTTTGAGAATATTAAAATGTTTAG
Source organism: uncultured Candidatus Competibacteraceae bacterium (assembly GCA_964624635.1). GTDB lineage: Bacteria > Bacteroidota > Bacteroidia > CAIKAF01 > CAIKAF01 > JANWKQ01. Next base: position 45,139 of record CAZUXM010000007.1, read on the forward strand.
ACCAGGATATGCAATTGAATACGATTATTTTCCACCAACCCAATTAAGCCACACTCTGGAGACTAAATTGGTTGAAAATCTTTATTTCGCTGGACAAATCAATGGAACCACCGGTTATGAAGAAGCGGCCTGTCAGGGTCTTATGGCGGGGATTAATGCACACTTAAAAATCAATTCATTAGATCAGGTAATCCTCTCCAGATCAGAAGCATATATTGGGGTTTTAATAGATGATCTGATAACTAAAGGAACCGAAGAGCCCTATAGAATGTTTACATCAAGGGCTGAATACAGAATATTACTTCGTCAGGATAATGCAGATGCTCGATTAACACCAAAATTTCATGAATTGGGGCTTGCAAGCGAAGAAAGATATAGAGGTGTTAAAGAAAAATTAAGTCTGTCTAAAAAAATAATGGACTTTATTGACGGATACTCTGTTGATCCATTGTTAATAAACGGCTATTTAGAGGCCAACAATTCAGCCGTTTTAAACCAAAAAGTAAAGTTATCAACGATTGTTCCACGACCAAATATTACTTTTCAGGAAATGATTAGCTATTTGCCTGAACTTCAGGCGTTTTTGAGTAATCTAGACAGTAAAAAAACATCAGAAGCGGTAGAACAAGTAGAAATACAGTTAAAATACAGTGGCTATATTGAACGTGAAAAAGAAAATGCCGCAAAATTAGGCCGTTTAGAGGACTTTAAAATCAAAGATGGGATTGACTATTACCTGATACCGAGTTTGTCCATGGAAGCTCGCCAAAAGCTGTCTAAAATCAAACCAGCCACCCTGGGTCAAGCCTCCAGGATAAGTGGTGTTTCTCCTGCAGACATCTCTGTTTTGATGGTGTTTTTAGGAAGATAAATCTTGAGCGCTAATTACGAAACTCTCTTTACAGCTAGGATAGAAATCTGAAACTTTTAACTTGAAACCACTTAAAAAGGGGATACCTAACATTGGGTATTAGTATTATTTTTGTCTTATGGAACAACATACAGAGAACAAAGAAAAATCTCCGGCGGATATATTCATGCATGAACTTAGAACCGCTACCGACCCGATGCACAAAGCACTGGAAGACAACAAAATATCTAAAAAACTCATGAGTCCGGAAATAACTCTTACCGACTACGCTTTTTACTTGAATTGTATGGGAGAAGTAATTAAAGCTTTTGACGAAAAGGTTCTTCCTGCTGTTTCTACAGTGATTACAGATGCAGATAAAAGAAAAAAACATCAAGACATACAAGCGGATTTAGCATTTTTATATGCTAATGGGGCAGAAAAAAAACAAGTAAATTCTTTCAATAGTTTTAATGGAAATCCAAGTCTGGCTTACGCTCTAGGATATGCTTACGTAATAGAAGGATCTACATTAGGAGGTAGAGTTATTCTCAAACAAGTAGCTCCAGCCCTAAAATTAGAAGAAAATGGAACCCGCTTTTTTGCCGGATATGGAGCAGAAACGGGCTCTTTTTGGAAGAATTTCCTCATGAATTTCGGCATGTATGTTTTGCGCAATAACCAACAACAAGAGGCGATTCAGGGGGCTATTGACGGATTTAGTGACATAGGACGACACTTTAAGTCTCACGAGTAGTGTTCCACGTGATTTTTTATTGAATCGTGAATAAGAGCTTCCCATCCACCAATGAAGTTTTCTCTTCTTAGGTCTTTGTTATCTGCGGGAAAAGTATGTATTCCCTCATGGGTAAGGCGTACAAGGGTTTGGCTTCCCTGTGGAATGATCTCAAAAGTTACCAATGATTCTCCTGTATATCCGTCGTAAACCCAAGTGTAGCTTAGCTTTTCGAAGGGAACAACCTCTTTGATTTCACACTTATGCAGGTATTGTTTCTCTTCGGTACCACCCCAGAATTCAAACCGAAAACCCACTTCTGGACGAAACTCTTTAATATCAAAATACCACTTTTTCATCTCGTCTTTATTGGTGATAGCGCTCCAAACCTGTTGAGGGGAGCCTTTGATAAGTATTTCTTTTACAATAGGATCTGTATTCATTTCTTTAAGTTTTTTAGTTCCACGTGAGTTTTTAGCGCATTGAGTCGATTGTTCCACATACGTTTATGTTGATCAATCCAGTGGATTACATCATTGAGAGGAAGGTGTTTTAACTCACAATACCTTTCCCGACCCTTCTGCTTAATCTTTACCAATCCGCATTCTGTGAGGATTTTCATATGTTTTGAAATAGCCGGTCGGCTAATATCAAATCGCTCTGCTACCTGATTCAGCGTAAGCCTTTCCTGGGCCAACAGGTCAATAATTGCCCTTCGATTTGGGTCGGAAATTGCTTGAAAAACATCCCTTCTAGTATCCATAATACGTAACCATTCGGTTACAAATATAAAATAAAATTAGGTAACCAAGTGGTTACGGATAAAAAGTTATGAACAGGTGTGTTTGTTGCTAAAAACTTAATTAATCAAAAATATACGAAATGATTGTGTTGTGCCAGGGATAGGAGCAGCATCCTTTTTATTGTAGGTTAAAATTTATTTACGTTAGCATTACCCAAGACTTAAGATGTGGTACAAAAAATGACTCAAAACCTTCCAAACTCCAAGTAAAAAGATTTAGCGGATAGCCCAACCGCAAGCAGCAAGAGTAATGACCTGTGTGAATCGAGGGGAGGCACCCAATAAGTATGAATAGAAAAAGGATTTTTTAATTAAGGGTGTTCAATGTGAAACACTATAGTAGAGACATGTTATAGCCCGTCTCTGCCTTCATCGAAAAATTTAAAATTAAGGCTAATTAAAACTGCTCGATAAACCTCAAATCATTCTCATAGAACAACCGGATATCAGAAATCTTATAACGAAGCATGGTTAAGCGCTCTATGCCCATACCAAAAGCATAGCCTGAATATTCTTCAGGATCAATACCGCAATTCTTTAAAACATTGGGATCAACCATGCCGCAACCTAAGATTTCCATCCAGCGAAATTTACCATCTACGGTCCAACCGATATCCATTTCAGCACTCGGTTCCGTAAAGGGAAAATAAGAGGGGCGGAAGCGGACTTTGGTATCTTCTCCGAAGAAAGACCTAACGAAGTAAAACAACACATCTTTCAGGTCAGAAAACGATACATTTTTATCAATATACAAACCTTCGCATTGGTGAAACACAGGAGAGTGTGTTGCGTCACTATCACAACGGTATACACGTCCGGGTGAAATGATACGAATGGGGGGTTTTTCATTCATCATAGTACGAACCTGTACCGAAGAGGTATGGGTACGCAATAGAATGTTATTTTCTTTATTTACAAAAAAGGTATCCTGCATATCGCGGGCAGGATGGTTAGAGGGGAAATTAAGTGCTGAAAAATTATGCCAATCATCTTCTACTTCCGGACCTTCTTTGGTAATGAAACCAATTTTTTCGAAAATGTCGATTACTTCTTCATTGACGAGGTTCAAAGGGTGACGTTTTCCGAAGGAAAGAAACTTCCCCGGAAGGGTTTCGTCCTTATCAGATTTTGAAATTGTATTAGCCTCCACAAAATTTACTCCCTCATCAAACTTTTGGGTAACGAGTATTTTTAGCTCATTTAAAGCCTTTCCCACATCTTTTTTCTGATCGCCAGGGATTGTTTTAAATTTTTCAAAAAGATCGTTTAAACGGCCATTTTTGCCTGAAATCTCACGTTTATAATTCTCAAGATCCGAACCGGTTTTAAGCTCGAACTTTTGTACTAGATGGGTTATTTCGGCAATCTCCTGAAGCATAAAAATTAAAATTCGATGTAAAAGTGAAAAAAATTCGTTGAAAACTTGTTGAAATCCTGCAATTAATTTATCTTTATCTCTCTTTTGAACCATTAATATTCATTGTTTATGAAGAAATTAGGTCTGTTTTTAGTAATGGCAGTAGGCATTGCAGCCTCTTATTCATGTTATGGTGATCCAAAACCGGGTACCGGCAATGTGATTATTGTAGATGAAAACGACTTCAGGGTTCCTTCGGCGACTGTGAAATATTCTCAACCGGGTCAATTAGGTACTGGATTTATTGTTTTTGAAGGTTTGACGGATTTGAACGGTGAAATTTCATACACCCACGTTGATCCAAATGTAGATATGGGATTAGAAGTAATCCTTGAAATCAGTGCTACTTTTGGTACGGCTACTGGCCAGGGAATTATCCGAATCAGACCGGATGAAACCTCAACCGAAACAGTTAAAATTTACGGATAAGCTTCCACCTTATCTATTCCCTTACCCTCTGCGCGAAGTTTATAGTTCTGTTTTTTAAATTAACTGATAAACTCGTTTCACATGAAAAAATTATCGTTTTTAGTTGTTGTTGCTTTTGTTGTTATGCTCAGCTCATGTTACCAGGCACCCGAAAGAGGTAAAGCAAAATTTACTATTCTTAATAGTAGTAATTTTAGAGTTGATGGTGCCAATATTCAATTAACCGGCCCAACGGGAAGTTATATCAATGTGGGTGGAGTAACTGACTTTAATGGAGAGTGGATATATGAACATGACCCGGCATTAGAAGTAATTTTGGATGTATATGCATGGAAAAATGATGCCACCGGTTTACACGAAACTCATGGGATTATTCGTATTACCCCTGATAAAACAGAAAACGAAACCTTTATTCTTTATCCGTAGTTTTCGCCAAAATAATTTACTATCGCCTCTTTAATTAGCTTATGTTGTTGTAATGGACTTAAATGAGGCAGTTCTTCGGTAGGTTCATAATGAGGCCAACCATCTTCATCGTTGCCTAAGAAATTATAATAGTTATACTGACTCAGTAACTTGCATACAGCTATATGCATTACTTCAAGTTTTTGGTCTTTTTTGAGTTGTAGTTTTCCCTTGCCCAACTCTTGTATTCCGATGAGAAAAATGATACCATCATAATCTAAATCCTCACCAAATTGTTCGCCTAGCCTTTTAAGTAATGAGGCCCATTTAATCTGAAATTCTTTTTCGGCTTCGTTCATTATTGAGCAATAGCGGCTATCCCGGGTAAAACAATTCCTTCCATTAATTCTAACATGGCGCCACCACCAGTAGAAACATAACTGATAGAATCACTTAATTTGAATTTATTTACAGCAGCTACAGAATCACCACCACCTACCAGTGAAAATGCACCATCTTCAGTAGCATTGGCTACAGCAATACCTACTTGCTGCGTTCCTTTTTGAAAAGTATTCATTTCAAATACTCCCATGGGGCCATTCCACATAATGGTTTTTGATAATGCAATAACGTCTGTATATTCTTTAATGGCCTTTTCTCCAATATCCAGACCCATATACCCATCAGGAATTGACATAGTATCATAAGTAGCAACAGTTCCCTGTTCACTAAATTCGGTTGAACAAACGGAGTCTTTAGGTAAATATAATTTAGCTCCATGTTTTTTACACAACGCCAATATTTCTTTTGCATCATTAATCATCTCTTCTTCCACCAAACTTTTACCTACCGAACCACCCAAGGCTTTGATAAAAGTAAATACCATTCCCCCACCAATAATAAAGTTGTCTACCTTGTCAGCCAAGTTGCGAATAATATTAATTTTACTTGAAACCTTGGCTCCCCCAATAATGGCAGTATACGGACGAGCCGCATCACTCAATACCTTTTGAATATTTTCCACTTCGGCAGCCATCAAAAGTCCTAATGCCTTGTTAGTTTTAAAGAATTCTGCAATTACTGCCGTAGAAGCATGCCTGCGATGCGCTGTACCAAAAGCATCATTTATATAAAAATCACCTAACGAAGCCAATTGTTGAGAGAACAAAGTATCCCCCTTTTCTTCTTCAACATGGAACCTTAAGTTTTCAAGCAATAAAACCTCGCCTGATTTTAAATCTTTGGAAGCTTGATCAGCCACCTCTCCAATACAATCTTTGGCGAACTTCACGGGAGTTCCTAAAGCATTACTTAAGCAGCTAACAATGTGTTTTAATGAATATTTTTCTTCATAACCGCCTTTAGGTCTACCCAAGTGTGACATCAATATGACCGATCCCCCATCAGCTAATATTTTTTTGATGGTGGGGATAGCGGCTACTATGCGGGTATCATCCGTTACATTAAACTCAGCATCTAATGGAACATTAAAATCAACACGGATAAGTGCCTTTTTGCCGGCAAAAGAAAAGTCATTGATGGTTTTCATCTGTTTTGTTTAAGGGCACAAATGTAACAATCTTGCTAATTTGTAAAGATGTTCAACTGTCCGCTCTAATTTTGTTTCCCGCAGATCTCATAGAAAACGCAGATTTATACTTATTCCTGTCTCTTGCTTTGTCTCTGCTTTATATCGCAGAAAGCCTCGCAGGCTCGGCAAACTCGAGAACCATAAAAAGAATTGAACAAGTTTTAAGTAAAGGAAGTTATCCCCGACCTATTTTTTACATTTGCCTGTTGTGAAATTTAGTGAAGTAGTAGGACATACAGAAATTAAACAAAAACTCATCCATGCTGTACAAGGTGGGAGAATTCCTCATGCGCAGTTGTTTTTAGGCCAGGAGGGGGGGGGTAACCTAGCATTAGCTATCTCATATGCGCAATATGTAAATTGTATAGCACGTACCGATGAAGATTCATGTGGAACCTGCCCAAGTTGTATTAAATATCAACAGCTACAACATCCGGATTTGCATTTTTGTTTTCCTATAACAGGATCTGATAATGTATCGGATAGTTTTATGCCCGAATTTCATGAGGCAATGAAAACCAATCCATACACTACTTATATTGAGTGGATGGAGAAAATCTCCGATGCAAAGTCGGGCATAATGAATGTGGGTCAAGCCAATGAGATTATCAAAAAGCTATCCTTAAAACCTTACGAGGCAGCCTACCAAATAATGATTATCTGGATGCCCGAGACAATGAATATTTCAACAGCCAATAAGCTCCTGAAGACCATTGAAGAACCACCCAACCGATCTTTGATTATTATGGTGGCCAATAATGATGAAGAAATGTTAAGTACCATATTGAGCAGAGTACAATATATTAAGCTTAAAAAATTGGCAGATATGGATATGTTGGGAGCCCTCACCTCCAAATATCAAATGAGCTTTGATAAAGCCCGCGAAATAGTGAATGTATCTGATGGCAACTACCGCTATGCCATGAGATTGGCAGAAATGGAAGATGTAGATGAGGATACCACCAAGCTTTTACAGGAATGGTTCCGTACCAGCTATGCCATGGATATAGGGAAATTGAACCAGGTGGTAGATACGATATCGAAACTTTCCAGAGAAAAACAAAAGTCGTTTTACGAATATGCCATGCATATTTTCAGAGAGGCACTGGCTAAAAACAACGCTTCTGAAGTCATGAGGGTGACTTCCAACGAACGTCAGTTTTTAGATAAATTCTCTTCGGTAACTCAAAATCATAAGATTCCGAAGGTGATTGAAAAAATGGAAAAAGCGGTGTATTATGTAGACCGTAATGCCAATGCAAAAATCTTGGCGATGAATCTGAGTATGGACCTATACGAAGCATTAAAATTGGAAAATTAAGATACACTTTCCATTTATCAACAGATCCCCATTTGTAACAATCGTTACCTAAAAACCCATAATCCCAAATACTTGTTTATTTTTGTTGTAACACAAAAACAAAATTCATGGCATGTAGGAGTTGTAGTACGGGTGATGGTGGGGTGCCTAAGGGTTGTAAAAGCAACGGATCGTGTGGAACAGGAGGGTGTGGTAATAAGTTGGAGGTGTTTGACTGGCTTTCGAATATGCAGCCGGCGGATGCTTCAGGTAGATTTGAATGGGTAGAGGTTCGTTTTAAAAACAGTCGCAAAGATTATTATCATAATAAAAGTAATGTACCCGTTTATGTGGGTGATCTTATTGCGGTTGAAGGAAGCCCCGGGCACGATATTGGTACCGTTTCATTAACAGGAGAGCTGGTTAAGCTCCAAATGAAAAAAACAGGATTTAATTATAAAACAGCCGAAGGAAGAAGTATTTATCGTAAGGCGCGTGAAAATGATATCCAAAAATGGAAAGAAGCGATTGATAAAGAAAATCGTTTCATGATGTATTGCCGCAAGGTATCAAAGGACCTGGGTCTCGAAATGAAATGCAGTGATGTGGAAACACAAGGAGATGGATCTAAGGCTACGTTTTATTATACTTCCGAAGGGAGAGTGGATTTCAGAGAATTGATTAAGATATTAGCTCGTGACTTGAAAGTGAGAATTGAAATGCGCCAGATAGGTTTCCGTCAGGAAGCCGGAAGATTAGGAGGCATTGGTGTTTGTGGACGAGAGCTTTGTTGTTCAACTTGGATTAGGGATTTTAGATCGGTTACTACTTCTGCAGCAAGATATCAGCAATTGTCTATCAATCCACAAAAACTGGCTGGTCAATGTGGTAAACTTAAATGTTGTTTGAATTACGAATTGGATAGCTATCTGGATGCTTTGGCAGACTTTCCCAATACACAGGTAAGGTTAAAAACCAAGATTGGAGATGCTATACATTTTAAGACCGACATATTTAAAAAGACGGTTTCGTATACTTATGACAACGCTCCTGGCGTTATAGTTCCGCTGGATATTCCTACTATTCAAAAAGTAATGAAGATGAATAAGGAAGGAGTATATCCGGACGATTTACAAAGTTTGATAGAGGAGAGAGATAAGCACAAGGAACAAGTTCCTAAAAAGAAAGAGTTTGCTAATGTCTTAGATGAAATGAATCTATCAAGATTTGATAAGACCAATAAAGGAGGGAATAATAATTTTAAGAAGAAGAAAAAGAAGAAGAAAAAACCGGGGAATGGGAATGTCAATAACAACAATAAAGAAAAAAAGTAATTGGATTATCATCGTTTTCGTTGGTTTTATTCTTGTTTCATGTGACAAGACGAAGATTTACGAAAAGTACCAGAGCATTCCTAATGCGGTTTGGAATACCAATGAGCCCGTAAAATTTGATTTTGAGATTAAAGATACTAACCAGTATTGCAACATGCTTATTAATATTCGCTGTGCTGATAATTATCCATACCGGAATTTATACATGTTCATGAAAACTACGCGTCCAGATGGCTTAAAAGCGATTGACACACTGGAGTTTTATTTGTTAGATGCAAAAGGAAAACCTTTAGGTGATTGTTCAGGAGACGTATGTAACAATCAATTCATGATTGATCAGGGATTCAGGTTTCCACAGCCGGGTAAATATGAGTTTGAACTACAACAGTCCATGCGTACAGAAGATGGAACTTTACCAATGATTATGGATGTGGGGATGAGGATTGAAAAAGGTATAAAAAAACAATAACGTATGAAAATTTTTAAAAGCCGTTTACTCAGAAACTATCGCTGGGTTTGGTGGCTTGTATTTTCTCCCGTTTTAGGGTTGGCTATACTGGTTATATTGGCCAAGTTTGGGTTGTTGGGAGAAATGCCTGATATCCGTGAAATAGAAGACCCTAAACGAAATGAAGCCTCTGTAGTTTATACCGAGGACGGAAAAATTCTTGGCAAATATTACATTGAGAATAGAACAATCATTGATTATGAAGACATTTCACCCAATGTAATTAATGCCTTAATACCTACCGAAGATGTTCGTTTTTACGATCACTCCGGTATAGATGCCCGCGGAACGGTAAGGGCGTTTTCATCCCTCGGAAAAGAAGGAGGAGCAAGCACAATTACTCAACAGTTAGCCAAACTATTGTTTCATAAGAAACCCAAAGGAAAAATTAAGAGGTTAATACAAAAAGTAAAAGAATGGGTAATTGCATTGGAGCTTGAGAGAAGTTATACCAAAAAGGAAATTCTCACCATGTATTTAAATCAGGCAGATTTCGGACATAATATTTTCGGAATCTATTCAGCCTCCAAAGTGTATTTTAATAAACCACCAAAAGAATTAACTGTACCAGAAGCAGCATTACTAGTTGGGTTGTTAAAAGGGCCGTCATTATATAGTCCATGGAACTGTCATAAAAGAGGAAAAATAGAAATTGCCGTGAATCGTAGAAATACCGTATTAAATCAGATGAAAAAGTACGGAAAGATTTCAGCTGCTCAATGTACTGAATATAAAAAAACTGATTTAGTACCGAGTATGCAAGAGCTAAAAACAAGGATTTTAGCCAATGCCTATGGTGGTGGTCAAACCCAATATTTCATGGACGAATTAAAAAAGAACATCGATGTATGGGCCAAAAAGAATATCAATCCACGAACAGATAAACCTTATAACGTTTATACTGACGGATTAAAAATTTATACCACGATTGATTCACGAATGCAGAAGTATGCCGAACAAGCGGTGAAAGAGCACATGAAAAAACTACAAGCTCAGTTTTTTAAAATCAAAAAAGGTAAAAAAAACGGTCCCTTCTCTTCTGATTTATCGGGAAAAGAAGTAGAAAAAATTATCATGCAGGGTTTAAAAAATACTGATAGTTACCGTGAGCAAAAAGAAAAAGGCATATCAGAATCAGAAATTTTAAAAAACAAAAAAGAACCTCATAAAATGACGGTATTTACCTGGAATGGACCTCGTGATACCACCATGAGTCCATGGGATAGTGTAATACATACCAAAACATTTTTAATGCAAGGATTGATGTGTATGAACCCACATACAGGTGAAGTAAAAGCCTGGGTAGGGGGAATAGATTATTCATACTTTAAATATGACCACGTACGTGCAGGAAAATACAATAGTGATAAGAAAAAAGTAATGCCTGATGGTGGCCGACAAGTAGGTTCTACTTTTAAACCTTTTGTATATACGATGGCTATGAGAGAAGGTCGTTCACCTTGTGAAGAAGTACCTAATGTACAGGTATGTGTAGACGATTGGTGTCCAAGATCAGGGAAAGATAAGGTGAATGAAAATGTTTCATTAAAGTATGCATTGGCTAAATCATTGAACTGGATATCTGCATTGTTAATTAAGCAGTACGGTGCTCCAGCAGTAATAAAATTAGCTCATGAATTGGGAATTACTTCTGAAATGGAGGCTAGTCCATCTATTTGCCTTGGAACCCCTGATATTTCTGTATATGAAATGGTAGCCGCTTTTTCAACCTTTTTCAATAAAGGAATTTACAATGAACCTATTTTTCTTACACGAATAGAAGATCGTAATGGAAATGTATTAGCAGAGTTCACCACAGAAAGCAAAGAGGTGTTGAATGAACAAACAGCAGCCCTAACAGTAGAATTAATGAGTGGTGTGGCAACTATTGGAACAGGAAGAAATCTTCCTTCAGTATACAAGTTTACAGAGCCAATGGCGGGAAAAACCGGGACCACTCAAAACTCTTCAGATGGATGGTTTATTGGCGGAACACCTGACCTGGTTTGTGGTGTTTGGACAGGAGGAGAAGACAGAACAGTTAGAAATGATGGGTGGTCAGGAGCAAATATGGCATTACCTACCTGGGGAATTTTTATGCGAAAAGTGTATGATGATAGATCGATAAAAATTAACAGAGGTGAGTTTGAATATCCCGCTGAAATGACAGTTCCTATTGATTGTAGTACCATCACTTCAGAAGATGAAGAGATTGACTATGAAAATTGATTGCTGTGTCCTATCTTTGGTGTGAATTAACACCGTAATCCCTTAACTGTGTCAAAGATTTTTAAAAGTTTTTTATTCAGAAATTTCCGCTGGGTATGGTGGTTGGTTTTTTCTCCATTTGTTACGATGATTCTTCTGGTAATTCTTGCCTCTACTGGAGCATTAGGAGAAATGCCGGATTTTAAAGAGCTCGAAGATCCACAAAGAAATCTTGCTTCAATTGTTTATTCTGCTGATGGTAAAGTACTGGGTAAATACTATATAGAAAACCGTGTTGCGGTGGATTATGAAGATATTTCTCCCAATGTAATCAATGCATTAATTGCAACAGAAGATGTTCGTTTCGAAAAACATTCAGGAATAGATGGAAAACGATTACTCGGAGCCATTGCTAAAGGAGGAAAAGATGGAGGGGCTAGTACTATTACACAACAGTTAGCAAAACTATTGTTCCACAAAAAACCGAAGAATAAATTTTTAAGGATACTTCAAAAAGTAAAAGAGTGGGTAATTGCTTTACAACTCGAAAGAGCTTATACCAAGAAAGAGATTCTTACGATGTATTTGAATCAGGCTGATTTTGGTCATAATATTTACGGAATCAATTCTGCAGCAAAAATATATTTCGATAAAACACCGAAAGATCTTTCAGTAACAGAATCTGCATTATTGGTGGGCTTATTAAAAGCCCCAACAAAATATTCACCCATTACGAACTTCAGAAAAAAAACACCGGATGTAACACGCAATAGAAGAAATACAGTATTAAATCAAATGGCGAAGTATGGTAAACTGAGTGCTGGTGATTGTGAAAAATTTAAACAGGAACCTGTAATTGCCAGTATGGAAAGTTTACAGGAAAGAATTTCTAAAAATGTGTATGGTCATGGTGACAATGCTCCTTACTTTATGGAGGAGTTAAAGAAAGATGTGGAAGCCTGGTGCATGAATAACATTAATCCGAGGACACAGAAACATTATAATTTATATACTGACGGCTTGAGAGTATATACTACCATTGATTCAAGAATACAAACGTATGCTGAGCAGGCTGTGAATGAATACATGCCTAAACTTCAAGCATTGTTTTTTAAAACGAAAAAGGGAAAGAAAAATGCTCCGTTTGCTTCCAACTTAAAACAAGAAGAAGTAGATAAAATCATCATGCAGGGAATCAAAACCTCAGATGGATATAAAGCATTAAAAAATGAAGGCGTGTCAGAAGCGGACATTATGAAAATATTTAATACACCGAAGTCTATGACGGTGTATTCATGGAGCGGGCCTAAAGATACTGTAATGACTCCGAGGGATTCGGTTATTTATCACAAATCATTTTTGATGAATGGGTTGATGTGTATGGATCCACATACTGGTGAGATTAAAGCCTGGTCAGGAGGAATTGGTTTTGATTATTTTAAATACGATCACGTACGCGCTGGTAAATATGATTCAAAAACAAAATCCATAGTACCCGGAGGTGGTCGTCAGGTAGGATCAACATTTAAACCATTTGTTTATGCAATGGCAATGAGAGAAGGAAGATCCCCTTGCGAAGAAGTTCCCAATGTAAAAGTATGTATCGAAAGTGCATGGAGCAGATGGTGTCCTGATAACTCAGGAGGCCCACCCGAAGGAGCCATGATTTCTTTAAAAGTAGCTTTAGCAAATTCGGTGAACTATATCTCGGCATATTTAATGAAACAATATGGTCCGCAGGCGGTGGTAAAATTGGTAAAGGAATTAGGTGTAACAGCACCATTAGATCCTAATCCGTCTATTTGTTTAGGAACACCGGATATTTCGGTATATGAAATGGTAGGAGCCTTTAGTACTTTCTTCAATAAAGGAATTTACAACAAACCGATTTTCCTAACGAGAATAGAAGATAAAAATGGAAATACCCTGGCTAGTTTTACCTCTGAAAGTAGAGAGGTATTAAATGAAGAAGCAGCCTTCTTGATGGTAGAATTAATGAAAGGGGTGGTGTTACAAGGTACAGCCGGAAGATTAAGAGGAACCTATAAATTTAAAGAACCCGTAGCAGGTAAAACCGGAACCACACAGAGCAACTCAGATGGTTGGTTTATTGGTGGAACACCTGATTTAGTTTGTGGCGTATGGACCGGAGCAGATGATCGTACAGTACGTTTTGTGAGCACCGGTTACGGACAAGGTGCTAACATGGCATTACCCATCTGGGGGTTATTTATGCGCAAGGTGTATGATGATAAGTCGATAGACATCAATAGAGGAGATTTTGAAAAGCCGGCAACTACACCAACCATAGAACTTAATTGTGGTGATTACAGAAAAGACCAAAACGAAGACATTATATACAACAATGTAAATTTTGATAATGAATAAGGTAGTAAAAAATGCTGAAGAGGCAATTGAAGTAATAAAAGACGATATGGTATTAATGTTGGGTGGTTTTGGATTATGTGGTATTCCTGAAAATTGTATAGCCGCTTTGGTAAAAAAAGGGGTGAAGGGTCTTACTTGTATTAGTAACAATGCTGGTGTTGATGATTTTGGAATTGGGTTGATGTTGCAACAAAAACAGGTAAAAAAAATGATCTCTTCGTACGTAGGAGAAAATGCAGAATTTGAAAGACAGCTATTGTCGGGGGAACTCGAAGTAGAATTAATACCACAAGGGACATTAGCCACCCGTTGTATGGCATCAGGCTATGGTATGCCGGCCATATATACACCTGCCGGAGTTGGTACAGAAGTTGCTGAAGGTAAAGAAACAAGGGAGTTCAATGGTAAAACATACCTGATGGAATATGCTTTTGATGCAGATTATGCTATAGTAAAAGCCTGGAAAGGAGATGCTATGGGGAATTTGATTTTTAGAAGCACTTCGAGGAATTTTAATCCATTGATGGCTATGGCGGGTAAAATTACTATTGCTGAAGTTGAAGAGATGGTTCCTGTAGGCAGTTTAAACCCCGATCATATTCATACTCCCGGAATTTATGTTCACAGGATATTTGAAGGAAAAAATTACGAAAAACGGATAGAGCAAAGAACAGTACAGAAAAAGGCATAATAAATCACCGTTTTTTCGTTAGATTTGAAATAGAGTATAACGCTAAAATATAAGGCCTATGCTTAGATCAAGCTACATTATCATTGCATTGCTTCTATTGGTATCAACCCAAACAGCAGAAGCTAAAAAATTCAGCCTTTTTGAAGCTCCAAAAGGTACCCGGTTTGTTATTTCAAACGGAAGTCTTAATGTAAATGGAACCAGCTTTAATAAACCCTGGAAAATCAACCCGTTTTTAACAGCCATGGGGGGTAAATACTCTATGAAACATCTATTTCACAAGGTATATACATTTGATGATTTGGGAGTACATGTATATGAATACCCAAAGAATGAACAGGCGAACGAAATACAGGTTTCTTTTGTAAAACAAAAGATGAAATTTGCTCCTAAAAATAACTTTCAGGGTAGTTTTAAGTTGGAAAAAATGACGATTACCCGTAAGACACCTATTGATAAAGTCATCAAGACGTTGCCTGGATACAATTTTACTAAGAACAACTCAAGCACCAATTCATACCGTGGGGAATATAAAGGAGTATATGTTTATCTGAACTATTCAAATGATAAACAACTTGACTTTATCTCTTTTGGAATGACAGAAAAGAACTAAAAATTTAGTTAATACTAAATTTATTTTCTCATATTATCATTTTATTTATCACTATACCACATTTAAGGTATAATATTAGAGTCTTACATATCAAGATTTGAAATCTCTTATTTTCGAGCCAAATTTTAATATATGGCGAAAATTAATGTAAGAAACACCCATCGAACACTTGGTTATTTTTACGTAGGATTGATTATATCCTTTTCAATTTCCGGGATCTTTTTGAATCATAGACGTGACTGGCATCCAAGCCGTTATGTTAGCAGTTCTAAAGAAATCAGTATACGACCAGTTATTAAAGATTCTATCAATGATGAATTCATTGAATATTTTACAAAAACCCAATCTATCAATGACAAGTTAAGACGATATAGGGTGGATAAGGATATTTTGAAAATATCGTATGAAAAGAACGATGTGGAGCTGGATATCAAAACAGGAAAAGGAAATATAGAAACGTATAAAAAAACACCGGTACTGGGTGAGTTTACTATGTTGCATGTAGATACCAGTAAATGGTGGATATATTATTCAGATGTATTTGGCTTGTCTATGGCTATTATTGCAATAACGGGAATGTTTATTCAACGGGGGAAAAATGGGTTTAAGCGTATAGGTTGGAAATTGGCTTTGATAGGTATTATTTTCCCTTTAATCTTTTTGTTTTTATTGAGTTAGCTGAAATAATATCTGTTTATTATTTATCCAAAAACTTCAACCATTTTTTCAGATATTTACTTTATCTAAAATGAGATAACCTTAAAATCAACCCCAAGATATATGGAGTTTATATCTTACATTATACAAAAAATAATTAATGCTGCCGGGCTCAACCATTTTGATTATAAAGTTCTGATCTTTTATTTTTCAATAGTTATTGGAGGATTTGTTATAGAGTTGGTTTTTATAGGTTGGAAAAACTCTTCTATAAAACGTTTGATACAGTTTGATAAATCAATAAGAACAGACCTTATCAGTTGGGCACTTGAAGCGTTTAACTTACATAAGCTGATTGCTCTCTTTCTTTCGTTTGGCATCTGTTATATTTTAGTTGCACTTATTGAGCGATTAGTTAACCTTCAGCTCATTCATCATATACAAAATCCATACTTACAGTTTTTAATAGTTTTTATTTTTAGTGACTTTAAAAACTATTTCAGACATATTGTTTTTCACAGAATCAACCCACTTTGGAAAATACACGAGTTTCATCATTCGGCAACTACAATGAGTGTTTTAACAAGATATAGAGGACATTTTCTTGAAACATCCATCAGTACGTTTTTTGATGTGATTCCGTTAATTATTTTAGGAATACCACTCCAAACATTTTTTGCCGTGAAGATTTTTACTGAAACTCATCAGGTGCTTATACACTCTTCACTAAGATCTGATTGGGGATTAATAGGGCGTTATATTTTAGTTTCGCCAGCAGCACATAGGATACACCATTCAACCAATAGTCAACATTTTCTAAAAAACTACGGATCTACACTTATTATTTGGGACCGACTTTTTGGAACATATCACCCATACGAAAAAGTAGAAGAAGTAGGATTACCCGAAAACCCCTACAATCATAAAGGTTATATTCATGATGTTTTACTAAGCATAAAACTTGCCGTTAAAACATTTAAAAGATAGTAGCCAATAGTCCAGATAACTATTATTTGGGGTCTATATGTGTAATTAACGAATCTTCACTGGTGTTATTTCCTAAAATTGCCTCACATTTTTCAATATAAATAGCAGATACTTTATCATTAGGGAAAATTTGCAAGCACATATTGAATTTTAACTTTGCTTCTATAAACTTTTTCTCCCGATACAAGCTTATAGCAGATTCATAAACAGAGATTAGCGCTTTTTCCTTTTCCAACTCAACATCGTTAGTTTTTCCAAGTACTTCCCATATACCAACAGGCTCAGTTTTTCCTTTGGCTACAACGAAGTCAACAAACCTAAAAAGGAATTCAGATTTGTTATCCAGTAAATTAATTGAATGACCACTAACTAAAATTTTGGCACCGTACATTTTGGTCATACCTTCGATTCGTGAACACAAGTTTACAGCATCCCCAATAGCCGTAGAGTCCATTCGTTCATTTCCCCCCAATGTGCCAATAATTACCTGTCCGGTATGGATTCCAATTCCCATTTCAAGAGGAAATTTATGCAGATTAATCCTTTCGATATTGTACTTTTTTAATGAGTTATGCATTTCTAAAGCAGCAGTAATAGTGTTGTAAACACTCGTTTGACTTTCAGTTTTTTCAAATAGAGCCATGATTCCATCTCCCATATATTTATCAACAAACCCATGGTTTTTTCTAATGGGAGGCTCTACCCGACTTAAGTACTCATTTAGCATGTTAAATACTTCATCCGGCGACATTTTTTCGGATATGGTAGTGAACGAACGTATATCACTAAACAACACGGTTATTTCTCCTTTTTCTGCATTTCCGGGTTTAATAAACTCCAAACCTTCTTTGGCTATTCGGTTGAGAAATTGTTTGGGGACAAATTTTTGAAAAGTGGCTGCATAAATTTCCGTTGTTCTGAATGCATTGGCCGAACGGGATGAAAGAATATAGGCTTGTGCAAATACAACGATTAATAATCCAACGGGTAAATACAATCCAGTGTGAACCACTTCGGTTTGGTTTAACACCTCATTGATAATGGTAATTAAAAAGAAAATGGATGTGACTAAAAACAAACCGGCTCCTTCTTTTTTTCTTACGGTGGCCAGAATAAAAATATAAATCATGTATATACTAGCCAGCAGTGAGTAAGGGGTAAAAATATAGGAACCAAAAGTAAATACCGAGGGGGGGGTAATGAGTACAAAAAAACATAGACCAATCCCAAAACAAATAATAATCCAATAAACTATTTTATTCCATTCTTGTTTGTATAATGACTTAGAAAAGGAAGCATAAGCAGGAACGGCAGCAAAGGTCAAAATGAACTCAATTTTACGGGCAATAAACCAATCCAGATGAGGTATAATGATACCAATATTATTTTCTCCGGTAAATAGACTTCTTAATCCCACTACAAAACACATAATACCAAAGTGAAGTAAACTCACTTCTTTTTTCCTTAATGAAAATGCTGCCAGGTGATATACTCCCATCATAAATAAACACCCAAAGAGGAACATTTCTAATATCACTCTTGAAATTCTTTCATATTGTATGGCTTTGTATTCACCCATTTTAATTGGATGCCAAATCCCTCCCTTGTAATGGTAAAAATTAGATACCTGTACGATAAATTCAACATTTTCAGAGGTGGGTTGAAATGTTACTACCTGTGATCGGTATTCTGGTTTGTTAGTTGTTTTATCCTGGCCCACTTTTCCATTTTCTGCAATTAATTTACCATCTACCCACAACTTATAGGAGTTACTCATGGTAATAATTTTTAAGGCATATAGTTTTGTGGGATCTTTAATTTTTGTTTTTAGTCTGAAGGAAGCATAACCACTTCCTGAAATTTTCTCTCCGTTTATATCATATCCATTCCAAATCCCGGGAATTCTGATGTGTCCGGTCATTTTAGGAGGTATTGAATCCCGAAAAACTTCGGGGGTGAGAATTTGATTCCAATAGAACTCCCATTCCCCATCTAGCTTTATATTGCCATCAGAAGAAAAATCCCACTGGTCAACATTCAAAATGCCTTGCTTGGCCTTGGGCTGAGTGGCAACATTGTTTTTGTTTAAGAATGCAATGGTAAGAATTACCATTGGAACCATAATAATGATCCACGAAAAAAGGGTTTCGTAGCGGGTTCGGTTGGTTTTTTTCATGTATTTACCCTATTGGGTATTGATAACATGAAGGTAGTACAATTAAATAATAAACAAACACATATTCTCACATTCGGATAAAGGATGTGAGAATATGATTGAAAAACCTATTCCTGTTTTCTGCAACAATCATCCAGGCTATTGATACCCGCTTCTGTTGCTTTTACATCATCAGCATCATATCCACAATTGGATATACAGGTACGAATCTGGTCGACATTAATTTTGTTAGGATTATAACTCACCTTGATAACATTTCCGGAGATGGTATAGTTTTTTACTCCTTTAAGTTTATACAACTCTGTATCGAACCTTTGTCCACAAGTTTCGCATTGAGTACAATGTGAACAGTAAATTTGGGTTTTAATTTCTACGGTTTTTGTTTGAGCATTTATTTTGCCTGCTCCAATAACCAAAACGAACAATAAACTAATGCAAATACGTATCATGGTCTTTTTTCTTTTTTTGTTTATAATCAAGTTTAACTCTTACACCACCATAGAACATTCTCCCAAATACAGGAGCATATACGAGGGTCGCATCAAATTTGTTACCGAAAGGATTTCCTGCATCTACCAGCGGCACATGTTGGGTATATCCTGTAATGTTTTCGCAACCTACATACACATCCACTACTTTGCCGAAACTCTTGGTAATTTGTGCATTTAATATTACATACCATGGAGTAACGCCATTAAGGTGGCTAAAGTTGTGATCAGAAGTTTCAGGCATGCGACTATTACCTGTAATATGGGTTGTAAAGTCGAAACTGAAGCCATATTTAGGAGTAGTGTAACCTAAATTCAATAAGATTCTGTGCATGGGCACCAAGGGTACGGATTTTAATTCACTACCATAAGTAGCTCTTACATCCTGAAATTTATAAGCGACTCTTATATCAAATTTTTTAATGGGCTCCATGTTAAAATTAATTTGGAACACGTTGCTGAAGGAAGGTCCTGTTAAATTAGAAAAAACTAATAGGTCTTCCGCCTCTCTATCAACAATTAATTGATTGGTGAAATCAGTTCTAAAGAAGTCAGCTACGATGGTAGCATCCCGTTTACGAATTTTAAACACGTATTGTAAACTGGCCCCATAGTTCCAGGCAATTTCCGGTTGAATAACATTGGGCGCTATTTGAATGGAGCGTGAAGTAACCAGCATGGAAATATTATCGGCAAAGAGGTTGGGGGCTCTCCAACCTCTGCCCCCTGCTACACGGAATTGTAATCCTTTGGCAATTTCCCATTTAACATGAGCTCTTGGTGACGGCATAAATCCAAACAGGTTATGGTAGTCTAATCTAATACCTGCTACTACTGTAACCTTTTTATAATTGTCTAAAGTATATTCAAAAAAACCGCCAGGAATTAATTCCATTCTTTTTAGGTTTATACCAGCATAGGTTTCATCATAATCGTCGTACATAAAACTAGCTCCGGTACGAAACTTATGTTTGGTGTTCCCCAATATAGATTGATAGATAATGTTAAAGAATCCACTTTTTTGAATTCCCTTGTAACCGTTTAACCCAATAAAACCTCTTTGGTCATGATAAATAAAATTAGCCTGCATACCAATGCTTTTCCATTCCATTTCGGGAAAAACAATACCGAATTTAGCAAAGGCTTCTCCACGCCAGGTGGTCATTTCTACGCCGTATTGAGGAGCTAAACTATCGTTTCGATAAAAAGCAGTGGTTCCTCCATTGCGAAGTTCATGCAAACCTTTCACCCCAAACTGTGTTTCAATTCGCTTACCAAAGTATTGCCATCGATGCACAAAGCTTCCGGTTTTTAGTAGGGGCATATCCAAAAAACCATCATTGTTATGATCTGTCATGGTATTAAAATAATCACCATGTAAAAGAGTAATGTTACTCCATCTTTTTCCTATTCGAAAAGCAATGTTGGCATTTCCTTCTACCCGACCCATATGATTGACATACGCATTGAATAAAAAACGTTCAGACTCATGGGGTTTTTTTAATTCAATATTGATTTGTCCTGTAACCGCTTCATAACCGTTTACTACTGATCCGGCTCCTTTAGAAATTTGAATACTTTCTAACCAGGTTCCGGGAATATAGTTTAAACCAAAAGGCGAAGCCAACCCACGTAATGAAGGTAAAAGCTCAGTGGTAAGTTGAACATACCTACCGTCTAAACCTAACAGCTGTATACTTTTTGCACCCGTAATAGCATCACTATAGTTTACGTCTACAGTTGCATTGGTGGAGAAGCTTTCGGAGATATTACAACAAGCTGCTTTGATAAATTCGCGTTCGTTTAATTCTTCAACTAGCTGTGGATTGAGAACAGAAAAACGATGTGCTTCATCTTCACCATAAAAAATAGACTCTCTAAGTTCAACAGATTTTTCTTTTAGAATAAAGTTGGGAGCTTCTGTATTAAGGTCAATGGTATCGGCATAATAGTATAACATATCTGCAATGAGCAGGTGCACAGAATCGGGCTTCATCAAACTAAATCTTCCGGAGGTGTCAGTTGATGTCCCCACTTTTTTTCCGGGTAAATACACAATGGCTCCCGGGATGGGCTTTCCTTCAGAGTCATAAACGGTACCACTGACGACCGTTTGTGCAGAAAGAATACCGCTTATTAAAATTAATAATATAAAAATGATACTTTTCATTTACTGAAATGATTAAGTGAAACAATCCGAAAAAAATCGTTTGTCAGTAATAAAAAGTTAAGAATCAAATACGGAACACACAAATCCTGCTCAAATCAGGGGGAGGGATAATTTCCTCCATACAGTATGATGAGTGTGAAAAATCAAAAGAGGGAACTTTATACGAAGGTAATAATGTTTGAATGACGTAAAAGGAAACTAAAGGAAGTTTATAACTTGTGATATTACTATCATCATCCACAGATATTACCGCCTGATCAATATCACAACAATCAGCTTGTTCAAAATGCATCTGAGTTTGGGTACAATTGGTTGTCTCTTCTTCACATGGATCTTCTAAACCAAATCCGGTGTATACATTTTCAAAACCGGTAATCATACAGCGGTGAAAGCTCATGGTATATCCACTCATTCCATGCAGATACATAGTAAGAATTAATAGGGATATAATTTTTTTGAGCATATACAAATGTACATCAATTAAACGAGGTTTTAAGCAATTGATTGTTTTTAACAGAAAATTGAGGCTTAAATAGTACTTTTGAGCCAAATCGTTGTAATATGTTTTCATTAAAAGGTAAAGTAGCCATTGTAACCGGAGCCTGTGGTTTGATAGGTAAAAAACATTGTGAAGCTTTGGCATCGGTAGGAGCCCATGTAGTGGTAGCGGATATGAATGAAGAATCCTGTAAAAAAGTAGTCGCCAATCTTCAAGGAGATCATTTGCCATTAGGATTTGATGTTACCAATGAAAACTCAATAAAGGAGGCATGCGCTAAAATATTAGCTAAATATAATAAGATTGATGTATTGGTGAATAATGCAGCCATCAATGATATGTTTGAAAACCCGGCATTGGCTGCTGAACAAAGTAAGTTTGAGAATTATCCGGTGGATATGTTTCGTAAATCATTGGAAGTAAATGTAACGGGAGTGTTTTTATGTTCACAGGTATTTGGTAAAGTAATGGCTGATCAGGGAGGGGGTAGTATAATTAATGTTGCTTCTACTTATGGTATGGTGGGACCAGATCAAAGTATTTATATTAATCCGGAAGGGAAACAGGCTTTTTATAAGTCTGCTGCTTACCCGGCAACTAAAGGAGCCATCATTAACTTTACAAGGTTTTTGGCGGCTTATTGGGGCAATAAAGGGGTTCGTGTAAATACATTATCACCGGGTGGAGTAGAGAACGGTCAGGACGAATGGTTCATTAAAAATTACTCTTCTAAAACAGTGTTGGGTAGAATGGCTCAGCCTGATGATTATATGGGAGCAGTGGTATTTTTGGCCAGTGATGAAAGTAAATATATGTCAGGGGCAAATTTGGTGGTAGATGGTGGGTGGACAGCCATGTAATAATATCTATCTTTGTTGAATTATGGTCGAAGAAAAACAATCTATTTTAAAGAAAATATCTAAAGGAATCGTTTCATATTTCCTTCAGGGATTGTTTTTATTTTCTCCAATAGCCCTTACAGCCTATTGTATTTATTGGGTTTTTAAAGTAGTAGATGGATGGTTAAACATTAGTATTCCCGGAGTTGGTAGTATTCCCGGAACTGGAGTTTTATTGTTGTTGATTATTATTTTATTAGTGGGCTTTTTAGGGTCTACCATCGTATTCGAAGCATTGTGGAAAATTATTGATGGTTTCTTCTATAAGTTCCCATTAACGAAGTTTATTTATCCGGCATTAAAAGATATTTTTTCTGCGGTGATGGGGAAAGAAAAAAAACTAAATAAACCGGTTTTGTTTCGCATCAGCAAGGATTCTGATTTGGAGAGAATAGGATTCATTACAGAGTCGGATTTGAGTAAGTTGGGGATAGGTCCTGAGAAAGTAGCCGTATATGCTCCACACAGTTATAATTTTTCGGGAAATGTATATATAGTGCCGGTAGAAAACATTAAACCGCTAGATGCTGATGCCGCTGAGGCAATGAAATTTGTGGTTGCTGGGGGTATGGTCAAAGTTAAAGAAACAGACAAAGATGAAAAATAACTATTCACTTTTTATAGTTTTGTTTTTTGTTTTTTCCTGTGGAAATGCATCTAATAAATCTAAAACAGATTTGATAGAAAAAAAATCCAGTACTAATAAATTTTTTTCTCAGGATGGGCAATTTCGTATTCAATTTGAACAAGAACCTACGGCATACAGCAAGGATATTCCGCATGAGGCAGGAACTATTCGTATGAATTATTTTATTTACGAAAAGGGAATCAATTTGATTTATTGTATCAGTTATGCAGATTATCCTGCAGGGTATATGAGTAATAAAGTTCCGGAAGACTTTTTACAAAATCTGTTGGTTATCTACATTGATTCACAAAGTGCCGGGCTAGAATCTTCAAAACAGTTCACTGCAGGAAAGTGGCCAGGTATTAGTTTCAAGGCAAGTAATTCTGACACATTTGTATTCGGAGAGTATATTCTTAAAAACAACCGTATTTTTCAGTTAACAGTAACTAAAGAAGGTGGCTACGCTAATGAATCAGATGTAAACACCTTCTTCGAAAGTTTGGAGTTGATGTAGTTAATATGAGTCAGCTAATTAATTGACAATATATTTTTTTGTACCCATTCCATTATCGGTAACTACTCTTACAAAATACGTTCCGGGTTGATGTATTCCTGTCTGTACAGATACATTTCCTTGCTGTTGAATGTTTTGATGGAATAATTGTTTTCCTGTAATATCAAAAATGATTACTTCATTTACTTCGGCTTCTGAAAATAAATTCAACTCATCATTAGTTGCATTTTGTGGGTTAGGGAAAATATTAAAATTAATTTGTTCAATAGGTTCGTTGATACTCATTCCACCAGTTTGCTCGTATTTATATAAAACACCTCCTAATCCTCCTGCAAATGCTAGTGTTGAATCAATAACATAAGTAGATGTTAATGGTGTGTCTGCATTGAAGAAATCAATATTGTTTCCTCTTTTAGTAATGATAACACCGTAATTAATGTTGGCTTCACAAGCCATTACCCCCCAATCATTATCAGTAAAATCAATTTCAGCAGGAATTGGATACCAAAATGTAGGTCCTAATGTGCTATCCACTTGCCAAGTAACCCCGTTGTCAGTTGATTTTTCAAGCACCCACCAGGTTGAATTATTTACAGCATAAACGGTAGAAGTATCGCTCCAGTCAACAGATAAATAATCATATCCGTTTCCTGAATTTGCATAGGTATAAGAGAATCCACTTCTATAAGCAATATAACCGTCTTCTCCTACCCAAATGGCATCTCCGTTTATATTGTCTGTTACATCCATCCATCCACTAAAAGAAGTATCGCTATATACTGAATCAAATGAAAAACAGAAACCGCCATAATATCCGGCAGTTCCGCCCCCTTCAATACAATTTCCCCCTGCAGTAAGAGCACCTACCCAACCATCCTGATGCATATTATTAATACTGCAAATGGAATCATAAGGTGAAAAAACAGCTCCGCCGCATTCTTCTACCCAGCTATCAGTAAAAATATTGTAGTTGCGATTAACAGCGGTAAATTTATCAAAGAACAGTACCCCTCCGAATATTCCGCCGTTAGCATAAAATTGAGCTGCCTTAATATTGTTATTATTTCCTACTCCTTGTCCTGTAGCAGGTATGGTCATGTCAGTCCATGTAGTCCCACCATTCGTGGTGATTTTAAATAAACCATTATCACCAACTATAAAACCGGTATCACGGTTTACAAAAGAGATATCTCTGATATTTTTTGTAGTTCCCGTGTTTAACAAAGTCCAGTTCATGGCTTGTGAAAACAATGCAGAATAAACAACAGTGATGGCTATGAATGTAAGTGCTAAATTTTTCATATGCATTTTAATTTGTGAAACGAATATACGATGGTGAATAAATGCTGGTCGTATATTTTTATTCCGTAAAAATGTATTTAAAATAAAATGAAACTTAGTTGCAAGTTTTTGGAAACAAAATACATTTGAGTATATTACTCATAATAAACCCTTGAATATGTCTCCATTGACCATATGCCCATATTGTCATTCACGGTCTTTTGTGTAAGGTATAACCAATCCTTGTCATACTTATATTCGGTCGTAAAAGTTTGATTTGGCTGTCCATGAATAATAATAGAAGTTGTTTGTTTTGACACCCAATCGAACCTCCAGTATTCATATTTTGTAATAATAGTTGAGTTTTGTAATTCAAAAATCGGGTCGTATTCTTCATTTACTTCTTCGGTAATTACATTTTTGTTTTCGTCATAAGTATAGCTATAGGTTCTTTTTATAATCACTATTCCTTCGCTATTTATTTCAGTATATTCTGATAATTTATTTTGATCATTATATTTCCAATTTTGTTCGGTTTGTATATTTCCCTCAAGATCTTTTACCCCTGCATTTAATAAATCACCATTACTGTTATAGGTTTTATAAACAATACCGGTACCATTATCAAAAGTTTCATAAGTTAAAAATCCGTTTGTATATGAATAGATTCTCTGATCAATGATAATACCTTTTGGATTCATTTTTTGCTCCTTGGTTTTTTCACCATTTATATATATGTAAGTAGTATACTCTGTTAACTGCAGGGATTCATCAATCAGATCATGCTCTTCAACTTTTGATAATTCTGTATTCTGGTAAAAATATTGGCTTTGATGTATAATCTTTTTATTATCCGAATAGCTGTTTCGATAAGCTAATTGTCCATTTTCATTATATATGAGAGAATCAAAAGACAGCAGATTGTCGTATGTATTGTAAACAGCTTTGGATAATAAATTACCATCTCCTAATTTTTTATTTTTTCCATCATATTCTTCAACTACTTTCTTTTCGAGAATCAATGAATCTTTTTCCCATTTATCATGATTGTCGCGGGTATAATAACAAGTCGTTAATGATTTGTATTGTGGCTCAACCTGACCCATTAAGAAATCATTCGAAAACAATAATAAAAGAAGTTGTATACAAATAATAGAAAATGCATTTTTATTCATTCCGGTTGGTTTAGAATAAATAAATATAGTGCTTTAAAAGATGAATTAAAAAAGCGTAATTTAATTTGAAGTGTTGAATAACTATTTCACCCTTGCCAGATATTCTCCGGTTTCAGGATTTACTTTAATCATTTCACCCTGATCAATAAATAATGGAACCGAAACAGTAGCTCCTGTTTCAACAGTAGCAGGTTTTAAGGTACGGGTAGCAGTATCTCCTTTCATACCCGGTTCGGTATATGTTACTTCTAAATCAACAGATTTGGGTAATACAACGTTGATGGGGTTTTCTCCTTCAAAACTTACAATGATCATGCTGCCCTCTTTTAAAAACTTAGTTCCATTACCAAATAATATAGAGGCCACATGATACTGATCGAAAGTTGTAGTGTTCATACACACTAAAAATTCCCCCTCTGGATACAAATATTGTAAGTCATGATCTTCAACACGAATAATTTCTACTTCTTCATCAGGACGGAAACGATTTTCCATTTGTTTCCCGCTTTTAAGGTTGCGCATGGTTGCCTGATAAAATGCACGTAAGTTACCGGGGGTTCTGTGAATGATCTCTGTAACAATACATAATTCGCCGTTATACTTAATGTAAGAGCCGTTTGATAGATCTGATGCCTTCGCCATAAATAATGTGTTATATGCCGCAAAAATAGAGGAATTTGGTTATAAATCCCAAACGTCAATTAGGTTATTGATTTTTTGGAACTTGAGATTTGGAATTTGAAAATTACTTATGTGATCTGGTTTTGATCTCTTCGATTAACTTAGGTCGGGCAGAGGCACCATTGTCAAAAGGAATAAAACTTCCTTTTCCAGTATTCGCCATATTGGTCATTTGCTGAATGGCTTGTTGGTCTTTGCCAAAGCCTACAACTGATAAAACAATACCACGGTCGTTATAGGCCTTGATGAGGGCTTTAACCTGTTGTGGATTTGAATTACTTCCATTAAATATTCCATCGGTAACTACAATTACCTGATTGTTTCCACCTTCAATGAATTGGTCAATGGCTTCGGAAAAAGCCATTTCTAAACCCAATACACCATTGGTAGTTCCTTTGGCCTGAAGATTATTAATAACCGGCATGATGACATCTTTATTGTCTCCCGATACATTTGTTAATACTTCATTGGTTGACGATGCAAAAGTGATGACTGATATTTTATCAATGCTTCTTAATTCCTCTGCCATATATAACATGGCATTCTTTAGCGAATCGATTTTACCCCCTTGTTTCATGGATCCAGAAACGTCAATCAAAAACACAATGTTATTAGCCCTATATTCTTTGGCACTAAAATTTGGATTTTCATCAGGTATTGTATCAACAATCACTACCACCTGTTCAGTATCTACTTTGTTGGTATCAATCACTAAAACCGGTATGGTATCTTTTTCCAGGGGCTGTACTTCTAATGGTAAAAGCTCATACACTACTTTTTCGGATACTTTACTTACAGTAACCATCATGTTTAAGTCGCGATATCCTTCTGCTTTGGCCAGTGAAACATATAAACCAACAGGAATCTTCTGTTTAAATTCTCCTTTTCCATTGGTATAAATACTCTCAATTCCTACAAATTTTACGACGGCATTTTTAAGAGGCTCTTTGGTGATTTTATCAACCACAATTCCTTCCAATACAAATTCGAGAGGTTGTACTTTTCCATTATTGTCAAAAGTAGGGCAGCTGGTAAGGGCATTATCAGCCATAGCCTTTATTTGACCCTTTACGTTCAATTTAATAGGTTCATTCGAAGAACTGGAGTAAATGGTTATATCCTCAGAGAAATTGCCTGTATTTTCAGTATAATAATAAACCCGGATTTCACCCTTTTCGCCGGATTCGATTCTGTTACGCGGGTATTCAACCACCACGTTGCGTCCTGCTTTTGGAGCAAGAATATATAAAGGGTCAAAAGACGTATTTTCAAAAGTAAATATGGCAGGTGGATTGTCCCAAACCTTTACATTGCCAAAGTTATAGGATGATTCAGTAAACTGCAGCCCACGTTGAGCCATCAAGCTATAACAGGTAAAAATAAGAATCGATATGATGCTAAGTGTATATCGCATTACTGGTGTTTGTACGTAATTTAACCGCAAAAGTAGTTGAATTATTATTGGTTTACCTATAAATAACTATAAGATAGTATGCAATATAGATGCCAATTAATCAGTAATTACAGGGTTAATAACAAGGTTGTTAAGGATGGCACAAATCGATTTTTGGTATTGTTGTTTTTCGTTGGGCGCCTTAACCTTTTTAAGATCAATCCACCCCCGCCAAACCAGGGTATCATTGCTTGGGTTCATGATATCTAATATCAAAATACGGCCCTTTAACTTTTTAGACTTATAACCCAGCGGGGCATTCACAGGTTTAAAAGCAGACCCTTCATATAATTGAATTTTCAGTGTGCCTTCACCCCCATTACCATCAAGAATTGTTAAATTTTTTAGACTTAGCTCATTATATAAGATAAAAATACTGTATTTATTGATATCAAGACTGCTTTTATCTAAAAATGGATTAGTTAGGTCATGTGCATCCAAAGGACCATCCGGAAGGTAAAACCAGTTGTATTTATTAAGGTCTGTGTTGGGGTCCTTATAATAGGAAGCTTTTTGTCCAAAAACAGAAAAATAAATACTACTTAATATTAGGAGTGAGATAAATTTTACCATAAGTTTGCCGTCCTTATAAAACATTCAAATTTACTAAAAATATGTACGCCGAATTACACACAGATCATGGAGTAATGAAAATTGAATTTTTCGAGAATGACGCTCCAAATACAGTAGCTAATTTTGTTAAGTTGATTAAACAAGGTTATTATGATGGATTGACCTTTCATAGAGTGATACCTGACTTTGTGGTTCAGGGTGGATGCCCTAACGGAACAGGAACCGGAGGACCAGGATATAAAATTGATTGTGAATTAAACGGAGGAAATCAGTTTCATGACCGTGGTGTTCTTTCAATGGCTCATGCCGGTAGGAATACAGGAGGGTCACAGTTCTTTATTTGTCATAACCGCAGAAATACACAACACCTAGATAGAAACCATACATGTTTTGGAAGGGTAATAGAAAATGTGGACATTGTTGACAAAATTAAACAAGGCGATAAAATTGTTAAGGCGATAGTTATTGAGAATTAATCACTTGTATTTTAGTTAACCCTAAATTAAAATTAGATTAACCATTATTTATAGTAGTTGTTAATAAATTTTATGAGCACTTTTAACACTTGATTTCAATTATACATTTAATTTTATCGCAGGTTTTTATAGATTTACAACCAAGAATTTAAAATAAATAGGAGATACCAGCTATGTTAGGACAAACAGCCAGTGTAATTGTGAAAAGAAAAAACATTCAGGTAGTGTTTGATTATTGTTTAGACAACAAAATCGAAACGAAAATGAGTCCAAGAGACATGCCTGAAGAATGGGAACTTGAATTTAATGTTTCCGATATTATGAAGGCAATCAACCTGGGAATGTTTTTAAAAGAAAATAAATTGGAGCTGGTTGGTTTGTTAAGTAGCAGTACAATTAAAAACTCTACTGCTCCAACAGCAGTGAAAGCTCCTAAGACTACCACAACTAAAAAGAAAACAGAAGAATCAATTTCTTCAACAGTAGATACAGGTGGAATATTTAATACTCCCGTAAATACTGAGAATATATTTAATACTGCTCCCGTTAGTGCTACTATAGACAACGACGACGAGTTACCACTGTAATATTACAGTGTACATTTTTATAGACGCCTGTAACCTCAGTGCCGGATTTTTAAATAAAAGGTTACAGGTGTTCTTTTTTTAATGCATTCCAACAATCTATTTTTATATTCGTTGACATCTCTCCTAAATTAAGAGTTGAATTCATCTATGACATCTGATCAGCACGAAAAATTTATGCAAATGGCCATTGATATCGCCATGGAAGGAATGACTAATAATATTGGCGGTCCGTTTGGATGTGTAATAGTTAAAGAAGGAGAAGTAATAGGGAAAGGTTGTAATAGTGTAGCCAGTACCAATGACCCTACAGCTCATGCAGAAGTGGTGGCAATAAGAGATGCTTGTAAAAATTTGAATAGTTTCCAGTTAGAAGGGTGTTCTATATACACTTCTTGCGAACCATGTCCTATGTGCCTGGGAGCTATTTATTGGGCACGTCCTGCAAAAGTATATTATGGTTGTACCAAACAAGATGCAGCTGCTTTTAATTTTGATGATGATTTTATTTATAAAGAATTGGATCTTCCACTCAACGATAGAAAGATTCCTTTATACCAATGTAATCGTAAAGAATCAATCAAACTTTTTAAAGCCTGGAAAGAAAAGGAAGGAAAGACACTGTATTAAAAAAGGTCCTCAATTATATTGAGGACCTTTTTGCGATTTGAGTTACTACTCTCTACTTCACCAATTTGTCGGCAGCTAACATTTCAGCCTTCAACAATTCTCTTTCTTTTGCAATAGCTAACTTGTCTTTTTTGATTACCTGTTTTTGATCAACAATAAATTCTTTACTTTTTTTAAGTCCGGCATCATCATATGTAATCCACTGCTTCACCGTTTTTAATCTCACTTTTTGCATTTCACTTCTGTGAGTAGCTAATTTTTGCTGACAGGCTTTAATTTTTAGTAGATGATCTTGCCTTAAAGCTTCCTTATCAATGATGAAGTGCAACTCATCTCTAAAAAGATTGAGTTTAGCTTTTTCAAGATTGAGTCTAGCTTGTTGAATTTTTAATTTGTTGCGACTCAATTTTGCTAGCTTTAATTCAATTTTGAATTGCTCTACTTCGTATTTTTCAATATGGATTGCTCTTGCTGATTTATAAAGAGACAATCTTTTTTCAGCATATTCAGATTCAAAATCGGTTAACCCACTTTTTTCCAATACAATATTTGCTGATGGTTCATCATATGTTACTTCATGTATCATATCCACTTCAGCCAATAATGCCAATTCAAGCTTATAACCGTACAACACATTATAGGCATCTTCATTACGATGGTTTTCAAAAGATTTAGCTGCACTTACCATTACTGTGGCACCTAACATTAATCCAATGAAAAGTGCCAATCTCAATTTTGTTGTTTTCATAATTAATCCTCCAAAATTTTAAAGATTTACATATTCTATAAGTTTCAAATGGGGTGCCGTTATTTAAAAACCAATAAATAATGCTTTAAAAATCAATTGTTTAGAACTTATATTGGGGTTATTTCTATTGAGTGATTTTAGTCAAAATGAGAAATACTAGATCAATATGCTGCCTGTTAGGTGAAGTGTTAGTTATACACGATAGCGTAAAATAAAGCAGTTGGTTTTATTAGAGACCATTAATAAAACAAAAAACGCCCCTGATTAATCGGAGGCGTTTTTTAATAAATACATTATAAAATGAATATCAATCTTTAGCTCTTTCAACAATAGAACGTTTGCCCTTATTGTGTTTTTTAAAGTGAGCAATAATTTGTTCTGATTGTTCGTATGGTACAGTAAAGAAGCTAAATTTCTCCATTACTTTTACATTGTTAATCATACGTTGACGTACACCGGTTTCTTTCTCAATAAAATCAACCAATCTGCGTGCACTATAATCATCCATTTTACCTTTGGCAATAAATAAACGAATAGGTTTATCCATATTATTTCCACCACCTGATAGTTCTTTGATGTTTTTATAGGCTGAAGCATCCAGGTCCTTCTCATAATTCAATTTAAGTAAAGCGGCGATGATTTGTTCCGGCTCATTAAGCGCTAACATATCATTGGCTACTTTTTCATATTTATGAATTCCATTATTTTGTATTACTTCATTTACTGAGTCTAATAGTTGACGAACACGTGTATCAACAATATCTGTTACTTCAGGCAACTTCCGTTTTTGTATTTGTTTTTTCACCAAACGTTTTACCTGAGCAAACTTTCTGTTTTCACCGGGTGATACCAATGAAATAGACACTCCTGTTTTACCTGCACGACCTGTTCTACCAATACGGTGAACATACGTTTCGGCATCCTGTGGAAGTGAATAATTGATTACGTGGGTAAGATCTTTTACATCAATACCACGAGCAGCTACATCTGTAGCTACAATAATATTGATGATTTTCTTTTTGAAGAGCGCCAGGGTTTTTTCACGCTGGTTTTGGGCTACATCCCCATGCATTGCTTCTGCAGCGTATCCATGTTCAATGAGCCATTGTGCTACATCGTCGGTTTGAATCTTGGTCATACAGAAGATGATTCCGTAAAAATCTGCTTCAATATCAATCAATCTTGATAGGGCTTCATTTTTATCGCGGTCTGATACTTCCACATAATATTGATCAACTGATTCAGCAGTGGTTTTTTGTGGCTCAATGCTTATTTCATGGTATTTACCCATGTGACGTTTAGCTATACCTAAAATTTCACGAGGCATTGTAGCTGAGAAAAGCAACATACGACGTTTTGATGGCATTTTTGAAATAATCATTTCAATGTCTTCTACAAAGCCCATGTTTAACATTTCATCAGCTTCATCTAAAATAAGATGTGATATTTTATCCAGCTTTAAAGTGCCACGGTTGATGTGGTCAATAACCCTACCTGGGGTTCCTACCACTATTTCAACGCCTTTTTTAAGGTCTTTAAATTGTGCTGTAATGCTGGTACCGCCGTACACGGTAGTAATAAAGAGTTTCTTGTCGCCCTTAAGGGAAACAATTTCCTGTGATACCTGCTGAGCAAGTTCACGTGTAGGGACTAAAATTAATGCTTGTGGATACCCTGTTTTTTCCTGTAGGAGTTCGATGAGAGGTAGGCCAAAAGCCGCTGTTTTACCTGTTCCGGTTTGTGCCTGACCTACGATATCTGCATCACCTTGCAGTAAAAGTGGAATTGATTGTTCCTGAATAGGAGTAGGATGTACGAATCCTTTTATCTCCAACGCCTTCAACGTAGACTCTGACAAACCCAAGTCTGAGAATTTTGTCATAAATAAAAAACGAATTGGCTGCAAAGATATCACTAAATACTAACAATAACAAGTATTTGGAAGTTCGGGTCTTCGGAACCGCTAATATTTACAATATTTTCAGTGGATATATGCTTTGAAACACCTTTCATCACTGCGTTTGCTGAACTGACTAACCAAGGCGCGAATCTTGTTAAATCAAGTTCTTTTCAACTCAATTAAAGAAATACCCCATCGGTTTGAACCCTTGCTAGTTTTATGTGTAAACACTTAAAATTTACATATGCAATTAGCCCCCAAATTTATCCTGCCTATATTATGTATTATATTTTCCAGCTCTTTGTTTGCCAGTGGAGACGAAAAACTCATCCCGGAATACATGATTGTTAAGAATGAAAAAGATCCTTCATTAAAAACTAACGAAGCTGTATTTGTATTTATCTTTAACGATATTCCGATTTCTTCGGAGATAAGAGCCTCCAGTAATCATCAACAAAAACTGATTAATACTGATTCTCAGGGGAAATACACCTATAAAACTACTCCCGGCAAATATATATTCCAGCTTTTTTATAATTCCGAGTATTTCGAAATCTATACGGATACTATAAAAATACGTCCCGGATTTAGAATAGAAATTGAAGTTAACTTTCAATCCTCCGTTTACCCGGTTATTATGGATAAACCCGTAATCTATTGTTATCCAAAAGAGAGAACAGATATTCATATTGAATTAGGATTACAAGGGAAAATGTTATTTACTTACCCCATGTATAATCAAGGTTGGGATATCACAGCTTATCCTGATGGAACAATCTCAGCCAACGATATCCCCTACAAATATTTATTCTGGGAAGGAGAAACAAAAATCAATTATCAAACTACTTCTTGGAACGAAGGAAGTATAGTTTCAAAATATGAATTATTATCATTCATGGAGACCTCCTTAATCCAAATGGGGATGACCAGCACTGAGCAACAGGATTTTATTACGTATTGGTATCCACTCATGGCAAAGAATGAAAAAAACTATATTCATTTTGTGTTTAATGATGAGTATAATGAGTATGCAACCATAAACATTAATCCTGTTCCAGATAACATGCTACGTGTTTATATGTTGTGGATGGATGCCACAAGTGTAAATGAATCTCTTTTAGAAAAACAAAAAATCCCTGCCTTAAAAAGGGAAGGATTTACTTTGGTAGAATGGGGTGGGTCTGAATTACCTTATCAGCCTACGTTCGCTTTTTAGTAAACAGGAGATTCTGTATCTTGGCGATACAATTTTATAAACATGGAATTTACACTTCGGCCTTTTGCCATGAGTGATCTGGAGAGCTTGGTAAAATATGCCAACAATCCTAAGATTGCTGCGAATATGACGGATGCATTTCCGCATCCGTATACAAGAGAATCGGGTGAGAAATTTATTACCATGGCAATGTCGCATGACCCTGTTCGCATTAAAGCTAT
>CAZUXM010000008.1:0-10034 GCA_964624635.1 uncultured Candidatus Competibacteraceae bacterium
AAGCACGTTTGATTATTTCCTGACCTTTTACCTCTGCAAAATCAAAAGGCATTTGTTGTTGTTGATAGTTAAATTCATCTCGGGTATTGAATTCAACTTTTGGTAATTCAATTTTGCCTTCTAAAAAATCACAAACCTCTTTTAAGTTACTTACACCATGTACGTCTAACCCGCTAACAATAGCTGCTTCCATAGCATTGGCTTCAGGTACGATAATTCCTTTGTATTTATCTGACCGGGCCTGAATGGCTATTGGTAAAGTTCCCTTCATAGGCTGGATATCACCATCCAGCCCCAATTCGCCCATAATGATATATTGATCGAGTTTGTTAGTGCTGATTTGTTCAGTAGCTGCTAAAATCCCTGTGGCAATGGTAAGGTCATAACAACTTCCTTCTTTACGAATATCGGCAGGCGCCATGTTGACGATGATTTTTTTCCCCGGTATTCTGTAACCATTATTTTTTAAGGCCGCTTCAATGCGAAGGGTACTTTCTTTAACGGCATTATCCGGTAAGCCTACCAGGTGAAATTTAATTCCATCAGAAACATTTACTTCTACAGTTATAGCGATCGCATTCACTCCATATACTGCTGAGCCAAATGTTTTTACAAGCATGTTTTTAAGTTGCTAAGTTTTTTGTCATTATTCTGCCGAATAAATTAAGTGTATTTTTTATAAAACCAAACAATTTGACGAATAATTGCTATTTGTCTAAAATATATAGGACATTGAATACAACCTTTGTTGTTTGTAGGAGTCTTTTATTATATTTGAAATAGACACCCTGATATTTTTAAGAACCTTTAAATTATAGTTACATGAAAAAACATTTTTTACTATTCGTTTTTTGTGGACTCATTTCTTCTTCTGTTTTTGCGAATACTAATATCCCTCCGGGATTTATTGAAAACAAAGGGCAGATTGCAGATGACAAACATCAAATTAGAAATGACATCCAGTTTAAAGTAGAACAACCCGGCTTAAATGCCTATTTTAAACCCGACGGAATTATTTACCATGCTTATCGTTCGGAAGATAAATTAACTAAAGAATATTCAAAACAAGATTGGGAGAATTTTAATAAAGGTGATTTAGCTGCTATTGGTAAAAAAGTATATTTTTTTAGAATGGATTTTGAACTGATAGGTTCAAATAAAAATGCCACAGTTGTAAAGCAAGGTAAACATTCCATTCTCAGAAACTATTATTTAGCTAACTGCCCTAATGGAATTACCGGAGTGGAAGAATATGATGAAATTACCTACAAAGATGTATATCCTTCAATAGATTTAAGATACTACTATAAAGAAGGTCATTTAAAATACGAGTTTATAGTTCATCCCGGGGGTGATGCGTCACAAATTAAGTTCAGGTATAATGGAGCTACCAATACGTTAGTAGAGAACGAAGAGTTGGTGGTAAAAAATATTTATCATGATCTTACAGAGGCGAAACCTTATACTTTTATGGAAGGTTCCCGTTCGGAGGTATCGAATTCTTTTGTTGTAAACGATAACGGAGAAGTATCCTTTAATACCGGAGAATATGATCATACTTCTGCTTTAGTGATTGACCCTATCATTACTTGGGCTACTTATTATAATAATGGAAGTTCTTCTGATCCACATTGTAATTCGGCATTTGATAGCAATGGAAAAATATATTCAGCTTTTGGAACATATTCAGCAACCTGGCCAACAATAAATGCCGGAGGGGGTCAGTATTATGATGCTGTAAGAGATGGGACAACTGATTTGATTGTATTAGGATTTAATGCTGATTATTCTGTACAATGGGCCACTTATTATGGCGGTTCTGATGCCGATTATTTATGTGGGCATGGGGGCGATTATGGAAAAACAATTGCTGTAGATCAAAATAACAACGTATATGTTGCCGGCTTTACAGGGAATACTGGTGGAATTTTCCCTACTCAGTCATCAGGGGCTCCGGGTAGTTTTTATCAGGATCAAACCCGTTTGTTTGGTGGAGATAATCCATTCCTCCTTAAGTTTAATAGCAATGGAGTTCGTCAATGGGCTACTATTTATAACCATGAGCAACCTAATACCAATAGTGCCGGTTTAAGAATAAACGGGATTTGTGTAAGTGGAACAAAAGTATATTTTACAGGGCAAACCTATCGTTTTAATTCAAATGATATTCCTCTAAGAACTCTAGCCGGTGCTTATAACCAAACTACATTTTTAGGTGCTCAGGATCCATTCATTGGTCGTTTTGATGATAATTGTATATTGGAGTGGAGTACTTATTTTAACTCAGGTTCAGTTGGGCAAACTGCATATAAAGATGGAGCTGATTTGCACGTGGATGCTTCTGGAAATCTGCTATTAGTAGGTCATGCAAGTAGCGGAGGGTCTAATACAAGTGCATATTTATTGAATCCGGGTGGAGGTGCTTATTTTCAAAGTGCAATTACAGGGTCCATTGATGTATATATTGCAAAATTCAATACCAGTATGCAGCCGGTTTGGGCCACATATTATGGAGGTACTGAATTAGATCGTGTTTCACAAGTTTCATCCGATGCTAGCGGGAATGTATTAGTTGCTTGTAGAACAATTGCCAGTAATAACTTCCCGGTATTTGATCCGGGAGGTGGTGCTTATTATCAGGGAACAAAACCATCTACAGGTACTAATTGGGATGGAGCTATCATGAAATTCAGTTCATCAGGAGTTCGTCAGTGGGCTACTTATGTAGGGGCTACTACCGGAAATAATAATTCTGTAACAGGTGTTGGTGCAGATGGAAGTGGTAATGTTTACGCTATTGGTTACACCGCAGGTTCTAATTTCACAGTATTAAATGATGGCAGTTTTTTTCAAGGCACTACAGGCGGGGGTAATGATTTGTTTTACATGAAGTTTAATGCTTCTTCAGTATTACAATCGTCTACCTATTATGGAAGTACAGGAAGTGAAACATGTTATGGAGTAAAATTAGCAACTGCAACTACTGGTTGTGATTTTAAACAATTCAACTTTTTTATAACGAATAGCCCTTCTCTTACTACGGTAAATCCGGGAGGTGCAGCGTTGTATCAAACAAGTCCAACTACAGCCAATGCTAATGCATGTATATTGTTTACTACCGTATCAGGTACATTATCAACAGCTCCAACCGGTATTAATTTATCACCAGTAGTAAATTGTAGTCCGGGTTATTCAGTCAATTTACAAGCTGTTGGTGGTGTTGCAGGAGGAGGCTCTAATTTTTATTGGTATACCGGTTCTTGTGGAGGTACCGCAATAGGAACAGGATCAACTATCAATGTGAGTCCGGTTACTTCAACTACCTATTATGTAAGAAGAGAAGGAACATGTAATACAACCACTTGTTTTTCTATTACAGTGGATCCTCCAGCAGCAGTATCAGCAAGCACTACTTTAAATAGTAATGTAAGTTGTTTTGGTGGTAATAATGGTGCAGCTACTGTAAATCCATCAGGTGGAGTTGGATCATACACTTATTCATGGTCCCCTTCAGGTGGAACAGGCATATCTGCTTCTGGTTTATCAGCCAATACATATACCGTAACAGTAACAGATGGAAATTCATGTAGTAACACAGCTACAGTTACTATTTCACAACCATCAGTGGTTACTGCAAATATTTCAGCTACTGATGAACCTAATTGTTTTGGCGGAAGTGATGGTCAAGCAACAGTTACTCCCGGAGGTGGAGTAGGATCTTATACTTATTTATGGTCACCATCAGGTGGAACAGGTGCTACAGCAACAGGTTTATCAGCCAATACATATACCGTAACAGTAACTGATGGTAATTCATGTTCTGTAACGACTAGTACTACTATTTCACAACCTTCAATTGTTACAGCTAACATTTCATCATCTGATGAACCTAGTTGTTTTGGTGGAAGTAATGGAGAGGCAACAGTTACTCCCGGAGGTGGAGTAGGTTCTTATACTTATTCATGGTCACCATCAGGTGGAACGGGTGCTACAGGTACAGGATTATCAGCCAATACATATACAGTAACTGTAACAGATGGAAACTCATGTTCTGCAACTGCCAGTACTACTATTTCTCAACCTACAGTAATCACTGCTACTATTGTTGATCAGGACAATCCACTTTGTTTTGGTGACGCTAATGGATCAGCTACAGTAAATGCTTCCGGTGGAACAGGGGCTTTTACTTTCGCATGGTCGCCTACAGGTGGTACTGCTGCTGTTGGAACAGGATTAAGTGATGGTGTATATACTGTAACGGTAACAGATGCTAACCTTTGTACGCAAACAGCTACAGCTACTTTAGTAGAGCCAATTCAATTAACTTGTGGTACAAGTATCGTTTCAAACCCTAATCCTCCTGCTTCTGATGGTTCTATGGCTGCAACAGCAAGTGGTGGTTCAGGGGGATATACCTTTGGATGGTCACCTGCCGGTGGAACAGCCCAATTAGCTACAGGATTATCAGCTGGTACCGATTATACAGTTACAGTGACTGATGCTAACGGATGTACTTGTACAAGCACATTAAATTTCGGAAATGTTTCTATCGATGAAAACGAAACAGTAACATTTAATCTGTATCCAAACCCGGGAACTGATTATTTCCAGATACAGATATCGGGGAATGTGAACCTAACCAATGCCTTTTATAAAGTATATGATATTGCAGGTAAGGTAGTCATCAATAAATCAATCACTGGTGAATTGATGTATGTGGATATGCAAAGTTTCTCTTCAGGAATCTATATGGTAAACATTCAAGTGAATGATCAGACAATTACCCGTAGATGGATTAAGAAATAGCTGATTGATTAAAAATAAAAAGGGTGAAATAGTTTCGTACTATTTCACCCTTTTTATTTTGAGTAATTATAATAATCTATTGTTTTACAATTCTGGTTACAAAACCATCTTTTGAATTCACCCTCATCTTAACGAGGTAAACTCCCGGGCCAACATCAATGTTTAACCAGGCACTATTAATTCCTGCTTGGCTAACAACGGCATACGGTGTTGATACAATTTTACCTTGTACATCTGTAACGGTTAACTCAACTAAAGTAGGGGAGTCTACATGGTACTGAACAAAAATACCATCAAAAAATGGATTTGGATATACACCAACTAATATATTTGCGTTGTTATCAATACTATTAGGGGGTGTAATTACTCTGGGCCAAGGTGGTGCTTGCAAGTGGTTAAGCTCATTTCTTGGGAAAGCAGCAGTCATTGTGTTGCGTAAATGACGTTCATGATGGTTTACATACCATGCTTCATCCCAATGATAACCATTATCAACACTGCTGATAGTGTTTACATAAAAAAAATCGCAATGTGCTCGATTTTGGTTTACATCCAGAATATAAAAACCATGATCAGCCAATTCAATATATTTCATATGGTTGTTAGCCAATTGAATAATATTCTCTGCAAAACCCGAAACAGGGGAGTTGCCTGAAGTAACACTGGTCGTAACAAATTCAACGAAAGCGGAACCGGTTCCATCAGATTCATAATTAGCAGTGGGAACATCATTGGCCCATGCAGTATGAATATCTCCGGTAAGGACTACTACTCCTTCAACATTGTTGGCTAGTACTTGCGAAATAATGGCTGTTCTTTCGGCTGGATATCCATCCCATTGGTCACCATTTACACCTATACCTGCTATCGCTAACGGAGCAAACATTACTTGCTGACCAACAATTTTCCATCGTGCAGTTGAGCCCACCATATTTGAAATGAACCAATTGTATTGATCGGTTCCCAATAAAGTTCTGGATGGATTGTTTACTGTACCACCCGTTGTTCCGGCTTGCTCTTCACGTCCATGCAAACGGGTATCCAACATAAAAAAATTTCCGAAGGTGATTTTACGTTGTAACAAACTATCACCACTTACAATTTGCGGACGGACAGGTAACCATTCGTAATATGCTTGTTTTGACATAGCTTTACGATCAACCCAGTTTCCTTCTCCTGCATCATGATTATCAGCACCATTCATCCATGAGTTGTTGGCACTCTCATGATCATCCCAAACCATAATGAATGGATATTGTTGATGTAGCCTCATTAAATCTTCATCTAAATGATATAATGACATTCTGGTTCTATAATCATACAATACCGTTGTTTCATGCGTAGGTTCATGAGTTCTTCCCCCAACAGCTCCGGCATCTTCCCCATATTCATACATATAATCACCTAGATGAATTACAGCATCAATATCATTTCTGTTTTTAATTACACGATATGCATTAAAATATCCGGCTTGATAATCAGCACAGGAAACAACAGCAAAACGTAATGAATCTTTCATTCCGGTAGGGGCCGTTTTTGTTCTACCTCTAACTGAATTTAATCCGTTATGAGTAAATTCATAATAATACCATGTATCAGCACTTAAACCAGTCACATCTACTTTTACTGTATAATCTCTGTTTATATCAGTACTAAAAGTTCCAGTTTGTACTATATTGGTCATACCGGTATCCAACGCAACTCTCCAATCCACATTTTGTGCTCCTACCATTCCGGTATCAGGAGTTAAACGGGTCCAGATAATTACTTTATTAGGTGTTGGGTCACCCGATGCTACTCCATGGTAAAATGGTTTTAACATAGGGTTTAACGTAAGAACTCTTTGTACCTGACCAAAACTACTCACAAGAAGTAGTGATAAAACTAAAAAAAGTGCTAACTTTTTCACGCTAATTATTTTTTGATGAATTTATAACTGCTTTGTGCATTTTCATTTCTTAATACAATAGAATATAAACCATTGGCTAAACCATGTACTGGTAATTGAATGATGCTTCCTTTTTCAAGTTGTTTGTTTACTTGCATAATTACTTTTCCGGTAGCATCATACATAATAATGTCAGCATTGTTCATTCCAATACTAAATGCATCAATTTGTACATTGATAAAATCTTCCGCAGGGTTTGGATACACATGTGCCGTTAATGTTCCTTCATAATTTTCTACACCTACAAAATCCGGACACCCTGAAATAATAACGTTATACGTACCTGCACTTGCTCCTGTACCTCCCACTTCACTATGTGTAGGAGTTATTACGTTTGAAGGACAGTTGGTAGCAAATATTTTTATTCTACCTCCGCCGCCTGATCCTCCGGTACTACCATTGTTACCATCACCTGTAGTTACTTCCTGGTCTCCACAAGCCCAGTTGCTGTATGAACATGAAGCTCCGGTTCCTTTATTTCCATTTCCACCACCATTTCCACCATTGGCATTTAATGTACCTGTAACAGTAATTTTATCATTGGATTGTAATAAAATTCCTCCACCTGATCCTCCACCTGATCCGCTACCACCTCCAGCACCTGCAGTAAATGTTCTTTCACCACAATCATTACATGCGTCTGAACAACAATCAGAAGTTCTGTCACCATTACCACCTTTACCCCCTGCACCACCAATTTGTCCGTTTACCGAAAGGGTACCAGTAACAATTAAAGTATCGTTAGCTACTAATTTTATCATTCCCCCACCATTACCTCCGCTGCTACCATTTTCACCTACATAATATGATCTTCCTCCGCCCCCGGCACCTGCACCACCCGAACCTAAATCAATATCAGTACCAGTTGGTGTTCCATAGGTAGATCCTGCATTACCACCAAAACCACCCATACCGGCAATAGTTGTATATGCAGTTGAAAAACTTGCACCTGAAATATTTCCTGTAGCTGAACCTGCCCCACCAGTATTACCACCTGTACCATCACCTCCATAGCTACCACCGCCGCCACCTCCGGCTCCACCTGCCCCGCCAATTAATCCTGATTCATCTCCTGAAGTTTGACATACTTGTTTTGTTCCTGAACCAACTGTTCCATTACCACCGGCACTACCTGCACCACTACCTGTACCTGCAAAACCGGCTTGTCCTCCACCAACGGTAATTTGCCCCGGATTATCTTTATCTACACAACCTGTTAATCCATTTTCATGTCCTGTAATGGAAGTTACTGAAGTAGCTCCTAATCCTGCAGCACCACCAATATATCCTGAACCATCAGCAATGATGTTTCCATTGATTACAATTTTTTCAGCATTAATAGTTAATGATCCGCAATTATCCAAGCCGTATGAAGGTACTGTAATGGTAACACCGGCAGGTAATGTATAAGTACCGGTTACATTAATAATTCCACTCAATACGATATCAGTTGATTGAGTATAGTCTCCCGGAATATTGGTAGTAACACATTGTGCATTTACCTGAGTGAAAACTCCTATCCCGGTTAATAAAATGAGTAATGACTTCTTCATGGTTCTTCTTATGAGGTTATTATTATTTTGCGAGTATAAAATTTGTTGTTCAAATAAGCTCTTATCAAATACATTCCTGATGATATATTTTCTGGAACGTTAATCGTATTGATTCCGTTTTGTAAAGTGTAACATTGAATTACTTTTCCTGTTTTATCCATCCATTCCATCGTAATTTTATTATCAGGAACATCTGCTTTTATCTGCATCATACCTCCTGCAGTGTTGAGTGTAG
Source organism: uncultured Candidatus Competibacteraceae bacterium (assembly GCA_964624635.1). Taxonomy (GTDB): domain Bacteria; phylum Bacteroidota; class Bacteroidia; order CAIKAF01; family CAIKAF01; genus JANWKQ01. Next base: position 8,543 of record CAZUXM010000008.1, read on the forward strand.
GAAACACTTCAAAAGTAGGATCTGACACTTCACTGATTCCTATATCCCAATCACAAGTATCCAAAGGGGAGCCTGGTTGAATAACTGTCAATTGAAAAGTATCTTTAATGCATCCCATAGGATCTTGTCCAAAATAATAAGAACTGAAAAAAGGAGTTAGTGTTAATTCAGTTGCATTTACACTTCCTGGATTCCATGTATATTGATTGGTTTCGAATGAAGGAGTTAAAGTAATTTCATCTCCCTGGCAAACATATACGGTTTGTTTTCCTCCAGCATTTTTGATGATGGTGAATTGATCAAAGATAGTATTGGTACTGGTTAAAAATTTTGCATCTAATCTATTTTCTTTTACTGTAAGTATCATCGATCCTAAATGGTCAACAGAAGCAGTATGCATAATAGGATGTGGCCAGCCGGATGCCGTTCCGCTGGTTTTACCCGAAACACCCAAAACAGTATATACGGTTCCTTTATTGGCTTCACTTATTTCAGTATTTTTAATGTAAGGACAATCTGTAATAAAATCACCACTGCCATTATCTATTTGGTGTGATGCATTAAAGCTACTTGATTCACCATAATGACCATTGATCAGCATCGACCTTTCATACGAATGACTATGTCCGCATAAGATTAAATCAACCCCATATCTTTCAAGCATAGGTAATAGTTCTTCTCTCATTTCCGGTAATTCTCCATCTAACCATGGGAATGGATTATCCGAATCATGACTTCCTTTCGTATAGGGAGCATGATGCCAATAGGCAACCGTCCACTCCTGATGATTATTTTGAAGATCTTGTTTTAGCCAGGTACCCATTGTATTGTTGGAGTCTCTTCCTGAATCATATGAATCAATAGAAATAAAATGAACATTCCCAATATTGTATGAGTAATAAGCTTCGGTATTAGATGCTAAACCTCCCAATTCACCTGATTTTGGTAAAGTGAAAATATCGTAATAGGGTCCGGTTTGTGTTGCAGCATCAGCTCCGCTATAATAATCATGATTCCCGGGTGTAGGCCACATGGGTGTATTACAAATAATATCTTCGTACATATTGTTGAAGATTGCTCCCTGATATTGTCCATCAGTTCCAAAATCATAAGCATTGTCTCCTAACATTATCATTCCATACATACGGGTAGTACCAATATGATTTTGATAAGCATTTCTAACAAAACGCTGATCATCATTTGCACTGCCGCAATCACCAACCACCCAAAAATTGTATTCACGTGATGCATTTGGTGGTGGCATGGTATAAAAATACTGTAAAGCTGATACGGATAATAAATCAGTTGAATTACCAATCGAATAATAATATTTGGTATCACTATTTAAACCGGTTACTTCTACTTCGTGTTCAGTAGTGCTGGCTGATTCTGATACGGTATTAATTTGACTTGCTTGTGTTAATCCATAAATAACACGGCTGTTAGTAGCGGTATTTGTTCTCCATTTGATGACAACACTATTCTCCCCCAA
>CAZUXM010000008.1:10044-28048 GCA_964624635.1 uncultured Candidatus Competibacteraceae bacterium
TTGAATATAAGGACCTCTGGTTACAACTACCTGTGAATGTAAATAACAGGTAAAAAGGATACCAAAAACTAAGGTTAAAGTTGATTTCATAAACTTTTTTGAAGCTGCAAAGATATGAGCCCATACCAAAGCATCCGTTAAGATAATATAAACAAACCTAATTAAAAGGTTAAAATGTAAGACATTGCAGCATTTTTGATAAGTTCGAGGGGGATTTATACTCCTATCATTATATTTACAACAAATTAAAAGCATGAGATTTTTTAAGGGTTTATCAGTATTTTTTTTCATTATTTCCTCTCTATCAGCACAATCATACAAACAGTGGAACTCTTCAGAGATTTATCATCATATACAGAAGCTCAAAGTGATGGGTTCTGTTTTATATGTGGCAGCTCATCCTGATGATGAGAATACCCGCCTCATCACCTGGTTGGTAAATGATAAAAAATTGAATACTGCCTATATATCACTGACCCGAGGTGATGGGGGGCAAAACCTGATTGGAAGCGAATTTGGTGATGAGTTGGGAGTGATAAGAACGCATGAACTTACCGAGGCACGTAAAATTGATGGGGGTATGCAATTTTTTTCCAGAGCCAATGATTTTGGATATTCAAAAAACCCGGATGAAACTTTTAAAATTTGGAAAAAGAAAAAAGTAATGAGTGACCTCATATATGTAATAAGAAAGTTTCAACCTGATCTTATCATTACACGTTTTAATACAGAGCCGGGTAAAACACATGGTCATCATACTGCATCTGCTATGCTAGCTAATGAAGTGTTAGAATTGAGTAATGATACCAACGAAGCATATCAACAATTACCCTTTGTAAGTACATGGAAAGTACCCAGAGTAGTTTGGAATACTTCTTCTTTTTTCTTCGATAAAGGAGCTAATCTGGATTCGTTGGCTAAAATTGATTGTGGAAATTATAACTCTTTATTAGGGGTTTCATATACTGAAATTGCTGCGCTGAGCAGAAGTTGTCATAAAAGTCAAGGGTTTGGAACTTCAGGAATCAGGGGTGAACAGCTTGAATATTTTGTTCCCTCAGCAGGAACCCCTCCGGTTAACAAGGATATTTTTAGTGGGTATGACTTTACCTGGAATCGAATCAAAAATGGTAAAAGTATCGCATCAAAGATTGATCATTTGTTGGGGGCCTACAATTTTAATGATCCTTCAGCATCAGTAGAAGAATTGATAACCTTATATATTGAAGTGAAAAAATTAGATGACGGGTCATTTCTCATTTCAAAAAAAATAGAAGAAATTACACAACTCATTGTCCAATGTATGGGTTTTTATCATGAAGTATATACTGATGATTATATTTATGCTGTAGGTGATACCATTCGTTTTAAAACAGAAACCATTAACCGATCAGGAAAATTTCTTACATACTTAAATTTACGTTTACCATACCAAAACGAATGGTTAAACGGGTCATTAGAATACAACCGTCAGGTAAATGGAACTGATCAGCAAAAATGGACCTCTCAGGTTTTTTCTATTAAAGATGATGCTGCGTTTTCAAACCCTCCATGGTGGGATTTTAAAGATATTGAAGATGATTATAAAAACTATACCCGTTCAGTAGAAAATAAAAGTTTCGAAGCATTTACCTATTCATTAATCCCTTCTTTTAATAACAAACAACCCATCAAAGGATTAGAATTTACGGGGAAAATTATGTATAAAAAAAATGATCCTGAAAAAGGGGAGATACACCAGCCTGTTTATATTGCCCCGCCCGTAACAGCTACACCTCTACAAAAGGTGTTGGTTTGGAGAGACAAAACACCCAAGAAAATTTCTATTCAATTACAATCTTTTAAAACCAATTGTAGCGGTATTGTAAAATTGAATGTTCCAGCGGGATGGAAAGTTTCTCCATCTGAAATTAACTTTGATATGGTTACAAAACGAGAAACCAAAAACGTTGAATTTTCAGTAACTCCGCCGGATACCAACGCAAAAGGGAATTTGCAGGTAGAAGTCATTTGTAATCAACGGGGGTATTCATGCGCATTTAAAGAAATTAAATATGATCACATACCTACCGTAGTTTTGTTTCCTGAAGCCAATATAAAATTGGTGAAAATTGGAAGTAATGTTCCATTATCTAAAGTTGCCTATATTGAAGGAGCAGGAGATGATGTTGCTATTGATTTAAAAGAGGCAGGATATACAGTAGATATTATAAAAAATGACCAACTGCTAACCACTGATTATTCAAAATACAAAACGGTTATTTTAGGTATCAGAAGTTATAATACGATTGATAATATTATTCCACTGCAAACACAATTGTTCAATTATATTAATAACGGAGGTAAGTTAATTGTTCAATATGTAACAACAGCCAATTTAAAAACTAAAGACAATGGTCCTTATCCTTTTAAAATTAGCAGAGATAGAGTTACTGATGAAAATGCAGTGATAAAAATAGCTGACACTTTACATCCCATTTTTAATACACCTTATAAAATGAATGAACAAGATTTTACAGGTTGGGTTCAGGAAAGGGGGTTGTATTTTGCATCTGACATCGATAAAAATTATACTTCATTAATTAGTTGTAATGATCCCGGTGAAGAAGAAAAAAAGGGAGGATTGATTGTTGCTAAATATGGCAAAGGATATTTTATGTATTCGGGGATTTCATTCTTCCGCCAGCTGCCTGATGGGGTTCCGGGAGCATATAAATTATTGATAAATATGATAGAAATGAATTAAATTTGACTTTAGTATTACAAACCACAAAAATCAATTAACTATGAAAAAAATCATCCTTTTTTTAAGTGCTGCCGTGATGTTTACAGGAGTAGCCTCATCACAAGCCGGGTCATGGCGCACCATTGGCAAGCCGGGTTCGTGGGTAAATACTTCATTTGCCGTAGGATCAGGAAGCAGTTTATATACCATTGAAACTTCAGGTGCTTTGTATAATACAACAGCGTCAACCGGTACATGGGCTCAGGTAGGAAAACCTGATTACGGAAACACTACATTTTTATTTGCTTCCAGTTCAAAAATATATACCATTGAAAGAAGTGGAACTTTGTATGAAATTACTCCATCAACAGGAGCATGGAAAACAGTAGGAAGTGCAGGAGCATGGGTAGGTACTATGGCCGGAGTGATATTAAATGATGCTTTATATACCATTGAAAGAACCGGTGCCCTATATAAAACCAATTTGTCAAATGGTACATGGGTTCAAGTGGGTAAAGCTGAATTTGCCAATACAAAATATATGTTAGCAGGAAGTACTTACTTATATACCATTGAAACATCAGGTACTTTATACCAAGTAGATCCTTCTAGCGGAGGATGGAAACAAATTGGTTCAAGCGGTGCATGGAAAGGAACTACCCATGCGGCAACCATTGGGGATAAATTATATACAGTTGAAACAGCATCAGGAGCCTTTTATGAAACAGATTTAACTACAGGTAGCTGGAAACAGTTGGGTAAAGCTGATTATATGAATACCAAATTTATGACTGTAGCTAACGGTAAAATTTATACTATTGAGAAGTCAGGTACTTTATATGAGATTAATGTAAAGTAAGGGGAGAATGTGAAATGATTAAAGGGGCTCAGGCCCCTTTTTTTGTTAATATCCTGTTGTTATCCATAGTAGATCACCTATTCATTACATAGTATTAATTGATTACTTTCGTGTAGATTTTTACATGAGTTCAGATAATACATTTGATATCATCATCATTGGAGGTGGGATTGTAGGTGCAGCCACTGCCTATAAATTACAAACCCGTTTTCCTCATATTCGAATTGCTTTATTGGAAAAAGAAAATAAACTGGCTGACCATCAAACAGGAAATAATAGTGGAGTCATTCATTCGGGAATCTATTATAAGCCCGGTTCATATAAAGCTAAAAACTGTGTAGCAGGCAGAAGAGAATTAGTGAAGTTTGCTCAAGAGCACAATATAAAACATGATGTTTGTGGTAAATTGATAGTTGCTGTTGAAGAGTGGGAATTGCCATTGTTGGATAAAATATATGAAAGAGGAATTGCCAATGGTATTGAAGATATGGAAATACTTGATGCCGATGGAATAAAAAAAATAGAACCTTATTGTGCCGGAATAAAAGCTATTCGTGTAGGTTGTACAGGTATCATTGATTTTCGTTCAGCAACCGAAAAAATGGCTGAATTAATGACTACTATTAATCCGCAATCAAAAATATTTACCGGATGTGAAGTAAAACGTATTCAGGCCTATGGAGAACAAAGCATAGTTATTTCTGATGAACATACATTTACTGCCAACAAAATTGTTTTTTGTTGTGGATTACAAAGTGATAGAATGGCCCATAAGGATGGAGTGCAGGATTTGAAAATGAAAATTGTTGGATTTAGGGGTGATTATTATAATCTTACATCCAAGGGTGAAAAAAAAGTACAACACTTAATTTATCCTGTGCCAAATCCTCAGTTCCCGTTTTTGGGGGTGCATTTTACACGTATGGCACTAGGGGGTATTGAATGTGGGCCCAATGCCGTATTTACTTTTAAGCGTGAAGGATATAAAAAAACATCCTTCAGCCTACGTGATACATTGGATGCATTAGCATATCGCGGTACGTGGAAATTATTCTTTAAACATTGGCGTTTTGGATTAATGGAATACAGAAGAGCTTTTTCGCAAAAACTTTTTTTAAAAACATTACAACGATTAATCCCTTCATTGGAAATGGATGATATTACGCCGGGTCATGCAGGAGTAAGGGCTATGGCTTTGGATACCCAGGGGGATATGATTGACGATTTTAAAATTGAGTATCGAGATAATTCAATACATGTATTAAATGCACCTTCACCGGCAGCATCTGCATGCTTGTCTATTGGAGATGAAATTACTGCTTTGGCCGAACAACATTTTTCATTGTCGGTTCATGCCAAGTAGATATATGATTCTAAGTATGAGCTTGTCGAACACTTGGAATTTGATTTTTTTTAATGTTATTTTGATTTAAACAACCTTATAAGCAATAACCTATGGGTCTTTTTGGAAAGAAAAAAGTAAAAGCGGAGGATTTGGCACCACAATATGTGAATGCGATTTACGAAGTAGTGAATGCAGGATTCTCTGAAATTGCGGGATACATCAACGAAGAAAAAGAGTTTGAAAAGTCCCCCAAGTTATCTGATAAAGAAAATGAGTGGTTCTTGTATATAGTTTATGCAGGAAACTTAATCAACACCGAAGCCCATTTTGATAAAAAGCAAGCGGATTCTATTAACGCTGTTTTATCACGTGAAGTAATTAAAGCAATGGGCAAAGATCCTGAAATTGCTATCGAGATTCTGAATGATTACGAATCGTTTTTAAGAACCTTACAAGGTGAACCTAAGAATATTGTTAAAGCCATGTCATTGGCTATTTTTCATAAATACGATTTGAACAAATACCAGAAAGAACATTTTCAAAAATTAAATTCTCCCAGCCCAATTGTTATGAAAGAACTGAATGAATTGGTTGAGTTCTTTTTATGGAATTGGACTGACTATTTAAATAAGTACAAAGTAGTAAGTTAGGAATTACTAATCTTCTTCAATATCTTGTTATCAATATAAAAAGTTCCGAACGGAATCATACATGCAAGTAGTACTTTCCATGTAGTGGAACTAAACTTCCATTTTTGTTCTATTCCAACACTCAAAGTATTAAATACGAATAATAAAAATAGTACTCCGTGTACAGGCCCCATAATTTTTGATCCCATTGGATTTTCAAAATAATATTTCATAGGAACTGCAACGAACACAAGGAAAAGTAATGATATCCCTTCTAAAAATCCGATGATTCGTAATCGACCTACATTGGTTTTAAATAATTGTATAATCATGCTTTATGTATATTTATTTTTATTGGATCCTGATTCGACTATGCGGTCAGCATAACGGCAAATGTGTTTCATATTTAGTATTTAAAATGGTCTGAAATAAGGACGTTGAGCTAATGGCGAAAATGGCCACGGAATGGCAATCAATATTATTATTAGGGCTATACCAAACCATATCAATACTGTTTTGAATTTTTCATGATCTGAAGGTTTTCGTTTCGCTAAAGATGAACCTATGGTAATAACTACAATGGCTATCAGCATCAAACTAATATGAACCAATCCGAAAAAAATTACCTCATTATGTTTTATTCCTTCTTTAAAATTCTGAAATATTAGTTGAGTAATCGGACTTTTGAGGTACAAAATCATTCCAACAATTAGTTGAATATGTGCAATGGTAGCCGTCCAATGGCGTAAAGAGTTATCCAGCTTAGTGAAACTTTTTTTTGAGGTAAATCTCATTAATGCTCTATATATAGTATAGATAATAGCCATCAGGAATATCCACCTGATGATAGAGTGAACAGAAAGGAGTATTTCCATCATTAATACTAAATTTTGTACAAATATATAAAAACATACTAATTGGTATGTTTTTATATAAAAAAATTATTCCAGGCTTTTGAGATATAGTTTAAGCTCCTTTAAATAAGTAACATAACAATCAGTAGTTTTAAATACTTTTCCTAAATTTCTGATTCCTCCATACCCTGTCATAACAAAATAAGCGACTTGTGTTGCATTTACTTCTTTACGGATTTTACCTGTTTTTTTTCCGTTTTGTACACTGGCTTCCAATGCTGATTGCCATTCATTCACCAACTTCATAAGCTCTTTATTAAAAGCAATGTTGATGGGTGACATTTCTTCTATTAGATTGATTGCCGGACAGCCGTATTTTACATTTAGGTAAGGATTGTCGAGCAGCAAATCTTTCATCATTTTATAGATGTCTTTTACAGGGTCGGCTGATTTATTAAGAGGTAACACCAGTACATCATACATCGCAGTATACATCACTTCTTTGATTACTGCCAACCCCATGTCTTCTTTATTTTTAAAATGATAAAAAAAGGCACCTTTAGTCACTTGAGTAGTGGCAATAATATCATCAATACTGGTAGCTTGATATCCTTTTACATAAATAAGCTCAAAGGCTTTTTGTAAAATGAGCATTCGTGTTTCTGTAGCTTTTGACATGACGATTTAAAAGTGAAAAATATTTCGGGATATCCAATACAAAATTATAACAATAAATATAATGATGATGGCCGTTGTTCCGAACAACACTTTACGGGTTTTCGGATATTTATTTTGTATGCTTCTAATTTGAAATATATAGCCTGCAATTATATATGGTATGGCAATTATCAATAAAGGATTAAAGTGCCAAGCTTTAATTATGTTTCCATGTAAAATTGCATGTACTGCTCTTTGCGAACCACAACCTGCACAGGTGATGCCTAAGTATTTTTTTGAGGGACATGCAGGAAATGCATATAGGGTAGGATCGTACCTGTAATAAATATATAATAGAATAATTATTACAGGCAGTAGTAAGATGAATAAGTATTGTTTTTTAGAGATTCCTGCCACCAGTCGCAATAACTAATAACAAATAGAGAACTCCAATAACTAAACCGCTAAAAAAACTATACTGCATATATTTTTTTGCTTGTGCTGATGCATCTTCGGCTCCCTGATAATCACCTGCATTATATTTACTTTCTACTTTTGCAGCATTTACAATGGCAGGAATTCCTAATGGCCAACAACAAAATAAAGTGGCTAAAATCGACTCGGTTAAATATGATTTTGGAAGTGGTGGTTTTACAAAAGCGGCTGATCCTTCAGGTGGTTGCCAATTACTATTGCCGGTATTAATTACCGGAGGTGGTTCTTGTAATTGTTGGTATTCAGGAACTTCACTCAACATTTTCCAGGTATCTAAACCTTGATACCAAATCTTAGACTCGGCTGTTAAATTCATTCCTTTTAATTGTTCAAAGGTGTATGGTCCGGCCTGTTCTCCATTAACAACAATAAAATACTCTTTATTCATAGCTTGTAGTTCTATATTATATCAAATATACTGTTTTACAAACGAAGAACATATTTTTGAAGTTGTCCCTATTTATAGGTATTGAGCGCCAGGGATAGAAGTGATAGCCTGTAACAGGAAAAAAATAACGGCACTTTACTTTGGTGTGTAAATGTTAAGAATACCAGCCAAAGATTAGTGCCGTTTTTTTACCTGTTACAGCTAAAACGGATAGCCCGAAGGCGCCCTGTTAATTAGATAGAATATTGCTGAACTCTCCGTTAATCTGAATACTATCGGTAGTAGTAACTGTATTTTTAGCCCATACATTAAATGTACCTGTTAAACGGTTTTGGTTTACACTGCTTAAGCTAACAGTTCCTTGTGTACTGATATAATTAACCGATGAATTGTTACTGCTAGGAGTATAAATTAATGCTTCAACGGTTGTATCATTAGGATTGATAGTGTAAGTACCTTGTGCTGTACCCGGAATGGTAATTACAATACTGGTAGTATCCTTAGTTGCGGTAATAACATATTGGCTGCTACCATTTTTTAATGCTCCTGAAAAACCGGCTTTCCATGTTACACCATTGATACTTGCGGTAAATGAGCCAATCAACGCTTCGCAGCTAACAACAAATACTACTACTAATAAGGCTACTACAAATAAGGTACTCTTTTTCATTTTGTTTAAATTTAATTATTCTACAATTTTCATCTCGTTTACAAGATGTGTAGCTCCGGCATATTTATCTACTACCCAAAGTACATATCTTATATCCACCACAATATTACGACATTTATCAGGATCGTACATAATATCACTCATGGTGCTTTCCCATGCTCTGTCGAAATTTACGCCAATCAACTGTCCGTCAGCATTCAATACCGGTGATCCGGAATTTCCTCCAGTAGTATGATTAGAGGCTAAAAATGCAACATGTAAACTACCATTTTCTGCATATCTTCCATAATCTTTGTTTTTGTACAATTCTAAAAATCTTGGTAAAAGATCAAATTCAAAATCCCCGGGCTTATATTTTTCAATAACACCATCAATAGTGGTATACCAATTATAGTTGGTTCCATCAACCGGTGAAAATCCTTGTACTTTGCCATACGAAACACGAAGGGTGCTATTAGCATCAGGATATAATCTTTTGGTTTTACTCATATAAGTTAGTATACCTTTCATATATACTGCCATTTTTTCCTGAATAACTGTATTGAGATTAATGTATTTTGTGTATACATCACTTTCATATTTTAAGTATAAGTCTTTAGATACGATGAACATTTTATCTTTTTCAAGAAGTTTAAATCCTTTTGAATGATTCTTTTTAGTTTCTTCAGCCCATTTTTTAAGTTTATCTTTATTGGTGAACATGGTTTTTGCAAACATGTTATTGGTAAATGTACTAGCGTTTGATTTTGCAGCAACCCATTCTTTTTTAGCAATAGAAGGTAAATTTGTATCACCAACACCACCGAAGAAAATAGGAGATACTGCTTTCATAAGATTCTTATCAGTTTCTATGTCATAATTTTTAAAATAACCATCTAATGATGCTATGAATTTATCTAATGATTCATTGATTTCTTTTTTGAATTTTCTTACTGTAGCAGTATCCTGCGATTTTAAAGATTGATATTTTGAGTAGGGTTCAATTAAATCCTGAGATAAACCGTAAGCCTCAGGACCATTAGTGAAATATTCGCTATAATACTCAAGTAAAATAGCAAGAGGTCTAAACTGAGCATACAATTTTTCAAAATCATTCATTACTTCCGAATAATTTTTATCGTTTTTTGCCAGTTTTAAAAACTCTTCTTCAAACAGTTTTTTCTTTTGTACTCCGTTTAATCTATTGATACCTTTTAATTCACCTTGCCATTTTTTCCATGCATTAGCAATACCTGCTGCTTTAGAAGCATATTTAATTCTTAACTCATCACTGCTTTTCATGGCATTACGAATAACTGTTAATGAGGCATCTCTCATTTTTATACGTAAAGGATCAAGATCAGCAGTTAAAACATCTACCGCCTGAGATGGTAAATATTCCTGCGTTCTGCCTGGGAATCCATATACCATAGTAAAGTCTCCTTCTTTGATTCCTTTTAACGATATGGTTAAACTTTTAATGGGTTTATAGGGAACATTCTCTTCAGAATAATCAGCAGGCTTATTGTTTTTATCAGTGTAAATTCTAAACATACAGAAATCTGCATTATGGCGTGGCCAAACCCAATTATCAGTATCACCTCCATAAACACCAATGGAAGACGGAGGAGCTCCCACCAATCTAACATCTTTAAATACTTCTGTAACGAATAAATAATATTCATTGCCATAATAAAACGGACGAACAACCGCCGAATAATGAGTACCTGCTACTGCATCATTACATAGTTTTTTCACAGTGTTTTCATAATCATTTCTGCCGGCAATTACTTTATCAGTAACATTTTCCATCCTAACAATTCGAGTAGCAGTTAAACCTTTATTAGGCAACTCGTTTTTTAAATCCTGTGCCCAATATCCATTTTTAAGATAATCATTCTCTAAACTACTGTGTGATTGTATCTGTCCGAATCCACAATGGTGGTTGGTAAGTAATAAACCTTTATCTGATATTAATTCAGCGGTACATCCTCTACCAAAAAGAAAAACAGCATCTTTTAAACTGGAAGTATTTACATTATATATGTCATCAGCGGTTAATCTCATTCCCATATCTCTCATTTCAGTTTCATTGAGAGATTTTAATAACATTGGAATCCACATTCCCTCAATGGCAAATAAACGTGTAGTACCAAAGAAGATAATGGTAATGATAACTTTTAGTTGAAGTTTATTTTTGTACATAATCATAGTTTATGAGTCGGTAAAAATGATAAAAATTTTAATAACAAAGTAAATGCCAGAGATTCAATGCATTTTATTTTACACCGGTACTTCCAAATCCACCGGACCCTCTGTTAGTAGAAGAAAGTTCTTTTACTTCAATCCATGATGCCTGCTCATGTTGAGCAATCACCAACTGAGCAATTCTTTCTCCATCTTCAATAGTGAAATCTTCTGAAGAAATGTTAACAAGGATAACACCTATTTCTCCGCGGTAATCAGCATCAATAGTTCCCGGTGAATTAAGCACAGTAATTCCTTTTTTAAATGCTAAACCGCTTCTTGGTCTCACCTGTGCTTCATATCCTGATGGTAATGCAATAAATAAACCCGTAGGCACTAATTTTCTTTCAAGAGGTTTTAATACAATGGGTGAATCAATGTTGGCACGAATATCCATACCTGCTGATAATGAAGTGGCATATTCGGGTAAGGGATGCTTACTGTTATTAATAATCTCTACTTTGATTTCCATATTTTTCCTTTTAGTGTTTTTACCAATGTTCTTATTTCCTTATCAATGTTATAAACGATGAATAGGAAGAATCCTAACAATGCAGTATTGATGGTTAATCGTACAACAAGGTTATCAAAAGGGACCTGAGAGCTAACAAATGATATCACAATGGAAATTACAATGAGTGTTGCAATTTTTTTAATGTTGTAGGGGATAGGATAATGTTTTCTCCCTGTAAAATAACTGAGGATACTCATTACAACGTAAGCAGCTAAAGTAGTCCACGCAGAAGCCATGTATCCGTACGTCGGAATAAAAACAATATTGAGCACAATGGTAATAATGGCCCCAATAACTGAAAACCAAACACCAAACATAGTTTGACCGGATAATTTATACCACATAGATAAATTTACATAGATGCCCAAAAATAAATTAGCCATCATAATGATTGGAACGATTTTTAATCCTGTCCAGAATTCTTTGTTGGCAATAAAATATTTGAAAATATCTAAATACACATTTACTACTACATATAAAAAACAACATAGAATTACAAAGTAGGTCATTACTTTTGCATAGGTCTTTTTAGGTTCTTTTTCTTTGAGTTGTGAAAAGAAAAAGGGCTCAGCAGCAAAACGATATGCTTGAATAGATAATGACATCAATATTGCTAGTTTATAACATCCGCCATAAATACCAATTTGAGTATCAGCATCATTTTCGGGAAGTGGTAAAAATCTTTCGAGTAATAAAATATCTAATCGTTCATTAATGATAAAACCCAATCCTGATATTACAAGAGGTAGTGAATAGATGAGCATTTCTTTAAGTAATTTTCTATTGAATCTGAATGGAATTCTTAACATAATAGGGAAACAACAGATCATTTTTACCAAACTGGCAATCAGGTTTGAAATAAAAATATAGCCTACCCCAATATCATGGTTATATACTTTGTCAAGAAAACTTCCTTCTTCTATTTTACCATCGAGGAACAAAGACCTGCAATACACCAGCCAAAAAACATTCAAACCAATATTCACAAGAATATTAAGCAAAGTGATTCCGGTAAATATTTTAGGTCGGTTTTGTTGCCGTAGCCAAGCCATAGGGATGGCTGAAATGGCATCTAACCCAATGATAAGCCCTAACCATTGTACATAATCTGCATGTCCCGGATATTTCATTAATACCGCCAAAGACGGAGCGAATGAAAATATAACAATCCAAAATAATGCGGTAGTAGTTAATATAGATCCCATAATGGTAGAGAATACCATTGGTTTATCTTCTTTTTTCTGACAGAAATTAAACAAAGCGGTTTCCATTCCATAGGTAAGTATAACCAGCAGAATGGCGATATAAGCATAAGCCTTATTGTATTGAGCAAAAATTGCTGGTGCAAAAATACTGGTATATAAAGGGGTCAAAAAGTAATTCAATACCCTGGCGAGAATGGTACCCACTCCGTATATGGCCGTTTGCCCCGCTAATTTCTTAAGAGGATTCAATTCTATAAAGTTATGTAAAAGTATAAAACACAGGCATATTAAGAATTTTTATCAGTTTCAAAATCCTATTAAGAACAGTATTTGTGTTTAAATGCTAATATTGTAATATAAACAACACATAACATGATGAACAAATCTCTAATCAAAGGTTTAGCTGTAGCTACACTTCTTGGTTCAACCTTGTTAACGGCACAAACCGACTATCCGCGTAAGGATTGGATGTTGCTGGATGCTAAAAAAGATAAAGTGGCCGGTATGAGTGTTACTCAGGGGTACTCAATGCTTAAGAAAAAGAAACCTGTAAAAGTGATAGTAGCTGTTATTGACAGTGGCGTTGATTACTTACATGAGGACTTGAAAAGCGTTATGTGGGTAAATCCCGGCGAAGTAGCCAATAATGGTAAAGATGATGATGGTAATGGTTATGTCGATGATATTCATGGATGGAATTTTATTGGTGGTAAGGATGGAAAAAATGTTGAACATGATAACCTTGAGTTGACTCGTTTATACAGAGATTTGAATAAAAAATTTGAAGGTAAAACAGGTCCGTTCACTGATACTGAAGAAAACAAACAATTTGAATTGTATAAAAAAGTAAAATTGGAGTTTGAAGGTAAAATGGGAGAGATCAATGGTACTTTAAAGATCTACAAGCCTATCTATGATGATGTAAAAGCAGTAAAAGACGGTATCAAAGCTAAATTTTCATTAGAAAATGCCACTGCTGATGAGTTAGCAGCTTTAACTTTTGACAAGTCTGATACTTTGTTGTCTAAAGTAGAAAAAGTAAAAACCTACCTTCAATTAGGATATGCTGCCAATGTAAATGAACTTTTTGAAGGGTTACAAGGTGCGATGGATTATTTTAACGGTCAGTTAGAATATAACCTGAATGTTGATTATGATCCAAGGAACATTGTTGGAGATAATTATGCTAACTCATCTGAGAAAAATTATGGAAATAATGATGTAAAGGGACCGGATGCTTCGCATGGTACTCACGTTGCGGGTATCATCGGTGCGGTTCGTGGAAATGGTATTGGGATGGATGGTATAGCTGATAATGTACAAATTATGTCAGTTCGTGTAGTACCTGATGGTGACGAAAGAGATAAAGATGTTGCTAACGGTATCAGATATGCAGTAGATAATGGTGCGAAAATCATTAATATGAGTTTTGGTAAATCATGGGTATTCGATAAAAAAGTAGTTGATGATGCGATTAAATATGCTGAGTCAAAAGGAGTATTGTTGATTCATGCTGCAGGTAATGAAAATACCAATATTGATGAACAAACTCATTATCCAACTAAAACCTTATTGGATGGGTCGTCAGTAAATAACTGGATGGAAATAGGTGCTATGGGATATGATTTTGACATTAAAAAAGGAGATGAAGAAAAGCCATTGCCTAAAAATCCAAAGTATAAAATGGTAGTAGGTGATTTCAGTAACTATGGAGTAAAATATGTTGATGTATTTTCTCCCGGGGTCGATATTTACTCTACTATTCCTGAAAATAAATATGCATTCTTTAATGGTACTAGTATGGCAGCTCCTGCTACAAGTGGTGTTGCAGCTGTAATCATGAGTTATTTCCCTAATTTAACCGCAGCCCAGGTAAGAGATGTATTGATGCAAAGTTCAACCAAATATGGAAAATATCAGGTATTAAAACCAGGTACTAAAGATGAGATGGTAACTTTAGGTCAGTTAAGTTATACCGGCGGTGTGGTAAATTTAGCTAATGCTATCAAGATAGCTTCTAAAATTAAATAAGCTTGGAGATTCCTGCCTTCGCAGGAATGACTCTCGAGAATGTTAAGAAACACCAGATGCTCTGCATCTGGTGTTTCTGCTTAATGTTGTCATTCCTGCGCAGGCAGGAATCTAATCAACTAAGGTAAAATTCTCCTTCACAACATTAGACCCCATCTGTAGATGAGAATCTTTCAAAAATATACTACCAAACAAACGGAAATATTGCTTTCCGTTGTTTTGGATAATCTGTAAATTTTGAAAGGTACCATTTATGATGTGAAATAGCTCGTGGTGCTACATTGGCAAAAGTCCAGATGACAAAAACCAATCCCGGTAAACTCCAGGTTAATATGGCAAATCCTAACCATTCAATAATTTCCCCGAAGAGATTAGGGCACGAAACATATTTAAACAATCCACCTTGTGGGATTTTATATCCCGTTTCTCCGGGTTTTCTTAAATTAATAAGGATTCCATCTGATTGCCAGTTAATAAACATACCTATTAAAAATATTACTGTCCCAACAATAAACCTTGGATCAGTTAACCATTCAATAGTATAGTCGGCAAAATTTCCAAAATAATAACCCAATAAAAAACCATTCATCATATTAAAGCCCATAGCAGATAACATAATCACCAACGGCATCTTTTTCCCTTTGGTTTTTATTCTTAATGGGAATAAAATGGATCTGTTTAAATAATGAAAAGCAAAAAATCCCACCATAATTCCCGAAGCAACATTTAACTTAACAGAACCTGTAAGCAAAAAACAACACAATACTACCAAAACAAAAAACTCCATGAGGAACCAACCTAATTTATTATCGATTAACGGACCCCAGGTGGTGGTGGTGTGTCTACCATAAGGTGCAGTTTGTTTAAGCAGATAAAAGAAAGTAATAATGCCTATACCAATCCAGGTAATAGCTATGTAAAAGTATAAATCCCAACTCATCATTGAATGTTAGTTTTGCTGTTTAATATATCCGTTTTCTTTAAACCATTGAATAAGATCCCTAACGGTTTCTTTAAATTCTCTTGGATTGTGATCTAATTCACTTTTCGCTTTTTGGTGACTTACCTTTTGGTTACCATTAATTAATACTTCAATAGATTCGTTAGTATATAAAGGTTCTTTACCAGTAATTTTTGATTGAATTTTTACAAAAGGTAAGCCTGCTCTGGCAGTCCATGCAGGAATGGTGGGTATTTTTATTTTTTCTCCTTTTACTTCACTAATAATATTAATGATATCTCTCATGGAATAATATTTACCCGAAAGCAAATAATTTTCTCCTATACGACCCATAGTAAGGGCATTGCAAACTGAGCTGGAAACATCTCTTACATCTACCCAATCAAATCCACCATTAAATATGGCAGGTATTTTTCCTAAATAAATATCCAGAATGGCTTTTCCCTGATATGATAATTTATTTTCCGGGGCACCAGTAACTGAAGTTGGGTTAAGAATAATGGCGGGTAAGCCTTTTGATACCATTTCTTTTACAATTAGTTGTCCATCACGTTTACTTTGGTCATATGCAAAAGCCGTAGAGTCAACATAATTTCTGTTTTCATCTAACAATTCAGCTTTTGGTAATGCATTATAAGCATGTATGGAAGAAATATGAACCACTCTCTGTAATTTTTTGTCAAGGGCAGTTTGCATTACATTTCTTACCCCTTCCACATTTACTTTTCTTACAATTCCTCCTTTATCACCATTAATTGAGATAACGGCTGCTGAGTGAATGAGGGCATCACAACCATTCAGCAAATTTTCCATATCGGCCCTTTCATTTACATGTCCTTTCACATATTCAATTCCCTTTTTATCAAGATATGAGGTGTCATTAAAAGCCAGAGCCTTTACTGTATGTCCTCTTTTTTGCAACTCCTCCATAATAGAGATGCCAATGTGTCCACAAGCTCCTGTAAGCGCAACTTTCATAATTTCAGAATGATATTTGGCAAACTTACCAATTTTGAAGGGATTTTGTATTTATTCAAAATCCCCTAAAAATGACATACACCCCAAGTAAAATTGATGTACCTTTGCAAACTTTAAATATTGAGTAAGTATTATGATTACTACAGATATATGTATTATTGGGGCGGGGCCAGTTGGATTGTTTGCCGTATTTGAAGCTGGATTATTAAAAATGAGGTGCCATTTGGTAGATGCTCTTCCACAAGTTGGGGGGCAGTTATCTGAGATTTATCCAAAGAAACCTATTTATGATATTCCGGGCTATCCGGATATTTTGGCCGGAGAGCTTGTAGATAACCTAATGAAGCAAATACAGCCTTTTAATCCAACATTTACATTAGGAGAAAGGCTTGAACAACTTGAAAAGCAAGAGGATGGTTCGTTTATTTTAACTACTTCTGACCAAACAAAAATTCATTGTAAAGTAGTAGTCATCGCTGGAGGTTTAGGTTGTTTTGAGCCTAGAAAGCCTGAAGTGGCGGGTTTGGAAGATTTTGAAGGAAAGGGGATTGCATATATAGTAAAGGACCCGGAACTATTCAGAAATAAAAAATTGGTATTGGCAGGTGGGGGAGACTCGGCTTTAGATTGGGCCATCCATTTAAGTGAAATAACCGAAGAATTGGCATTGGTTCATCGTAGTGAAACATTTAGAGGGGCTCCCGACAGCGCCGAAAAAGTATTCGAACTGGCCAAAGCAGGTAAAATCAAGCTTTTATTAAACTCAAATGTGGTAAAAGTAAGTGGTAACGGGCATTTAAAGGCAGTTACAATTACCAATACCAATAACGAAAACTCAGAATTACCAACTGATTATTTTATTCCATTATTTGGGTTAACCCCTAAATTAGGGCCTTTGGCTGACTGGGGCTTGAATATTGATAAAAATGCCATTGAAGTAAATACTGAAGATTATTCAACCAATATACCGGGAATATTTGCTATTGGGGACATCAACACATATAAAGGTAAGCTTAAATTGATTCTTTGTGGTTTTCACGAAGGGGCTTTGATGGCTCAATCGGCCTTTAAATATGTATATCCAAACCAGAAACTGAGTTTTAAATATACTACAGTAAACGGGGTAAACGCATTTTAATCTTTTGTTAATGGATAATAACCTGGTTCAAATAAACGTTGAAGATCAAGAGGGGGTTGAAACACAGATAGAAGTACCTACTGATATCTCCTTATCTTTGATGGAGGTGCTTAAAGGTATGGACTATCACATTCTCGCTACCTGCGGTGGGATGGCACTTTGCGCAACATGTCATGTTCAGGTAAAACAAGGTTTTGATGAACTTCATGAAGCTTCCAACGATGAATGGGCCATGCTCGATACCTTGCCAAAACTAACACAAACAAGCAGGCTGGCATGCCAAATCAGAGTGGAAACCTTAAAAGACGGCATGAGCTTTAAGTTGCTGG
>CAZUXM010000008.1:28065-32273 GCA_964624635.1 uncultured Candidatus Competibacteraceae bacterium
AACACAGGAATAAAAATATTTTTGAATTATAATTATTTTATACAAAATGTTTTGTAACTTCGTAATATTGAAAAAAAGTTTACTTTTACGGAGTAATTAACAAGTTATGAACAAGTCCCTGAGAAATTTAATAGGATGTTTGCTGATAGGGGTTTTATTTTCCTCTTGTTCCAGTACCGTTTTCTTTACGGGAAGTAGCCAAACAGGGGTATTTTATAACCAGGTGGCTTTAAGAACAGGGGGTGGTGGTACCGGTGGTTTCTCACCTTTCAAAAGAAAATATCGTCAAGGTCGTCAAATTGAACCGAATGATGTGTTCCATACTATTGGTGTTTCGTTTATGCCTGGAGTAAATGGCGTTGGCGGATATAATGCTGAAGGGTTTCAACAAAAATTTTCATTCGGATATCCAACCATTGGATTTCACTATACACCAAGATTTAACTTAGCTACTTGGGGTAGATATAAAGGATCGTTTGCATTAGAAGTACCAATGCATTTTGGTGTTAGTATTGGAAGAGATTTTGTAGGTAACTATCCAAATATTATTGTAGCTAACCGTATGGTTAAAGAATCAACTAACTTTACTGCTGAAATTCCATTGGTGTTTACGTTAAATTTTGGTCATAATGCTACCAAAAAATCATATCAGGATTTTGGAGGATTCGCAGGGTTAGGATATTCATTTGCTTATTTACCTACCGGAAGAACCGGAATTTATAATCCACCTTCACCAACTGAGTCGGTTTCTTATAATTTACCTATAGGTCATGGTCCACATATTCGTGGTGGTTTCCGTTTCCGTACCGGAACTCTTTCATGGCAGGTGTATGGCAGCTTTATGTACAATATATACGCCCCTAGTCACCTAGGAGCAGTTGGTATTGGCTTGACCATTGGTCGTTGGTAGTCTTCGACAAGCTCAGACTGACAACGACAAGCTCAGGTCTGGCATCTCATCAGCTTACTGTAAAAGGTCATCTATCTAACTTCAACAAGATTTCCAAATTCCCTATCTTTGCACCCGAATTTCAATAAGTAGCAATGATTAGTTTATCAGGAGTCAATTTATTTTTTGGGGCAGATCCATTATTTGAAGAGGTATCATTTCTTATTAATCGCAATGATAGAATAGGTTTGGCGGGGCGTAATGGGGCCGGGAAATCTACTCTTCTAAAAATTATCAAAGGATACATTCAACCCACCGGTGGGCAGGTATCTATCCCTCGTGATGCTACTATTGGATATTTACCCCAGGAGTTTCATCATACTTCTCAATTAAGTATCCTGGAGGAAACACAAAAAGCATTTGAGCAAGTAATTATTTTACAACATAAAATTGAGGAGATTAATATTCAGTTAGGTACCCGCGATGATTATGAAAGTGATTCGTATATGGACCTGATTACTCAACTTAACGAAACGGAAGATAGGTTTAGGATTTTGGGTGGATATGAAATGGAAGAAAAAACTGAGAAGATTTTAAAAGGATTAGGATTTACTCAGGAAGATCTTTCACGTAGCATGAGTGAATTTAGCGGAGGGTGGCAAATGCGTGTTGAATTAGCAAAAATATTATTGCAACAACCTGATTTGGTTTTGCTGGATGAGCCTACCAATCACTTGGATATTGAATCTATTATGTGGTTGGAAGAATTTTTGATGGACTACCCCGGTGCTATTATGATGATTAGCCACGATAAAACATTTTTGGATAAGATTACCAATCGTACAATCGAAATTACCAATGGAAGTATCCAGGATTATAAAGCGAATTATTCAAAGTATTTGATTCTTCGTAAAGAAAGAAGAGAAAAGCTGGAGAATGCTAAAAAAAATCAGGATCAGCAGATAGCTCAAATGGAACGAAACATTGAAAAGTTCCGTGCTAAAGCAAGCAAGGCAAGTTTTGCTCAAAGTTTAATTAAGAAGTTAGATAAGATTGAACGAATTGAAATGGATGTGGAAGATGTTTCATCTATCAATATCCGTTTTCTTGATCCTCCGCGTAGTGGTAAAGTAGTTGTTACTGCAGAAAATGTAAGTAAGAATTATGGTGACAAAGAAGTAATTAAACCTATGACATTTACCGTAGATGCAGGTGAAAAAATTGCATTTGTTGGTAAAAACGGAATGGGTAAAACTACCTTATCAAGAATGATTGCAGGAGATCTGGAATGTTCGGGTCAGATACAATTAGGACATAATGTAGCTCTTGGATATTTTGCACAGCATCAAACGAACCGATTAGATAGTGAAAATACAATTTTAAAAGAATTAGAAAATGCGGCATATAGTTCAGATAGTTTTACAAAAGTAAGAACCATATTAGGTGCATTTTTATTTAGTGGTGAAGATGTTGAGAAAAAAATTAAAGTATTGTCAGGAGGAGAAAAGTCAAGAGTGTCGATGGCAAAGCTTTTATTAGAACCTATCAATTTTTTAATTCTCGATGAGCCAACCAATCACCTGGATATCGTTTCAAAAGAAGTATTGAAAAATGCGATAAAGAATTTTGATGGTACGGTGATTATTGTTAGTCACGATAGAGATTTTTTACAAGGGCTCACTACCAAAATTTATGAATTTACGCCGGTAGGCATCAGAGAACACTTGTGTGATATTAATGAATTCCTTTCCAAGAAAAATGCTACTTCTTTTAGAGAAATTGAAATCAACAAAAAACAAAAACCTAAAGAAGAAAAGAAGTCTGAGAACAAACAAAACTTTGAACAAAAGAAACAAGACGATAAAGAGGTTCGCAGAGTTAAAAATGCATTAAGTACTACAGAGAAACGTATTGAAGATTTGGAGTCGGAAATAAAAACCATGGACGAACAATTACATGATCCGGTCACTTATCAAAAAGTATCTAATGATAAATCATTCTTTAGTAAATACGATCAACTTAAAGCAGAATTAGATTCAGAAATGACCCGTTGGGAAGGCTTGCAGGTAGAATTAGAAAAAATGTTGTAGTTAATACTGAAGCTAAAAGACCGAAGACGGAAGTTAAATTACTTATATAACTTCTATTTTCGGTCTTCTTGCATCAAGTGTTCTTAATGCTTAACTATCTTTTTGGTAATCGATTGATTGCCATATTCTACTTTAATCATGTACACACCGTTTGATAAAGTAGTTAAATCAAGTGTTTGTAATGATTGGTTCATTTTAGTACTAATCACTATTCTTCCTGAAAGATCTAATAGTTTAATATTTGCTTTTACTAAAGTGCCCGCATCAATAATTAATTTATCAGTGGCAGGATTTGGATAGATAGAGAAAGTAATTTCTGTTTCATCTAACGATAAGGTTGATACAACAGCGTTGGATGCAGAAGATGAACAACCATTGGCATCAGTATATATACAAGTATACGAACCGCCTTGAGTTGGAGTATAAGTATCAGCAGTAGCACCACCAATAGGATTACCGTTTAAATACCATTGATTTCCAGCACCTGTATACGATGATTCTAATGTTCCTGCATTATCAATGATGGTTGGAGCTGCAGGATTAGTATTCACTGTAATATAATTTGTAAATAAAATAGTATCGGCGCCGCTTCCGTTGGTAGCTATTAATTGAGCATTGTAAGTTCCTGCCGCATTATAAGTTACGGAAGGGTTTTGTACCGTTGATGAAGAAGGTGTTCCACCCGGAAAACTCCATGCCCATGAAACAGGACTGTTAGTACTTGCGTCAGTATAATTAATGGTAGTACCCGGACAAATATTTTGATCATTCACACTAAACGCTGCGGTAGGAGGTAGACCTGCACAATTATAAGTTTGTACACGTATGATTCCTTTATTCAAATTTAATCTTCCTCTACTGGATGTGGTAGTTGCCATTGAAGAAATAGAATCTACTCCGGTTAACAACCATGTTCTCATTTGTAAGGCCAATGGGCCGGGAGTAGCTTTGTAGTCTTGAATAAATTCTTGACATGCGGCTGCATAATAAAGACCAATCGCGCCGGCAACATGTGGTGTAGCCATAGAGGTTCCTGTTAATGCAGAATAAGTTCCACCTGAGTATGTGCTGTATACATCAGTTCCCGGTGCTCCAATATCCATATTAATTGGTCCGTAACCGCAACTTGAATTCCTTGCATCTGTTCTAGTTGTATTCGTTACAGCTACCATATAGTTACTAGGGCATGTAGTTGGAATGTCGCCCATTACATCGATGTTAGTATTATT
>CAZUXM010000008.1:32283-38392 GCA_964624635.1 uncultured Candidatus Competibacteraceae bacterium
CACCTGCACTAAGTATACCCAATACTCCCATAGTATCATACATGGCACACCAGATAGGGTAACTAGAAGGAAACGCATTGTCTACACCGAATGAGTTACTCGTAGCTACAATAAATGCACCTTCAGCACCATTGGTGTTGTTATAAAGTTCACGCATTACTGAAACATAAGAGTAAGCATTTACTACTACAGATTCAGTTCCTGATGATCCAGCAACCGGTAGAATTTTTACGTTCCAGTTAACTCCTGCAACTCCTATTGAATTATTTCCTCTGGCCCCAACAATACCTGCGCAATGTGTACCATGACCATTGCTGGGTACAGTACCATCATTGTTATATGAATCCCAACCGTTTTTATCATCTACATATCCGTTGCCATCATCATCCACACCATTGGTTCCATTAATTTCGGCCCAATTACGAAAAATATTAGCGGTTAAATCAGGATGTGAAATTTGGCATCCACCATCTACCACAGCAACAACAATAGTATCTCCATCCGCAGTAACCCCTCCGGTTGTAGTGTTCCATGCTTCAGGAGCATCCACATCAGCATCTGCGGTTCCACCACCACCACCGGTATTATTCATGTTCCATTGGTCAGAAGCATAATTAGCATCATTGGGTACAAGTCTTTCCTGTACATAATGATTTAACTGTGCAATAGCCACTTGATCCATGGTGAAAATATCTTTTACCAAACGTTTTGTGTCTCCCAGAATAGCATCATGTTCCAATAAATAAATGCGATATCTTTTCGAAAGCTCTTGCTTCATCCTATACTGGCCGGCATACCCATCGTTATTTAAATCAGTAATTAATTGATCAATCGTGTGTCCCGGTTTTAACATCACCATAATTTCATTGGGCACGTAATTCTCTTGTGCAGAAAGATGGAGAGTTGTGAAAAAAACTATAGCCGCAGTTAATGAGTAAATGATTCTTTTCATGAGAAAGTATGTAATTTATTTTGATGTTTTTATTCTAATACTAATTCTGGAACTTTTCTAGGTTCATATTTAGCAGCCATTTCAGCTATTGCTTTTATATGTGGAGGTGTAGTTCCACAACATCCACCTACCATATTTAAAAATCCACTTTTACAAAACTCTTCTACCAATGCTGCCATTTCTTCGGGTGTTTGATCATATTGACCAAACTCATTAGGTAATCCGGCATTGGGATAACAGGATACACTTACCCAGGCTTTATTAGACAATTCCTCAATATAAGGACGCATATCTTTTGCTCCTAATGCACAATTTAATCCAATGGAAACAAGATTTGAATGGGATACTGAATTCCAAAATGCTTCAGTAGTTTGTCCACTTAATGTTCGTCCACTGGCATCAGTAATGGTACCACTTACCATGATAGGAATATCTAAATTATTTTCTGATAAATATTCATCTATAGCAAATAGAGCTGCTTTGGCATTTAAGGTATCAAAAATAGTTTCTACCAATAGAATATCAACCCCGCCATCAATTAATCCTTTGGTTTGTTCTTTATAAGCAGCAACCAATTCATCAAAACTAATTCCTCTGAATCCAGGATCATTTACATCCGGACTTAACGAAGCCGTTTTGTTGGTAGGACCTAAAGCACCGGCAACAAACCGTGGTCTTGAATTATTGGTGGCCATAAACTCTTTTACGGCTTCTTTGGCAATTTTTGCTGATTCATAATTTAATTCATAGGCTAAACTTTCCATTTTATAATCAGCCATCGAAATAGAAGTAGCACTGAATGTATTGGTTTCAATAATATCAGCACCTGCCGCTAGATATTCTTTATGAATTTCTTTAATAATATTGGGTTGGGTAATGCTTAAAAGGTCGTTGTTTCCTTTTAACGGATGCTCATAATTGGCAAAACGGGAACCTCTGTAGTCGTTTTCTTCCAGCTTATATCGTTGAATCATGGTCCCCATAGCACCATCAATAATCATGATTCGTTGATTAAGAAGGGCTTTAAAGTCATTTTTGGTCATATACAAATATACTAAAAATAGATGAAGATACCATTTTGACTCCACTTACTTGGTGTCTGTAACTCATTGATTACAAATTTCTTCTTAATTTTGGTGCAGATATAAAAACTATGGCAGGAAACCTATTTTCATCAGCACTTGGCAGATTTAGAGTAATCAGCTTTTTGGAAGGAATTTCATTTATCCTTCTTCTAGGGATAGCCACCCCATTAAAACACTTTGGTAATATGCCTGAAGCTACCATGGTTCCCGGGATGATTCATGGGTTATTGTTTGTTATATATCTCATTGCACTTATTATGTCCGGTATTGAGATGAAATGGTCATTTAAGACCTATATTTTGCTGTTTTTAGCTTCTATTTTACCCTGCGGGTTTTTAATAGCAGAGTTCAAATTTTTAAAAAAGCAGGCTGAAATAACATCTGCATAATTTTATTAGCATGGTGAGCTTAAATTTCTTGTAGCTCACTGTTTTTAGGTATTTTAGTAAAAAAGAAGGTTGTTTTTTACAACAAAATAAACATTTCACTGTTTATAAGTAAGAATTAGCAAAGCCTTATCACACTAGTCATTGGGTAATTTTATCTAATTTTTAAAATAAACCATACAAGCGTGAAGACCAATCCGGCACATATTGTACTTCGCATCCTGATCGTATTCTTCGTCTTCTCGATGCCAATATCATATTCATATTCTCAAAATGTTGAGTTTACAAAAGACAATATGAAAAATGATAAGAACTTAAAGAAGTTATATAACCAATATTACCTCAAAGGATTGGCTTTTTATGATTCGGATGATCCGTTATTCTCAGTAGCCATTGATTATTTTCTGAAGGTATATGAGCAGCATACCAATAGTGCTTTATTAAATTACATGATTGCTGATTGTTATTTACATACTCAGGAAAAATTTAAAGCATTAAAATTTATTCAAAAAGCGGTTGAATTAGATCCCAGTGTTGCTTATAATGTTGACTTTATTATGGGTGCTGCCTACCATCAGGAATTTGAAATGGATAAGGCGTTGTTTTATCTCAATAAATTCAGAGCTGCTTATAAAGCTTTTAATCAAGCGGATCCGGATAGTCTAAAAATGGTGGATCGATTAATTGAACAAGCCAACAATGGATTGGCTCAAATTGAAATGACAGATTATGAAATCAATAATCTGGGTAATAAAATCAATTCTCCTTTCAGCGAATATGTTCCATTGATTACGGCAGATAACAGATTCCTCATTTTTACAGCTCGTAAACCTAAAGAATCAGCCAGCCAGAAAACAAAAAAAATGACCCACTTCTATTATAGTTATAATGAAGATATTTTTAAATCAGTATGGAAAGATGGACAATGGCAAAGTCCTGATAAATATGGTTTAGCTGTTAACAGCAATCAAAAACATGATGCATGTGTTAGTTTATCTATTGATGGGCAAACCATTTTTACCTATCGTGGTGATAACAATGGAGACTTGTTTTACGAAACTATTGAAAATGGGAAATGGACTGCTTCCAAACCAATGAATGGGGTGATCAATAGTCAATATAGAGAAACTCACGTCAGTTTAGCTTACGATGGAAAAACCGCTTATCTGGTTTCTGACAGACCCGGTGGTTTTGGTGGATTGGATATTTGGAAAGTAACTAAAACAGGAGATACTTGGGACGTAATCGAAAACTTAGGTCCTGAAGTAAATACTCCTTATAACGAAGATGGCGTTTTTATTCATCCGGATGGAACCACTATTTATTTCAGTAGCCAGGGACATAACAGTATGGGCGGTTACGATATTTTTGAAACGAATTATGAAGAAGGTAAATGGTCAACACCAACGAATATGGGAAGACCTATTAACTCTGCAGATGATGATATTTATTTTGTATTAACTGCTGATGGAAAAAATGCGTATTTATCTTCTGCTAAACCTCAAGGATTGGGTATGCAGGATATTTACAATATTAATCCATTTGAGAAGAAAAAATTTAAAGACTTCCATTTGGTATTATTCAAAGGAATTGTAATTGATAAAGAAACCAAAGAAAAACTGAGCGCCAAAGTAGATATCGTTGATAACGAAAAAGGAACAAGTATTTTTTCGGCAAATGTTGATCCTGAATTAGGTTTTGTTTTGTCTCTTCCGGCAGGTAAAAATTATGGTATTGCAGTTGAAAGAGATGGGTACCTTTTTTACTCAGATAATTTTATAGTAGAAAAAAAATCAGGGTACAGAGAATATGATAAAATTGTAGAGCTGGAAAAAGTTCACGTAGGAGCTGTCATCACTTTAAAAAATGTATTCTTTGATTTTGATAAATCTGATTTGAAAAATGAATCAGTTACCGAGTTAAATCGTGTCATCAAACTACTCAATGATTATCCTGATATCAGAATACAATTAGAAGGTCATACCGATTCATATGGTAGTGATGAGTACAACCAGGCGTTATCTGAAAGAAGGGTAATAGCTGTAAAAGATTTTTTAATTAGCAAAGGGGCTCCGGCGGCACGTATTGCAGGTGCCATTGGATTTGGCGAAATTAAACCTATTGACACCAATGAAACGGATGAAGGAAGAGCTAATAACCGACGTGTTGAATTGCGCATTGTAGAATAATATTGTTTGAAAAATAAAATTGTCATATGGCTTTTATTTATTAGTTCAACTTTTAGTTGTACGGTTTCTAAACATGCTGATAATGGCCATGTAAAAGGAAATGATAAAAAGAGAAATTATTATGCCGAAAAATTAGGAATTCAACTCAATAAAGAATATGATGCCGCTTTATTAAAAGAAGTGATTGATTGGTTAGGAACTCCATATGTATATGGAGGAAAAGATAAAACCGGTACAGATTGTTCAGGCTTTGTATTACAAGTATATAAAGTAGTATATGGAATCAATACGGCTAGATCTGCTAACGGAATTTATGAAGAATCTGTCAAAGTAAAAAGAGATAAACTAAAACAAGGTGAATTGGTTTTTTTTAAAATCAATACTGAAAAAATTGGACATGTCGGAATATTTCTGCAAGATTCCTACTTTATTCATGCTTCTACCAGTAAAGGAGTAATGGTAAGTAGTCTTGATTTAGAATATTGGACAAAATATTTTGTGTCAGGAGGCAGATTAAGTATCAAGTCAACTTCTGATTAGTATTTATATACCCTAATAAAAATGAAAAAAATTGCCACCCTCATAATATTCCTATTCGCATGGTCGCATGGTATAATGGCTCAACAAAATGTTGAGTTTACTAAAGCGAACATGGCGAAAGATAAGAATCTCAAGAAGCTGTATAAAAAACTAGTGAAGCATGGAGATAATTTTTATTTTCTACATGATCGTGGTTATCTCATTGCCCTTGAATATTATTTAGAAGCATATAAGTCACATCCTAACAGTGCACTACTCAATTATAAAATAGCTGATTGTTATTTACATACTTTATATAAATACAAAGCACTTCCGTATGCTAAAAAAGCAGAAGAATTGAACCCTAATGCCATCTTTGATATGAATTATATTATTGGAATGGCTTATCATCAGGTAGAAGATTTTGATCAGGCCATAGCCCATTACAAAAAATTTAAGAACGGATATACAGGTAATAACAATGATAGTTTATTATACGCTGCCCGAAGGATAAAAGAATGTGAACACGGAAAGGAATATATTAAAGATACGATTTATGATTTGATTGATATGGGCCCCATCGTGAACAGTATTTATGCCGATTATGTTCCGTTGATACGTGCTGATCAGAGTTATATGTTGTTCACATCCCGTCGTCCTCATAATGAAATTAATCATGATGAAAAAGGTAGACATCATGGTGGACGATTAGCCTCCTTCGACCTTGAATATTACGAAGATATTTTTAGAACAGATCATATCAACGATTCTACCTGGAGTGAACCTTACCGTTTTGATTATTCATCCGATAAATTTGGTAAACACGACGCATGTGTTAGTATGTCGTTCGATGGTCAAACCATTTATTTATATCGCCCCGATAATGAAGGAGATCTTTTTTCTGCCACCATACAAGATGGAAAATGGGGAGTAGCACAACCTATGAAAGGGATTAATTCAAAATACAGAGAAGATCAC
>CAZUXM010000008.1:38444-44923 GCA_964624635.1 uncultured Candidatus Competibacteraceae bacterium
TAATAAAACAGCATATTTTGTAAGTGATCGTCCCGGGGGTTTTGGTAAAAAAGATATTTGGATGACTACACGCACCGGTGAAAATGAATGGGGAACACCTGTAAACATGGGACCTACTATTAATACTGAATACGACGAAGAAGGGGTATTTATTCATCCCGATGACAGAACTTTATATTTCAGTAGTCGTGGACATGAAACCATGGGCGGATACGATATTTTTGAATCAACTATTGAGGATGGAAAATGGACTAAACCTATTAATATGGGATATCCGATTAATTCGCCTGATGATGATGTGTTTTTTGTTTTAACCGCTGATGGAAAAAATGCGTATTTGTCGTCCGTAAAAGAAGAAGGTTTTGGAATGCAGGATATTTATGCCATCACTCCATTTGTAAAAAAACGACATAAAGAATTTGATGTAGTGGTATTTAAAGGTATTGTAATTGACAAGGAAACAAAAGTGAAATTAAAGGCGAAGGTTGATATAGTAGACAATACTACACAACAAAAAATGTTTTCGGCTACCGTTGATCCGGAGATGGGGTTTCTCGTAACCTTACCTACCGGTAAAAGTGGAAAAAATTACGGTATATCAGTGGAAGCGGAAGGGTATCTCTTCTATTCTGAAAATTTTGATTTAATTAAAAAACCCGGCTTTAAAGAATACGATAAGGTGGTAGAAATGGAAAAAGTAAAACCCGGTGCAGTACTTACTTTGCGTAATGTATTTTTCGATTTTGATAAATGGGATTTAAAACAGGAATCAGTAACCGAATTAAATCATGCCATTAAAGTGTTGAATGAATATAAAGACATGAAAATTCAAATTGAAGGACATACTGATTTTAAAGGAAGTGATGAATACAATCAGGTGCTAAGTGAAAAAAGAGCCAACTCGGTTAAAGAGTACTTGTTAACGCATGGCTTTGATGCTTCACGAATTGTAAAAGTAATTGGTTATGGTGAATCAAAACCGGTAGATACCAACGAAACGGATGAAGGTAGAGCCCATAACAGACGCGTTGAATTCAGGCTGGTAGAATAATCCCCTTTGTTTGACATTAACAAAATTAACTTCTTCCATTTTTTTGATAATGATTAAGTTGTGATAATGCCTTTTATCCACAGGGCAATTGTGAATATCTATCAGTGCAGCAAGGTCTGTAATTAGCGTATATCGCATATCTTGTATAATAATCTCTTAACTATTTGGTATGAAAAAAATCCTGCTGCTTATTTCAAACCTAACCCTATGTATTATTTTGTCTGTTGCCCAAACCAACATTGAATTCACCAAAGAAAATTTTAAAAACAATAAAGATCTCAAACAAGTATACACTCAGTTTGTAAAAAAAGGAGACAAACTTTATTATGGCCATGAAAGAGGATATTTAGTGGCTTTAGAATATTATTTGATGGCATATGAAAAACATCCCAACAGTGCCTCTTTAAATTATAAAATTGCGGATTGTTATTTACATACTTTATATAAATACAAAGCATTGCCACATGCAATGAAAGCACAAGAGTTAAATCCTCAGGTAGCTTTTAATATTGATTATGTTATTGGTTTGGCATACCATCAACGCGAAGATTTTGAAAGTGCCATTGCATCATATGATAAATTCATGAATCTGTATGACGGTAAAACTCATGACTCATTAGAAATGGCTCGTAAAAGAGTGTTAGAATGTGGTCATGGTAAAGAATTGGTAAAGGAAAATGAATACCAGGTAGTCAATTTAGGACCTGATATCAATAGCGAATACGCTGAGTACGTTCCGTTGCTAAAGGCAGATCATAGTTATATGTTGTTTACTTCACGTAGACCGCTTACAGACCTATCCAAACAAGCACCTGATAAAAAAATAAAAGGAGAGAGATTGTCAAAGTTTGATATGGATTATCATGAAGATATTTTTAAATCAGATTATTTAACTGATAGTAAATGGTCGTCGCCATGCAGGTATGATTATTCTACTCGAAAAAAATCTATGCACGATGCATGTGTAAGTTTATCTTTTGACGGTAAAACTATTTTTAATTATCGTGGAGATAACAATGGGGATTTATATACCGCAAGTATTGTGGATGGTAAATGGACCAAAACAGTTCCATTAAAAGGAATCAATACTAAATACCGTGAAGACCACATTGCGGTTACACACGATGGTAAAACCGCTTATTTTGTTTCTGATCGTCCGGGTGGACAAGGGGGTAAAGATTTATGGAAATCTACTCTTATAGCTGATAATGAATGGTCGGCTCCCGAAAATTTAGGTGCTACAGTCAATACCCCTTACGATGAAGAGGGAGTATTTATTCATCCTGACGGTAAAACCATTTATTTCTCCAGCCGTGGACATAATACTATGGGAGGGTTTGATATTTTTGAGACCAGCTTTGAAGATGGAAAATGGACCCAACCGTTAAATATGGGATATCCTACCAATTCACCCGATGATGATGTATTTTTTATTTTGAGTTCCGATGGTAAAACGGCGTATTTATCATCCGTAAAAGAAGGAGGCTACGGAATGCAGGATATTTATGCCATCAAAGCATTTGATAAAAAGAAAAATAAAAAGAACAAAAATCAAGGGCAGGAAATAAAAATGATGAACCTGCAAGGTTCAGTAAAAGACAAAGATTCAAAACAATCTATTGATGCTACCATCGAAGTAGTAGACAACACTACCCATATAGTTATGTATACGGCAAAAGTAAGTCAGGGACAAAATTTCTCATTAAATGTACCCGAGTTACAAAACGATCAAACATATACACTTAATGTAAGTTCGGAAGGGTATATCAATTATTCAGCTCCTTTTACCAATGAAAATTTGAAAGATGCAGAACAAAATATTTCATTAGAAAAAATTAAAGTAGTTATTTCTAATGTAATTATTCTGGAGCATGTTTATTTTGATTATAATGAATCAGTAATTAAAACAGAATCATTGGAAGAATTAGACAATGCCATTGCGTATTTAAATTCACAACCTACCATTAAAATTGAAATCGAGGGACATACGGATCAATCCGGCTCGGCTGAATATAACTTAATGTTATCTCAGCAGAGGGCAGAAGCGGTAAAAAATTATCTACTGTCAAAAGGTTTTGAAGCTAAACGTATATTAAAAGTAACAGGTTACGGTAATACACGTCCGTTGGTATCAGGTAATGATGAAGAAGCTAAATCGAAAAACAGAAGGGTGGAATTTAGATTGGTAAAGTAGCGCAAAAATGGGGCTATTTATATTGCTTTAATTTAAAATACTAGGATTTTTGATTTGGAGGCTTTTGGCTACATGTAGTTAGGTAACGCTGCACCTAACCGATACCTGTCATGCAAAGCCGAGGTATATCAAACCAGATTAATGGAATTTATTGCCGCCATTGAATTGTAAATTGTCAAAGGTCAAAGAATGTCTTGTAATCCATTAAAAAAATAATTCCACCAAAGGTGAGCATTCCACCAAGCACCATTAGAAGAATTCCACCAAGCACTTTTATTCCCGGTTGGGTTTCGCGAACAAGTAAGTTAATCGTGGAGGTACTTTGTTCAGACTGAAGAAATTTGTTAGAGATCAGTCTAGAAGATTTAACTTCTAAATCATGAATATTCTCAAATTGGATAACATGCTTACCTGGACTTGTAATCTCAAAGCTGCAAAACTCACTTATTAAAACCCCGTTTTTCGGGAATGAAAGCTGTACTGGATTGTGATTCAGCGAAATTTGTTTGCCGTTGTTTAAAATAACAACTCTGAAATCACCAGTGTTATTTGCATAACCTCCAACTACACATATCGAATATCGTCCTTTTTTTTCAAAATCAACTTCATTAATAGTTTGGCGTAGTTCAAGGTTTGATATTGTTCTGCCACGGTCAAGTTGCAATAATAGCTTAGTACCAAAAATAAGCATCACTAGCCCAACGAGTCCAACAATTATTATCAAATAAATCATTTTAAATCAATTCATAACGGGAAATTGTCCAGAAGGTTTCAACTTTTCAATATTCAACAGTTTTATCTCTTTCAAATATGCTAATCATAATTATTTAACCGATCATTGTCAAAAAAGCAGTGTTACCTAACGGATAACGCATTTACCCCGTTACCGTTTTATAAATATAGGAACTTTAAAATTAACCCTAATGATAGCAAGCCGTATATTTTTTATACATACGGCTAAGCGGTTTAACTTCCTGAAAATTAATTATTATGAAGGATACGGTAATGGGGTAAGATGCGTAGTTAGAGCCTGGCACACAAATCTTCAATTATACCTGTAATTGTCAAAATTAGATCGATTTCTTATTTTGTTGTTTGAATTCCGCTAAACAGCAAATCATCATCTTGTCCTAGATTTGTCCGTTCAGTTTCTCATCACAATAGAACCCAAAGGTATTTATCCCTTTAGGTATCCTTTTAATGCATCCATTTGGCTTAACGTCTAACAATATCAGCAATAATATTTACCGAATCCATAGTCCAATATTCTGGTTCAAACCAAAAATTATATAACCTACCGACCTTCTGATTTAACGATTTATTTGGTTTATGCATATAAATCCAACATAATAGTCGCCCATTCTTTTCTACTGAATCTAATTTCACCGTGTCAAGTCTTTCTTTAATACAAGGAAATATTTTTAAATGTCCTTGATCAGTTGATAGTTCTAAAAATTCAACATTATTTTCTTTATCGGAAAAACACCAATCTGATGGATAAATAGTTATTTTATATTTGTCTTCTTTACTTGAACAAGAAATAGTTCCAAATAATAAAAGACAAATAACTAAATACTTACTAAGGGTTATTTTGAAGTTCTTTTGTAACATCATTTTGCGTGTTTGCAATGTATTTTGTTTTTCTTGAGAAGTTCTGAACCTAAGATTATCTGCTTATGTCCAAAAGTGCTTGGCTCTAACTACCGGATTGCAGTAACTAATATAACACTAATTTCATCTTATTCAAAGTGTTAGAAAAAATCGAATGGTTTACATCCTGTTTATAAATGAAAAACGAAGTTTTGAACACTCTGACGGAAAATTTGACATCAACACTACTTCATCTTCAATCCATATTTATCCATATACATTTTATATAGATAGTATTGAGAATTTTCTAACTCAATTTGTCTGCCATTAATATATGCCAATGCCAGTTGATTGGTTTTCATATCCAACGCATCTCCATCACAAATAAAAAACGTAGCATCTTTGCCTACTTCAATACTTCCTAATTGGTTGTCAATACCTAAAATTTTGGCTGCATTTAAAGTGAGTACTTGTACCGCTTGTTCTTTTTCTAATCCGTATGCCACTGCAGTACCTGCATTAAATGGAATATTTCGGCTACCCATTACTTCCATTTCGCCGGTATGACTAAAAGTAAAATTAATGCCTGCATCCCATAATAGTTTAGGCATTTTATAAGGAAGTTTTACATCATCATCATCACTATGTGGTAATGCATGCATACGATCGAGTATAATAGAGAGATTGTGTTGTTTAATGAAATCCGAAATTTTGTACGCTTCATATCCTCCTACCAATACTATTTTTTTTATACCAATGGATTCAAACCAGGTAACTGATTCCATGATGTCTTTTTCTGTATTTACATGGATGTACAAGATTTTATTTCCGGTAAATAATCCTTTCATCGCTTCACATTTTCCATTGTATTCAGCATGGGTAGTTTCGTTTGCGTAGGATAAAGAACGTTCAAACATGTCTTTGATTTTGTTTACCTGCGCCATTCTTTCTTTTTTTAAACTATACTCATCCATGTCTTTTTGATTGGCATGTATAGTTCTGTTCCTGTTGGGCCAGTTTACATGTAAACCATCTTCAGGTTGAATAGATGCATCTTCCCAGTTCCAGGCATCTAATTGTACTATGGAAGATTGACCTGAAATAAGCCCCCCACGTGGAGTAGATTGTGCAATCAATACTCCGTTAAAACGAATGGTAGGTATTATTTTTGAATCGGTATTATACGTAGTAATGGCTCTTACCTCAGGAGTAATGTCACCCGATTCATCATAATCTAAGGTGGCCCTTACGGCATCCACTTCTCTTAACCCAATGGTACTGTTGGTTAAAATAAATCCGGGATATACATGTTTTCCTTCTCCATCAATATTTACTTCATAGGTAACTTTACCTTCGCTGGCCCCTGATGGAGAAACCGCAATAATTTTCCCAAAGGCAAAAACTACTTCTCCATTGTCAATAACACTGCCATTACCTACATGTATTTTTACATTGTAAATGCGTATACTTTTATTTTGTACAGCTCCGGGCACCGGTTTTTGTGCCGCCAAATTCAGTGTAATAACTGAAGCTATGAGATATATCAATATTTTTTTCATGGTTATTCAGTTATTTGTATGATTTCGTAATCATGGTTGTCCATCGTTTCACATTCAAATAAAAAATATTGTTTACGAGCTAATG
>CAZUXM010000008.1:44933-47473 GCA_964624635.1 uncultured Candidatus Competibacteraceae bacterium
CTCCTTCTTCACCATCTTTAATTGCCTGCATCATTTTTTGTACCAATCGGTTTTTTTCATCCTGGTTGTATTTTTGTAATTGTGCATCTCTTTCTTCACTATAATAAATCATTCCATCAATCATAGTAAACTTCACACGAGCATAAATACTTAGTGGATTGTCAGTCCACAATACTAAATCAGCATCTTTTCCTTCTTTAATAGAACCTACTTTATTATCAATATGTAACATTTTGGCAGGATTCAATGTGCATAGTTTCCATGCCTCCTCTTCACTCAGGTTTCCATATTTTACCGCTTTGGCTGCTTCGTGATTTAGTCTTCGGGCCATTTCTGCATCATCACTATTGATACTTGTATTTACCCCCACTTTATTTAAGATAGCTGCATTATAAGGTATGGCATCTTGTACTTCCATTTTATAGGCCCACCAATCAGAAAAAGTAGAAGCGTTGGCTCCATGTGCTTTCATTTTATCCGCCACTTTATATCCTTCTAGTATATGTGTAAATGTATTTACTTTAATGCCCATACTATCGGCCACATGTAACAACATATTAATTTCTGATTGTACATACGAATGACAGGTAATATATCTTTTTCCTTCTAAAATTTCATTCAAAATTTCCAACTCCAAATCTTTCCTTACAGGCTCCTTTGAATTTTTTTTGAGTAAAGCATATTCTTTGGCTCTGTTAAACATTTCAAAATAAAACTGCTCCACCCCCATACGTGTTTGTGGATAACGATATATATTTTTTTCTCCCCAATTAGATTGTTTTACGTTTTCACCCAAGGCAAATTTTATGAATCCCGGTGCTTCTTTAAATACTAATTCATCTTCAGTACGACCCCAACGTAATTTTATAATAGCTGATTGACCTCCAATAGCGTTAGCAGACCCATGTAATAATTGAGCAATGGTAACCCCACCCGATAATTGCCTGTAAATATTTATATCATCTGCATTCAGTACATCTGCCATACGTACTTCGGCGGTGCTGCTTTGTCCGGCTTCGTTAACACCACGCGTCATGGCAATATGCGAATGTTCATCAATGATACCGGATGTAAGGTGCATGCCTGAACCGTCTATAGTTGTACAGGAGGTACATGATAAATTTTTACCCACCTTTTTAATTTTTCCACCTTCAGTAATCACATCCGTATTGGTAAGAATCCCCTCTTTTTCATTGGTCCAAACTGTGGTATTTTTTATCAAATACGTTTTATTTTCTTCTGATTTTAAATCAGCCCACTTCCATCCGAAAGCTTTGTTGGGGTATCGTACTTCGCTATAACTAACCGTAGGTTTGTCTTTTTTCTTTTCGTCTTCAATGGTGATAGCACTATGGGTTGCATTAAAAGAATATTTTTCTCCTTTAGGATTTTCAACTATCCCTTTCCAGTTGTTGGTTTTTTCAATTTGGGCTGATATTCTTACAAAACCTCCCATATCTTTTGAATTAAAACTGGCTGTAATAAAATTTTTCTCGGTAGTGAGTTCTATGGCAATTTTGGTAGTGTCGTTAATGACATAATTAGCTGCAGGGAAATTCATTTTTCCATTAATTACCATCGATTTTCCGTTCATAGGTTCATATCCGGTTTGTATGGTATAGTTACCACGAAGGTCTATGGCCTCAGCATTTTTATCAATCATGTATTGATATCCTTGCACCCAGTTTTCTAATAGCGTAAAACCATCATTCCCTAATTCTTCATTGGTAATAATAAAATTGGCGAGTTTACCTTTTTCCAAGGTTCCTATCATAGCATCTGCCTTCAACATTTTGGCCGGACCTTCGGTTAAAGCATACAATGCTTTTTCTTTTTTTAATCCGTATTGTATGGATTTTTTTAATGATTTAAAAAAATCAGCGGAGCTACCATCATCACTGGCAGTAGTAATATTGTATGAGATGTTGTTGCTATCCAGCAATTTTAAATTGGCAGGAGCTATATCCCATTTGTACAAATCTTCTAAGCTCACCTGATCAGCATCATAAGGATCGTTTAATATATAGGGTTTGGGAAATTGTAAGGGTACAGTAATGCTGCTGGTGAGGTTTTTTAACTGTGGAATTCTATCAAATTCATCGCCACAGCCCATGTAATGAAAACTCAACCCAAATTCTTTGGCAATTTTTTCCATTCTAATAATGTCGCTTCTGTTTTTGATATCAAAAAGTATAGGAAGATTTTTTATGCTGTTAAAAGCTTCAATAGAAATATTTTTTTCTGCTTTACCAACCATGGCAGCATGCCACTGTGCATCATATAAAAACTGACGAATTAAAGCTATAGTACCTGTTAATGAAGTAGGATATTCGTTGGTAGAACTTCCTTTATCCAACGACATGATGAAGGCGGCATTTTCAATGAGTAAATTTTTATTGTCTTTTCTGTCAGCCAGAGTTACCAATGCACCGGTACCTCTAAAAATACCGTCCATGCGATGCGTTAATACGGTACCTATTCCATATTTTCTTAGTTTATCAGCATTGTCTTTGGCATGTGAATAGTGTTGGTAAGCAAAA
>CAZUXM010000008.1:47526-53009 GCA_964624635.1 uncultured Candidatus Competibacteraceae bacterium
CATCGTCATTTAAGTGGATGTCTTTTTCATGGTCCTTTAGTCCATAATTATTCCAAACTTCAATAAAGGAAGGATAAATATGTTTACCGATGCAGTCAATTTGTTTTGCATCTTTTGGGATAGTAATTTTTTCACCACAATCCACAATTTTTTCATCTTTAATAACCAATGTTCCATTGTTGATGGTGGTAGTTGAATTAATATGGATAATGGCATGGGTAAAAGCAATGGTATAATGTTTATCGTCTTTAATACCCGTGTTGGGGTTGGTTTGTGCATTTATTGGCAACGTACATACCGCCATCACTATCCATATCCAACGGTTTTTGATGTTTAGTCTCATATATACAAATGTATCATTTTTATAGTATACAGCAGTGGGGAAGAGTATGCAGTAGTAGTAGGCAGTAGGCCGGATTTGCTGCCTACTGCCTATTGCTGCTGCATACTACAGAGAAGTGGTTTGTAATTTGATATAATTGGTATCTTTACACCCATAATATATACAAGCATATGGAACATATACACTCATCATTACGATACCTGATATTGGTATTTTTGGTAGCTTCTATTTTAATTTCATTAGCTAAATG
This sequence comes from uncultured Candidatus Competibacteraceae bacterium, assembly GCA_964624635.1. Taxonomy (GTDB): domain Bacteria; phylum Bacteroidota; class Bacteroidia; order CAIKAF01; family CAIKAF01; genus JANWKQ01. The sequence continues at coordinate 48,120 of CAZUXM010000008.1, forward strand.
GAGAGGTAACAAACCTTTTACCAAAGGTGATAAAATGACCTATTTAATGGCTTTGATATTTACTCATCTTCAATTGGTAGTAGGTTTAATATTATTTGTAACCAAAGATTACACTAAACTATTTAGTGATATGGGAACAACAATGAAAACGCCTGCTTTGAGATTTATTTTGGTTGAACATACTTTTCTAATGTTGATTGCCATTATATTCATTACCATTGGTTATTCAACAGCTAAGAGAGCTGCAACAGATGTTCTTAAACATAAAAAGACTTTTATATTTTATTTAATTGGTTTTATTCTTATTATGGTATCTATACCATGGCCATTTAGAATGGCAGGTTACGGTTGGTTTTAAGCATATGAAAAACAGATTGATTATTTTTTTATTAGTAGGAATAATATCCTTATTAGTAGCTTGTAGCAATGGAGAAAAATCTCCGTTTGACAAAAAACCATCTAATAACACTGAAACAAAATCGGGGTCCGATCAAAACAAAAAAGTATATTCAGGAGAGGAATTATACACACAAAAGTGTACCGCTTGTCACGGGGGTGATGGGAATTTAGGGGTGGGGGGCGCTAAAAAAATATCTGCTTCTACCTTAACCCAACAAGAAAGAGAAGAGTTGATTTCGAATGGAAAAAAAACCATGCCGGCATTTAAAACCCAATTATCTCAGGAAGAAATTAAAGCGGTAGCAGAATATACGTTTACGTTGAAATAAGAAATAGCCACAGAGATCACAGAGAAAAAAAATCACAGAGGGCTCAGCGTTTTCCTCCGCGTCCTCTGTGTATACCTCATATCCTCTGTGGTTAAAATCATTACCTTTGTACCCTAAATATGATCGAAAAGAACAAAAAATTAGAGGTTAAAGAATTACGAGCTGTATTGGTAGGAATCATCTATCAACATCAAACAGAAGAAAAGCTGGAAGAATACCTGGATGAATTGGCGTTTTTAGCCGAAACAGCCGGTATCAGATCAGTGAAACGATATTCTCAAAAATTAGATAAACCATTGCCGGGAACTTTTATTGGTTCAGGAAAATTAACGGAGATTGAAGAGTGGGTTAGAGAGCATGAAATTGAATTGGTCATATTTGATGACGAATTATCCCCATCACAATTACGTAACATCGATCGTATTTTTAATCCTGATCAAAACAATAAAAAAGTGTTGATTCTGGATAGAACCAATCTTATCCTCGACATATTTGCTCAACGTGCAAGAACTGCCCATGCAAAAACTCAGGTAGATTTAGCCTATTATCAATATATGTTACCGCGTTTAAAAGGAATGTGGACCCACCTCGAACGGCAACGAGGAGGTACCGGTACCCGTGGCGGTAGTGGAGAAAAAGAAATTGAAACAGATGGTCGTATTGTTCGTGAAAAGATATCGCTTTTAAAAACCAAATTAAAAGAGATAGATAAACAAATGATTACCCAAAGGAAGAACAGAGGGGAGTTTGTTAGAGTCGCATTGGTAGGATATACGAATGTGGGTAAATCCACCATCATGAACATTATTAGTAAAAGTGAAGTTTTTGCTGAAAATAAATTGTTTGCTACGCTTGATACTACTGTACGTAAAGTAGTGATTCATAATTTGCCTTTTTTATTATCAGATACGGTAGGTTTTATTAGAAAACTTCCTACCCAATTGGTTGAATCTTTTAAATCAACTTTAGATGAAGTACGGGAATCGGATTTATTATTACATGTAATTGATATTTCGCATCCGCAATTTGAAGAACAATACCATGTAGTAAATAAAACCCTGGCAGAAATTGGTGCTGCGGATAAACCCACTATTACCGTATTTAATAAAATTGATAATTATAAAAATCCAGAGATAGATGAGTTTGACCTTACAGGCAAACAACAACGCATGACCTTGGAAGAATTGGAAAATAGTTGGATGAGTACCTTGAATAATGATTGTATTTTTATTTCGGCAGGTGAAAAAATAAATATCAGTGAATTCAGAGATAAATTATACGATAGGATAGCCACCATTCATAAAGAAAGGTATCCTTACAATCATTTTTTATATTGATTAATACCTTTTGTGTTTTTGTACGGCAACAGCTATGCCTGCAACCATTACAACTAATACAATTCCACAAATAGCAGGAATTAGAATAGTAGAGTCTAAAAAGGTAATATTTTGCTCAGCATTGGTATTTGCCTGCAACGGAATAAGTGTAATGAGTTTTAGATGGCTCATAACGCATAAGTTTTTGGTATATCAAATATAATTAAAAACTTTATTATTTTCGTATTACCACTCAAAATCGAACCTGTAGCAGGCACTTAACCAAAGCCAAAGTTTCTCACTCCTTCGCCTCACCATTGCGTATTAGCTTGATTTTTATAGTATCGTCTTTTTAAAATTTACCCAAGACCCATGTAGGCATACATGCCTTTTGATTCATAAAAGTGATTTTTGGGGAATAAACTCATCTTTCATTTTATATTTTAACAGGTAATAGACAGTGTCTTTAAATAGTTGGGGTTTTAATATTAATTTAAAAGAGTGATAGTTACAGTTGGTAGCAAAGTTCTTACTTTTATATTTGCCAGCCATTTCTATATACCATATGTCAACCGCCACTAACCCTAAAAAAGCACGTTTATTAAATATCACTACATCTTCTGTGAAAGTGCTCATAGCAGATGATCATACTATTTTTCGTCATGGGCTTAAAACCTATTTAAACAGTTATCCATTTATTAAGTATAGAGGTGAGGCCTCCAATGGTAAAGAGTTGATTAAGTTAATTGAGATGGAAATGCCTGACCTGATATTTATGGATCTGCATATGCCGGGTGGACATGGAGCAGAAACAACCGCTGACATTTTGAAAGAATATCCATCTATTAAAATTGTGATTCTTAGTTTTTATGATGATGCACTTACCGTAGAGAGGATGATGAAAATGGGGGCTTCGGCCTATCTTACCAAAATCATTTCTTTTGAATTGTTAGATGATATGTTCGAGAAAGTGCTAACGGGGCAACCGTATATATCACCTGATGCTGCTAATAATGTTGCCATGCATAAAGTCATTCCCAACCCGTCAGCGGCATCTGTTGAACAAACCAAGTGGTTTGAAAAGGAGGTAACAGTTCGTGAAAAACAAGTACTGAAACTAATCACGATGGGTTTATCGTTAAAAGAAATTGGGAATGAACTAGGGTTGAGTAGCCGAACTGCCGAATCACACAAGAATAAATTGATGAAAAAGTTAGGCGCCAAAAACCTGGCGGAACTTATCTCCATTGCTCATGAATATAAGCTTTTATAGACATTTAGGTTCCATGTAAAAAGCCTACTAAGCCCTACTTCCTCAAGCTTCTACCCAATCTTAGGTAGAACCATCCGTAAAAACACGGATGCAAATTGTATAAAACCCTCTTGTTATACAATTTACAAAACTTCATTTTTACAGTAACCAATTTACATCAAATAAAACGAATGCTTGTGGGTGTAAGCCTGCAAGCATTTTGTAACTACCAACCAACCTAAACTGATCAACATGAAAACAGGTCTTGTTTTTATTCTGTTGTTTACCGGAATATTTTTCCAACAAACAAACCTCTCAAATACTTCTGATGTAATACCCACTATACAAAGTAAAGAGACGGTGTATATCTGTAATAGTAAAGGAGCTACTAAATACCATGCAGAAGAAAATTGCAGGGGGCTCAATAATTGTAAAGCAGAAATTTTAAGTGTAGATAAAAAAGAAGCGATTAAGTTGGGAAGAGAGGAATGTGGATGGTGTTATTGAGGATAAAGTATGATATTTTATGGAAGACGAAGAAAAAACTATAGCTGATAAAAAAGCCGAATATAAAAAAGCCCAACAAAAAAGAATGTCTCTTTATATAGTTGGTGGAACAGATATCAATGGCTATCATATTACCAAAATTTTTGCAAGAGGTGATGAATATGTCATCTATGAAATTGAAACCAGTGATTTGGTTGAAAGTATTAAAGTTTATATAGATAATATAACAGAACTTGATGACTCAGGAGTTGTAAAACGCTACAATTCAATAAGAGTAAAATTTGTTGAAATTAAAGGGCTATTGTATAAGGTTGTTGATAAATCGACTATAAAAACAGTCATTGCCCAAATACTTGCACATGGATTAATAGAAAAGCCAGAAGAAGCCAATACTCAATTTGATAAATTAAAAAGTGCAATAAGTATTGAATATAATGAGCAATTTGCAAATCGATTACGGCTTTTATTTAGTTCTTTAATGGTGACCCTTATTTTTATAACCATTGCGGTCTTGATATACTATCACAATTGTTTTAGGGACTATATCCACATTAGAAACTTAATCTTTGTTTCAACAGCAGGGAGTATTGGTGGTTTCTTTTCTTTGTCATACAGTCTCAAGAAAGTTGTATGTGACAAGGATGTAAATAAATATTTATATATAGTTTATGGAGCAGAAAGGATAGTAATTGCAATTTTAGCATCAACTATCATTTATTTCGCTATTAAATCTAATGTAGTTTTTGCTACTTGTAATGATATGGATAACCCCTTGATTGGTTATATTTTATTTTCTTTTCTTGCAGGTTTTAGCGAAACATTAGTGCCTAGTTTAATGACAAAGTTAGAGAAGGAATAAAAGACGGAATTTTAAAAATGAACGACCATTATAATCAATTAGAACTGCATTATTATTTTTCAGATAATTCACACGGCTTTGATGCAGTTGTAAGAAATGAATGTGAAAAGGAATTATTGAATTTATTTGAGGAAGCAAGTCAAGATTTACAAATAAAAATTCTTGTTGATGCAAAACCACCACAAAATGGAGGGTTTGTTGAAGTTTGGGAATTTATTGGAGAAAACA
>CAZUXM010000008.1:53032-68452 GCA_964624635.1 uncultured Candidatus Competibacteraceae bacterium
TTACACTTTTGGTGTCAGTATTGACACTAATAATGTCAAGAGTTCCTGTTCAAAATAGAAAGCTAACAAAATTGCAAATAGAAAATTTAGAATTAGACAATCAAATTAAGCGAGAAGAATTAAAGAAACTTGGGATTCATAACATTGAAAATATTGACGAAAATATACTAAAAAGAATTATTGCTTTTCTTGTTAAGAATTATAAAATTATTTGGAGACGCTCAAATTTTTTCAAAAAAATTACACTTTACAAAAGAATAAATAAGATTTCTATAAACAAATTGTTTAATTTATATTCTTTATCAGACCCAACTGTATTACAGCTTGGTGATTTTGAACAATTTATTTTGTTTGATGAAAATATTCCAGATATTACTGGACAAGCTGAAGAAATTGACTTAATATCTTCAGCTTTAAAACAAGGGCGGTTTAAATGGAAAGGGTTTCTTAAAGGGCAAATTATTGACTTTGAAATGCAGGATGAAAGTTTTAAACGGCATGTATTTCAGGGGGACATTACACATAATAATAAAGTGAAACTAAAAGTAATATTAAATCATTCAAGGAAAATTGATGACTCAGGCAGAATAAAAATTATGCGTTATTATGTAACTGAAGTTAAAAGTTATTCGATAAATGGTATTGATCAGGTCATTGATTAGAGTATATAGACTTTTATGCTATTCATTTTGTCAAAAAAATGAAATCTACTACTATACTAATCCACATTTTTTATAAGTAACTAAAATATAACTATGCTGAAAAATATTAAAAGATTCATAAGAATACTATTACTAGGGCAGAAGCATTCTCAACCAATAAACAGGCTGCGACCTGCATTTCAAAACCAATGGTTAAATGTTAAACGTATTTGGACGAATGAATACTATAATGACTTTGGTTTAGAACGTATCATTCGATTGATACTAGCACTATCTCTATTTGCTTTTCCTGGACTCTATCTCAGAGCTTTCTTTGGTAAATTTGGGCTTCTTGGAAGAAAGTTAGGAGTCGAACTTTACGTTTTGCTAAAACTAATATTGCCAATTTTATTTTTTAAGCTAGACTTCACAGCCTATTTAGCTGTAGCTATATTTTCAGGTATTATGGCTGTCGAAACAATTTTGTATTTAGCGTCTTTGATTTTTTTATCTAACGAGTTTGCAAAACCAATTTCTTATAGACGTTCATTGACAACACTGTTTATTAATTACATTGAAGTTTGCCTTAATTATGCGATTATTTATTCTTATTGCAACTTGACAATTCCAAATTTCTTTAAAGAAAAACTTACAACCGACATTCAAACTGTTTACTTCAGCTTTGTAACTTCGGCTACAGTAGGGTACGGTGACATAGTTACGATAAATGCCTTTGGGCAATATTTGGTAATTTCTCAAATAATTCTGTTTCTTGTTTTTGTTGCTTTATTCATAAACTTCTTTGCTTCAAAAGTTCAAGATCCTACATACTATAATGCGAAACCGACGTATAGTGACAAATGGCAAAAACCCCAAAAACAGTTGTAGGTAAGAAAAACGCCGCACAACACAAAGAATGACTATTTTCTTATAAAAATTGCTGCCAGGTGGTTAGTGAGAAAGCTTAACTTGGTTTATTATCATTGCCCAATTTGGCAAATGAGGTAATCATTTTAAATACATCAGACATTCCTCCTCCAAATAAGTTTAAATCGGCATTATTATTTCTCCATATATTGGCCAAAGTATCTATTTGAAAAATTACAACGGGCTCTGGAATATTTAATTTCTCAGCAATAATTTTATACCCCTCTGCTTTAGCGTATTGGAATGCCTTATGCACTTCAGCTTGTGCTAACCCATCATAAAATATTTTTTGAGCATTATTCTTATTAATCTCAATATTAATCTGAGATATTGGAACATTTCTTAATGCTTCATTTATTGATCCTCCTAGGTCGATATTTTGCAATAGAACTGTTATGACCTCTATCCCCCATGTTTGAGTTAAATCAGTTACTGCCAATTTGAGCTTTGAATTTATCTCTGGTATTCTATTTAAATTTTTGCCCACTGTATCTTTAGCACATTCAACTTGAGTAGTTGTAATAACAATATCTTTTATTTGCCGACGTAATTGGTCTTTATTTCCTATTGTTGAAACGAATGCTTTAAGGTCAACTATTTTATATCTACAAACAATACTAACAGTTGTAGTTAAACGATTGTCCAAAGGATCATTGCTTAGGGTTTTTGATGCTCCATGAGTTATGAGTATTGGTGGTGTGGGTGAATTAGTGTGTTTTTCATTTTCTGGAAATTGCTCTTCAATATCTAACTTTGTCTCACGTTGCAAAGACCAAATATTAGGAGCAGGAAGCCAAATAAATCCAGATTCAACCTGACACATTGGTTTGCCAAATTGGAGAATAAGCCCGACCTCATTTGGCCCCAACTCACTAAACCCTCTTGCGCCTATCCACATATAGAGAATTAATATTAGGAAAAATACAACACGCAAAAGCCATACAATCCATAGCGGACTGTTATCAAAAAGGCTAGGGTTTTTTCTGCAAATAGGAAGAAATACGACTAATAGCAGAAAAACTATTATTGAATAGCATATTAGAGCTGTTTTATGATAGGATGCTTTATCTTTCATTAGGATGCTTTATATAAATTCAATATTACAATTTTTTTCGCGTTTACTTTATTCTTTTTTGTACTATATCATAGTATTGTTCAAATTATTGGATTTATGTATAGTTTATTATATTAAGCTTTCCCCTCCGTTTTTTTACGGATACCTTCCGTAAAAATCCGTTTGTTATTGGTGGGAGAATAATGAACATTTATACAATACTAATTATTCACCTTTAACCACCGGGTTTATATGGCATCATCAATTGTTATCGGCTCTAATACAGAGGCCGCTACTACCAATAATAACCGAGCCATTGGCGATACCATTGCCATGCAATTGGCTTCTATTACGTATTGCTCAGTGAATGGGCCGGGAAGTGTACAAACTACTTTTAATCATTATTTTCCCGATTGGGAATTGGTATGGCAACCGGTTAATGAAGTAGATGGTAACTATGCATTGATTGCTTTTAACGGAGTACAATATGTCATTGCTATCCGTGGTTCTATTTTAGAATTTTCATGGGCCTCGTTTGATAATTGGTTCAAAGAAGACTTTAATATTTTTGAGCAGGTACCATGGACATATACCAATACTCCCGAAGCAAATCCTATGATCTCCAAAGGGTCATCTAACGGATTGGATGCATTGAATGAATTGTATGATGAAAATGGGGAAAGTATTTATAGCTTTTTACAAAAATATGCCTTCCCGAACAATCATTTCTTATGTGTTACGGGGCATAGTTTAGGTGGGAATTTATGCACGGTATATGCACAATGGTTACAATACCGGATGCAGCAAGACGGGATCTCCAAACCCGGCATTTTTTCCGTCTTGAGTTTTGCAGCACCTACCAGTTGGAACCAGGCATTTGTAGATGAATTTACAGGAGCTTTTACCAATAGCTGGAGATATTATAATGTAATAGATATTGTTACTTTCTCTGCTTGTGAAATTGCTGATCTTGGACTGTTATATGCACCGCCTACTCCACTGGCAAGCAATATCTCCATTGAAATAGATAACAGGCAGGTAACCCTGGCAGATGCTTTTGATATGATAGATGCTGCTATTATTGGTACAGAAGTATATTATAAATCAGTATACGAACCGGTGAACCAATTAAGAGGTACAATTGAACTCAATACTGCTAAACAACAATATCCTATTAACCCTAACGACCCATTGATTGAACAATGGTTTGCACAAGCAGGTCAGCAACACGACCATAACCATTATTTAGATTGGTTGGGTGGAGAAGAGGTGAATTGTGTAGGGTAGAGGAAAGAGAGAACATAATAAACCAACCATATCATGAAAAAAATAATTTATTTATTATTATTTATGGCATCTATGCATGCTAGTTATTCGCAAAATTTCCCATCGAGCGACCCAGATAATATATTCTATGAATATAAGAATATTGAAAATAATACATTTATTAAGAAAGATACCACTGAAATAAAGAATATAATGCCTAATATTTCACGTAAGCAACTTGATAGTATTGTTACTACCTTAAATAGGGAAATTAAGTTAAACGAAGGATATAAAGATAATTTAACAGCGACATATTGGATAAATCCCAATTACTTAAAGCCAACTGTTTATTTGCATGGTGATAAGGATTATATTGAAAAAGATTTTGTAAAGATAATCAGTGGTGGAACAGATAATGGTATTTATAACAGATTCGTAAGTATTGATCCAACCAAGGGTGAATTAGAGGCCAATATGTCGTTTAAACTAAAAACTTGTGGCAAAAAGAATCCTCAAAAGTTTATAGGTTTTATACGTTTTAATGCTAAAGGTGCCATTGCAGATAATACGATCGATTTTTTTAAAGAAGGAAGTTTAGTAGGAAATGTTAACCTAAAGGTGGGTGCAGATTTTTTATTGAGAACTTCGGGTATAATAAATGCGGATGAGAATGGTGCCTCCAGAATAGAGGTGATTAAAAGCAACAACCGATTTGATTTGCAATTGGATTCAGTGTATAGTATTATAGCGTTGGCAAAGGCTAAAATTAAGGCTTCACTAGAAAATGAAACTGAAATACGAAGACAACAAATTGATACTATTAATAAAGTCATAATGAAGTTTGGATTTGATGATGTATCTTCTAACGAGCTATTAAATAAGAACATGATGGACATCATTAAATCCGATTACGACTTAATTGTTTCTAAATCAAAAATTGACTTAATAGAAACTATTCTAGAAAAAGAAGTTAAATTAATTTTTGAAAAGAAAAAAAGGGAAGCTGCTACTGAAATAACATTGGCAAGAGATAAGTATATTGTAAAATATTATAATTGGATTGGATTGGATTTTGCATACGCCCCTACCTTTTATAATACTTTTGATCCAACAGCTACATTAGGGAATTTTGAAGAAAAAGTTTTTTCAGGATTTAATGGAATTTTGCGGTACAATTTTATGACTATAAGTGATAGGGACTGGTGGAGAAACCATTATTTTTCTGTTTACGGAAAAGTATCTCGGACCAACAATATTTCAAGTTTGAAACAATATGATGTAAGTGTTCCATATATAGGACAAACTGTAGCAGGTGATACTAATAGTGTCGATACTTTATCCATTTATACTAATAAAAATAAGGCCTATTCAAATGCTGAATTCAAAGAGTTAGGAACTATTACTATGGGTATTGATTATATTATGTTTTTAATAAAAGATAGGTCAATTGGATTTAACCTTTTTAGCACAATGGACTATGTGTTTAGTGCACAAACATTAAGAAGTTCAGGGTCACTGTTTGATCAGAAATTCAGATGGAACTTAGGAGGTGGTTTTGTATTTAGCATACCAAAAAAGGATAAAAAAACGGCGGTTAATTTGGGTGTTTATGTGTTGGTAAATGATATTACCGGGCCAAAAACTCCGGAGACTCCCAATACACAAACTCTTACCATAGGTTTGAAAGCAGCGTTGCCTTTTTTGATGCTGAAATAAATGTAATCTATTTATCTAAAGTTTAAAACTTTACCTCTACCACTTTTTCTGTACCATTGCGTAACAGCGTGATTTTTACGGTCTCTCCTTTTTTAAATTTACCCAAGGCTCCCATATAAGCATAAATATCTTTGATAGGAATATCGCCCATTTGTATAATTACGTCTCCGGCAAGGATACCTGCAATAGAAGCTGGTTTACCGTCCGTTACTCCATCTACTTTTAATCCTTCACCTTCGTATGCATAATCAGGTACTACTCCTAAGGTAACTTTAAAGGCAGACACTTTGCCTCCTTCACTATCCTTGGTTTTGGTAAAAGTTAGTTTACCATCATCATCGAGTTCTCGGATGATATTCATCATGTAATCACCAATCAATTTCATTCCGTTAACATTGATTTTATCCCAATCATCTGACGGTTTATGATAATCATTATGGGTTCCACTAAAAAAATGAATGGCCGGTATTTCTTTAAAATAAAAAGAAGTTTGATCAGAAGGTCCGATGCCACTTTCTGTTGTTTTTACTCTGTAAACAGTAGTGTCACCGGTAGCAAATTTTACTTTTTTCATGGTCTCTTTCCATGATGGAGATGTACCTACTCCATTAACAATCAATACCTGATCAGCAGGATCTAAACGACCCACCATATCCATATTCAACATATAATTTACGTTGTATTTGGTCATGAGTTCGCTTTTGGTAAAATATGAGGAACCATATAAACCTAATTCTTCGCCACTAAAACCTACAAATAAATAATTATTGTTTTTCCATTTTGATTTTTTGAGGAGGGCCGCTAATTCAATCATCAATGATGTTCCGCTGGCATTGTCATCCGCTCCATTATGTACTGCAGGCTCACCACGGTACAATGAATGTGAATCGCCAAAACCTAAATGATCATAATGTGCTCCAATTACCACGGTGTTGGGGGCTCCGTTATCAATAAAGCCTACCACATTATGACCCGTACCTTTTTTTCGGGTAATTTCCACTTGTATGGTTAAATCGTCAATTTCAGGATAGTCAAAATTTCTTTTTACAAATACTATAGGCATATCATACGCAGAAACTTTTGGATTTAATGTACTTGATGGATCATTTTCACCATCTCCTTTATTGATAAAAACAATGGCAGCTGCCCCTTCCTCTTTAGCAATGGTAATTTTTTTATCCAGTTTTAAATATTCAACATATTTTGAGTGTGGATGATTGCCATCAGGCGCTCCTAATTCAATAACGAATATTTTACCTTTTCTTTCTCCTTTACCTTCGTAATCATTATATCCAAGTTCAGGAGCTTTGATACCAAAACCTGCAAAATAAATATCAGCATTTACTACACCACTTGCACTGCCATCAATAGGATAAAAATCAGTTCCTCCGGTCCATAATTCACCATTTACTTTTAACCAGGTATTTTCAGTAGGCTCTACACTTTCGGTAAATTCAAAATCCTGTAGATATGAAGTTCCGTTACCGGGTTTTACTCCGGCTTTTTTAAAGGCTCCTGCAATATAGGTGGCTGAAATCAATTCGCCCTTGGATCCTGTAAACCTTCCTTCTTGTTTATCATCAGCCAAAAATTTAATGTGGGTCATTAATTTTTTTTCGTTACCCGGTTTAATGTATTGAGCATACGAGGTAAGGGTAAAAGTGGAGAGGAGTAAACTGTACAGAATTTTTTTATGCATGGTATGTTGTAATTGTAATGTTGAAATATTACCGCAAATGTAACCAAGAAAAACGGGAAGAAACATGATGTATAACAATTCACTTGTTTATGGTAAAGACCACTTTTGTACCCTGCACCCATGGTACAAGCAAGTACAGCCATACAATGGTAGCAATTAAACACCCCGTCGGGGATTTATGCAATAACATACCCGCAGGAGGGTGTATTTGGCTGACATTGTGGGGAGTACTGCGGATTAAAGGTGTAGGTACCTTAAAATTAGTTTATGCAAATGCCTAAGAAAATCAATGAGTTAGCCCTTGGTTGTAGGCGTGGTAAAATAAGGAAATAATGTATCTTTGCAGCTTACGTTATAAGGTACATGGAAATGAATACGCCGGAACAAGAGGAATTGAATACATCGCATGAGCAGGATGCTTTAGCAGGATTGGAAGAGAATGTAGATATTAACGAATCGCATGAAGATGCTGAGGTAGTAGCTGCTATTGCTGAATTGGAAGAAGAAGAACATTTTGATAATGCTGATCTGAATAAAATTTATGATCGCCTGAAAACGGTATTGGCTGATAATAAACTGAAAGAGTTTAGAAAAAGCTTTAACAATGCCCGTAACAGATATAGGGAGATTTTTGAAGAAGAAAGAAATCGGGTTTATAATGCCTTTATTGAAGGGGGTGAAAAAGCCGAAGATTTTAAATATTCACTTACGCCAGAAATGGTGAAAGTAAAAGAAGCTTTAAAGAACTATCAAGATAGGCTAACTGAAATGCGCAGAAAAGAAGAATCGGAATTACAAACCAATCTTCTTACTAAACGTGATATAGTTCATGAATTAAAAGACCTTATCTCTAACGAAAGTGATATTAAAAAAGCTTTTGAAAGATTTAATATTTTACGTAATCGTTGGAAAGAAACCGGACCGGTACCCGCCCAACATTCAACAGAATTGTGGAATAACTATAAATTCTTTAGTGATAAATTTTACGAGTTTGTAGAAATCAATAAAGAACTATTTGAAGTTGAATTAAAGAAGAATGAACAGGTAAAGGAAGGATTGATACATAGAGTAGAAAGTTTACTTGAGATGTCTTCTATACAAAACAGTATTGCCAGTTTACACTCTATACAAAAAGAATGGAGAGAAACCGGACCTGTACATAAGGAGAAAAGTGAAGAGATTTGGAATCGTTTTAAGGCAGCGGTTGATAAAGTATATTCTCGCAGAGATGAATATTTAAAAGGCCGTGACGAAAAACGACATGAAAATTTAACCGCTAAAACTGCTTTATGTGAAAAAGCTGAAGCCTTGGCCAACGCAACCTATGCTAAAATGACGGATTGGAAAGAAAAAGAAACGGAATTAAAAGCATTGGACGAAGAGTGGAAAAAAATTGGACGTGTACCAACAAAGTTTAATGAGAGTATTTGGGAAAGATTTAAAACTGCCCGTAAGGATTTCTTTAAACAGAAATATAATTTATTGAAACATGTTCGTGAAGAGCTCACCCAGAATTATACAGCGAAGGTAAAATTATGTGAAGCTGCTGAAGCTTTAAAGGATAGTACGGATTGGAAAGGAACTTCGCAAAAATTGATAAAATTACAAGGTGATTGGAAAAAAATTGGTCCGGTAGAACGTAAACGTTCGGATGAAATTTGGGGGAGATTTCGTGCTGCCTGTGATCATTTCTTTAATTCAAAAGATCAGTTTAATGCCGGACAGGGAGATAGAGAAAATGAAAATCTGGCACAAAAACTTGCTATAGTGGAAGCGGTGAATAACTATACTCCGGCAGAAACATTAGAAGAGAATCTAGCTTATATCAACGATCAACGTAAAGCATGGCATGAAATTGGTTTTGTGCCTATTGCTCAAAAACAAAAGACAGAGAAATCTTTTGAAGAAGCGATGGATGCTTTAATGGGTAAGTTGAATATTGACAAAGACAAAAAATTCCGTTTGGAATATAAAATGCGTTTAGAACAAATGTTACAAAATCCTCAAGCCGAAAAAATGTTGAAAGAGGAGAGGAGTTTTGTAGGAACTAAGCTTAGAAAATTACAGGAAGAAGTTGCTCAGTTAGAAAACAACATCGGATTTTTTGGTCATAGCAAAGGAGCTAATGTGGATGCCATGAAAAAACAGATTCAAGAGAAGATTGATAAACTGCAAGTGGACATTCAACACCTGGAAGATAAAAAACACCAGTTGAAGACTGCGTTTAAACAACTGGAATCAAAATAAAGCATACCTAATCATATTTTTATAAAATATCGCAAGGACGGACCATTGTCCGTCTCTGCTTTTTTACGAAAAAATATTGAACGTTTATCATGGTAAAAATCGGTAACATAGAAATTGGCGAGTTTCCTTTATTACTTGCACCTATGGAAGATGTAAGTGATCCTCCGTTTCGTGCATTGTGCAAAAAACATGGAGCCGATTTAATGTTTACTGAATTTATTAGTAGTGAAGGATTGATTCGTGATGCTATTAAAAGCAGAAAAAAACTCGACATTTTTGAATACGAAAAACCTATAGGTATCCAGATATTTGGTGGCGACGAAGAAGCCATGGCTATGAGTGCAAAAATAGTGGATGCTGTACAACCTGATTTGGTAGATATTAATTTTGGATGTCCGGTTAAAAAAGTAGTTTGTAAAGGTGCAGGTGCTGCTGTTTTAAAAGATGTTGATTTAATGGTTCGATTAACCAAAGCAGTGGTACAATCAACCCATTTACCGGTAACGGTAAAAACCCGGTTAGGTTGGGATGATAACAACATTAATATTATGGAGGTGGCCGAACGTTTACAGGAAGTAGGCATTAAGGCACTATCCATTCATGGCAGAACCAGGGCTCAAATGTATAAAGGGGAGGCCAATTGGACCATGATTGAAAAAGTAAAATCAAATCCCAATATTGTAATTCCGATTTTTGGTAATGGAGATATTACTTCACCCGAAAAAGCATTGGAATACAAAAATAAATACAAGGTGGATGGAATCATGATAGGTCGTGCAGCTATTGGTTATCCTTGGGTGTTTAACGAAATCAAACATTTTATGAAAACGGGTGAACATTTACCTGCTCCTACTATTGCTGATAGAGTGGATGCCGTAAAAGAACATTTACAACGATCGTTGGAATGGAAAGGTCCCGTAGAAGGTATTTTTGAAATGCGGCCCCATTATGCTAATTACTTCCGTGGAATTTCACATTTTAAAGAATGGAGAATGAAATTGGTTACCCTTAATCAAGGTACTGAAGTAATGGAAGTGTTGGATGAAATTAAAGAACATTATTCTACAGTAGAGATATAGATTCTTTGTTTCCCGCAGATTAGCAGATTTTTAGGTCGCGACTTACGTTTAGACATAGCTATGATTTTCGCTAATGGTATCCGCCGCAGGCGGATATTATCTGCGAATTAATAGCTGAGTCTAAACGCAAATGCCGGCATAAGTATTCTGTGAAAATCTGCGTAATCTGCGGGAACAAAATGATAAAGCAAGCCACCCTCTTATCGTTTAATCATAAAACCCCCTGCTTTACTCAAAATTTATGGGCATTGGTACATTTCAATGAACCATTTAAAAGGTTAGGCGTATATTGAGTACACAATTAAAGTACAACTAATAAAACACAACCTATGAGATTAAAAATTGTATCAGCCTTGTTAGTAGTAGCTGCTATTGGCACAGGATTAGGTCTTTCATCATTTAAAACAGATGGTGGAGGTAAAGGATGCCATGTATATGGTAAAATAAAATTCGTTGATTATGGCGAAGATTATAAAGTGAAATTTGTTACTTATGGTGAAGATTTAAAAATTAAGTACGTAACCTATGGCGAAGATCATGAGGGATTATGGAGAACCGTTGATTACGGAGAAAAATTTAAAATCAAACTGGTTGATTACGGTGAAGATTTTAAAGTAAAAGAAGTAACCTACGGAGAAGGTTGTAATTAAGCGAATGTTCTCCTGGCTCAGGTGTAATTAATCTAAAGCTATTTCACATATACCCTTAACACAACCGAAGAAAGCGGACTGCCGAAAGGTGGTCCGTTTTTTTTTGAAATAATTCCCTGTGTTAATTGAGGAGATTCCTGCCTGCGCAGGAATGACATTTAAAAAGTTAGTAGAAAAAGGCGAAGCCTTTTTCTACTAACAATATGTTGACGTCATTCCCGCGTAGGCGGAATCTCCTGATGTTACTGATTTTTTTAAAATACAGACTTGACAATTTTCTTAGTTGCCGTAGATTTTCCCATGGTAAAATAGTGTATACCCGGTACATTGTTTTCCATTAACTCTTTGCTTTGTGCAATACACCATTCTACTCCTACAGCACTTACCTCAGCATCCGTTTTACATTTGAGTAGCTCCATGGTAAATGCTTCAGGTAAATCAACGTGGAAAAATTTTGGCATAAAGCTAATATGCTTCATACTGGTAATAGGCTTAATTCCCGGAATAATAGGTACGGTAATACCCGCTTCGCGACATTTATCTACAAACGAGAAAAACTTTTTATTATCAAAAAATAATTGAGTAACGATGTATTCAGCTCCGGCATCAATTTTTTGTTTTAAATAATGCATGTCTACTGTTTGGTTAGGAGCTTCAAAATGTTTTTCAGGATAACCGGCTACCCCAATACAAAAATCAGTAGGTTGAGCTTCTCTTAATTCATCATCCATATACACCCCTTTATTCATCCCATCAATTTGTTTTACTAAATCAACTGCGTAACCATGACCACCATCAGTAGCATTAAAATGAGTTTCGGTTTTAATAGGATCTCCTCTTAAAGCTAAAACATTATCAATGCCTAAAAACTGAAGATCAATCAATGCATTCTCTGTTTCTTCTCTATTAAACCCACCACAGATTAAGTGAGGTACTGTATCAATTTTATACTTGTTAAATATAGCAGCACATATGGCTACTGTACCCGGTCTTTTTCTCATGGAGATTTTTTCGAGATACCCCTTTTCTCTTTTTTTATAGGTATACTCTTCTCTATGATATGTAACGTTAATAAAGGATGGGTTAAACTCCACCAAAGGGTCAATACTATCATAAATAGATTGAATTCCATTACCCTTTAATGGGGGTAATATTTCGAACGAAAACAGGGGTTTCCCCTTCTGCGACCTGATTTTATCAATTACTTTCATGCTTATTTTAGGGCATTTAAGGGTGCAAAAATAGCAAATAAACCCTTGATTTAAAGGAAATACACTAATTTAGAGCTGGTATCCGGTAAAACCGGCTTTGAGAATGATCAAAAAGGCATCTAAATACCTGACCCAGAGTTTTCTGACACTTTTGTGTCTGGGATACCTAACTAATATATATTCGCAACATTACCAGTATTTTTTCGACCAGTTTGAATATAACCAATTAGATGGGTATTTAAATAACCTCGATGTGAATTTCCACACCTCATTCAAAGGATACAGGGAAGCCGAATTAAAAGAACATATATCTCTTGATTCGTTAAGAGAAATTCCTAATTACAATACCCGTTTTGCACGTAGTTTTATAGGAAGAAGGTTGTTTAAAGAAGATTTATTATACGTTAAAACCAAACCCTTTCAAGCAACATTAAATCCAATTTTTAATTTTCAATTCGGTAGAAATTTTGGTGCCGGTGAAAATACCTACGTTAATACCCGTGGATTTAGCGCAAGAGGAAATCTGGGTAAAATGTTTTCATTCTACACTGATTTCTATGAGAACCAAGCAGGATTTGTTGATTATGTAAGGGCTTATATTGATTCAAATCATGTGGTGCCCAGTCAAGGAAGAACCAAACAATTTAAAGAGGCCAGTTACGATTTTGCTTATGCCACCGGCTATGTAAACTTTACTCCCAGTAAATATGTAAGTTTTGAATTAGGGCATGGTAAACATCATATTGGCGATGGTTACCGTTCGTTGTTATTGAGTGATAATTCACCCAACTACTTTTACGGAAAAATATCCACTCAGGTGTGGAAAATTAAATATGTAAATATCTGGGCTGAATTTCAGGATAATTCACCCAGCTTTAATGCAGATAACATCAACAATAAAAAGTTGGGCACTTTTCACTATTTAGATTTGAATTTGAATCGGTATGTTTCTTTCGGATTTTTTGAATCTATTATTTGGAGTGGAACAGATACCAGCGGAAATCAGCGTGGATTTGATCCTAATTATTTGAATCCAATTATTTTTTATCGCCCCATTGAATATGGGTTAGGCTCGCAGGATAATGCTTTTATGGGATTTACTGCAAAAATTCGTCCTCATGATGATCATCAAATTTACGGGCAGGTGGTATTGGATGAGTTTTTATTAAGTGCTATTTTAGGGAAACCATCACAGGGATGGAGAGCCAATAAACAAGGTTTTCAATTAGGCTATAAATATTTTAATGTGGGTGGAATAAAAAATCTCAATTTTCAAGCAGAGTTTAATTATGTTCGTCCATATACTTATCAGCATTATAAATATAATAGCAATTATGTTCATTATAATCAACCATTAGCACATCCACTGGGAGGTAATTTTTGGGAAGCAATTGGTTTTGTACGTTATCAAAATAAAAGAATACTGGCCGAAGGAAGATTTTCCTATGCCATCCATGGGGTAGATACAGCGGGGGTAAATTATGGAGGGAATCCTCAGATACAAGATATTAATCACCCCAATGAATATGGAAATTTTGTGGGGCAGGGTGTAAGAACTTCTATAGCGTATGCTGAAATAAAGGCGGCGTATATTATTAATCCAGCCTATGGTTTTAGAGTTGAAGCAGGATTTGTTTTCAGAAACCAAAATTCAGAAATCCAGAATCTCACTTCTACATTTTTCTATTTTGGAATAAGAACGAGATTGCAAAATCTGTACTATGATTATTAGAACTACGAAGTACGAACTAATACGAACTTACGAACGTATCTCAGTATCGGTTCGTAAGTTCGTAAATATTCGCACTTCGTGTAATGATTTGAAATTAGTTATTAAAAAAATCCTCTTCACCCTGATTTTATCTCATTCAATTTTATTTGCTCAGGGTATCTGGAAGATGCAATGGGACTCTACTTCTATAAACGGGAAAAAGGAATATTTAAATAAACTATCTACAAATTCAGAAAAAAAACCCAACATTATTTTAAT
Source organism: uncultured Candidatus Competibacteraceae bacterium (assembly GCA_964624635.1). Taxonomy (GTDB): domain Bacteria; phylum Bacteroidota; class Bacteroidia; order CAIKAF01; family CAIKAF01; genus JANWKQ01. The sequence continues at coordinate 67,513 of CAZUXM010000008.1, forward strand.
TGTAGCAGATGATTTAGGCAAATATGATTTATCTATTTACGGGAACTTACTTATTAAAACACCCAACATAGATCAATTAGGAATTGAAGGAGCGGTTTGTACCAACGGATATGCTACCGCACCTATATGCAGCCCAAGCAGAGCAGGCATGTTGACGGGAAGATATCAACAGCGTTTTGGATATCAATTACAACCGCAACAACGATACCCAAAATCAAAATTCGAATGGTGGGTTTTCTCAAAAATGAATACTTCTGATTTGGAACCGGCACCCTACCAAAAATATCCTTCCAAAGAGGAAATAAAAAAACAAGGTCTACCTCCGGGTGAAATTAGTATTGCCGAAATCTTACAACACTCAGGTTACGTAACAGCTTGGATTGGTAAATGGCATTTAGGGTATCATGAGCCGTTATTACCAAAAAACTTTGGATTTGAATATAACTATGGTTGTTTAGAAGCATATACTTTATATGCCAATCCAAAAGACAAAAATATTGTGAATGCCCGAATTAATGAATTTACAGATAAACATATTTGGCATGGTGGTAGGAAGGGGCCATGTGCCATTAGAAAAAATGGAGAATTAGTAAACGAAAAGGAATATCTTACCTACGCATTTGGTAGAGAAGCAAAAAACTTCATTAGCGATAATAAGTCAAAACCATTTTTTGTATACCTACCGGTTACAGCGCCACATACACCTTATCAGGCACCCAAAGATATTTATGATTCGTTGTCGTTTATTAATGAACATAATAAACGGGTGTATTATTCAATGATTATTGCTTTAGATAAAATGGTAGGAGATCTGGTTGCTCACCTTGAAAAAGAAAATTTATTGGATAATACCATGATCATTTTTACCAGCGATAATGGAGCTGCTTTGTATTCACGTACGGTTACCAATGAACCTATGATAGGAGGTAAGTTTACCTTT
>CAZUXM010000008.1:68462-71502 GCA_964624635.1 uncultured Candidatus Competibacteraceae bacterium
AAGGTGGAATAAATGTACCGTTGTTATTATATTATCCAAAACAAATTAAACAGCATTCAGTTTTACAAAAACCTGTGATGTTGTTTGATCTCTATTCAACTATATTGGATGTTGCCGGAATTGAAAAACCAAGTGACAGGGTAATTGACGGAGTTTCATTGATGCCTTGGTTAAAAGGAGAAAGTACTTCTACAGTACATGAACAGGTGTATTGGTACAGTGATTATAACAAAGCGATTAGAATGGGTAATTGGAAACTTATTGTAAATACATGGGATAAAACGGTGGAGTTGTATGATCTTACACGATCCAATGTTGAAGACAAAAACTTAAGCACTGAACAAGCAACACAGGTAAATCAAATGATGACTCAATTGAATACTTGGATTAATACATTACCTCCGGCATTATGGCCAAGATTAGTAGATTATCGATTAACCGTAAATGGTAAACTTACCCAATGGGGAATTTAAAATCTTGCTTTTTTGTTTTCATAATAGCCATCATAAGTTGTGGCAAATCATCTTTTAATCACCCTCAGGATGATTTGGTAATGATTCATTTGCCCGAAGGAAATGTAAATATGTATGGTGAGACTGGATTTGTTATTCACATCCCTGAATTAGAAGTGATGAAATATGAAGTGTCAAATGCAAACTTCGAAAAATTTGTAGAAGCTACTCATTATATTACTACTGCTGAAAAAAATAATGAGGGAATGGTATATGAAAAAGATAAAGGAGGTTGGGTATTAAAAACAGGAGCCGATTGGAAACATCCGCAAGGACCCGATTCTGATATTAAAAACAAACCCAATCATCCGGTAGTACAAGTATCTAATGAAGATGCTTGTGCATATTGTGAATGGATAGGAATGCGATTGCCTTATGAATCAGAATGGGAATATATTTTTCAATTGGATGAAAAAAATCCGCCAATGAAAAAAAATATTTGGGAAGGAATTTTTCCGATTGAAGATAAGGGTAATGACGGATTTAAAGGGACTGCCCCAATTGGAAATTACGATGCAGGTGCAACAGGATGTTATGATTTACAAGGAAATGTTTGGGAGAGATGTTTAGATTATTATCATGAAAATTGGCCTCAACTAGGTATAGAAATGAACGATTCTTTAAGATATTCAGGGCCTGCAAAATCATTTGTACAAACTAATATTTATGATACTGTTATGGTAATTAAAGGAGGTTCTTTTTTATGTGCCGATAATTATTGTAGAGGGTATACCAATCAAATTCGAATGCATGCCGATAAACAGCTTGGATACGAGCATGTAGGATTTAGGTGTGTAAAAGCAAAAAAATAGCCTCAATCTGTCGGAGACGGATGAGGCTCTATTCTTTTTAAAGTAGAAGATTAACAGAACTCGTTATATACTTCTTTTAAATGATCTGCCAGTACATGGTATGGAGTTCCTTCTATCTGGTATCTTTCGATAAAGTGAACCAATTCTCCATTTTTAAACAAAGCAATAGAAGGTGATGATGGCGGATAGGGTTGAAAATGTTCACGGGCCTTATTTACCGCATCAGTATCAACACCGGCAAAAACCGTAGTTAGTTTAGTTGGTTTATGATCATTACTAAGTGATTTAATTACTCCTGGACGAGCACCACGGGCAGCACAACCACAAACACTGTTCACAACCACTAATACTGTTTCATCTTTTTTATTGAGCACATTTTCCACTGCATCAGCAGTTTCTAATGATTCAAAACCATTTTTTACAAGTTCCTCTCTGCAAGGATTTACTATTTCTTCTGGATACATAAACTAATTAAATTGAAGGTTTAACGTTTTAACCTTACAAAGGTAAGTAGAAATACCATTAGTAGTTAAAACTCAGTGTTAAAGGATGTTATGTGGTTGTTTTGCTGGTTTTAAAAGAATTAAAGCGATGATATTAATAATCACATAACTGGCGAAAAAATAATATCCTGACTCAATTTCAGCTTTAATTTGAAGGTCAAGACCCTGATTGTATTTTGTATATAAAAACGCAATGAGTACCCCAACGCAAAATATATCAGCCATAGCAAACTTACCAATGATGTTAATGAACTTATAAAGTCCTGATTTTTGATTGAATAAAAATATTGTAGTAAGTATAGTTTTTATTGCAGGGATGATAACTGCAAAAAATCCAATCAGGGATCCTACGAAATAATATCCATGTTTAAATAATATTCTCATTACATCAGGAATACTATAGGTTTTACTAAACTGTTCAGCAGCTCCTGAGTTGAAAAGACCTAACAACCCTTTCATTTTGAAATCAAAATTTATGGTCATGAACGGAAAGGTGAGTCCCAATACCAAAAGAACCATTGAAATGATAAGCAGTATAATACCAATAGATTTTTTCATACTCAAAAGTAGTAAATTTAGTTACAACAAGTAATTGAAATTTATTTATACTTTTAGTACAAGTTTTTCAATTTATCCGTGTAATGAAGGAAGGGCATTTGATTATAAGTTTGTGTATTCTGCTGTATTTTTTTGCCTTCTTTTTTTATAAAAAAGAAAAGTTTGGATTAGGAGTATTGTTCATTATATTTTCAGCAGCGATTGTAAGAATATACTTGGGGTCACACCAGTTTTTGATGCCCTGGGATGAGAGGTTCCATGCCTTAGTAGCTAAAAATATGTTGGAAAACCCTTTTAAACCAACTTTGTTTAAAGAAGTATTGTTGCCTTATGATTATAAGGATTGGGCAACCAACCATGTATGGTTACATAAACCTCCCATGAGTTTATGGATGATAACATTAAGTTATGCTATTTTTGGTGTTAATGAATGGGCGCTCCGGTTTCCATCGTTAGTGATGAGTTTAGTTACGATCTTTTTAATCTATAATATTGGCAAAGACTTGTTTTCAAAACAAGTGGGATGGTTATCAGCTTTTATATTTTCATTGGTAGCATTACCTATTTCTGTTTCAGCCGGAATTACTTGTTGTGATCATGTGGATATAGCTTTTATGGGATTTATTGCATTAGGGGTTTATTGGGGGATAAAAGG
>CAZUXM010000008.1:71556-74764 GCA_964624635.1 uncultured Candidatus Competibacteraceae bacterium
AAAATCTTATCTATTTTTTGTTCTGGCAGGTATTGCTATTGGTTTAGCCATACTTACTAAGTGGTTAACCGGACTTATTATAGTAGGAGTAGTGGGTATTTATTTGATTTCAATAAAGGATATTGGGGTATGGTGGAAGATACGAGCAGCTGGAATTATGTTGCTGGTTTCGGTTGCAGTTTTTATGCCTTGGCAGATTTATATATTTAGCAAATTTCCGAAGGAAGCTGCTTTTGAGTACGCATATAACTCAAAGCATATTTTTGATTCTGTAGAGGGGCATGGTGGTTCACCATGGTTTCATGTTGATCATTTGAATTATTATTTTACTCCTTTGTTTTATGTATTATTTCCACTGAGTATTATTTTTTTAATTAGAAAACAGTATGCTTGGAAGGCGGCTACTTTACTTGGGTGGATATTAGTGCCCCTTATATTTTTTGGGTTTGTAAAAACAAAAATGGTCGCTTTCTGTTTATTTATTTATCCTGCTGTTGCATTGAGTATTGGGTATGGTATTAATGAGCTTGCTATGACAAAAAGTAAACTGAAAATATTGATACTTACTCCTGTTTTTGTTTTTATTGGTTGGGTAGGAATAAATACAGTCAATTTCTTACAATTGGATAGTAACCATGTAGCCGATAATGAATATAACAGGATTATGCTAAGCCGAATTAAAACAATTAAAGAAGAGTCGGAGAAAAAAAGAGAAAGACCTGTGGTGGTTTTTAATACACCTGATTATATAGAGTGGATGTTTTATGTAAAGGATTGTTCAGCAGCGTATCATTATTCAGCAGATAGTTCTACTGTATCAGACTTAAAACAAAAAGGGTATGATGTATTTATACTCAACCCGGGTGCTGGTTACGTTTTGCAATAGTGACTGACAGCAGTAACCCGCAACCCTAAGCATTAGTTAAGCTTAGGTAAAAAGGGCGGAGCGAAGTAAGCCGCTTTTTACATTAGCTTAACTTGTGTTGAAGGGGAGGATTACTGCCAAAGGCACGGCCGCAACGTACTGTAACTTGACCGGACCCGCAGACGGCCTTAGTTACAGTAGAATGGGGCATTGCCCTTATACACTTTTAAAATAAAAGGAAAATCATCTCAAAAGCATTGAATTATTCCTAATTTTGGTGCAACTTATAAGCTAGTAGTGATGGATAAGTATTCGTATTTGAGTAATGCAACCCCCGAAACAATTGATGATCTGTATCAGCAATATTTAAATAACCCTGCTTCGATGGAAGAGGGATGGAGGAAATTTTTTGAAGGTTTTGAATTTGCCCGTATAAACTATGATATTAAGCCCGGAAGTGCCGTACCTCAAGAATTTTTAAAAGAGTTTAAGGTAATGGCTCTTATTAATGGTTACCGACAAAGAGGGCACTTGTTTACCAAAACAAATCCGGTTGTTGATAGAAGAAAATATTCACCTAGTCTGGATATTGAAAATTTTGGATTGGAAAAATCCGACCTGAATATTGTTTTTCAGGCCGGAACAGAAATAGGAATTGGTCCTGCTACTTTACAAGCTATTATCGACCATTTATCCAATGCTTATTGTGGCCATATAGGTTTAGAATATTTATATGTTCGTGACCCCGAAAAAATTGAGTGGATAAAAAAGAAATTTGAGTCAATTATTGATCAACCTAAATTTTCAAAAGAAAAACGTACTGTTATTCTTAAAAAATTAAATCAAGCAGTAGGTTTTGAAAAATTCCTGCATAAAAAGTTTGTAGGTCAAAAAAGATTCTCATTAGAAGGTGGAGAAAGTGTGGTACCTGCATTGGATATAGCTGTTACCGAAGGAGCAAAGATGGGAATTGAAGAGTTTGTATTAGGAATGGCTCATAGAGGAAGAGTAAATATTCTTGCTAATATTTTTAATAAACCTTACGAAAAGATTTTTAAAGAGTTTGAAGGGTATGTGTATGACGACGAAAGATTTGATGGCGATGTAAAGTATCATTTAGGATACAATAATACTGTTACTACTGATGACGGTAAAAAAGTAGAAATGAATTTACTTCCTAACCCATCACACCTTGAAACTGTTGCTTCAGTTGCTGAAGGCTTATCAAGAAGTTTTATTGATCATAAATATTCAGGTGCTTTTAATAAAGTTTGTCCGGTAATTATTCATGGTGATGCTGCAGTATCGGGACAAGGGATTGTTTATGAACTAATACAAATGAGCAAGCTTCCTGCACATAGAACAGGTGGTACTATTCATTTAGTAATTAATAACCAGGTAGGGTTTACTACGAGCTATAAAGAAGGCAGAAGTAGTACCTATTGTACGGATGTTGCTAAAGTAGTTTTGGCCCCGGTATTACACGTTAATTCAGACGATGTGGAAGCTGTGGTGAAAGCGATGGAATTTGCGATGGCTTATCGTCAACGTTATAACGAAGATATTTTTGTAGACCTGGTTGGATATAGAAAACATGGGCATAATGAAGGTGATGAACCTCGTTTTACTCAACCAATTTTATATAAATCAATCGATAAACATCCTGATCCGTTCCAGCAATACTCAAAACAAATTATTGATGATGGCACGTTTACTACTGAAGAAGTAAAAGCGATTGAAAAAGCATTTAATGAAATATTAGAAGCTGCCTTGGAAAAAGCAAAATCAGGAGAGAAATTAAAAGATAAATTATTCCTTGAGCATTTATATAAAGATTTGCGTCAAAGTAACACAGTGGATTTTGCTACCAGCCCCAAAACAGCTTTAACAAAAAAGAAAGCTCAAGAATTATTAGATAAGATTAATTTTTTACCCGAAGGAAAAAACTTCAACAGAAAGATTACCAAAATCTTTTCTGACAGAGCAAATATGGTAAAAGAAAACAGATTGGATTGGGCATTGGGTGAATTGTTAGCCTATGCCAGTTACCTGGATGAAGGCAGAACAGTACGCTTATGCGGACAAGATGTAGTGCGTGGTACCTTTAGCCATAGACATGCTATTTTAAAATTAGAAGATACCGAAGAAGAATATACTCCATTAAATAACCTGCATGATAAACAGGCGAAATTTATTATCTATAACTCATTGTTAAGTGAATATGCAGTGTTAGGTTTTGAATATGGTTATTCATTAGGTACGCCTGGTGGTTTAACTCTTTGGGAAGCGCAGTTTGGTGACTTTAATAATGGTGCACAAATTATGATTGACCAATACATCAGT
>CAZUXM010000009.1:0-9253 GCA_964624635.1 uncultured Candidatus Competibacteraceae bacterium
GTTGATTACTTCACCTAAAGAGTTATACCAGGTTTCACCATCACGGTAACCTAATACATTTTGAGGATTGTTTACATCATCCACATATACTACCCAATCAGATTCGGCATTACCCGGATGAGGACCAAGATCATTTACATCACCTACTTTTTTGGTATCATATAATGAATATTGATCTTTTAATACTTTTTGGTTAGCATCATAACGGTCTACACGAACTCCGATGTTAAACACAATATCTTTGAAAGAAAACTTATCCTGAATATAACCGGCCATATAAATTGGTTGGAAAGCAGCTACCGGACGAGTATTAAACCCACGAGAATCTTTTGCTAAGAAGAAATCCTCAAAACTGGATCTGTCTGTTACTCTGTTACCATATACATCATAACCTACATTCGTAACTAAGTTGTTTCCTTGATTATATAATTCATCCGCAGAGAACATATCTAATGTAAGGAAATTAGGATCTAATGCATCTACATTAATATTATCCAAACCGCTTACTGAATATCCTAGTTTAGTACGTAAATTATAATCAAATAATGATTGTCCTAAACCAAAACCCGGTCTGTTAGGATCGGATACATATAAAGAATTATAATTGATCGTATCCTGATAAACATTATTTGAATTATATACAGGGATACCATTCGCCAAATCCAATGTACCTAAATGTTGGTTAGTTAACTGGCGGGCAATAGTCCATAAACCCTGAGGAGCTAATGTATAAGATGCATCTGTTCTTTGTTCAAATTCAAAACCTAAACCTAAGTCGTGATCTCCTATAGTTGCTGTTCCATTAAAGTTGATACGAAACTGGTTGTTATCAGTAATAGCGTATCCGTTATATGGAGTACCAGGACTTGTATACATATCATATATGGTTCTTGGGGAAGCTCCATTAATAATACCTCCGTTATTTTGGATAGTTGTTAACTGATCATGGTAATCAGAAGTTGGATATAAATTGTAGAACTGATTAGTTACGGCTGCAATTTGAGTATTCACTGATGATGGTGTAAATACAACATTGGTATCTTGGTATCCTGTAAATAAGAAACCTGACATATCAAGACTATCATCATAACCATAATTATATGTTGGTCTTCTTTGAACATCAAATCTTCCTACATAACCATAGTTAAAGAAGTTGTTAGTGTGCTGAACGTCTTCCGTTTTAGAATATCCTTTTAAGTAATCAACCTGTAAGCTGATCATTGCATTTTTTAACCCTTTATACTTTCCTTTATCATCTTTTTTACCTTCAAAATATTGGGTAATACGACCGTAAATATTCCAGGTAAGATTTTGAGTTCTACCATTACGATCCCAATTAAACATAGAGTTGTTATAGCTCCAAATTTTACTTTGACTTGCGTTTACATAACCACCAATTGCGATGAAAGTATTTTTAGCAGGATTGATATCAATTTTAGCATTACCATTGATGTATTGACGATCAGCATTTTCTCTAAAAGAAGACTTGGTGAATGCATCTGTGCCTAAAAATTCAGCATTTAATCGAGTACCACTTTGTCCTGCAGGGGGTATACGAATTGGGTCATTAATAATTCTATCACGAGTAGCGTCTGTTGCTCTGTACCAACCTCCAAAACCCGGAGTAGCATCTTTATCATAAGCACCTTCAACAGCAACCATGAAACCTGCGATAGGTTTACCTTCTTTGCCTTTTCTTTTAATCAACGGGCCGCCTATAACTCCTGAGAAATAATAATGTCCAAAATTATCAAGGAATTGAGAAGTTCTACCTTCAATAGCTCCGAAATAGCTATTTTGAATATTTCTGGTAGTGATTTCAATGATACCACCAGTAACATCACCATATTTAGCAGGAACCCCTCCTAATATTGCATTAACAGATTCAGCTCCTTGACGAGGAATGGTTGACCCTGCTCCACGAACTTTAACACCATCAATAAATACTGTTGCGTCCTGACGGGCACCGGCAAAATTTCCAACTGCACCATCACGGGTATAAACCCCTGCGGTTACGTTTACTATACCCAAAGTAGTTGTACTTGGGTTATTCATAATATCCTTGCGGTTATAAGTACCCCCTTCGGTAGTATTTCCCGGGTCAATTTTAATTTTTGAAGTAGTTACTACGAATTCTTTCATAGTAACATCTGCTTTCATTTTTGGATAAAGTGTGGTGATACTTCCCGCTTTAATATCCACATTCGGATAAGTTACGTTAGGCAAACCTGCACTTGAAAACTTGATGGTGTAAGTACCTACATCAATATTCTTAATCCAGTAATTACCATCAATATCAGCCGATTGACCTGTAACCATCTTACCATTCTGTTCTATTACAACGTTGGCAAAAGGTATAGGTGTTTTACCATCCTCCTCGGTAACTATTCCTTTAAGCTCACCTGTGGTTTGTGCAAAAGCAACCACCTGAATCCCTGCTACAAAAAATAGAATGCTTAGTAACCTTTTCATCATCTTTATCTAATTATTTTTTAAAATGTCGGTCTCAAAAATTTATAAGGTCGTAAAAGTATATATTTAAAGCTATTTAACAAATCGTGTTGCAACTATTATTTAGCGGTAACACTTGATTAATCTATTATTTCAATATTCCGGTCTTTTTAATATTTCAGCTGTTATAACTGCTTTCCTCCAATCAATATCAGCCCATTCTCCTACCTCCTGCTCTGTCTCAATCTGCTCATTATCAAATCCTTTACTATGATTTCTATGATCTTGTACTAAATCATAATCTTCGGTTTCTTCGTCATAAGCCAACTCTGTATCATATCCGTAATATTTTTCTTCTTCTATATTCTCTAACGTTTCAGTAGTTTCTAAAGTAGTTGACTTTACAAGGCCTTTGTCGCTTTTTACAGGCTCTTGAATGGGTGGGGGAACTGTTTTTTGGGTTCCTTTTTGCTCATTCAATAATGATTGAAGAATATCCTCCAAAGACTTAGGCTGGGTTGAATGGGGCTTTTGGTAAGTAGTTTGTTGTACAGGCTTTTGAAACTGTTTTTGTTGATTAACAGAATTACTGTTAGCCTTTCTAATTCTCTTAACAATAGAGGCAATCACAGCTACGGCTACAATCAGAAAATAAATTATGTAAGTATATTTATCCATTATCTAAAACAAATGTAAACGGCTAAAAATAATACACCAATTACAAAAAACAGCCTTTATCAATAAAATTAGCCCAAAACGCCGGCTCATGAAAATATATTTTTTTAATTATCAAGTACTTATCTTATTTAACGTCGTTAAATTCTGTTAACCATAAAATAAATTAACCCACTTGAAAAATTTACATAATAAAGTCGCATAACCATTGTTCTGTAAGGCTTCCAGGTCATTTATAAATAAAAAAGCCGATCTGGTATCAGACCGGCTTTTAAAACATCAACATCACATCCCCTTCACTGTGTTTTTTAAAAATTAAGCATTACCCCAAACTTAACTCTTCTTGGCATGCTAAAATTCCCGGGATTATCTACTTTCATCTGATAATAATTCATGTATGAATTAGGATCTACCTGTGTTCCAATCTGAGCTTGATAATTTGGTGAGGTTAAATAACCATCGTCGGAAGGGCTACCGGTAGCTCTGTAAACATCAATGATATTTTGAATATTAAACAAGTTGAGTATGTTAACATACAATTGTAATTGAGCCGGTTTATTACCCTTTTTTGACTTAAACACAAGATCAATGTCTTTGGTAATATTCAAATCACCGTAAAACTCAAATGGTAAACGTGCCCCATTTAAAGACCCCAACAATGAACCATTGGTTGACCCACTCAACAATTGAGTTGGTGTTGGTAATACCTGACGAGAGAATGGCACCCCCGAATTCCCTACCATACTAAAACTAACACTCAGATTTTTCAAAACAGCTTCGAAAAACTTTCCTTTAGGTCCGATGTATTTCGGCCTTCTATCGTCTACTTTTTTATTATCCCCAAAATCAAAAGTGGCAAACAATTTAAACTGATGTCTTGAATCATATGCTAACGGAATAGTAGATCGTAAATTAGGAGATCCTGAATTGATGAGATTCAATTGAGAAAAACTACCTGAACCGGTACCGTCAGCAAACTGCAATGTATAAGATGCAGTTCCTTTGATATTTCCTCCGTGTGGATTTAATAATACTTCTACTGATAATCCTTTTGAAGTGGCAAAATCAATATTTGTCCATCCGGTATAGGTACGAGGATAGGCTTCCTGATATTTTGACACTGCAATCATATCTCTCATTTCCTTATAAAATCCTCTCACTTTTACATGTAATTGTCTGGTGATAATTTGCACGAAACTCAACGAAAAGTCAGTGGTTCTTTCGGGTCTTAAATTAGGATTATTAAAAACAGTAGATGCAGAATTATAACTGGTGTTATCCCAGAATAAATAATCTAAAGGGTTTTGTTGTGCTAAATTTCTATTTCCGTTAAAGACTGTAGGACGCTGAGTAAGCACATCATAATTGGCAGCAAACATTGATTTATCGCTGATAGGAAAATAAAAATTGATACGTGGCATTACATTTACTTGTGGAGTATAATCAGTAAATGCATTAAATAATCCGGGACCTGGATTTCTTACATCCGAAGAAGGGTCAACCAAATAGGGTTGAACTCTACCTGATGAATTTCTCAATATAGTTGGATCAGTAATTACTTCCCCGGTTTGATTATACCAGGTGTCTCCATCGCGATATCCTAAAACTTTAGTGGGTGAATTTATATCGTCCACATATACTACCCAATTGTTTTCAGCATTACCCGGATGTTCAACTTGCATACCATTGATTTCGGTAACGTCTTCTACTTTTTTAGTATCATATAAAGAGTAAGGATCCTTTAGTACTTTTTGATTTGCATCATACCTATCAATACGAATACCCACATTAAATACAATATCCTTAAAACTAAATTTATCTTGTATATAGCCTCCTAAATAGGTTGGTTGAAAAGCTGCTACAGGTCGGGTATTATTTCCATATTGATCTTTCGCCAGAAAAAAGTCTTCTAAGCTGGTATTATCAGTCGTACGGTTTCCGTACACATCATATCCTGAATTCAACACAAAACTGTTTCCATTATTGTACAATTCATCAGCACTAAACATATTGATATGCAAAAAATTCGGATCGAGAGCATCCACATTTAATCTCTCCAATCCGGCTGGATCAAGCATTAATTTTTTTCTCAGGTTATAATCAAAAAAGTTTTGTCCCAAACCAAAACCAGGACGATTGGGATCTTCAACATACAATGCTGAATAATTAATGGTATCCTGATAAATTCCGGCTTCGTTATAAACTGCAGTTGGGTTAGCAGTATCCAATGTTCCCAGATGTTGATTGGTTAGTTGACGTGCAACTGTCCACAATCCTGCGGGATTTAAGTTATAAAATGCATCATTGCGTTGTTCAAATTCAAAACCGGCCGAAATATTATGATCTCCAAATACAGCTGAACCGGCTACTGAAATTCGGAACTGATTATTATCAGATAATTGATAGCCATTGAAAGGTGTTCCAGGTGCATTATACATATCATAAATAGTACGTGGAGTTGCTCCGTTCACCACTCCACCCGAATTAAGTATACTTGAAAACTGGTCGTAATGACCTTCCGGCTTATCATATAAATTATACAGTTGAGATGTAATAGCCGCGATTTGAGAATTTACTGAAGATGGAATAAAGCTCACCATTGTATCCTGGTATCCTGTAAATAAATACCCTGATTTATTTTCTTTTGGGTCATAACCGTATTGATATGTTGGCCTACTATGTACATCAAATTTTCCAACGTAACCATAATTAAAAAAATTATCTCCATGACGTACATCTTCTGTCTTTGAAAAACCTTTTAAATAATCCACCTGTAAACTCACATTAGCACTTCTCATTCCTTTATATTTTCCATTAGTATTGGGCTTCCCATAAAAATATTGAGATACTCTTCCGTAAACACTACCAGTTACAGATTGATTTCTACCATTGTTTTCCCAATTGAACATCGAATTATTTCTATCCCACAACATGTTTTGACTTAGATTTAAATACCCTCCAATAGAAATGAAAGTATTTTTAGCAGGAGAATAATCAATTTTAGCATTGGCATTAAAATACTGTGAAGCCGCATTGATTCTTGCCGCTGTTTTTTCAAAATGTTCGGAAGAAAGAAACTCAGCGTTATATCTCGTTCCACTTTGTCCGGCAGGTGGTAAACGAAGCGGATCATTTACAATACTCTCTAAAGTACCATCTTTAGCCTTATACCATCCGCCAAAACCGGGATTAGCATCTTTATCATATGCCCCTTCAAACGATACAACAAAACCTAAAATTGGTTTTCCTTCGGTGGCATTGTTTTTCTTTTGTTTAATAATTGGACCACCCAAAGTTCCACTAAAATAATAATGTCCATACTCATCTAACAATTTAGAAGTTCTGGCTTCAACCGAACCGAAAAATTTATTAGAAATATTTTTCATGGTAATTTCAATGACTCCTCCAACTACATCCCCAAATTGTGCAGGAATACCGGCTATATGAATATTTAAAGACTCTACACCTCCCCTAGGAATAATAGCCATAGCACTTCGTACTTTTATACCATTTATAAAGATGGTAGCATCTTGTCTTGATCCACCAAAATTGGCAAATTTCCCATCCCTTGAATATACTGTAGGAATTAGATTTAGCGGAGCCAATGCTGTTCCCATTGGGTTCTCATATAAAATATCTTGTGTAATATGCACAAGTGAAGGATGAATTCCCGGATCTAATCCATTATATGCCGATACTTCACCTCCTTGAATCTCCAATCCTTTTTCAAGCAACTCAGCATTTCTCATCGATAACTGTCCGGCCAAAATATTTACATCAGTAATTTTTAAAGTATCAAATCCTTGAGAAGTAAATTGAATGGTATAAGTACCCGCCGGAATTCCAAACAACCAATATTTACCATCCTGATCAGTATAGTCTCCGTTAATGGCTAATCCGTTTTGCAAAACAGAAACGACAGCATTCTCGAGTGGTTTTTTAGTAGTTCTATCAATTACTTCACCTTTTAATTCTCCTGTGGTTTGAGAATAAACAAATATTGGCATTACCAATAAAAAAAGAGTCAACGCTTTTCTCATCTTCTGGAAAGTTTTAGTTAAATGATAATTAATCAGGCTATAATAACTGATACGATATATATTCAGCGTATGGCTAAAACTAAATTCAGACTTTGTCGGAAAATAAGCTAAGCACATTCAATAGCTGTTATTGAACATCGTAAAAGTTAATGCGCAAATGTAAATTCAACCATCATTGGAGAACAAAAACAAAAAAGAGAAAACATCAATCAAAAATATTCATGAACATAAATGAAAGAATATCACTTCAAACCATCAAATTTTATGGGAAATAAAACAGGATTCATAAAAGTATGAATCAGTAAAATTTGTCAACTACTTAAGATTATTTTTTATCGTAAAATGATATATGGAAGAACAGATGTAAACATTAAAAAAGCATCGAACTAGAAAAAACTTATCGGTGATTTCTTTGTACATTTTTCTTGGTTTCGCGTAAATGTTTTTTCATACGCTTACGGGTAGCTTTTGTTTGAATATCCCAATGCCTGTTCATTGAAGCTTTATCGTTTTTAGCCTGTTCTCTCATTCTCTTTTTCTTTTCTTTCTTTACATTTTTCTGAGCCTTCGTCTCATTTTGAGCATGAATTGCACCTGAATAGTGGGGATTGACAAAATTTTGAGAATATCCCACAAATAACATCATGATAATGGCTAATAAATAATTGAGTGGACGCATAGCTAACGAACTTTGTTTTTGTTTTTGGGGTGCATGTTACGTTTAATTACCTTCTTGGTCTGCTTCTTATGTTCTTTCATTCTTTTACGGGTAGCAGGATCCTGAAGCTGTAAATGTCTTTTTATTACTTTCTTTTGTGATTTCTCAAAACTTCTTTTTTCTTTCTTTTTAAAGTGTAATTCTTTACGTTGTTTTTTGAGTTCCTTTTTATAGACATTGTTACTATTTGAAGTATCTCTTTTAGCATCTTGCCTTGCCTCCCGTTTTTCTTTTGCAGTTAATTTCTCCTTGGTAAATCGGGTCATATGCAAAATATCCTTTTTCTGCAAAGCAGATCTGTGCTTTTGTGATAAGTATGTTCTGTTGTCTTTACTATTATAACGAGGATCGTTTTTCTTCTTTTTTTTGTTGGTACTCTTTTTCAATTTAGAGTCATCTGCTTTAGCCGTTTTTTTAATGGCATCTTTATTTTTTACACGATCATTGTCTTCTGCAAATGCTGTTTGATCAATAGCATCTTTATTCTTTTTATCATCAGGATCTTCTCCTACAAAAGTGCTCTTTCTGGCATCTTCATTTTTTTTGCGTTTGTTATCTTTTGCTTCAAAGGTGTTGTCACGGGCATCTTTATTGATTACCTTGTCATTATCCTCTCCGGTGAAAGTATTTTTAAGGGCATCCTTATTTTTTTTGCGTTTGTTGTCTTTAGCTTCAAAGGTATTATCACGAGCATCATTATTAATTACCTTGTCATTATCCTCTCCGGTGAAAGTGTTTTTACGGGCATTCTTATTTTTTTTGCGTTTGTTGTCTTTAGCTTCAAAGGTATTATTACGAGCATCATTATTAATTACCTTATCATTATCCTCTCCGGTGAAAGTGTTTTTACGGGCATCCTTGTTTTTTTTGCGCTTGTTGTCTTTGGATTCAAAGGTATTATCACGAGCATCATTATTGATTACCTTGTCATTATCTTCTCCAGTGAAAGTGTTATTTCGGGCATCCTTATTTTTTTTGTGCTTAGTATCTTTCGCTTCAAAAGTTTGGTCTTTAGCCTTGTTATTCTTTTTATGGGTTTTATCTTCAGCCTTATAGGTAGATTTTAATGCGTCTTTGTTTTTTTTACGAGTATCGTCTTTTGCAACATAGGTATTATTAACGGCATCTCTGTTTTTTTTAGATTTCTGCGCTAACAGAAATACACCGGAGCCGCTATACAGCGTAAACAATAAAATGATATGTATAATTCTAATATTCAATATATTAAAGAAATTTGTAACCTATCAAGCCATTAAAACCTTATGTATAAGCATATAAAGATAATGATTAAAAGACTATTGAACTTAACATTGTACGCATAAAACCGGGTAAAGTTCATTTTAGTGTGTTTAATGGCAATAAATCAGTA
>CAZUXM010000009.1:9263-11605 GCA_964624635.1 uncultured Candidatus Competibacteraceae bacterium
GTATAAACAATGTTATCTTTGAAGGATGCTTTGCAGAAGATTAAAAGTAATGACCCGGTTAGTTTTGGTAGGATTAATAGTCGTATCGTTTTCAGGATGTACCAAACAATATCCTGTAAATATCCCCTATGTTACTTTTGATTACACCATCAATATTCTTGACCCTGCATATGTAGATTTGCAAGGTGTTGGAGGCTCTGTAATGATTTCAGGGGGATCAAGAGGTATTATTATTTACAGGGTTTCTATCGATCAGTTTAATGCTTATGAAAGACATTGTACACACGACACCGACAATCCATGTGGAAAAGTTGATTATGATTCCAGCGGAATTGTATTAGTTGATAATGATTGTAGTGGAGCAGGTTGCGGAAGCAAATTTAATATAATTGATGGCTCAGTACTAAACGGACCTGCCGTTTATCCGTTGATACAATATACCACCCAGTTTGACGGAATGGCCATGTTAAGGGTTTACAACAATTAAAGGTTGATAACTCAGGTATCTTACTTTATTTCTCAGAAGAATCGTTGGTTAATTTTGTATATCTCAAACTAATGATATGAAACCAATTACTGTTGCACTTAAAGCTGCCAACTGGTTGTTCAGAGGATCAATCCTGATTTATTTATTGTTGGTATACTTCGATAAAATAATTGTGGTAAACTTTAAAAATTTTAATGATGTGCTCGTATTTGTGTATTTATTATGCGCTATTCTGCTTTTTATAGGCGGTTTTTTATCAAAACCCACCCTAACGATTATTTCAGCAGTGCTGGTATTTATATGTACCATGTATTTTATGGTACTTGATTTCCCAAGTGATATTACCAGTAAACCTCAAATCATTTCATTCCTTATTTATACTTGGCCGGCTGGAGTAGGTTTATACTATGCAGGGAGTGGAAACTAAACTATTCTTACAATCGTACAGCCGCTAATTTTCATTTTGCCATTATAATAGTTTGAATGCCAGATAGGCCATTAAACCACAGCCTGTTTGTAAGGCATTTTCATCAATATCAAAAGTAGAAGTATGAACAGGGGAGCTAATACCTTGCGCCTTATTCCCTGTACCTAAACGATAAAAACAAGCAGGAATTTGTTGACTGTAATAAGCAAAATCCTCGGCTGTCATCCTAATATCTAATTCATTTACTTTTTCTTTCCCTAAAAATTCTTCGGCTGCATGGATACAAGTTTGTGTTACTTCTTCATTGTTATATAAAACAGGGTACCCTTTTTTGATATCAAGATCAAAATTACATTGATATATTTTACTCAACTCATGAGCCTTTTTTTGTAAAAGATCATGCATATTGATTCTAAATTCTTCATTCAAAGTTCTGAGTGTTCCTTCAATTTTTACTTCTGATGGGATAACATTAGTAGCCCCTTGTGCCTGAATTTTTCCAAACGCTAATACTGAAGGAAGCTCTTTTTCTTTTACGGATTCATGCAATTGGTTTGCTGATACTAAAAATTGTGCTGCAGCAAGAGTAGTATAATTATACTGATGTGGTAAGGCAGCATGACCACCTTTACCTTGTATGCTTAAATGAATTTCATCCGTAGAAGCCATGTACATCCCTTTTCTAAATCCTACATATCCTGTTTCCATTTCAGGAAAAACATGTTGACCAATAATTAGTTCTGCATCGGGTGATTTTAACCCTCCTTCTTCAATAAGAAGTTTTGCTCCTCCGGGAAGCTTTTCTTCTCCCGGCTGAAAAATAAGTTTTATTGTACCCTCAAACTCATTTCTTAATTCATGCAATATTTTTGCTACACCTAATAAAGAGGCAGTATGTACATCATGTCCGCAGGCGTGCATAACACCTTTTATTTTCGAAATATATTCTGTCTGATTGGCTTCTGTTATTGGCAAAGCATCAAGATCAGCACGCAATGCTATTGTTTTTTTAGACGGATTTTTCCCTTCTATATGAGCAATAATTCCCGTCTTTACCCAACCGGTAGTATATTTTATTCCTGACTGATGTAAAACATGCTGAACATATTGTGATGTATTGTACTCTTCAAACGATAATTCAGGATGAGCATGTAAGTGTCTTCTTATTTCCACTATTTCAGGAAAAAAAGCCGATGCCAATTCTTTTATTTTTTCCCTGTACATAAATATTTTTATTTACCTATAAATAGTTTTACTGCAACCACTAGCATAAGAACTGCAAATATTTTTTTTACGATATTCTGATCTATTTGCATTACCAGTTTTGAGCCCAAAAATCCTCCTACTGCAAAAAAACCAGCAATGATTAAAGCATTGGTCCAATTAATTTGTCCATTCTTATGATAATTCCATACTGCTACTCCTAAA
>CAZUXM010000009.1:11615-18792 GCA_964624635.1 uncultured Candidatus Competibacteraceae bacterium
AGCTAACGATGTTCCCTGAGCCATTTTCTGATCCATATTGAGTACAAATACTAACATTGGAACCATAATAATTCCTCCTCCAACACCCACCATTGCACTCATAAAACCGGCCAATAACCCTGTAACTGCTAACAATAAAACTGTAGAAATATCCATAGTTAGTTTTTTTATGATAAACAAAATTACAATTTATTGATTGGCAATTTTTAATTTCGTTGTCAGTTTTAAGCAGATATGTTAACAGTTAGCGCCTTTAGTTTTAATCCCTTTTCAGAGAATACTTACCTGATTCATAATGAAAACAACGAATGTATCATTATTGATCCTGGATGCTCAAACAACCAAGAAAAACACTTGCTTGAACATTATATCCACTCCAATGACTTAAAACCCCGGCACATATTTTTAACTCATACGCATATAGACCATGTAATGGGTTTACAATTTGCCAAAACGAAATGGAACATCCCCATTATTGCTCATCCTTTAGCCGCCAAAGGAATTACCACCACCGAAATGGTTGGTAAAATGTATGGAATCCCCGTAGATACCCCCCCTGATATTGATGAGTTCAAAACCGAAGGAGATGTGTTGACACTAGGAGTACATACCCTTGAATTATTATTTTGCCCCGGTCATGCTCCTGATCATTTGGTACTTTACAGCCCTGATGAAGGGTTTGCAATTGTAGGTGATGTGATATTTAACGGATCCATTGGTAGAACTGATTTACCGGGCGGTAACTATGATGTATTAATGGAATCGATTCATACCAAACTGCTTGTATTACCCGAAAACACAGTACTTTATCCAGGACACGGTATACAAACCACTATAAAACAGGAAATTAGTAACAACCCATTTCTGAAATAAGAAAAAATATCTATTTTTATACAAATTTGAGCCGAGGCATGCTAAAAGCGATTATTGTAGACGATGAGCAGAACAGTAGAGAAAACCTCACTTTCTTACTAAAAGAACATTGTAACGGTATAGATATTATTGGTACTGCAGGAAGTGTTTCTGAAGCTATTACAGAAATATCTGCTAAAAAACCTGATTTGGTATTCTTAGATATTGAGATTGGTGAAGGAAGTGGTTTTGACGTATTGGAGAAAATAACCGGAATGAGTGCCGAAGTAATTTTTATTACTGCATTTAATCAATATGCTGTTAAAGCTTTCAAATTTGCGGCTATCGATTATTTACTTAAACCGGTAGACATTCAGGAGCTAAAAGATGCTGTTTTAAGAGCAGAACAAAGAATTTCAGAAAATCAGATTTCTACCAAACTTGAAAGCCTTGTTTCTAACTTGGCTGATGGTGGTAAAAAAAATAAAAAAATTGGGCTACCTGTTTCAGGAGGAATACAATATTTCCCATTAGAACAAATTATTCGTTTACAATCACAAAGTAACTATACTACTTTCTTTATGGCTGACGGGCGTCAATTCCTTATCAGCAAAACATTAAAAGAGTATGATGAACTATTGTCGGACCAGGGTTTTTCAAGAGTACATCAATCACATTTAGTGAACCTTGAGTTTGTACAACAATATCAAAAAGCTGAAGGTGGTTATGTGGTATTATCAGATGGTACCAATATTCCACTATCTAAAAACTACAAAGAGAATTTTATTGAATCTCTCAATAAATTCTAGGTAGAAGTACTCCATTACTAATTCATAATACTTACCTGCTAACTGCTTATTGTTTGTGGCATTCGGTAACAATACATTTGTCGCATCGTTCATTCATCTTGTTTTCATAGTGGGAGGAAACCTTTGGGGCCGGTGGTGGAATTGTAAAATTTCTCAATCAACCAGAACAAAAAACTAAGTTAACCCTTAATTAAGTAATTCGGTTTACTGCCGGTTCCTTAAGGTTCACATCTTCACCTCCTATAAACTAATTCATAAGCGCAACTGTTTTTATTTAATATACTCAGGAGATTCCTGCCTACGCAGGAATGACAATATTGTTTTATTAAATAGGCCTGAACTTTGTTCAGGCCTATTTAATAATTTACGACGTCATTCCTGCGTAGGCAGGAATCTCATTAAGACTAAGCAGAGTCCCCTTATTCTCTTATAAATCAACCACATGGCTTAACCATTTTTATAAAAAAACAGGGGACTTTTTATATAAATCAACCCGCTGATTATCAGAGCAATAAATCTATTTAGGGGTATGGTTATCTAGCACAACTCCATAAAATGATTATCTTCGCACCTCTAAAAATCAGGGCTTTGGGTAATCGTATTGTCATCATCCCTACGTACAACGAAAAGGAAAACATCGAAAAGATGATTCGTAAGGTATTTTCATTACCCGACGCTTTCGAAGTATTGATTGTAGATGACAGCTCCCCTGATGGTACCGGTGAAATTGTACAAACCTTACAAAAAGAATTTAGCGGACTGCATCTTTTATCACGCAAAGGAAAAGAAGGATTGGGGAAAGCATATTTAGCAGGTTTTCAATGGGCCTTAGATCACAACTACGAATACATATTTGAAATGGATTGTGATTTTTCGCATAATCCTGATGATTTGATTCGTTTATACAATGCTTGTGTTAACGATGGGGCTGATGTTGCCATTGGTTCACGTTATGTTACAGGAGTAAACGTAGTTAACTGGCCCATGAGCAGGGTGATGTTATCTTTCTTCGGTTCAGTATATGTTCGTATGATATCGGGTATGAAAATACATGATACCACGGCAGGTTTTAAATGTTACCGGAGTACTGTATTAAATTCTCTCAACTTTGATAAAATTCGTTTTAAAGGATATGGATTTCAAATTGAAATGAAATATGTTTCCTGGAAAATGGGATTTAAACTCAAAGAGGTTCCCATTATTTTTACAGATCGTACCGAAGGAACTTCCAAAATTTCGAAAAACATTGTTGCCGAAGCCTTGTTTGGTATACTTCGTTTAAAATTCTCTTCTATTAAGAGGTATAAAAAGTAATAGTTAATTCCTACTTTTACACCATGCTTAAAATTGATATGCATACCCATATCCTACCCAAGGATATTCCGGATTTTGCCAAAAAATTCGGATATGAAGGATTTATCAAATTACATCATCATCGCCAAGGTTGGGCAAGAATGATGCAAGGGGAGAAATTCTTTAGAGAAATCAATGAAAATTGCTGGGACCCCAAAGTACGCATAGAAGAATATGCCAAGTACAATACTCAGGTGCAGGTGGTATGCACTATTCCTGTAATGTTTAGTTATTGGGCAAAACCTGCTGATGGATTAGATGTTTCTCGTTTTTTAAATGACCATATTGCAGAAATCGTTACTCTGTACCCAAAAAACTATGTAGGCTTGGGAACGCTACCCATGCAAGATGTAGACTTGGCAATAAAAGAATTAGAAAGACTCAAATATGAATGTAAAATGCCCGGCATTCAAATTGGAAGTAACATTAACAACATTAATCTGGGAGATGAAAAACTCTACCCCATTTTTGAAGCCTGTGAAAAACTCGATATGGCTGTACTGGTTCATCCATGGGAAATGATGGGTCAAGAACATATGAGTAAATACTGGCTCCCTTGGCTGGTAGGTATGCCGGCAGAAACAGCCCGATCGATGGCATCACTCATTTTTAGCGGAGTAATGGAAAAATTGCCGAAACTTCGTTTTTGTTTTGCTCATGCAGGAGGTAGTTTTATCCCAACCATTGGTAGATTAGAACATGGTTTTAATTGCAGACCTGATTTAGTGGCCATAGACAATCCTGTAAATCCACGTGAATATTTAGGTAAATTTTGGGTAGATAGTGCTACTCATGACCCAGAATTATTGGAATATATTTTGAAAAAACAAGGTAGTAAAAAGGTATGCTTAGGTACTGATTACCCTTTCCCGCTGGGCGATTTAGAGATTGGTACATTTATTGAACATATGAACCTGACAACTGAAACTGTAGAGGATCTCTTTTATAAGTCAACCCTAGATTGGTTACAGTTGGATGAAAAAACGTTTATATGAGTAAGAGAATTTATTTTACCGCCGCCATTATCGCAATTGTATTAGTTATTTTTGCAGGATACTCTTGTAAAACAGTAAAACAAAATACTGATAAAACAACTACTAAAATTGACAACAATCAGGTAACTTGTTTGCCTATTGTATTGGATACAGGTAATACCTACGCTGAATCAGATCCATTTTTATTGGTAAATGCTGCCATTGAAGCCTCATGCTTAATGATAGAAGTTGAATACAGCGGAGGTTGTGGTGGTGATACCTGGACGTTGGCATGGAATGGCATATTGATGAAATCATTACCTCCAAAAGCGAATATTTATCTGCACTTAAAAGATGAAGATGCCTGCAGGGAAACAGTACGCAAAAAGTTATACTTTGATATAAGCTCAATTTATAAAAACCAAGAAGTGGTTCTTTACTTAAAAGATTTTAGAGGTATGCTTACATATACTCCACAATAATATTTGTCATTTCGACTGGAGTGCAGCGGAATGGAGAAATATAAACAATCCATTTATAGATTTCTCCCTGCGGTCGAAATGACAATAGAATTATTGTCCAATATTTCTCATGATTCTCTTCTGCAAAAACAACATCCAAAGGATGATTCCAATAACAACCCCAACTAGATTAGCTACAATATCATACTGATCGAAACTTCGGTTTTTTAAAATAAATCCTTGATTGATTTCAATAAAAGTACCGTATACCGAACTGAATATAGCTGTGATAACGAGATAGTTTTTACGAAGAACCGGAAAGCTGTTTTGTAAAACGAAACCCCTCATTAAAAGAATCTGCAAGGTACTGTAGAAGAAAAAATGAATGAGTTTATCAAAATTGATGAAAGGTCCAGAAGGTAATTGCCTGCCCGGTAAAGAGCATAAAATAAAAATGAGGAACACCCATAGTATTCCCCATATATTATATTTAAAAAACATGTTTTAAAATTATGCTCCTACCAAAGAAGAATAAGAAGCAGCATCCATTAGATGATCCAATTCAGCGGTATCAGTAAGTTTTACTTTTACCATCCAACCATCACCATAAGGATCCTTATTCACCAATTCAGGATTGGCTTCAAGCTTTGGATTCACTTCTAAGATTTCGGCTCCACAGGGTAAAAACAAATCAGAAACTGTTTTTACAGCTTCTACTGTTCCAAATACTTCTTCTTTATCAAGAGTTTCGCCTACTGTTTCAATTTCAACAAAAACGATATCACCTAACTCACTTTGAGCAAAATCAGTAATACCAATATAAGCTACATCACCTTCTACACGAATCCATTCGTGATCTTTAGAATACTTAAGTTCTGAGGGTACTTTCATAATTGTAAACCAAGTTTATTTTAGGGAATCCAAACGTAACAAAAAAACATCAAAAAGGATTTAGTAATACTAAATTTTTTAGTTTTTTTATTGAGTAAGGGTAAACCTGATGCTTAAACCCGCATTGGTATTGGCTGTTGGGAACTGATTGGCCACAAATGGGTTATTGATAATCTGATCCACAAATAACCTTACTGTGATGGAAGTATTTACCTGATATTCGGCAAAAGCCTTGATATTGATGGCTCTCTGACCCGCAGTTACCTGCTCAATCATAGTATCAATCTTACGGATTACCGTAGAGTTATCTCTTAACCCAAAGTCAAATCGTAGATTAAGGTTACTCTTAATTTCCTTACCCCCAATTCTGAACGGTAATTTTACATTCTTAATGGTATACCCTGCTCCTACAATTACCTCAAAAGTATTACTTTCTGTAACCTGACTATTGGGAAAATTAAGTGTAATGTTACGGCTTGATTTTACTTCAACACTTGCTTGTAATGTATTATTGAAGGTCATGTCCATTTTAATCAACGGGTTGTAACTTTCCATTAAAGTAACCGAGTTCATAAAGTAGCGGCTAATAAAGTTGCCATTATCGTCTTTTACACTATGTGCAAACGGATTATTAATAAATATTACAGGATCATAGCCCGGTTGTGAAGTATATACATAATTACTTTGGAATCCGGCTACATTCATGGTAGATTGATATGCATGAGAGAATACAATATTCTTAAACACTTTTTTAATGAACGGAACATCTTTTAACCCATCAAATTGTAATCTCCAGTTAGGAATAGGTATTTGTGGAAACATATCAAAACTCATATCATTAGGATTTCTTCCCTGATACGCTGCGAGGAATGAATAGAACAATACATCCTGCTGACGATCTCCATACCCTGATTGATAAGTTGCATTAGGATTATATACAGTATTGCCACCATTCATTTGAGCAATTCTACCTGAAATGATTGAACGATAATCCAATAAATTTTTAAAGAAATCTGATTCGAAGTTGCTTCCTATACCTCCAAACGAAGTGGCCATCATATTGGTAGAGATAGTAAAGTTACCGGTAGTTAATGGGTTTTGCGCAACAAAATCATTAGCACTTGGTACATACCTGTAATTCGATTGATAATTCTCCGCATAGGTTCTGGTTCCCGTAATGGTTACTCTAAAACCTTTGAACGGTTCGTAAGTGGCATTGTAGGTTAAGTTGGTGTTATGAGTACGGTTAAACATAATGTTCATGGCACTATCTTGTACTAACCAATTATCCTGTACCAGTTTATTTTTCAAATCTACATCACTGTACTGACGACCAAATACGAAATCACCTCCTACGCCCGGATTATAAATATCCATACCAAGCAATGAAGTTCCTGCTTTGTATCCGGGTAATATAGTACCATTCGTTTCAGTATAACTCACAGAAATATTCTTGAGTCCGAACACAATTTTACCTATGGTTTTGGGTATTTCTCCCCAATCGAATTTTTTCTTCGGTCGTTTACCATCAATGTAAATCATACATCCTTTGGCATCTACATCAGAAATAAATCTTACCTTATTTTCATCCACTATCTCCGTAGTTCCTTTTACAGTATTACCATCCTTATCTACAACCCGAACGGTAACCATTTTAGTGTTCAGTTTATGAGTGATGAGTTTTTTCTTATCCTTTTTAAATGTGGTGGCTTTTTTACTGGTCCATTTTACATTTTTAAATTTCTTTGGATCACTGGTATCAGGTTTACCATCATCTTTCTTTGGGGCTTTCCAAATCTCCTTTATTCCCGGAATTTTATTCCATAGATTTGAAAGA
>CAZUXM010000009.1:18802-27123 GCA_964624635.1 uncultured Candidatus Competibacteraceae bacterium
GATTAGCCTGAGCATTCACTTTAAATGTAGTTGAGTTTTGTGCTATGTTACCAAATCTTCCTTGCGAAAATTCACCTGTTGGGCTGCGTTGCATAGTACCGGAAGTCCATTTATAATTACCGCTGTATCCTATAGAACCAGACAACCACTCTGTTAATGGTAATTTACTGAACGGTATTTGGTAGTTCACATCATAGTTGTGTGTATACATGGTATTTCTACCAAAGAATGGAACATTAGGTTTAATACTATTATCCAATGTCATTTCAGGTTCATCAACCCTCGAATTATTGGTTGCATTAAATGTTAAGGTAACTGATTTGAAAGGACTATACTGAAAATCGTAAGTACGTACCCAAACAAAATTCTTTTTGAATGTTGGATCAATAATCAAGGTATATGGAGTAGTATTACGTAATAAAAACTCATTTTCATCACGTTGAATATTGGCCCGTGCCGCCAAACGTTTTGGCATCAAGGTAAAATTAAAATCTTTGAGCCACTTGAGCCACTTGCTCTTGCTCTTCATTTTTTTGAAAGGCTCCCAATATTTTACCGTAGGTGCAAATGTATATCCTAATGACCCTTTATGTTGAGTGGTATTGTTTCTTACCGTTTTAATATCACGATAGGTATCCTCTGTATATGAATAAGAAAGATCCCAGTTCTCAATATCCCACAAATGAATCTTTTTATTTCCTACACGATTTTTACGCATGTTGGTAATATTAAAACTGGTTCGGGTAATTACCGTTTGAGTAAGTTGGCGTAATTCTTCTTTTTCTGCTTCCGTTGCTAAATTATCAATAGCTCGTGTAAACCTTACATCCGGATCTAAAGGATTAAACTGTGGATTCGCAACACTCAATGAATAACTAAAGAAAATAGGAATGGTAACTCCTGCTTTAGGACCAAAGAATTTTCCAAATTCAAATTGAGTAGTAATATCAAAAGTGGTAGTACTTTGACGTGCTCTTTGTAAAGGTTTTTGATCGATGTTTCCAAAACCGGCAGAGGTATATGAAGCAGATGCCGTTACTTGTCCGAAATCAGCCAAGTCTAATTGCGTTCTTACTTTAGCCGCCCAACCTCCTTCTTCAAAATAATCTGTTACACGTAATTCGTTCACCCAAATTTGTGCAGTTTTAGGTAAACCATCATCTTGTTTAGTTCCGTTATTTCCTGTTTGCCATGGGTTAGCATCTACATGTGGATTACGAACCCCAATCATGATGGAACGAATATTCGCAATATTGGGATTACCAAAAATGGAAACTCTTTGTCCGTTATCCAATAATTTTCTATACACTTCATTCATTGGAACACCGGCAGCATTTCTTTCCAGTTTTAATTCAGGTAATTGTTCCAATAAAATATCAATAGCACATTGTTGAGGCCATACATTTTTACGATAATTTTGGTCATCACTTGGCTTAGCAGGATTCTCAGGTTGAATACCAATATTAGATAAGGTTAACGGAACTTCTACTTCATAATAGTTTTCAGTAGCATCCATTCCTAAACGAACAAATATGGTAAGATCATTGGTATCCAATGCTGCATTTTGAACTTCTTCAGCATGCACCCACATCTTTAAATTACGGTAAGCTCTAAAATCATATTCAGTGTTTTTATATACTGATTTTGCTTCTCCATCCTGTAATCCACTAACGTTTAATACTAATGACTGCTCATTTAATTGAGTTAACTGAGGATTGGCAGGGTCTACCTCACGAGTAATTCCGGGAGGCATCGCATATGGGAAAGGATCTTTACCTGTATTCTCTTCGATATTTACTGTTACTGCATTAAAATCAGCTTGTGTTTGAGTAGTAAATGCCGTTGGGTCCCATAAGCTATTGTCATAAATCCTCCAGTCAGCACGAACTAATTGTAAAGTAGCTAAACGCAAGTAAACATCATCCGGGAAATCGGTGGTAACCATTCTCATATAACGGATAGAACGGAAGTTGTCGATAGTACCAAATTGTTCTCTGTCTTCTGAACGAATAGGAATACGGAACTGAATCCATCTTACTTGTTTGGTATAATTACTATTGGCTCCAAATGTATATGGTTTACTTTGACCTACACGTATATCCGTAATATAGTTGGTACCGATGTCTCCATCTTCAATATCTTCAGGACGTAAACTCACTTTGTACTGATAATAACCTTCAGGTTGGTCTAATGTAAAGTTGGTATTTACGTCTTCGGAATTAGGTGTTTGTTGGAATGATTCATTAATATTACTAGCCGGTGAATTTCTTTCTGCGCCCAAATAGTTTTTATACCTGTGATGAGGATAAGATTGATTATCCAATGCATCGTTATTATATGCACCTCCCGTATAATGTTTGTAATTATCCCCGGAAGGGTCAGCTTCTAAATTATTGTATGCATCAGTTGGTAAAATTCCTGAAGCACTGGACAAATAAGAATTAAAATGTTGCATCTCTGCACCATCAATCAGACCATCGTAACCCACATCTTGCGAATCTCTGGTTGCAGGGTCATTATCAAAATTACTATTGATAGGCTGTAACAATGGTGCTCTTCCCCATGCAGTGGTAATAGTAGGTCGATTTTGTGTAGGTGTTGGTAATCCATTTTCATAATTCAAACGACCATCTTTACACACATCCTCATTCATATTACCTATCTGGATAATAAAATCTCCCCCGCCGCCCGGATCTAAGTTGAGGTTATGCGTTTCAGGGTCTCCATCCCAAATTTTTAATGAATCCAAATCAGCGGTAAATGGATCCATCATCCAAAATTCTATATAAGCCACGTTAGCCGCATCCCAATTCGTAGTTTCCATTCTGCGCATCATAGAACCGAAATTAGATGAAGGATTAGTCAGCTGAACTTTACCGTTAGGACTCAGCGGATCTAATGATGATACATCATAGTTGTATGGTCCTCTTTCATTCGGGAAGAAATGAATATCCAATACTTGTTGTGTTGAAATCACCCCTAAATTAGTAGGAGGTTGATAACCCGGAAACACCTCACGACTA
This sequence comes from uncultured Candidatus Competibacteraceae bacterium, assembly GCA_964624635.1. Classification (GTDB taxonomy): domain Bacteria; phylum Bacteroidota; class Bacteroidia; order CAIKAF01; family CAIKAF01; genus JANWKQ01. The sequence goes on from CAZUXM010000009.1 coordinate 21,826, forward strand.
TCAATTTCACGCAAGTAGTTATTAATCATAATAGACTGCTTGTTTTTAATAGCATTAGGGGTATAAGTGTTGTTACGATAGAACAATGGGTCCTGAATGAACCAGGTCATTTTTGCTCTATGATAATTGTATGCTAAATCATTAAATAAATCTCCGTTAGGGAAAGCAGGGTTGCTTTGTGGTACGGTTCCTAATCTCCAGAAAAACGGGTTACGGATATCAATAGGCGTTTCTGCTCCTTCAAAATCATCGATGTAAGAAATACCATTCTCATTATTGTTTGGATCAATGGCTGTATTAAATCCCGGAATCAAACCGGCAATCTCTGCGTTTACTTTAAAGTTAGATGGAACCTTGGTATCAATACCCGGAATTTTATCTACTAGCCTGGTAATAAAATTAGAAGTAGTTGAATAATTGATATCGTAACCCAACATGGTATTAGAGATGGGCTCATTACCGATGTCAATTTTTTGTGTAAGTGGTCTTTCATGTAAGTTCATGAAAGTAGCTCCCATTTGAAAATCTTTACTGAATTTATAATCAGCATGAATACCTATCATTCGTTTTTGCTGAATATTGAACGTAGCATTGTTCTCCAACGAAATATTGATGGGTAATCCTGAACTTAAAATACTCTCATTTACAATTCTTACTTTACCTGCTGAATAATCAACAGTATAATCTACCCCCTCTACTAATGTTTTTCCACCTGCAGTAACAGTAACTGAACCTTGTGGTACATTAAATGCATTTAATGAAATTTCATTACCGGCAGCGCCTTTATAACTACCTCCAATATAAAAACGATTTTTTTCCTGATTTAATTCTGCTAACTGTTGGATGGTGGTATACAACGAATCAAAAGCATATCGTTGTACTAATCCCGGATCAGGAATTTGTGTACTTAAATATGTAGTACTGAATGGTTGACGAACCGGAAATATAATTCTACCATTTTGCGCTCTGATGGTTCTACCTTCAACAAAGTCAAAAAATCCATCATGAATCTGGTCATTCTGTTGATTTAATCTATCGAGATTAAACAATCTCAACAATGGAGTTCCGCTAATTGCTCCTGCATTAGGGAAAAAGTTTTGTTTTAAACCGGTTTCAGTATCCTGATAAAGCAAGTTCAAAGTAAAATCTTCCTGCCCTATGTTATAACCACCAATACTGTAGATGTTTTTCATCATCCAGTTCCAGTTAGGTTGTTTAACATCCAGGTTAGACGCCTTTAATAATTTTACGCAAATAGCTTTGGGTGCAGGAATGTCTGTTCCAAATTCACCTACCTGAAAGGTTTGCCCGCCCACCGTATATTGGTAAGCTACACCTAAAACCTCATCTGCATTTAATGCTTGGTTTAATGAGATATATCCTAAAATTGGATCGAAGGTATATTCATTCGGTTGTAATAATCTGGCATTGGCCAGTTTTTCAATTTCAATACCGGGTTTTAACTGATTAAATAAATACTGACTGGTAATATCTCTAATTTGGTTCTGATCAATCAAAGGACCTCCTGGATCAAATGTTGGATTGGCTTCATTAGCAGGGAAAACAGTTGAGTTTGGGAAACTCGGCTCGCCGAGAGGAACCATACCTACAATGTTTCTTAAATTTTCCGTAGCATTTACACGGTTGGTTACCCATACCTCAATACGGGTTACGTTAACAGGTGAAGTTACAAACGGTAAAGTTGCATTCGCCTGGTCATACTGATACATAAAATAGTCACTTAAAAAATAGTGACGATTGGCTTCGTAATTACTACAAGCAACTTCAAATTTGGTAACCTGTGCACCGCCTTGTACCTGTATGTTTTGTTTTTGACCTTGTTGTTGAGTAAATACAGAAGTTACTTCGAGTTTACCAAACTTCAATTTATTTTTTACCCCGAATAATGCCTGGCTCCCTTGAATCAAAGTTCCGGTTAAGGGTAATGATACGTTACCAAATTCTAATACTTGTAAGATATCATCCTCATTACCTTCGTACTTTAAATTCATTTGGTTTTCGAAATTGAAAACTGCTTTTGTATTAAAGTTGGCATTCAATTGTATTTTATCTCCAATCTTACCTAATAAACTTAATTGAATATTCTGATCGAAATTAAAGGTAGCTACGGTACGTTGTTGTAATGGAATGTTAGGGTTATCTGTTTTATTCACCCTAACCCCTAAAATTAATTCGGCAGTTCCTTGCGGACGAATTTCTATTTTACTGCTACCAAAAATGTTTTTGAAAATTTCATTATTGATATTGATTTTAGGAATTAAACTATTGGTTTCAGAACCTTGACTATTGGCATTTTCTTTTTTACGCCAATAATCAGCCGTCGATTTATTCATTTGGCGACGTTGGTATTCTTCTGCACTAATCGTTTCAGAACTTAAGGTGATATTACCTATTTTTTTTACTACAGTGTACGTGTTGTTTGCCGGGTTATAAGTAGCCGTTTCAACTACGTTGCTGGGGGTATAATTACCCATATGGGTAATATTGCTATTATCGGTGGAGTCGGTTTGCGACCACCCCTTTGATACAAACAGGCAAAGTATTGCCATGATCAAAGCAAGCCTCCCATTGCTTATAAATCTTTTCAATCCCTTTTTCATCTACTCGATTCCGTTTCCTATAACCGATTTTTTTTATAAATATTTTAAAGCCACCTTAATTATTTCCTCCACTTTTAAATCCGCTCCATGTTCCTGCCTCACCCTTACGAGTACTTTCTCCACCCCTGTTTTAGGAAATCCAAGTGCAACAAGCGCCAATAATGCCTCTTGATTACCACCTGAACCGCCTGAAAGTTCAACATTTGCGAACCCACCCTTACCTACTTTATCTTTTAAATCAACTATAATTCTTTCGGCACTTTTTGCTCCAATTCCTTTTATCTTTTTTAGTGTATTAAGGTCCGAACCGGCAATAGCTTTCTCAATTTCAACAGGATTTAGGGATGATAATATCATCCTTGCTGTTGCAGCACCTACTCCACTAACACTAATTAATAACCTAAATAATTCGCGTTCATGCTCATCAGCAAAACCATATAATACATGTGCATCCTCTCTAATCGCTAAATGGGTAAGAATTTTTACCGATGGAGTATCTTTGATTTTTGTATATGTATGTAAGGAAATATGAGCAATATATCCAACGCCGTTGCAATCAATTACTGCATAGGTTGGGGTAATACTATCCAATTTGCCGGCCAAATGATCGATCATACACGTAATAATTTACGGCTTTAGGGCCGTAACATTTTCATTTTAAGTAATTTAGTTCAAGTAAACGTGTACTATAGGCCGTTATTTTTGAGTTTTAGAGTGCCAAATATAGTAAAAAACCACTGTTAATAACGGTTTGCGCCAATTTTAACACGTATGAAAAAAGGGTGAATAAGAGGTGAGATTTTAAAGGGTGGTCTTCATTTCCTTTCGGATTTGTTTGGCTGTTTTCATCCTTCCGTCATGACTCCAGCCCGGCGGCATAAACATATATTTGATTTTGTTTGCTAGTCCGGGGGCCTTTTTTACATCCCTAAACAAGTCAACATATTCATGAAAGGCAATTTTGATAGGGTTATAAGAATGGATTTGAGTGGTTAATCCATAAGTAGCCTTTCTTCCTTCGGGTTCGAAAGTACCGAAGAGTTTATCCCAAATAATAAATATACCTGCATGATTACGATCTAAGTATTCCAGCTGGGTACCATGATGAACTCTATGATGTGACGGTGTATTCATAAAATACTCCAAAAAACCCATTCTTTTAATCGTCTCCGTATGTAACCAAAATTGGTAGATTAAACTCACCGACATTTGCATAAGGATAAACATGGGATGAAAACCCAACAAGGGCAACCACATCCACCAAATATATTTATGAGTTAACTCACCCCACCCCTGACGAAGTGCTGTAGCCAAATTATAATCTATACTGCTATGATGATTTACATGTCCACACCAAAACAACCGAATTTGATGGCATGAACGATGGTGGGTATAAAAAGCTAAATCTTCTAAGAATAACAAGGCTACAAAATACAATACCCATTGCCAGGTGTTTTGTGGTTGAAGATCAAATAACCTGTATTCATATATAAACATGAAGGCGATCAATGCCAGATACTTCATAAATACATTAATAATTGCACTACCTACTCCCATAGCTATACTGGCAAATGCCTCTTTACCATTGTACTTAGGTAAGTGTTCTAAATGGCGAACCAACAATTCAACAAAAATGAGGATGATAAATGCAGGAATAGCCCACGTAATTACAGGATCTGTTTCGGCAGTATTAAAATTAATTGGCGGTAACATGTAATGGTTGATTGTATTCTACAAACTTACGATGCTTAATCGAAAATGTATGCATGCATACAAAGAATCATCTATTATTTTTGCAAAACACTTTAACTGCAAGGAATTAAATATTGAACTATACAGGCCTGATAGTAGCGGTAGCCCTTTTCGCAGCAAAACCGGCAGCGGATAGCTGGAACCGAGGCAAGGCCGAGCTCATGAGCAAATCAGAAAAAAATTAGCTGCGAATAAAAGCTGCCTAAATTATAAATAAATAATTATCAGACATTTAATCAATTTCTTTAACAAAATTTTAAAAACTGGCACGATTTTTCGTATGATAATCATCGAATGATCAGCGTTTTACAAAACACCGAGGAGTTATTGCAGCAATATGATGCCTATGCTGCAACAAATATATTCCCCGAACATCCAAAAGGGATGTATGATGGGGTTCGCCATATCATGAGCATCAAAGGAAAAAGAATTCGACCATTATTAGCATTACATGCCTGCGATATTTTTGAAGGTAATATTCAAAAAACGTTAGGTGCTGCTCATGCCGTTGAAGTATTTCACAATTTTACCTTAGTACATGATGATATTATGGATAATGCGTCCGTTCGTCGTGGAGTAAAAACTGTACATGAAGTATACGGTAATAATGTTGCCATTCTTTCGGGTGATGTAATGTTATCATACGCCTACCAATACCTTACGGAGAACAATGAGGATTGTGTAATGGATTTGGTGAAAGTATTTAATCGTACCGGTATTGAAGTCATGGAAGGTCAACAATTAGATGTGGACTTTGAAACCAGATTAGATGTTACTGAAAAAGAATACATCGAAATGATCAAATTCAAAACATCTGTTTTATTAGCTTGTAGTGTAAAATTAGGAGCTATTGTTGCCGGTGCTAGTGCTGAAGATCAGGAAAATATATATCAATTTGGATTACACCTTGGATTGGCATTTCAAA
>CAZUXM010000009.1:27197-30429 GCA_964624635.1 uncultured Candidatus Competibacteraceae bacterium
TAGTTTTGGAGAAGCAGACAAAGTAGGAAAACGAATTGGGGGCGATATACTTAACAACAAAAAAACCTTGTTGCTTATTACTGCACTTAATAAAGCTGAAGGTGGGGATAAAGAAAATTTACTTTCTCTATTAAATGAGAAAGATGAAAATAAAAAAATTGAAGGAGTTAAAAATTTATTCAATCAATTGGGAGTAAAAGAATATGCAGAACAAAAAATGCAGGAACTTTTTACGACTTCATTAGAATTCTTATCAAAAGTAAAAGCGGATTCAGATCGCAAAAAAAACCTGGCTCAATTTGCTGAGAAGGTTTATTATAGAGAATTCTAATTCTAGCTATTATTTCTATTTAATCTTATACGTATACAAATCCCATGTATTGATGGTTGTTTTTTTATCATCAGTGTGACCATAAGGAAACAATACACCTATGGTATTGCTATCAAATACTTTTACCACTACTTTTTTATAATCGTATGTATATCTCGAAACATAATCAGTTCCAAAATCAATACTAAAGCTATTTACAATCTCCATTTGTGAGTCATCAATCTCTACATAAATGCCGGTATAACCAACCCATACCTTCACATACCTACCTTCACTTAACTTCCCCATAAATTCTGCCCCACGACCTTCGCTAGGTGTTATTTTTTGAGAAACCTGCTCAATATAACCGTTGTTATTTTTGTACATTCCAATACCTATTTCAGTGGTATAAGTTTTCGCCTCTGCATCAGAAGCGCTGGTAAGATATGCATTGTAAATAATGGTAAAACTCTCATCAGTAATATCGGTTACCAAATCATTGTCACGAAACCAAATGCTTGATAACGTTTTCGCTTTTAATACCGGTTTTGCAAGATCTGTGATATCCACCTGATAAACATTTTCAAAATGGCTATCGCCTCCTGAATAGGTAATTATGTAAAGAGAATTTTTTGAATCAGACACATAACCCTTTACATAAAATAAATTTTTACTGATCTCCAGAGTGGTTGTAACACTCTCTTTCCCATTTTCCTGAACTATGATTTTTATTCCATGCACATAGTCATCTTTAAATACATTGACCATTTTGTTACCTCTATAAAAACAAACTAATTGTTCGTTATTTACATTTTGTTGCCCTTCTACATGAAATGAAGGATCTCTTTGTATTAAATTACTGTTGGAAAGGGTTGATGTACTAGCATAATAATGTCCACCATAAAAAAGTAAACATGTATCGTTAATTACTGATGAATGATCTAATACACCATTAAGATTTGACCAATACATATCTCTTACAAATTCGCCTTTGTTATTAAACAAGGTTGCTATTGGATGAGAACCATTATTTTTAAAACTACCACAAGTAACCAGGTGGTTGTTTACCCATGATATATCTTCAACTGTATAACCGGGTTCATTGGTATAAGTGAATGTTTGCCAGGTGGGCATTTGAAGTTCTTGTGCTTTTAAGGGACCACCCATTACCACGAAAGCCGCAAATAATATAATTAGTTTTCCTTTTAACATGCTCGAAATTCCTGATTTTAATGAAAATGTGGTTGTACCCGTTTGTAAAAGTTGAATTTGGGTTGGTAAGAGATATTCTTTAATACAAAATATATTTACTTTTAACTAAACAACATTACGTATGAAAATAAGGAAGTTTAATTGTCCTACTTGCGGGGCAGCAAAAGTGAATCCTTATAAATCACCCTACGTATGCTGCGATTATTGCGGTAGTTTGATTGATATTGACCCACATATTTGGTTACACATTCAAGATAATAACCAGAGGCAAAAACGACTTGAAGAACTTCACCATAGAATAGTAGCGAAATCAAGAAAAGCGATGGAAACAAACGATTCGGCTGCATACCAACGATATCAGCAGGAATTCTTCAATAATTATTACAATATATTCCCGGAGTTTATTCCTCCAACAGTTCATAAAGGAGAAATGTTCAAACAATTTTTACACACCAAGGCATCCTGGGAAACAGCAAAAAAGTTTGATAAAACCATTCCTCTTAAAAAAAAGAAAACAGGTTTAGATAATGCCATAAAAGCATATACCATCAAAATTGATCCACATTATGACCCTCTCTTGTTTTTTCTTGATATGATGGAAGCTGCAGACAAGTATATTAAAGCGGAACTGGAAGTAAGAAATAGTAAAGAAGAATTTAACCTGCTTACCGAAATTTATCCCCCTGGGTTGGAATATCGATTTTTTATGTCAATAACAGCTCAACCTCATCTTAACTATCTTTCAGAAGCTGAGCTAAAACACTACCTGAAAAAATATGGGCTTGAGTTGGAATATGTTGAAACCCCTTCTCAAAGTACAGTAGAAGTCAATTGTACTTTTTGCAGCCACAAAATTACTACTTTAAAAAATGCCTTCCGATGTGTTTGTGAAAACTGTTATGAACTTAATCTAATTAATCATCACATCAACTGTAGTAATTGTGGAATAGAAAATAACTTGCCTGAAAAGTGGAGTTCTATTATTAACTGCTCAGGATGTGGTACCGAGATAAGAGTGCTTAGCTTGATATAATTTCACCGCCCTATAGTACCATTATAAAACATGCTTTACTATCAACCATGTTTCACTAACGGGGTTATACAATTGGTTAACTACTCCAAGCGAACAACCAGATTCAAGATAGTTTTGCGTAAACAATTATAATTAGAAAAGTATGAAAAAATTATTTTTAGCCATTGGGATCATTGCCTTATTAACCGCAAGCCAATCATTTACTATTGAACATAATACGAAAACCAACCACATAGCAGCTACTGCTGGTGATGAAGTTACCTTTAAAATTAAAAATGATTCTGGCAGCGGTATTCGTTTGCAATTTAAAGGTTCGGGTGGTGATAGTGGAACCATGTCGATGAACAGTAACATTACTACAGAATTTACCAAAGCTGAAGGATGTAAAGTATATAATTATGAAACAGAAAAATTACTTTTTACTGTGTCTGCAGATATGGCTGGCAAAACTTTAAAGATTTCAGACTATCAATAGAAATTAATTCAACCTAATAAAAAACCGGCTAAGCCGGTTTTTTATTGAATTTATTTAATGTTGTTGATACATTTTTGTATATCTGATCAATGCCCATAGAGGAAAAACATTTCGATAGGAAGTGTAAGTAATCATACAATTAAAATTAAATACTCCCGAAATTTGTTCTTGAGGGAAATCACCCCAAGAATCCTGTTTGGAT
>CAZUXM010000009.1:30439-43211 GCA_964624635.1 uncultured Candidatus Competibacteraceae bacterium
CACCCCCTTATCAATAGCTTCTTTGTTTGGGTGTTTAGCAGCCATCAGCCCCAACAAAGCCCAAGCTGTATTGGTTACTTGAGATTGAGGATGCTCTACATATCGTTTTTGAACACAACTCTCAAAATGTTCGCCCCATCCACCATCTTCTTTTTGTATGGATAATAAAAACTCACAAGCTTTTACAATATGATTTTTTGTTTTGGAACGCATACAATCTTTTTCGCCAGTTGCTAATAAACCTTCAATACCAAACCAAGTGGCATAAGTAAAACAAACAGCCCATGAGCCCATCCATGATCCATCATTACGTTGTATAGATTTTAAGAAAGTATTGCCTCGTAAAATGGCCCGGTCAATTTCTTCCTTTCTATAATCATCGTATTCGCTTCTGAATTTGGTTAACCCTTGCAAACATGCAGAGGTACATTCTGCATAACTATAGTCTAACATTATATCACCAAATACCTCAGCTGCATTCAATTTTTCAATCCACTTAGGTGCACGGGTAGGTTCGTACGAAGCCCAACCTCCATCTTTATTTTGGTATGCCAGCAATACATCTACCGTATCCTGTAATTTTTCTTTGGTAATGGTTTTTTCATTTTCACTAAGTAATTCTGAATGATTAAACTTAATGGATGTTTTCATTCCCTCAGCCGAACAATCAGTAATTGGCCAGCCTTGCTCAAAGGTTGAAAAAGCCCAACCTCCTTTTCTCAATGCACGATCGTAAGTATGTCTATCAGGTATTTCTTCTTTAATTTGTTGGTCATCCATCCATTGATAGATTTTTTTTGACATAGTTGGAAATTCTTTTTCCATTCCGTTTTCCAACAATGCCAGCGCTGCAAAATTGGTATCCCAAAACTGAGAACCATTATATCCATTCATTTTGATACCATCCTCTGCCAGCCATAAATAATCATACCACCTTTCAACTGATTTTTTAAACTCTTCGCTATCTTTTCCCAACCCATGATAAAAACATAAAGCATTCATTACATGATTTACCGGGCCCAAATTAATAGAATATGTATGTTCATTTTCTTTTTTCATTTGTTCCAATAAAAATCCGGAAGTTTTTTTTCTCCACCCTTTTAAATGGACTTTCTCATACATATTCATGCAGGAAGTTGCCAACTTTAATAATGAAGAATGCGGAGTATAAATATCAAATTCACAAAACTGATTTTTTGCTTTCTTCCAATTTACTTGATGATAGGGAGTAGTATATAACTCTTCACGAAGCTCTTTAATCAATTCCGTTTCTTCTCCGGTAATTCTGTTGGCATAACAATAAGCCATAGGCATATGCACCATTCGTGCATGACACCAATATTTAGATGGGTGAAAACTTAATCCCTTCGGAAATTTCCAAATTTCAGGTAAAATAGAATTATATCCTTTCCAACTATATACACCTAAAACGGATAAATAAAATTTACCCCAACTCGGAATAAAATTAGCTCCCCCATTTTTATGAATCCAGTTTTTAGCCTTTATCATTCTTTGATCATCCTTCTTCTCCCCCAATAATCTTAAGGCAACATATTGTAGCACGGTACCCAACATGGTACTTTTGCCTTCAATATGTAAACCCCACCCCCCATCTTCATTCTGCATATTGTACATATATTGTACACTTAAAGATGCATATGGTTCCTTAATAGGGTGTTGAGTTAAATAGGATACGATCACCATTCCAGGTTGAAGAAACAATGGTCCACCATAATCACCCGACCAGTTCCCCCCTTCGTTTTGTAATCCTTCGTAAAAATGAAATCCTTTTTTTGCTGATGTGTAAGCTTTGTCTGCTAACGTTCCCCCAACAAAATTTTCCTCCAATGGTTGAAAATTTTTATGTTGTAAACTAAAAAGTCGGTAGGGAAGATCTGCCGAATGAGCTTGCACTTTTTTATCAAAAACAAAAGCTTGCTTCATTTCTGATAAAAATGCCTTTGCTTCGGGTTTTTTCCAATCCTCATCAATTTTGACAACCTCCTTTAAATGAGGGGGTAAATTAAACTTCCATACCTGTCTACCTCGATGAGTTTCACAAGTCCAACAATCCCAAAAGGGCTTCTTTTGAAGACTTACATCATTTAATATCAATACTTTATCATTCACCTCGCTAGCAGGCATGTGAAATTATTTGTTAAAATTCTGCTAAGAATGGCACAAAAATTGCACCAAAAATTACCGGAAGCGAAATATTTTCTTCCTGAACATAGAAAATACAGGACCATGTTAAAAGACCTTTATCAATCAGCTTTATTTCCAAGTGAAATAAAAGCCATGTTGAAGATTAAAATGGAAGGACAAAAATTTGCACCGAGCAAATTATCATTAGAAGAATTAGCTACCATTAATACAGATAAAGAGTTTTGTTATTCGGCACTCAATAAAGTATCACGATCATTTGCTATGGTCATTCAACAATTACCTGAAGATTTAAAAGATGCAGTATGTGTTTTTTATTTGGTATTACGTGCTTTGGATACGGTTGAAGATGACATGAAATTTCCGGAGAATGAAAAATGGCCATTATTAAGAGAATTTTATAAAAAATCATATGATGAAAACTTCAAACTTACAGGAGTGGGTGATCAGGACAACTATACTGTACTCCTTGAAAATTATCCTAAGGTAACCCGTGTATTCAAATCATTACATCCGTCGTACCAGCATGTAATTGCTGACATTTGTTATAAGATGGGGAATGGGATGGCCGACTTTAGTGAGAAAAAAGTACATAGTATTGAAGATTACGATTTATATTGTTATTACGTAGCAGGTTTGGTAGGTATTGGTTTAAGTGGGTTGTTTAGTGCATCCGGGGCCGAATTACCTCAACTAAAAAATGAGCATAAACTTTCCAACTCAATGGGATTGTTACTGCAAAAAACAAATATCATTAGAGATTACTGTGAAGACCTAGAAGGGGATAGAGTATTTTGGCCAACGGAAGTATGGAAAAAATATAATAGTGAATTGGATTTTTTCCATAAAAATCCAACACACCCAAAATCATTGGCATGTTTAAATGAATTGGTAACAGATGCATTACGACATGTTCCGGATGCATTATCCTATATGGCATCATTAAGAAACAAACAGGTGTTTCGTTTTTGTGCTATTCCACAGGTAATGGCTATCGCTACTTTATCAAAAGTATACAATAACCCAATGGTATTTACATCCAATGTAAAAATCAGAAAAGGGTTAGCTGCCAAATTGATGATGGAAACTCACAATATGGATGATGTATATGAATACTTCGATCAATTTGCCCGTGAAATTTTAAGAAAACTTCCTGCCAATGATCCCAATTATCATCAAACCAAATCACAATTGGAACTTATCTTTGCCACTATTGATGAACCAAATACTTTAGTGAAAGATCTCCTTGAAAAACAGGAGAAAACTACTGTATAATTGTTGTGTTAGAATGATTCATTCACCTTCTTATGATGTTTGTATAGTTGGAGCAGGAGTTGCAGGAGCAGCTATGGCTTCATATTTGGGTAAGAATGGTAAAAAAGTAGTAGTGATTGAAAAAAGTCTAGCTGAGATGGATCGCATTTTAGGCGAACTTTTGCAACCCGGTGGAGTACAAATGCTTCGCAAAATGGGATTGGAATCTACCTTAGAAAACATTGATGCACAACCGGTAGTTGGTTATGGAATGTTTTTGGATGACAAAAGTTTTCAAATTGGATATAAATCACCAGATAAAGGTCTCACCGGTTTCGGATTCAGAAACGGAAAGTTCGTTCAGAATTTGAGAGGTTACATGCAAAATTTATCCAACGTAACGGTAATTGAAGCCAACGCAACATCACTCATTGAAAATCAAGGAAGAGTTGAAGGAGTAAATTATACTGATCAAAACGATCAACCTCAACAAGTTTATTCGCATCTCACTATTGTATGTGACGGAGCATTATCAATATTCAGAAAAGAACTTTCAACAACCGAAAAAAAAATTACCGGATATTTTTTAGGATTGATTCTTGAAAATTGTGATTTACCTTATCCCAACCATGGGCATGTAATTATGTCAGGGACATCTCCGGTTCTATTATACCCTATTACATCTACCGGAACCCGTGCTTTGATAGATTTTAAAGGAGATGCTGCACCAAGGATGGGTGAAGAACTAAAACAACATTTACTTACCAAAATCGGTGATATTATTCCTGCTTCTGCAAAACCATCATTCATAAATGCAGTAAATGCCGGGAAATATAAAGTATTTCCAAACCATCGTTTACCGGTAACACCAATCATTAAAAAAGGAGTGGTATTGTTAGGTGATTCACTAAATATGAGACACCCTCTTACCGGCGGAGGAATGACTGCTTCATTTACCGATTGTTATAATTTGGGAAACGAATTATTAAAAGTAAAGGATTGGTGGAACATAAATGACCTGGAATTAGCAGTTCAAAAATTTTATTCAACAAAAACGGAACAAACAGGCTCTATCAATATACTCGCAGATGCTTTGTATGGTGTAATGACCAGCCAGGATTTAAAAGAAGCCTGTTATGATTATTTAAATCAGGGAGGAACAAAAGCTTCGGAACCTGTTTCTATTTTATCCGCTTTATCTCGTAATAAACAAATGCTCCAACGACATTTTTTTGCAGTGGCTTTTTACGGAGCCAAAAATATTTTACGAGGTAAAAAAGGAAATAAAAGAATCAAACGAAGTTACCGCATGATTGGAGATGCTGTGAAAATTATTTCCCCATTATTATTATCCGAGAAACCTTCGTTAGGTATGAAAGGATTATTAAAGGCTGCAAAACTTATATTTTAATTATTTACTACCATACAAAAAACGGGAAACCATCATAGCCTCCCGTTTCTATTGTACATAGTAGGTAAGATTATTTTGTACCTGTAAATGTTGACACATCCCCTCCGCTAGAAAGAGTCCAGTTTAAAGTATTTCCACTTACGGTGCCCGAAAACGACCCGGAGCCATCGGTATAACTTAAAGCATAATCGTTACCACTGGTAGTTACACTAACTTGACTTAAGGAAGTATTTGCTCCGCCATTAAAGGAGAAAACAGTTTGTACAGTATTTACATCAACTACGACTACATTGGTGGTAGCTGTTCCTCCTGGGCTACCATTAAACGTAAAGGTTCCACTATACATTCCTTTCACTTGTTCTGATGGTTTTACGCAGGAGTTGAGTAGTACTACGCTTAGAACCATTACTGAGGATAAAATCAATTTTTTCATAATATATTCAATTAAAGTTTACGCATATAATAAGTAAATCCGTTGGTAGATTTTAATGTCAACCTTTTTCCATTACCATCAGCCGGCAGTTCGAAATTGTAAATAGTTTTCATATCAAACTTTCTGTTATAAGTTTGTATAGCACCTTTATCTAAGTATGTAAGATCATACAAACTGCTATCAGGTGAATATTGAGAGGGCTTATAAACCATTTCTTTTTCAGAAAAAGCATAATAGTTTCCCAGTACCATGTCTCGTGTAATATAATCGTCTTGAATTACAGCATCTTCAACAACCCATCTGCCTGTTAATGGAAATTTATTTTCTTTTTTACCACAACTTATAATAAGAGATGTAGCTAAAACTAACAGAAATACCATTTTTGGAGTAGTCTTCATAATTTTATGTTTATTTTGGTGCTAAATTATGGCCTGAACTCAGTTCAACTAAGGATTTGATACCAACTACTTATTTTGATACATCAACTGCAGAATTATATTATAAAAGCGAGCTGTTTTATAGGCATTTTAATCCTTGCCTTCTTCCAAAAAAGCTATGCACAAGCCGATGTGTACCGTGATAGTTTACAAAACTTAGTTAATAAAAACATAGAAGACAGCAATACAGTGGCTAGTCTCATTGAATTGAGTTTTTACATTATAGAAAGTGAACCCTCTACCTCATTATCATATTCAAAGAGGGCCTTAGATATATCCGAAAAAATTCAATGGGACGAGGGAGTGGCTTGGAGTATGCTCAATGTAGGACTAGCATATGATTATCTGGCCGATTATGATACCGCCATGATTTATTATCAAAAAGCTTTTGACAAACGAGCTTCTATGAACGATATGAATGGAATGGCAAGTGCCTTAATGAATGCAGGAGGAAGTTATTATTACAGGGGGATATATTCAATAGCTCTCGATTATTTTTTAAAGGCATTGGACTTATATAAGCTAACAAAAAACGAACTGGGTATAACCCGATGTTTAAATAACCTGGGCGCAGTTTCCCGTTCAAAGAAAGATTATCAGGAAGCTCTCAAATATTATATGGAATCAAAAAAGATAAGAGAGAAAAATAATGATAAAGAGGGAATGATGGTTTTATATAACAATATTAGTTTGTTGTTTGGATATATAGGGAACTATCAAGCAAGTATTGAATATGCACAACGTTCAGAAAAAATAGCACGTGAATTGAATAAAACAATAGATCTTGCGAATGCTTTATTAAATATAGGAATGGGGAACCTTGCATTTGAAAGAATAACTGAAGCAGAGAATTATCTCATCCAATCATACCAAGCTGTTAATAGTACTGATGACCAACAATACCGTGCATTTATTCTTGCCGGGTTAGGCGAATTGTATATGAAGAAAAATCAATATAACTTATCTATAACTTACCTCGATTCATCGCTAACACTTGCCATTAATCAACAGCGTTTAGAACTCACAAGCAAATGTTACAAGTTACTTTCAGCTTCCTATGAAAAAAGGGGACAAAAAGATAAAAGCCTTGAGTATTATAAAAAATTTGATGAGCTCAGCGATTCTCTCTTGAATCAAGAGAATCTTCGTTTAATGAATGAGATGAATGTCATTCATAAAGTGAGTGAAACTCAAAGAGAAAACAATCAATTATTTATTGATAAAAATGCTGAAGCAGAAAAAGCAAGTAGAAGTGCCAAACAAAGAAACGTTTTTATTGGATTCACGATAATTGTTATTATAATTTCAGTATTATTACTTCTTTCTACTCGAAAAAACATAAGGATTCGTAAAGAACTGGCGGCAAAAAATCAATTAATTGAAAAAGCTCTCAATGAAAAAGAAGTATTGCTTAAAGAAATTCACCATAGGGTAAAAAACAATCTTCAACTCATATCAAGTTTACTAGAACTACAAATAAACCGAACAACAGAACAATCTATTATTGATGCTTTGATAGAAAGTCAGAATAGAATAGAGTCCATGTCAATGATTCACAAGTACCTATATAGTCATGAAAATATTGGTGCTATTGACATGAAAGTATATTTTGAACAATTGGCCGGACAAATAGAAAAAACTTATCTAAAACCGGGAGTTGTTGTAAAGAAAAATTTCCACCTTGAACCAACACAATTAAGTCTTGACACGGCTGTTCCTCTGGGCATTATTGTAACTGAAATCATTTCAAACAGCTATAAGTATGCATTCCATACAGGCAAGGAAAATATATTGTCTCTAAGTATATCAGGGAATACAGATGAGTATACATTAACTGTTGCTGACAATGGAGAACCCGTTGATATTCAAAAAATCAAAGAAAAAGCTAATTCATTAGGTTTAAAATTGATACATTTATTATCAAAACAATTACGGGCTGAATTAAGCATAACCAATGATAACGGGCTAAAGTTCGTACTAAAAGGCAAACAAGAATGAGTACCAGAATATTGATTGTAGAAGATGAGCTAATCATTGCTGAGGACATCAAAGAAAAAATTATCAGCTTTGGTTATGAGATAGCCGAAGTAGTAGATAGTTTTGATGAAACTATAAATATTTTAAAAGAAGTTCAACCTGATTTAATATTATTGGATATTGCTTTAAAAGGCAAAAAAACAGGTATAGATATTGCCCGTGAAATTGATGCACATTATCATATCCCCTATATATTTCTTACTTCTAACCATGATAGTAAAACTTTAGAACTGGTAAAATCAGTTCATGCCTCTTCTTACCTTATGAAACCTTATAAAAAGGAAGAACTATACATGGCTATTGAACTGGCATTTCAACCTAGAACCACCACACAGGATAAACCACTTCAACCTACAGATCATATTTTTATTAAGGAAGGACATAGCTTTCAAAAGATAAAAAAGAATGACATTCGTTATTTAAAATCCGAAGGAGTATACATCGAAATATATACTGAAAATAAAAGGCATATTACCAGAGATAGTTTCAAAAACA
Organism: uncultured Candidatus Competibacteraceae bacterium; assembly: GCA_964624635.1. GTDB lineage: Bacteria > Bacteroidota > Bacteroidia > CAIKAF01 > CAIKAF01 > JANWKQ01. Next base: position 38,670 of record CAZUXM010000009.1, read on the forward strand.
TTGTAGAAAAACTACCGACCGAAAAATTTATACAAACTCATAAATCCTTTTACATTAACACTGACCATATTACGTCTGTTAACGCAATTGCAGTTATCCTAGGCAATGACGAGATCCCTTTAGGAAGAACATTTAAAGACGAAGTAAATAAACAATTAGGGATTGAATAAAGTTATTGATTAACATAAGCCTGTCGTTGGTATCATGAATGTATAAATATTAAAATATAGTGTTATGTTTGTAATACTAATCACAAACTGAAAATTTATTATGAAACGAATTACAAGTATTTTAATAGTAAGCACCACTATATTACTACTTAACTCGTGTGGAGGTAGTCTTGATAGTAAGCTTCAAGGGAAATGGCAATGGTTAGCTGCAGAAAAAGCAGACGGATCAGAACCTTTGAGTATGACAGGACAACAGTATTTTTTATTTAAAGGTGGTAAATATCTTTACCTGGATTACTCAAGTGGAGATGCTACCGAAAACTGGGATACCAATTCGTTACCTTATAAATTAGATTCTAAAACGAAATTGCTTACTATTATGTCAACGGATGGTCATTCAGAGCTAAAACATTATAAAGTAGGTTTTAAAGACAAAAATACATTATTATTAACCGTAGATGACGCCGGTGAATTTTATGGTGAAGTTTGGAGGTTTAAAAAGATGTAACCTACACAATTGACCTAATATATATAACGGGCAAAAACTTCATAGGATATTATTACCTTTAGCCTATGAAATTTCTGCTCGTTTTTATTGGAAGTGGTTTGGGCGGTGCATTACGTTATGGGATTTCATTGTTATTTGTTTCCAGCACAACAAGATTTCCTTGGTCCACCTTTACTGCAAATATCGCTGCCGCATTTTTAGTAGGAATATTCTTTGCTTTAGGAACCCAAAAACAATGGATGGATAAAAATTATCTATTATTACTTACGACGGGTCTTTGTGGCGGATTGAGTACCTTCAGTACTTTCAGCATAGAAACTTTAAAATTATGGCAAGGTCAACAGTATGGTATTGGAATACTGTATGTTTTTGTAAGTATACTGTCTTGTATTTTATTTACTTACCTTGGAAGTAAGATGATTCATTAACTACTTACACTCATCTTTATAAATATCAATATAATCAAAGATTCCTTTAATAGCCTCTGGCTTCATATCTCTTTTTAGAGAAGTATTGGTTCTTACCGCATCACAAACTTTGTATACATCACACCATGTATTATTATGAAGGTGTTCCTGCGCGGTAATAAGAGCTAAAATCATATTACAACCGAAGCTCGTTGGATTCTTTTGTACAGCAGTTGTAGCCGTCTCTTTGGCTAATGATACTTCAAAATAATCACCTAAGGCTAAAACATAAGCCATACAACAATAATCATCGCCGGTTCTTTTACTCTCCGGCTTGTTCTCCATCATATACTCAATAAACATATTGGCATTTATCGCAGCATTTTCTCCCCAGCCCAGTTGACAAATCAATGCAAGCTTCTCTCCTAAATCCCCTTTCCCTGCTAAAAATGTGGTCATATCATCCATCAGCAATCCATTGGTTTCAACAGCCATTTGTACCCATTTACTTTTTTCATACCCTTTGGTAAGATTTGTTGAGGTGAGTGGAGAATCTGCCTTTACGATACTCACCAGGGTCATTACGAAGCTTAATACAATGATTTTTTTCATACTTAAATTCTATGCTCAAATATATACAACCACCCGTTTTTAAGCCTACACAGTTCATGAACAAACCATTATGTTATATGAACGGACATATATACAAACTTCGATATACGTTGTGCTTAATAATATCTCCGAGTAAAAAACCGGCACTAAAACATGAAAAATCAAAATTTCGATATCACCCCTGCACAATTTAATCATATACGAGGCGTTTTTGGTACTGAAAAAAGAACCAAGTTATGTTAGAAAACCGTAACAAGCCTCTCAGCCGAAGAGAGCAGGAGATTTTTAATGCCCTGTTGACAGGGGTCTCTAATAAAGAAATATCCGAAAAATATTTCATCTCTATCAACACCGTGAAAACTCACATCAAAAAAATTTATTTCAAAATGGGATTAAAAAACCGCGTTGAGCTGATAAGTAAATTCAAAAATTAAGGGTAAAAAAATACCCCGCTAAATAAGCGGGGTATTTTTAATATCATTATAGTGGTTTTATATTATCCTACTCCTCCACCAGTTTTCTTTTTCTTCTTTTTAGTAACACTTGCGATTACATAATCACGATTCATACGTGCAATGTTTTCCAACGAAATTCCTTTAGGACATTCTACTTCACATGCACCGGTGTTGGTACAATTTCCAAAACCTTCTTCATCCATTTGCTCAACCATACTTAACACACGTGAATGACGTTCAGGTTGACCTTGAGGTAACAATGCTAACTGTGAAATTTTTGCTGACACAAATAACATCGCCGAACTATTTACACAAGTAGCAACACAAGCTCCGCATCCAATACATGCAGCTGCTTCAAATGACTCATCTGCATTTTCTTTAGAGATAGGAATGTTATTCGCATCTTTTACCGAACCTGTATTTACAGATATATATCCACCTTTTGCTATAATTCTGTCAAAAGCGGTACGATCAACTACTAAATCTTTTATTACTGGAAATGCTTTTGCTCTCCATGGTTCAATAACAATGGTATCTCCGTCTTTAAATGAACGCATGTGTAATTGACATGTAGTAATTCCCGTTTTGGGTCCATGTGCTCTTCCATTGATATACATTGAACACATTCCGCAAATTCCTTCGCGACAATCATGATCAAATGCTACCGGCTCTTCACCCTTATTAATGAGTTCCTCATTTAATACGTCAATCATTTCTAAAAATGACATATCCGGAGAAATTCCACTAATAGGATAAGTAACCACTTTACCCTCAGAAGAAGCATTTTTTTGTCTCCAGATTTTTAAGGTTAGATTCATATTGTTATTGCTACTCATAATTATTTTTTTTCGTTTGTTTTTCCCATGACTTAAGTCATGGGTCAATCTGACGTTTTATTTATAAGATCGTTGTGATACTTTAATTACTTCGTAATTCAATTCTTCTTTATGTAACTCAAATTCACCCTCGCTTTTATATTCCCATGCAGCTACATATTTAAAATTGTCATCATCACGTTTAGCTTCACCATCTTCAGTTTGATATTCTTCTCTGAAGTGACCACCACATGATTCATTACGATGTAAGGCATCTTTACACATCAACTCTCCTAATTCTAAGAAATCAGCTACACGACCCGCTTTTTCTAATTCAGGATTAAACTCATCCGCCGATCCTAATACACGAACATCTTTCCAGAATTCGGCACGAATTTTACGAATCTCTTCAATAGCTTGTTTTAATCCATCAGCATTACGGGCCATTCCACATTTTTCCCACATGATCTTTCCTAATTGTTTATGAAAATGATCCACTGATTTGGTTCCTTTAATATTGATGAATTGATTCAAACGGTTGCGAACTTCCGTTTCACATTTTTCAAATTCAGGGTGGTTCGTTTTTAATTTATCAATGGAATCAGATTTGCCCTTCTCGGCACTCATTCGAGTAACTTCGGTTGACAAGTATGAACCAATAGTATATGGAATAACAAAATATCCATCAGCTAATCCTTGCATTAATGCTGAAGCACCTAATCTGTTGGCTCCATGATCAGAGAAGTTAGCTTCTCCCAATGCATATAAGCCCGGGATGGTGGTCATCAAATCATAATCAACCCAAATACCTCCCATGGTGTAATGCACCGCAGGATAAATCATCATGGGTTCTTCGTATGGGTCAACTCCGGTAATCTGTGCATACATATCAAACAGGTTACCATATTTTTCTTTTACTACTTCTTTTCCTAATTCTTTTAATTGTTGATCGCTTGGATTTGAAATACCTTTTTTAAGGGCTTCAACACGACCGTATTTTTCTTTCATGTTAAACATAAAATCCAAATAAACGGCTTGTCCGGTTTGATTTACTCCAAAGCCTGCATCACATCTTTCTTTAGCTGCACGCGAAGCAACGTCACGAGGTACCAGGTTTCCGAAAGCAGGATATCTTCTTTCCAAATAATAATCTCTATCATCTTCAGCAATTTCGCTGGCTTTTTTCTTACCTGCACGAATAGCTTCTGCATCTTCTTTTTTCTTTGGAACCCAAATTCTTCCATCATTACGAAGTGATTCACTCATCAAAGTAAGTTTTGATTGGTGATCACCCGATACAGGAATACAAGTAGGGTGAATTTGTGTATAACATGGGTTTCCAAAAAACGCCCCCTTTTTATGAGCTTTCCACGCAGCCGTTACATTTGAACCCATGGCATTGGTTGATAGGAAAAATACGTTTCCATACCCCCCTGTACAAAGCAATACTGAATGACCAAAATGTTTCTCCAGTTTACCACTAATTAAATCTCTGGCGATAATCCCACGTGCTTTTCCATCAATAGTAACCACATCCAACATTTCGTGGCGTGAATACATTTGTACATTGCCTAA
>CAZUXM010000009.1:43221-44663 GCA_964624635.1 uncultured Candidatus Competibacteraceae bacterium
CTTTCTAATGCACTATAGGCACCTAATAATAATTGCTGTCCTGTTTGTCCAGCAGCATAAAAAGTACGTTGTACCTGAGTACCTCCGAATGAACGGTTAGATAACATTCCACCATATTCACGAGCTAAAGGAACACCTTGTGCAACACATTGGTCAATAATATTACCACTTACTTCTGATAAACGATGTACATTTGCTTCACGAGCTCTGTAATCGCCTCCTTTAATGGTATCATAAAACAAACGGTAGATACTATCCCCATCGTTTTGATAATTTTTTGCTGCATTGATCCCTCCTTGAGCTGCAATAGAGTGTGCTCTTCGAGGAGAATCCTGAAAACAGAAACATTTAACTTTGTATCCCATTTCGGCTAAGGTAGCTGCGGCAGATGCTCCTGCTAAACCTGAACCCACTACAATCACCTCAAGGCTACGTTTGTTAGCTGGGTTTACCAAGGCAGTGGTTGAACGGTACTTGGTCCATTTTTGATCGAGTACTCCTTCTGGTATTTTTGAATCCAATTTTGACATATCTTCAGTTTCAAGTTTAAAATTTCAAATTACAGGCTATATTCCAATCATAAACTTGAAACCTGAAATTTAAAATCTGTAACATAGTATTTTTTATTTTATAATTCCTAAAAACATAACTACCGGCATGGCTGCAAAAGTAAGCGGTACAATAATGGCAAATGCAGTTCCGGCCTTACTAATGATTGGGTTATATTTTGAATGATTTAATCCTAATGATTGGAAAGCACTTTTAAAACCATGCAATAAATGCCAGAACAATGAAAAACATCCTAATACGTATAACAATACAATCCACCACTCGGCAAAAATGAGCTTCATTCTTTCGTAAAGATCAATTTCTTCACCGGTCATAAACTGGTTACCGCGATTAGGGATCCAGAAGTGAGCCGTATGCATGATAAGAAACAATAATAACAGAGTCCCCAATAAACCCATGCTACGTGAATACCATTTACTATTGGCATTCGCGCCTTTGGCTGCATATTTTTTTGGACGGGCTTTGGAATTTTGACTCCATAACACAAATCCATCAATAATGTGGATAAGGAAACCAATTACCAAACCAATTTCCATGGTTCGGATTACAGGATTAGTACCCATAAAATGACCGGCTACCGTAAAGGCCTTGCCCCCATCATTTAAAAATATCAATGAATTAATACCGCAGTGAACAACTAAAAAGGATATCAGGAACAACCCCGTTAACCCCATCACCACTTTTTTCCATATAGAAACCATAACACGAAGGAATTTGTTGCAAATGTAATAATTGCAACAGAGTAATAAAGAGCCATTTATCAACCATTTATATTTAGAATAATTCTACATAACCATGAACCTATCCCCTGTACCCCTTGTTAATTAAGCTTTTTCCCAAAAAAACTAAATCCCTTTGGCAACCAAACCCAA
>CAZUXM010000009.1:44673-50102 GCA_964624635.1 uncultured Candidatus Competibacteraceae bacterium
CATTCGTGGAAATTTGAATTTTTAAATAATCGATATTCCCCTATTTATGAGATATATACCTATTGATAAAGAGCTTTATATTACAAATCGCAAAACTCTGGCAAGCAAGCTATTACCGGGCAGTATGGCTATTGTTTGCAGTAATGATATCATGCCTACCAATGCTGATGGTACCATGGGCTTTAAACAAAACAGTGACTTGTTGTATTTAAGCGGTATTGATCAGGAAGAATCAATCCTGGTTATTTTCCCGGAGGCCAAAGACCCAAAACATAAGGAGATTCTTTTTATTAAAGAAACCAGCGAATTGATTGCTATTTGGGAAGGAGCCAAATTTACCAAAGAACAGGCTACCGAGTTAAGTGGAGTACAAACTGTTTTCTGGGTGCATGATTTTGAGACCATTTTAAAATCGTTAATGATTGATGCCGAAAATATTTACCTGGGATCAAATGAGCATACCCGCAATACCAATGAGGTTGAAACCAGGACTAACAAATTTACTAAATGGTGCAAAGAACATTATCCTGTTCATCAATATCACAGATTAGCCCCTATCATTAATCGTTTACGTTCTGTAAAACATCCTTTGGAAATTGCTCAAATGCAAAAGGCTTGTGATATTACCGAAAAAGGTTTTAGACGTTTATTGAAATTTGTAAAACCGGGAGTAAAAGAAAATGAAATTGAAGCGGAATTGATTCATGAATTTCTTATAAATAATTCCAATGGTTTTGCTTATGGACCTATTATTGCTTCTGGTATCAATTCATGTACTTTGCACTATATTGAAAATAAAGAAGTATGTAAGGACGGGGATATAATATTGTTAGATGTTGCAGCCGAATATGGTAATTATGCCAGTGATTTAACCAGAGTTCTACCTGTAAACGGAAAATTCAGCAAACGTCAAAAAGATGTGTACAATGCCGTTTTAAGAGTACAAAAACAAGCCATCCAGATGTTAAAACCGGGAGCCATTGTTAAAGACATCAATGAAAATGTTGGTTTATTAATTGAAAAAGAATTGGTGGATTTGGGTTTAATTACCAACGAGGATATTAAAAAACAAGATCCCAACTGGCCTGCGTATAAAAAATACTTTATGCACGGCACTTCGCATTTCTTAGGATTAGATGTACATGATGTAGGTTACTTTAACGAACCAATTAAAGCCGGTATGGTGTTTACATGTGAACCCGGAATTTACATCAGAGAAGAATCTATTGGTGTTCGTATAGAAAACGATATTGTAGTTTCGGATAACGGACCTATTGATCTGATGAAAAATATTCCGATTGAAGTAGAAGAAATTGAAACATTAATGAATTCAAAATAGTTCAATATTCGATATTCAAAGTTCAAAATTGTGTTTTATTACAATAAAATTTTGAACTTCGAATTTTGAACTTCGAATTTTAAATATTTAGTACATGTCAAGAATACTAACCGGTATACAAAGCACAGGAGTTCCGCATTTTGGGAACATTTTAGGTGCGATTAAACCATTGATTGAATTATCCAATCAACCGCAAAACGAAGCCTTTGCTTTTGTAGCTGACTTTCATTCGCTAACAACAATACGCAATGCTGTAGAAAGACGCAATAACACCAAAGCAGTAGTTGCTGCATGGATTGCTTGTGGATTTGATTACAAAAAAAACACCTTGTATCTACAAAGTGATGTACCAGAAGTAGCTGAACTTACCTGGTATTTATCATGTTTTGCACCATATCCTATGTTGGCCAATGCACATTCGTTTAAAGATAAAGGAGGAAGAATGAATGAGGTAAACGCAGGATTATTTACTTATCCTGTATTGATGGCGGCTGATATTATTGGATACGATGCCAATTTTGTTCCGGTGGGCAAAGATCAGATTCAACATTTAGAAATCACCAGAGATATTGCTACTTCTTTCAATAATATTTACGGTGAAGTATTTGTTATTCCGGAAGCGAAAGTAGATGACAATGTAAAACTGGTTACGGGTACTGATGGTCAAAAAATGAGTAAATCATATGGTAATACCATCAACATCTTCTTACCTGAAAAAGAGCTCAAAAAACAAATCGGCACTATTGTAACGGATAGTACACCATTAGAAGAACCCAAAAATCCGGATACTTGTAATGTATTTGCTTTATATAGATTGATAGCTACTCCAGAACAAGAAGCAGAGATGCGTAAAAAATATTTAGCCGGTGGTTTTGGTTACGGACATGCAAAGACTGAATTACTTACTTTAATTCTTGATCATTTTTCAAAAGAAAGAGAAACCTTTCAACGACTGATGGAAAATGAAAAAGAAATGGATGCTATTTTACTTGAAGGAGCATCAAAAGCAAGAACTGTTATTACCAATGTACTTAACAGGGTAAGAGGGAAGCTGGGCTATAGAACTAAGTAGTAACTTAATATTCAGCACTTTAAAAGTTATTTTACGAGTTGAGTTTGCGTTAGCAAATTTGTATTTTTGCATAAGCTATCTGCATGAAGAAGAACCTGCTACTTTACTTAATTATTATCGGCTTTTTTACAGCTTTGATATATTATTTTGTTGATTCAGGGAACGATCTTCAATCAGATGCCACCATAAAAAATTTACCTAATACATCTATAGTTGAACATGTGGAGTCTCCATCACATGATCCGGCCACTACTATCATTAATCAATTTAGTCATAACATTAAACAACCTTTGAGTTTGTTATTAATGCAAATTCTTTTGATACTGGTTGTATCCCGTACCTTTGGTATATTACTTACATGGATTGGACAACCCTCTGTAGTAGGTGAAATTATTGCAGGGATTGTTTTAGGCCCTTCTCTTATGGGATATTTTTTTCCTGAATTTTCAGAATTTATTTTTCCTAAAGACTCCACAAAAAATCTTCAATTCCTCAGTCAGATAGGATTGGCCTTTTTTATGTTTATCGTAGGAATGGAGCTGGATATTGATAAACTAAAACAAAAAGCACAAAAAGCATTTATCATCAGTCATGGAAGTATTATCATTTCATTTTTTATCGGAGTAGTTTTATCATTATATATATTTAAACAATTTGCGCCTTCGGGGGTAAGTTTTTTATCATTTGCATTATTTATGGGAGTAGCTATGAGTATCACAGCCTTTCCTGTATTGGCACGTATAATGAAAGAAAGAGGAATTTCAAAAACTCCTATCGGGAACATGGTTATATCTTGTGCTGCTATTGATGATATTACCGCCTGGTGTACTTTGGCTGTAATTATTGCCATTGCTAAAGCGGGTGGAATGGCAGCTTCATTATTAACCATTATCATGGCCGTTACTTTTGTTATAATCATGATTGCAGTAGTACGTCCTATCCTAAAAAAAATCAGTGCCCGTATAGTAGATGGTGATAAGGTGAGTAAAACTACAGTAGCCATTGCATTTTTTATTATGATGATGTCGGCGTATGCTACTGAAGTAATAGGTATACATGCTCTATTTGGAGCTTTTATGGCCGGAGTAGTCATGCCCAACAATATTAAATTCAAAGAACATTTGGCTCATAAAATCGAAGATGTTTCATTATTGTTATTACTCCCTATATTTTTTGCATTTACAGGTTTACGAACACAAATAGGATTGCTCAATCAAAGTCATTTATGGACTACCTTTTTTGTAGTGATGTGTTGTGCTGTTGCCGGAAAATTTGGGGGAGGATTTATCACATCAAAACTTACCGGACATTCATGGAAAGATTCATTTGTGGTAGGTGCATTAATGAATACTAGAGGATTAATGGAGCTCATTGTATTAAACATCGGCTACGATTTGGGGATACTATCTCCCGAAATATTTGCCATCATGGTATTAATGGCATTAACCACTACCTTTATGACCGGCCCTTCATTAAGCTTCATCAATTTTGTATCTAAAAAAATAGAGGATTTTAGGTCTAAAAACAATCCAGTAAAACAGGATTCCGTCGAATAATAAATTCGCATCATCAATTAGTCGTTTTATTAAAAAATATTTGTTGGTTTTAAATAGCGGATATATATTTAGATGATTAATTTATTCATCTATGAAAAAAACACATGTATTATTAGTTACATTCATCGGGGTATTATTCTTCTCTTGTACTCCTGAACCATCGGGGCCTAATTGTGGCAACATTAAATTTTCCTGGAAAGCCAACGGTACTTATTATGAAGGATATTCAGAATATCATTTTCTACCAAGTGGAAGCTGGAGTCACCATTCTTATGGATTTTCTGCTTGCACAGGAGAAAGCAGTCCTCCATCATTAAGTATTCGTTTAAAAGATCCAATTCAAGTGGGAACCTATAGTTTAATGAATATTAATGATGCTGACTCTCCATTTGAAGGAGATGGCAGTTATCTTGATGGTACAGGATCAGGATATTATGGAACAGATAGTGCTCATACAGGTATAGTGATTATTACGGCAATGAATCTTGACAGTGCAATTACCGGTACTTTTAGCTTTAATACGTTACATTCCACTTCAACCAATACAATCAATATTACTGAGGGAAGTTTTACAGCTATTCCATATTGAAGAAATTTATTTTAGTAACCCCTGCACAATTACACTTTTTCGAATAACAAAATCAACACCCATATTACCAGTATAATTAGCAGTACAAACATAAATACACGGCGGTATTTATACTTATATAACGGAGTTCGGTGTAAAGGAGTAGTTGCTTTTTCGTAATTATACGTAAGCTTTTTAAAGTCTTTGGTTGACTTTATCTCCTCATCCGTTAACTCATCCGGCTGGTTATCGATTATATATTTTGGGTTACTAGCCATGGTAATTCTCCTGATAGATCTTTTTTAGCTTATCAATGATTCTATAAAACTTTACTTTGGCATTATTCTCCGTAATACCTAAAATATCACCGATTTCCTTAAAAGGTCTTGTTTCAAATATACGCAATTCTATCAATCCAACTTCTTCCGTATCTAAATGGTTAAGTAATTTACTAACCAGTTCAACTATTTCATTATGAGGATGGGTATCAATCTCTTTTAAGAAAAAAACAAGTTGGTTATCATCGGCAGATATTACTCTGGCTTTTGAAGCTTTTCTAAAATGTTGAGCTATTTCGTTCAATGCAATTCGTATTAGCCATGCAACAAATGGAGTTCCTTGAAACTTATAGTTCTTTAAATTCTGTAAAGCTTTTAAAAAAACATCGGCACAAATATCAGCTGAGAGTTCTTTATCGCGGGTTCTGGAATAAATAAATCTGAACAACTGGTTATAATGTTTATGATAAAGAGGCTCAAAATACTTGGGCTCTTTCATCGAAGCTCTTATCAGCTCCCATTCTCTTTTCAGGGCATCATCAGGTATCAAGTGCTCCGGATCCAAATGTTCAGTAGGTTGTTTTTTTGTATAATGGGTGAAGATAAAAAAAGATAC
>CAZUXM010000009.1:50112-70804 GCA_964624635.1 uncultured Candidatus Competibacteraceae bacterium
TCGCAAAGGTTTTTTGAATGGAACTTGATTTTTTTTGGAACACAGATTGAAGGATTTTTTAGAAATTATAAAATTTATTTATTTAATTGGGGCGGCCCCCTCGATTCCCACTTGCCCAAGCTATACCTACTCTGGGCCGGGCTATACGCTATACTCCTCAGCAAGTAGTTAAAACTCCTTGCTTGCGGGGTGCCGCTTCTATCCCTGCCGCAAATACATAGTTTGTCGAAAAACAATCACAATAAAAACATCTTCTCCTGAAAATATTTTTCGTCGTAGCATAGATGGACAATTGTTCATCCCTACAATATAATGGGGAATTACTTTACATAGATGGTTGAAACAATTTTAGATGTATCGGACTTTGAATCAATTGCTCCGGAAACAAAAACTAATTCAGGTATTGAACTGGAAAAGAAAATAAACTGATGTGATTTGAGGGTATCAACCCGTCCAACATTATCATCCATATCCCACCATGTTGTTGCGGTGGGCAGACTCACCTTATGTCTTAAGAACAAATATTGTTCTCCATACATTCTCGGTTTCTTATAAAAGGAAAATAAAAAACTATCACCATTTTTCACAACATATGCACTACTATCCTGCGCCCAAAAAACATTCGGATGAGTTTCTAATAATTTTTCTACTTTCTTATCATAGCTATAATAAGCAGCATAAAGTTTTTCATAATCTTCGCTCAATTGTGCTTTTTCGCGATCAGCTCTATTCAACTGAATTAATAAGTTTTTATTTGAACCATTTAAAAAAAATGTCATCATGCAGAGTATTATAATCACCAACACCAAGCCGGCTGTGATAAACTTCCATGTACGTACTTGCATATATTAACAACTTATTATTACAAAATAACAAATAAAACCCAATTTAAAGGTAAAAAATGGTAAATTGTATTAGGATTGTAATATTATTTATTTTTATTTGCGCTATGAGTACAACATCTGGCATTTTGGATATAGAGATCGTAAAAAATTCCCAATCAAAAATTAAAGAAATTGATTTTAAAAATCTTGCCTTTGGTAAGAATTTTTCTGATCATATGTTGATGGCAGATTTTGCCAACGGACAATGGAATGATTTCAGAATAATTCCTTTTGGAAATTTTGAAATCCACCCAAGCATGGCATCCTTACATTATGGCCAAGCTTTGTTTGAAGGCTTAAAAGCATATCGTAGCCCTGAAGGTGATATATTGTTATTTCGCCCAATAGAAAATGCACGTCGTATGAATCGTTCTGCCGAACGCTTATGTATGGCTCAGTTGCCCGAAGAAATGTTCATGGAAGCATTAACCAGCTATCTTGACATTGAACGTGATTGGGTAAGTGCTGAAGAAGGATGTTCATTATATATTCGTCCATTCATGTTTAGTACCGAAGCGTTTTTAGGTGTAAAACCCAGTGATAATTATCGTTTTATGATTATTACTTCTCCTGTAGGAAATTATTATGACGGAGCTATCAAGGTAAAAGTAGAAATGCATTATACCCGTGCAGCACGTGGAGGTACAGGACAAGCTAAAGCCGCAGGAAACTATGCAGCTGCGCTATATCCTGCCAAATTAGGTCAGGATCAGGGATACCGTCAATTAGTATGGACAGATGCTGCTGAACATAAATACATTGAAGAATCAGGTACCATGAATATATTTTTTATGATGGATGGTAAATTGATTACACCTACCCTTGATTCAGGTACTATATTATCAGGTGTTACCCGTGACAGCGTGATTCAGATTGCCAAAAAATGGGGAATTACCGTTGAAGAGAGAAAAATAAGTACTGATGAGGTGGTAGATGCCATCAAATCAAAAAAACTCACTGAAGTATTTGGCGCAGGTACTGCAGCCACTATAGCTCAAATAAAACTCATGAATATTGGAGATGTTGATTATGACCTCCCTGAAGTAGAAACCCGTGAGTTCTCTAATAAAGTCTCTCAATTTTTATCTGATCTTCGTACCGGAAAAATAGACGATCCTTTTGGTTGGGTCGTAAGGATTTGATATACTTGTTATATCAATTTATCTGTGTATGAAAAGACTTACTATAGCCTTCATGGCTGTGGTGTGTATCTTAAGCAACGCCTTTGCTCAGGATGAAGCACCCATTGAAAAAGACACTGTTAAGCTGGGAATTTATTTCACCTCTATTTATGATTTGAACCTGGCCGAAAAATCATTTACCACTGATTTCTGGATTTGGTATAACTATACCAACGATAGTATTAATCCATTAGAAAGTGTAGAAATATCCAATGCCAAAGAATTTGAATTCATGTCAGATGATATTGAAAAAGTAGGCAACATTAATTGGGCTACACATAAATGTAAAGCCACCGTAAAAAAAGAATTTAACCTTAAAAATTTTCCGTTTGACAAACAGGAATTCCATATTGAGATAGAAGATGCTATATATGACAGTGAGCAACTTATTTATATTGCAGATATAAAAAATTCAAAATATGATAAGAACATTAAACTGGATGAGTGGCGGATCAAATCATTTAAAGTAGAGCAACTTGAAAAAGAATATGAAACTACGTATGGTAATCCTGAATTAGAAGGCTCAAGTACTTACCCCGGATTAAGAGCTTCGTTTATATTGGAAAGAGATGGTGTAGGATTATTCTTTAAATTATTTATTGGAATTTATGTGGCTTATCTTATCTCCTTGTCCGTGTTTTTTATGGGTCCTGAAAATCCTGAACGTTTCGGAATGATTGTGGGTGCTTTGTTTGCCGGAGTAGCTAATAAATACATTGTGGAGTCATTAATGCCACAAACAATTATGCTTACTTTGCCTGATAAGATTCACAATCTAACTTTCATATACATTATGTTCCATCTGGCAATTACTGTATTGGCATATAGATTAAGTGTAAAAGAAAAAATGAAGTTAGGATGGAGAATTGATATTGCTTGTTTTATTTTATCTATAGGTAGTTTTATTGCTATCAACTGGATTTGGGTTGCACAAGCCATTGCTCAAACGCGATAAAATAAAAATCCTGACGTTCGCCTTTGGCGAAGTCAGGATAATTTTTTTTAAGTTGCAAAAAAGTAAGTTGCCTGGGGAAAATTTTAATGTCTGTCTGAATTAAAATTTCTTCTGGGTTTAAAAGAAGATTTTTCCTTTGGAATGGCCTTTTTTACTACCATAGCCCTTCCGCTAAACTCGGTACCATTCAAATCTTCAATGGCCTTGTTAGCTTCATCATCGTTTGGCATTTCTACAAATGCAAAACCTTTACTGCGGCCACTCATAGAATCCTTAATTAATTTTGCAGATTCTACCTGACCTTTACTTGAGAATAACTCAAGAATTTGTTCTTCCGAAACCTTGAAATCAAGATTTCCTACATAGATGTTCATAAAACAAAGAATAAAATTAATAATGATTGATTGGGTTTTTCACTCCTTTCAAGAACCAATATAATATAATTCAACCAACTTTTGTAAAAAACAACCAAAAACTGTCGGTTTTTACTTAAATTTAGCCATCTAAACCCTGTAGATGCAACGATTAGCAATATTCGTCTTCATTTCAATTTTCATCTGCTCTTGCGGCAAGTCAAACTTTATGCAGCAGATTCAGGGTACCTGGAAAGTAACGGAGGTAAATTATATCTATGAAAGTCATACCCAAACCTACTACCCTAATGAACAACTATTTGTTTTTGAAAATAACAACTATGAGCATTGGCAGAATGGTGTTATTGCCGAAAATGGCAACTTTAGTGTAAACCCCAAAGTGACCCAAATCCAATTCTTTTCTGATCAGGGAGGAAGTTATACTTATTATATCATAGATAGAAACGAGAACACCCAACATTGGAAAAGTAAGGCGAAGCTCATTGATTTTTATCTGGATTTTAAGTTAGAAAAAATAGACTAGGTTATTCTTTGACCGGCATTTTAAATTTTTTCTCTGAAGGATCTTTGGGCCATCTGCCTTTTTTAAAAATATTCGACCCAAAATTGGTTCCTTTTCGTAATTCTTTTTGTTGTTCAAAAGGTAAATGAATAAATTCTTTACACTCATCACTGCAACAGCCTTCAAATTTATCAGCACAATTTTTACATTGAATAAACAATAAATGGCAGGCAGGATTTAAACAGTTGGTATGGTCATCACAGGCTTCTCCGCATTGATGACAATTAGAAATAATATCTTCCGTAATCCGTTCACCTAGTCTTTCATCAAATACAAAGTTCTTTCCAATAAACTTATTAGGAATACCCTTTTCTTTAGCCACATTGGTATAGTGAATAATACCTCCCTCTAAATGATATACATTTTCAAATCCTTTATATTTCATGTAAGCGGATGCTTTTTCGCAACGAATACCTCCGGTACAATACATAATAATGTTTTTGCCCTTATTATCCTTCATCATATCCACGGCCATCGGTAATTGATCTCTAAATGCATCTGATGGAACTTCAATCGCATTATCAAAATGACCTACTTCATACTCATAATGATTACGCATGTCAATCAAAATAGTATTCGGGTCTTCCGTCAACTGATTAAACTCTTCAGCATTGAGATATTTTCCGGTATTGGTAATATCAAATTGGGGGTCTGTAATTCCATCAGCAACAATCCTGTCACGAACTTTGATAATGAGTTTTACAAATGATTTGCTGTTTTGTTCAACGGCAATATTTAAACGAATACCTTTAAGGAATGGATATGAATATAGGTACTCTCTAAATTTATCTACGTTGGGCTCAGGACAATTAATTTGTGCATTGATCCCTTCTTTGGCAACATACACCCTTCCTAGCACTCCAAGGTTCGCTAAGTTTTGATATAATTCATCTCTCCAAGCAACTGGATCATCAATATGGGCATATTGATAAAATGAAATGGTTATCCTTTTAAAAGGTTCCTGCTCAATTTTTTTCAGCAGGGTTTGTTTATCATACTTGTTATACAGTTGCATGCTGTACTTTTTTAAGTGATTAACTAAAGTAAATTAATGTACAAATATACCAATTGTTAACGGAGCTTGCAATGATAAATAGGATAGTATTTAATTTCCTGGTATTTTGAATAGAACGCGGATAACACGGATAAGGCGGATTTGCGCAGATATTTACACCTTCAATTTAGCTGTAAAACTATTAAACAGAACAATTTTACTATGTTTGTAGCCTTACATCTCTCTATATGGCAAGTGACACGATACTCATTTTAGGTTCAGGAGGACAAATAGGCACTGAACTGGTAACCGCCCTTAGAAAAATTCATGGTAGTGACCGGGTCATCGAATCAGACATTAAAGAAGATTCCAATGCAGATGGGCCTTACGAGGTTATCAATGTATTAGATAAAGACCGGATTTTTGAGGTAATAAAAAAACATAAGGTAACCCAGGTATATTTACTTGCGGCTATGTTGAGTGCAACTGCCGAGAAGTTTCCGGAAAAAGGATGGCAACTTAATATGGAATCTTTATTCCATGTTTTAAATCTTGCCAAAGAAAAACATATAGGGCAAATATATTGGCCAAGTAGTATTGCTGCCTTTGGTCCTACCACTCCTAAAGAAGATACACCACAACATACCATTACTGAACCTTCTACCATTTATGGAATTTCAAAACTGGCAGGTGAGCTTTGGTGCGAATGGTACAATAAAAAACATGGAGTTGATGTTCGCAGTATTCGTTATCCGGGTTTGATTAGTTATACGGCCCCTCCCGGTGGAGGAACAACTGATTATGCTGTAGATATTTTTCACCAAGCTATAAAAACAGGTACGTATAATTGTTTTTTAAGCGCAGGAACCATGTTGCCTATGATGTATATGCCTGATGCCATTAGAGCTACCATTGAAATTATGCAGGCTCCTGCAGAAAATATAAAGTTAAGATCTGGATATAATCTAGCTGCATTTAGTTTTACCCCGTCACAAATTGCCCATGAAATTCGCCAGCATATACCTGATTTTCAGGTAACCTATGAGCCTGATTTTCGTCAAGCCATTGCTGATTCATGGCCGCAAAGCATTGATGACAGTGCTGCCAGAAATGATTGGGGTTGGAAACACGACTATAAATTAAAAGACATGGTAGCAGATATGCTAATTAATTTGCGAAAAGTAGTAAATTGATCTAATTACACCTTAAGATCTTTTTTCATATATACCATAAACGTCGCGATAGATGCACTAATTATGATAATTAAACTTAAAACTGCATATATCGGATCATAACCTGACTTTAAAATTGAAGCCGGCTCTGCATATTGATAGGGAGATAGAAATCGTAAAAATGATACTTTATCTACCATTTTTGACAACATCCCAACAATATAGGTAATAAAAAACAAACCGAAGAATGCACCTGTTGCATGGGTTGGATTTTTGATTATTGCAGACAACAAAAAACCAACCGACATGTATACCACGGATGTAATAAATCCGGCCATCGACATTAATTTAATTTTATTGATAACGCTCATTGGATCCTGCTCATTCGTCGAAAAAATTAAACAAGTAGCAACAGAAACAATGGTAGTTACTATAACCAACAATGTTAACATCAAAAGATGAGATACCATTTTCGCCTTCACAATCATTGATCTTGTAATGGGACGTGCATATAAAAGCTCAATGGTTCCTTCTCCTTCCTCTTTAATGAGTGAATTAGTTCCGTACATAGCAGCAAAAATGCATAAAGCCATTAAAATATTTTGATATACAGATGCAAAATAATTAGTAACCGATGACAGGTTCGTAAATAATTCCATGTCAAAGGACTTTCTCATACTTTCAGGCATAGCATCCATTTTTGCTTTCATAATATCTTGCATACTACTATTTTGCAAAAAAGGAAAAAACATCATTAATAAAATGGTTATTAAAGAAACTATAATGGACCAAATCAATAATGACCGAAAATTTCTTTTGATTTCAAATTGTACAATATTTTTCATGATCATTATTAATTATAATATTTAGTAAACTCCTGTTCAATACCCGGTTTCACAATTTCAATACTTTCTATATTAAACTCAGCCAATTTTTTAATCATCCGATCCGGGTTGCCTGTATATTCGATGATATATCCCTGTTGATTTGCTTCGAAATATTCAACCCCTTTCATTGTCTTAATATCGGCTAGGTTATTGGGTGAGCTTATTCTTATTCTCAATTTATTTGATGATATAGAATTGATATCCTTAACATCAATAATTTTTCCACTCTTAATTACTGCCACCTTTTTGCAGAAATGTTGTACTTCAGATAGATTATGACTAGAGAAAAATATGGTTGCTCCGTTTTTGTTTTCTTCAGCTAAGGTTTTTAGAAGTCGGTCTTGCATTAATGGATCTAAACCATTGGTCGGCTCGTCCAGAATCACCAACTGAGGGTTAAACAACAATGCTTGCACTATAGCCACCTTTTTTTTATTTCCCAATGATAGCTCCTTCATTTTTTTATTCATATCCACCTCAAAAACTTCGCATAAGTTCTTCATCTTAGCCTTATCAGCTTGAGGATAAAACCGGGAAGTATAATTGAGTATATCCACCACCTTTACATTGTTATAATAACGAATTTCGCTTGGAACGTAACCAGTAATCTTTTTAATTTCCAAGGTTTGGGAAACACAATCCTTACCCATCATTTTTAATGAGCCCGAGGAAGGGAAAATAAAATTCAACAGACTACGAATAGTGGTTGATTTACCCGCCCCATTAGGACCTATAAAACCAAAAATATCACCAACGTCTATGCTTAAGTTCATATTTGAAACTGCATAAGATGTCCCAAATTTTTTTGAGAAATCTGAAATTTCGATCGCCTTCATAAGTCAATAAATTTTAGATCAAATTAAACGTAATAGGATGTTTTCCTCCAAATAATTAACTTATTTTTCAACTCCTTTGTTAGTCTAAAACAAACTGGAAAAACAAGGCTATTTTACTCCTCACCAGCCAATTATCTATTGTAAAGAATTAGTAGTTATATTTGTCCCATGAAAGATTTCACCTTGTTCATGCTTCCGTTTGGGGGGGGTAACGAAACCAGTTACCAAAAGTTTGAGCAATACCTGGATAAAAACATTATTGTACTCAATGCTGAAGCTCCGGGCAAAGGAAGAAGAATAAAAGAACCCATTTTAAAAAATCTATATTTAATATCAGATGCTTATTTTGATCAGTTTAAAGACAAGATAAAAGAACCTTATGCTATATACGGACATAGTATGGGAGCTTATATAGGCCATCTCATGATACAACGTATCATGGATGAAAAACTCCCTTTACCCAAACATTTTTTTGTTACCAGTAAAATAGCTCCATCAAGAAACTACAATAAAAAAAGAAGTATTTATACCAACGAACAGTTCGTAAAACATTTAAAGGATCTGAAAGGAATGCCTGATGCGATTTTGGAGAATGAGGAACTGTTGCAAATATTTTTACCTATCATTCGTAGTGATTTTGATGCATTGGATCAATATAAATACCGTTCGAAAGAACCGTATCCTGTAGATATGACTATGATTTGCGGAAGCCAGGAAGATGTACCGGATGACCAACTTACTGATTGGAATAAAGAAACCAGTGGTGAATTTATTTTTGAACGCTGGGAAGGTCACCATTTCTGGATTTTTGATCACCTGCCTGCATTATGTAAAAGAATTAATCAAACACTTGAAAAATATTAATGGCCGAAGCAATTATATATTATACCATTTTTGATAACGAGGAAACTCCCATTGATGCAAAATATATACATGCTTTACCTGATGTTTTATCAAAAGAAATTTTACTCTACAAAAAGCAGGATGACATAAATCGTTTAACCGCTGGTAAGCATTTACTCAAAAAAATATTGTCCGACTATTTCCCTCAAATATCATTAGAGAATTATGCAATTGATGATATGGGAAAACCATTTATAAAAGATTTATTTGATTTTAATATTACCCATTCCGGACAGGTAGTGGCATGTGCCTTATTAAATGCAGAAGGGAAAATAGGAATTGATTTGGAAAAAATTCGCACCATTGACATTCCTAAATTCACCAAACAATTTTCTCCACAGGAGATGATGAGAATCTTAGCTGACAAAGACCCTCAAACCCGATTTTTTGACTTCTGGAGCATGAAAGAGGCCGTTATGAAAGCAGATGGAAGAGGAATGAGAATCCCCTTACATAGCATTCGTTTAAAAGATGAACATGCTACTATAGACGATAAAGATTGTAAGTGGAATTTATACCCACTGGAATTACATTCAACTGTAAGATCTCATGTTTGTAGTAATCAGGTTATTGAAGAAAGAATAATTCGTCAGATTGATTTAAAAGAATTGTTTGGTTAAATTTATTTCAACCCGTATTCACTCAACAACCAAACCAGAGCAGCAATGGTTCCACAACCCATTTCCAGTTCACGTTTATTTACGTTTTCAAATTTATCTTCAGCAGCATGGTGTACATCAAAATATCGTTGCGAATCAGGAATAAAACCTAACAAAGCAACATTCTGATCTTTTAAACGAGATACATCTACTCCACTTCCTCCTTTTTCAAATACATGAACAAAATACGGAGCGAAATATTTTTTCCATTGCTCCAAACGTTTAGCAAGTTGAGTTACTACAGGTTCGTTTCCTTCGTATGAAAAACCTCTGGGTGCAAATCCCCCCCGATCGCTTTCAATAGCCACAATATGTTTTTGTTTTTTATTCTTTGCATTATCGGCATAAGTCTCTGCCCCTCTTGCTCCATTTTCTTCATTCATAAACATCACACAACGAATAGTTCTTTTAGGTTGAATTCCTAATTGCTTAAAAATATTCAACACATCAATGGATTGTACACAACCGGCACCATCATCATGTGCACCTTCACTGTTATCCCAACTATCTAAGTGACCTCCAATCACAATTACTTCATCAGGATATTGTGAACCTTTTATTTCTCCAATCACATTATACGATTTCACATCCGCATATTTTTTACAATTCATTTTTAAATAAAATTTCAAATCCTTTTTTTCTTTCAGGAACTGATGTAACCTATTGGCATCATTAGTTGATAGCGCTGCCGCAGGAATTCGATTATCTGATTTATAAATCATGACTCCGGTATGAGGGAAATCATCATCACGTAAACTTAAAGAACGAATCAATACTGCTACCGCACCTTTAGCAGCAGCTTCATCAGCTCCTTTTACCCTGATACTGGCGCAACCGCCATAAGCTCCAAAAGTGTCAATGAATTTTGGATCCATTGCCTGATTAATAAAAACTATTTTACCTGAAACTTTAGATGCATCTACCGACTTTAATTCCTCTAACGATTTTACTTCAATTACATTCGCCGTTAATCCATTAGTAGAAGTAGCTATAGAGCCTCCTAAGGCACAAAGGTTCATGGTAAAACTCTGGTCACCACCTAACAAGACTTTCCCCTCTTCCTTATCTCCTCTTTCCCAATGTGGCACCATGGTCTCTTGCAACCAGGCAGTATCTGAAACTTGTTTAATCATTTCAAAAGTTAGGTCTACTGCTTTAGCAGCGTTTTCGCTTCCACTTAATCGGGCAGGGGCTATCTTGCATAGCGTAAATAAGTTAGTGTATGCCGAACTTTTTGTTAAGGCTACATCAAATATTTTTCGAATGAACAATGAATCAGACGAAGGTGATTGACTATATATAGAAGACGTGATAAAAAAGGCACAAAGGATAAGCGCAAACAACACTCTCCTTACAAAATGGTAAGCCACCAGACGTCTATTCACTGTTCTCATTTTTATTATCTTTATCTAAAATTAGACCAATATATGCAAACCAAGGAAGAAATCGTTAAAGACTGGCTGCCAAGATATACCGGAACCCAATTAGACCAATTTGGGGAATATATTCTTCTTTGCAACTTTAGAACTTACCTGGATTTATTTGCTGAAAAGTTTAATGTACCTGTAATAGGTAACGACAAACCTATGCAAACCGCTACTGCTGAAAACATTACCATTATTAATTTTGGTATGGGATCGGCCATGGCTGCTACCATTATGGATTTGTTGTCAGCCATTGAGCCCAAAGCAGCATTGCTCTTAGGTAAATGCGGAGGATTAAAAAAGACCAAAATTGGGGATATGATTTTACCTATAGCAGCTATCAGGGGTGAAGGTACCAGCAATGATTATATGCCACCGGAAGTTCCGGCACTCCCTTCGTTTAGGTTACAAAGTGCCATATCACATAGTATACGCCAATTTGAATGTGATTACCGAACAGGCACCATTTATACTACCAATCGCAGGGTTTGGGAACATGATGAAAAATTCAAACAATATTTAGTAGATACCAAAGCCATTGGTATTGATATGGAAACGGCCACTATATTTACCATAGGATTTGCCAATAAAATTCCACGTGGAGCATTGATGTTGGTTTCTGATAATCCATTGGTACCAGAAGGTGTTAAAACATCGGCTAGTGATAAAAGTGTAACGGCAAAATTTGTAAATTTACAATTAGAGATAGGCATTCACGCTTTAATGGAGCTACGTGATAGTGGGGAATCAGTAAAACATTTGATATTTGAATAATATGAAAAAGTTCATTTTAGGAATTGTAGGTTTTGTATTCGTAAGTATACTGTCAGCACAAACAACTGATAAGGAAACCCTTCATACAAAACAATCAACTACTACTACAACTGTTTCAACGGATACTCTAAAAACTAAAACATTAGTAAGGAAGAAAATAATAAAAGTAGACAGCAAACAGTTGAACCAAAAAAGTTCTTCGGCTGTTATAGAAAATAACAATCAGGGAAAAAAAGAAGAAGAAAAAAACAAACCTGAATAATTTATTCGTTTTCTGCGACTACAGATTCTACTCCGGGAACCATCCTTTTTAATAGCTGTTCAATTCCTGCTTTTAATGTAAGTGTAGATGAAGGGCATCCGCTGCATGATCCTCTTAATACAACACTCACTACACCTTCTTCAAACGACTTAAAAGATATTTCTCCCCCATCCTGTTCAACAGCAGGTTTAATGTATTCATCTAAAATATCAATAATTTTAGCTTCAGCCTCTGTAGGATTTAACGGTGTTTCATGAACTACTGATTTTTTCTCTTCTGATTTTTCAGGTGCAGGAGGTAATTCCGTAACTGCTACTTTTTCTTCAATAAAAAAGTTGAGAATAAAATCACGCAATTCATATTGAATTTCAATCCATTCAATTACCGGAACCTTTGTTACCGTAACAAAATTATTTTTTATATATACTCCTTTTACAAAGGGAAATTGAAACAATGCAGCTGCTAATGGTGATGATTTAGTTTGTGATACATCAC
Source organism: uncultured Candidatus Competibacteraceae bacterium (assembly GCA_964624635.1). GTDB lineage: Bacteria > Bacteroidota > Bacteroidia > CAIKAF01 > CAIKAF01 > JANWKQ01. The sequence goes on from CAZUXM010000009.1 coordinate 62,475, forward strand.
TATATTCAGCACTATTATCAATCAACAAAGGCCTGTTTACCATAAACTTCATGGTAGCAGGATTGGGTGTTGATTCAGCATATACCTGTACAGGTGGGATATTTGTGGTTTCCATAGAATTAAATTCTTTTACAAAATTACTCAAAACTTCGGGAATAGATCAATTCTTTTTAGTCTTCTTTTGTTTAAAGGAATATCCGTCACAAAAACTAAAATGATTGCCTCTATCATCAACAGCTTCAAACTGTTGTTTTGTTTTAAGATATCTATAATGAAAATCACCCAATCTAAAATAATCACCTGTACATAATTCCTGCCAGTTACTCATAAAAGTATCATTCCAAAAAACTGACCCGTCAGTATACCTGGCTATATTCAAAAATAAAGGATTTACAATAGTACCTCCACAAGGAATAATATTGATGGGTTTATCTACCTCCCCCAATAATTTATAATCTCTAACACAAGCTTGATTATCGGCAATGAGTATAATTCCTTTGTTCTCAGGAAATGCTTTTATTCCCACTAAAATACCTTCAACAACATTTTCTGCCTGCTCTTTATTGGCACCTTTAATACCCGAAGCTTTTTTTAATAATTTAATTAATTCAGTAACTGATTTTACTCTACCATCTTCATATCCGCCTGTTTTTCCTAACGGTAAAAGTCTGCTTCCCCCATCATTAAACATTACGTAATAATGAGTAGGACTAAAATTTTCAGCAGCCCATACCGATACCTGACTATAATAAGGCGACATACTTCCTGTACAATCAATCACAATTAACAAGCTATCCGTTTTTGGTATTTTATTTAATCCATCTAATACAAAAGTATTTTCTGTCTTACTTTTTTTATAAAATTTATATGCTTTTTCTCTGTCTCTTAACTTAGCCAATGAATCTTCATTCATTATTTCTAAGGTATCCATCACAATCAATTCTTCTGTTTCTTCTTCGTTAGGTCTTCTACCTGTTTCATATACAATTTCTATTCCGTGTAACATATTTTTGGCTTGCTCTTCGGAATTACATTGTGTTTGCAATATGAGTGTATAATTGATTTGCTCGTTATTTAGATTAGAATCAAGTACAAAAACTGATTTGAGACGTTTCGCTAAAAGTTCATAATAATTGGTATTCCAAAAATTTTTATCTGTAGGATACTTGGTGAATATTACTCTTATTTCTTTTACAAAATATTCTTTTAGTTTGAGAGGCCAAATAATAGGAGCTTGCAATTCTGCACCGGCATACACATTTTTTATAATAACTGATTTTTCTCTGGGGTTTTTCGTATAAACAGGAACCTCTTTATATAAAAATTCGGCTTCAAAATCTTTTGAAAATTTCTGTGGGTCATTAAAAATATAGTCTGGAAATGCTTTTTGTGCACTTGTAGAAAGTGAAAATAGCAGAAGTGCTAAAAAGGTAAAGGTGTAACGCATTCCCTTTTAAAACGAAAGAGTGAATAAAATAGTGTAATAAAAGCTAAGAGCGGTTACGGTTATTACTGCCGTTTGTTTTAATGTATCCGTTTTTGGTAGATAGGTGCTTGCCAAAAGTAGGACAATCACATCCTTGTTTTCTGGTAGCACAGCTATAAGTGCCTGTAATGAATATTACGCTTAAAAATAGTATGACCAGTTTTTTTATCATGTTAAAAATCGTCTATATCCGGCAATGGTGCCAATTCAAATGCTTTCTTTTTAGGTTTAAGATGATTAATGAAAATAATGTTCACCAATTCATCGTCCTTAGTTTGTAACGTCTTAGATATACCATTTATTATAGTAGCCTTTTGATCAGGATATTTCCAATCAGGTTTGTATAATTCATATTTACCGTCCACAAACTTGATGAATATATCATGAATTTCACCGCTTTGTATCTGAACCTTAGCAGTATAGCATTTGGTTTTACTTCCGGCACGTACCGAAATAACCACCCCTTCATGCCATCCGTCTTTTACCTCATCAGCCCCCCTCACTTCAAAGGCTTTTGCCCATTGATCATAACAACTGGTTTCTGATTGTGCTCTAACAACCCCTGTTACTGCCAACAAAATCAATACGTAGAAAAATTTTTTCATATAAGGTATTTATATCAAAGTTAAAATTACGGCTAATAAATACAAACGGTATACCAAATTAGCATTATTTTTTCAGACCAATCTCTCTTAACCTTTCATTAAGATACTCCCCAGCGGTAATCGGGTCGTAAGCCAAAGGGTTTTCTGCGGTTACACAACTGGATAAACAATTTAGCTTCATATCCGAACGAGGATGAAGAAAGAATGGGATAGAAAACCTGCTGGTTCCCCATAATTCACGTGGTGGATTAACCACACGATGAGTGGTTGATTTTAGCCTGTTATTGGTAAGTCTTTGCAACATATCCCCCACATTTACCACAATTTGGTCAGGTAAAGCGGTCACAGCCACCCATTCATTGTTTTTATTTAATATCTGTAAACCATCAGCTGAAGCTCCCACCAAAAGAGTAATTAAATTGATATCCTCATGTTGTTCGGCTCTCACCGCTGATTTTGGTTCTTGTGTAATAGGTGGATAATGAATAGCTCTTAAAATTGAGTTCCCATTTTTAATATGGTCTTCAAAATACGTTTCATCCAATCCAAGGTAAATAGCAATGGCAGTAAGTAAATGACCTCCACTGGCCTCGAAATAACGATATGCTTTATAAAAGGTATCATCAAAACCTTGAATTTCCTTCACTTTTACGTTTTCCGGATATTCGTTTTTGATGGCGTCTCCATCTTCCACAGTTTGACCATATTGGAAAAATTCTTTCAAATCGGGTGAATCAAAACCTTTGGCTTGTTCTTTTCCAAACGAGGTATATCCTCTTTGACCGGCCCCACCTGGAACTTCAAAGCTTACTTTTTTATCTACTGGCTGTGAAAAAAATGCCTGCGATAATCTATATAGACTATCCACAATTTCCTGAGGTATACCATGATTTTTAACAGCAACAAACCCTACTGTTTCATAGGCATTACCTAATTCCTGAACAAATTTTTTACGTTGAGCATCATTACCATGGGTAAATTCACTCAAGTCAACAGATGGAATTCCTAAAGCGTTTGACATAATATAATGGGTATTATTTTTTTAATGATGATGCCCACCCGGACCATGAACATGTCCATGAGATATTTCTTCATCAGTAGCTTTTCTGATTTCAATTACCTCACCTGCAAAATGCAAATCCTTTCCGGCCATGGGATGATTAAAATCAATTTTAATCTTTTCCAGCCCTCTTTCCAATACGATTCCTGTTAAAGGATTTCCTTGCTGATCAACTAAGCGTACTTGTCTGCCAGGAATTACCAGATCTTCCATTAATTTACCATCTTGCATAAATACCTGAATTGGTACATCTACAATAGCCTCAGCTTCTAAAACACCATATGCATCCGGGGCCAATAATATAAAATCAAAGCTTTCGCCCTTTGCTTTACCCTGAAGGTTTTCTTCAAATTTTTCAAGTAGGTTTCCGGCTCCAAATAAAAAAACAAATGGGTCATTGGCTTCCACTTTTTCAATAATAGCATCAGATCCTTTTTCTTTTAAGGTATATGATATGGCTATAACATGGTCTTTAGTAATCGTCATATATTCAATTTTAGTAATAAACAAGGCATTTTGAGACATTTTGACCTATTCGGCAAAGCTAATATAATTAAGGTATATATTTTATCGTTGCTCATTTTTTTGGCAAATATGGGTTTCAAAAGGTAAAAAATTTCTTGTAATTACAATTTACCTTTTATTTTTGTCAAAAATAATTTAGTCCCAAACTATGGAAAATCATCACCACGACCACGAAGAGCCTAAACCAAGCAACAAATGGATAGCTACCCCAATTTTATTGGCTGTTTTTGTTATTGGATTGGTTTCAGTTTTTTTAAGTATGCAAAGTACAGCCTGTTGCCAAGGCTCTTGTAAAGAAAAAGCCAACACTGAACAACATGGCAACGAACACGGCACTACCGATGAACATACATCAACGAACGGTCATGATGAAGAACCCGTGGCAGCCGATACAACTAAAACAACTGCTGATTCAACATCTAATGCTACTGAACCTACAGGTCACGAAGGTCACGGCCACGGTCATTAAGATTTAACAAAATCATAATATATTTACGCAACCGGCAAAACAGTGTTTTGTCGGTTTTTTTGTTGTTTTAACATATGCTCAAACGATACCTGAACTGTGTTATACTAATTCAAAATATACAATTGAATATTGCATGACATCTAAAATCATTATCTTTGCAAAAAAAGCAGCATGAAGATCGCCATCTACGGTCAAACACTTGCTCAGGAAAATGCTTCCTATTTAACATCCCTGTTCAATTGGCTCAATTCACACAACGTAAAAGTTACTATTTATAAGCCCTATGCTGAATACCTGAATCAGCAATTTGGCATCGAGATTAATTATCCGCAATATTCAAAAGACAGTGATTTGGAAGCTGATGTAGATTGTATGATTAGTATTGGAGGTGATGGCACCATGTTAAACACCATGTTACTGGTTAGAGATACAAGTATTCCTGTGATGGGATTAAATACTGGGAGACTAGGATTTTTAAGTTCTGTTTCGAAGGAAAATATGGAACTGGCCCTTACCCAATTATTGGATAGAAAATATTCATTGGAAAACAGAGTTTTATTAGATGTTCAGGTAGGAAATGATATTCCATTGAATGAACGACTAGCACTGAATGATGCCACTGTTCTCAAAAAAGACACCTCCAGTATGATATCTATTCATACATGGCTCAACGGTGAATTTTTCACTACCTATTGGGCAGATGGATTAATTATATCAACCCCTACCGGCTCAACGGGATACTCATTAAGTTGTGGTGGACCCATTATTATTCCTACCTCTCAAAGTTTTGTTATCACCCCTATTGCTCCTCATAATTTAAATATGAGACCTGTCATTGTCCCTGATACTACTCAGATTAAATTGGTGGTAGAATCGCGTCAAGAGTCAAATTTAATTTCCTTAGATTCAAGAAGTTACACTTTGAAAACCGGAGCCGAAATCCATATTAAAAAGGCAAAATTTGCTGTCAATCTCATTAAAATGCCTAACATTAGTTATATAGAAACGCTTAGAAATAAGCTGTTATGGGGGCTCGATAAAAGAAATTAACCGGTATTTAATGGTTAAAACTTGTGTTATCTGGGAATATTTTTATATTTTTGTTCCTCACAACCATAGTCAATGAACTTAAGTATTATGAAGAAGGTTACCCTAATAACTGCATTTATAATTGCAAGCTGCTCCATCATGTATTCACAGGGAGCTCACTTTCACCGATACAGAACTACCTGGAATGGTGCTTTTGATAATTTAGAAGTAATGGGAGGAGTTGGTTTTACTCAGTTCATGGGTGATGCCGGAGGTGCTGATGCTGTTGGTACCAACTTCTTAGCTGACTTCGATTTTGATGCGTTACGTCCTTCTTTTTTATTAGGAGCTCGCTACCGTATCAATCACTTTATTGCGGCAAGAATCAACTTACAATATGGAATCCTTAAAGGTCATGACCAATACACTTCGTACCCGGGTCGTGAGTTCAGAAATTTAGGATTTCGTTCTCCATTATTTGAGTGGGGAGGTTTAGTAGAATTTTATTTCCTGCCTGATCAACAAACCGGTCATAAACATGGTCACCACCATAAACGAATCAAAAAAAGTAAAATTGTTACAGGTTATATTGCTACGGGTATTGCGGGATGTTATTTTAACCCGTTGGGTGATTATATTGATGGACAAACCTATGAGCTTCACTTATTAAATACTGAAGGTCAGGGAGTAGTTCCTACCAGAAAACCTTATGAACTTACTTCATTTGTTATTCCGGTTAACTTAGGTTTCCGTTTCAGATTGAATGAAGCATTTACCATTGATGCGGAACTTTGTTATAGAAAATCTTTCAGTGACTATATGGATGATATCAGCACTACTTATGTTGATCCTGCTATTTTTGCGGGCAATCCGGTAGCTGAATATTTTGCCAATCCGGTACCGGGAACCAACGGTACTGAACCAGGTCAACAAAGAGGAGACCCCACTGACCCGGATGGATACATGTTCTTAATGTTCAACGTATCGTGGAGATTCTCAACCACCTCAAGATCGGTACCTAAATATTACAACTAAAACTAGCTAACCCTCACAATATTGAGGGTATTGCTTCGTTTTGTGTTGATTGAGTAGTTTAAGATGAAAACGGTAAGGGCTGTTGTATTATTTGCATTATTATTCTCATTGAACCTAAGTAGCTATTCCCAACGATGGGAAATAGGCGTTGGGGCAGGTATTTCATATTATGTAGGTGATCTTAATCCTATAGGTCATTTTAAATTTCCACATCCTTCAGGTACCATATTTGTAAAAAGAATACTTACCAATCGTTGGTCGGTAAGAGGCGGATTTACCTACCTTGGTGTATATGCTGATGACCAACAAGGTGATTTTAATTACCAGGGAATACGAAACCTCAATTTTCAATCCAATATTTTCGAGGTACATGTAGCTGCTGAATTAAATTTTTTCCCTTTCGGAATCAACCAACATAATTTTACTTCTCGTTACAGTTATACCGAAAAAGTGAGAAAGTGGACACCTTATCTCTTTGCCGGTATAGGTGGATATTATTACGAACCAATGACCCATATTAATGGAACATTGGTTGAATTGAATGGCTTAGGAACAGAGGGGCAAGGAACCCCTACTTACGAAGATAGCAGACCTCAATATTCCAGATTTATGCCTTGTGTTCCTTTTGGTATGGGAGTAAAATTCAATATCAAAGACAAGCTAACCATTGCTATGGAATATGGAATGAGACTAACTTTTACTGATTACCTGGATGATGTAAGTACTGATTATGCTGTTAATTCAGAAATAGTTGCACTACATGGACAAGCTGCAGGAGATGCCAGCGACCAGTCGGGTGGAGATTATTCTGATTTATCAAATGACTTTTATCAACGTGGAATTAAAACTGATTGGGATTGGTATGGATATTTAGGTGTATCTTTGATTTTTTATATCAAGGATCCCGCCTCATGTAATATGGGAGGATTTCATACTGGAAAAAGATAACAACATGTCTTTAAAAGATAAAATCATACAAGATAGAGTGCCTCAGCACATCGCCATCATCATGGATGGTAATGGTCGTTGGGCAAAACAGCAGGGGCAAATGCGCACCTTCGGGCACCAGGAAGGAGTAAAAGCTGTGAAAGATGTGATTGAAGGGGCTGCTGAAACAGGAGTAAAATACGTTACGTTATATACTTTTTCTACTGAAAACTGGAAAAGACCTCAATATGAAATTGATGCTTTAATGGAATTGTTAGTTGACAGTATCCATAAAGAAACAGGTACTTTATTAGAAAAAGGAATTAAGTTAATGGCTATTGGTGATTTGGAAGCTTTGCCTAAGAGTTGCAGAGAACAATTACAATCTACCCTTGATTCAACTGCCAAGTGTGATAAAATGACCATCATTTTGGCATTAAGTTATAGTGCCCGTTGGGAAATATTACAAGCCACCAAAAAGATTGCTGAAAAAATTAAATCAGGAGATTTGAATGTGGAAGACATCAACGAAGAAACATTTAATAATGAATTATGTACTGTTAATGTTCCTGATCCTGAATTATTAATCCGAACCAGTGGTGAATTAAGAATTAGTAACTATTTATTGTGGCAGATTGCCTATTCAGAATTGTATTTTACGCCCAAATTGTGGCCTGATTTTACAAGAGAAGATTTGTATGCTGCTATTATTGATTATCAACAAAGAGAACGAAGATTTGGATTTATCAGCGAACAGTTGATACCCGCTTAAGAGATAAATGAAAAGGAAATTATTATTACATGTTTTGGTTTGCTTTGTAGTTATGCTACTTAGCATACATTCATATGCACAAGGCGGAAACAAACTTGATTATGCCAATGCCAAAGAATATATCATTCGTAAACTGAGTGTTGAAACCCCTTCTACTGCTTTAAATAAGCAGATCATCATGAAACAATCCGGATTAGTGGAAGGAATGAAAATAAAAATTCCCGGAGATGATATTACCAGTGCCATTGATCGTTTATGGGAAGACGGTGTTTGTACCAATATCAAAATCTATTATACTGCTATCGAAAAAGATTTTATTGATTTGGTTATTTATGTTGAAGAAACACCTCGTGTAAGTCGTTTTTCATTACGAGGACCTACGGGTGGACCTGCACTAAAAAAGACTGAAGCAGATGAATTGT
>CAZUXM010000010.1:0-3430 GCA_964624635.1 uncultured Candidatus Competibacteraceae bacterium
CCCATTCCGAATGCTATAGTTGCTACAATCACTTCTACATCTTCATATAGAAACATATCCTGATGTTTAGCTCTTGTTTTTGCATCCATGCCTGCATGGTATGGTACAGCAGAAATTCCGTTTACCTGCAATTGTTCAGCAATTTCTTCTACTTTTTTTCTACTCTGACAATATACAATTCCACTTTTGCCAGGATTTGATTTTACATACTTAATGATTTCTTTATTTACATTTTTCTTCGGTCGAATCTCATAATAAAGATTACTTCGATTAAATGAATCTTTATAAACCGTAGCATCATGCATACCAAGGTTTTTAAGAATATCTTGCTGTACTTTTGGGGTAGCTGTAGCTGTTAACGCGATAATTGGTACTCTGTCGATTTCTTCAATAATCGGTCTTAATCTTCTGTATTCCGGTCTGAAATCATGTCCCCACTCAGAGATACAGTGAGCTTCATCAATCGCAAAAAAAGAAATTTTTATACTCTGTAAAAACTCTACATTCTCTTCTTTTGTTAAAGATTCGGGAGCAACATATAAAAGTTTAGTAACTCCATCTACTATATCCTTTTTTACTTTATCCCTTTCTGTTTTGCTTAACGATGAATTAAAAAAATGCGCAATACCATCCACATCTCCATAACCCCTAATACTATCTACCTGATTTTTCATTAAAGCTATAAGAGGAGAAACTACAATGGCAGTTCCTTCACTGATAAGTGCAGGTAATTGATAACATAATGACTTACCACCGCCGGTTGGCATGATTACAAAAGTATCATTACCATTCAGCAGGTTTTCTATAATGGAGTCCTGTTGACCTTTAAATTTACTAAAACCAAAGTATTTTTTTAGTTGCTGATGCAACGTCAATTCTTCTAATTCTTGCATGCCCGTCAAATAATTTTAATCTTTTAAATATAAACAATTAATCCTTATTTCAACAATAAAATTTGGTTAAACCTTACTTTTTTGCTGTACCAGGAATAATAAAATTGTACTTCTTTTTAATTTGTTTAGCTGTCATTTCCAGCACATTAATATCAATTTCAATGTTTTCTACCGGTTGATCTTGAGCCGCTGTTTGTGATTGTGCAATTAAGTCAACCACCTCTAATCCTTTTACCACCTCACCAAATACTGTGTATTGCATATCTAAATGTGGGGCACCCCCTACTTGCTTATAATCATTGCGCTGTTGTTCAGTAAACTTGTAATCCGGATTGTTGGTTGCTTTACGAATTTGTTTTTCTACCACATCCAATGTTTGATCATTAAAAACGGCACCCTGAACAATATAAAATTGAGACCCCGAAGATGCTCTTTTGGGATTAGCCTGATCTGCCATTCTAGCCGCTGCTAATACCCCTTTTTTATGGTAATGGTCTTTGTTAATCTCCGCATCAATAGTATAACCCGGCCCCCCCTGACCCCATTGTGCCCTCAAACTATCAGATTTTGAATTTGGATCTCCTGTTTGAATCATAAAGCCTTTAATAACTCTGTGAAACTTTGTTTTATCATAATAACCTTCACTGGCCAATTTCAAAAAGTTCTCTTTGTGCAAAGGAGTATCATCATACAACCAGGCATAAATATTTCCTTTAGGGGTAATTATTTCTATGAATGAATATTTTTTAGGTTTTACACAACCAAAAGCCTGAGTGCTAATTGCAAATGCCAGTATTAGAACAATTTGTAGCTTTTTCATAGGAGAAGGTTTTGTTACCTAAATATAACTTTTATTTTTTTGGGGTTGCGAATATAGCTAAAATGAAGGTTGAAAAGAATAGAAAAATATGGCTTTTTTCGACATTAACCTTTATTATAGTTTTGGTGATTACTGAAGTGAGTATACTACTGAATAACTCATTTTGAGATAGTTGAGTATGGTCAATAAATAAATTTAATAGTTCAAAACGTAACATATACCTTTACAAAACGTTTTTAGCTTAAAATATTAGTTATGAGCACACAAACTCCGGAACAAGTATTTGAAAAACAAAAAAGACAGCGACTGTTGCTGGGTATTGTTTTTGACCTTTTAGGAATCATTACCTATTTCTTCCCGGCAATAGCAGAAATAGGAGATTTGGCTTGGGCTCCGATAGCTGCTGCTACTTTCTTTGGAATGTATCGTGGTGCTACAGGTCTCATTGGTGGATCCATAGTATTTATTGAAGAGCTATTCCCATTTACTGATGTAGTACCTACATTTACCCTGGCATGGGTATGGGTTTATCAAATCAATGGTGGTAAAACAAAAGCAAGGTTCATGAAAGAACAGGAGAAAAAAGCAAGCCAAGCTTTAGATATTACCCATCTTCAGGAAGATAAAAAACTACCTGCGTAAATTTATTAGTTATAAAATAATATAATAAAAGGCCTGAATATGCTCAGGCTTTTTTTTTGACCATGATAGAACTATATTTTAATTCTGATTGCAGCAAGTGTAATACTACAGAGTGTATCCTTACCAATCATCATATCACTTTTAACAAAATAAAATACCTCAATACTGCACTCAGTAAAGATAAGATAAAGCTATTACTACAAAAACTTGAGATAGGTGCATCGGATCTTATCAGAAAATCAGAACCAATTTTTAAAGAACATTTTGAAGGAAAAACACTATGTGAAGAAGAGTGGATTAATGCCATGATTGAATATCCGATTTTGATAGAAAGACCTATTTTAGTGGATGGTAGCAGGGCAATTATATGCCGTCCACCTGAAAAATTGTATGAATTTTTAAAAATCAGGTAAGCCAATGAGCAAAATGTTAAATTTGAGCCCACAAAACAAATAAGTTATGGAATTTCGTATTGAAAAAGACACCATGGGTGAGGTAAAAGTACCTGCCGATAAATACTGGGGAGCACAAACTGAACGTAGTCGTAACAATTTTAAAATTGGGCCGGAGGCTAGTATGCCTAAAGAGATTATTTACGCTTTTGCCTACTTAAAAAAGGCTGCTGCTCATGCCAACACTGAATTAAAAGTATTGGATGCCTCCAAAACTGAATTGATTTCAAAAGTATGTGATGAGATATTAGCTGGTAAACATGATGGTGAATTTCCATTAGTGATTTGGCAAACCGGTAGTGGAACACAAAGTAATATGAATTGTAATGAGGTAATTGCTTACAGAGCTCATGTACTTAGTGGAGGAAAACTTACAGATGAGAAAAAAGTACTACACCCCAATGATGATGTAAACAAATCACAAAGTAGTAATGATACATTCCCTACAGCCATGCACATTGCCACTTATAAATTGGTAAATGATGTAACGATTCCTGGAATACTTCAGCTAAGAAATACCCTCGATAAAAAAGCTAAAGAGTTTGATAAAATTGTAAAAACGGGTCGTACACATTTTATGGATGCAACCCCCTTAACTTTAGGACAAGAATTTAGCGGGTATG
>CAZUXM010000010.1:3440-67529 GCA_964624635.1 uncultured Candidatus Competibacteraceae bacterium
TATCAGAGCATTAAAAAATGCCATGGTAATGGTAGCTGAATTGGCACTGGGAGGAACAGCGGTTGGGACCGGTTTAAATACACCTAAAGGTTATGATGTAGTTGTTGCCAAAAAAATTGCTGAATTTACCGGGCTACCATTTATAACTGCACCAAACAAATTTGAAGCATTGGCAGCTCATGATGCCATGGTTGAAATGAGTGGTGCTTTAAAAAGAGTAGCGGTTTCATTAATGAAAATAGCGAATGATATAAGAATCTTAAGTTCGGGTCCACGTTGTGGTATTGGAGAAATTATTATCCCTGATAATGAGCCGGGATCTTCTATCATGCCGGGTAAAGTAAATCCTACTCAACCCGAAGCCATGACTATGGTAGCTGCTCAGGTAATGGGAAATGATGTTGCCGTAAATATTGGTGGAGCCACCGGACATTTTGAATTAAATGTATTTAAGCCTGTAATTGCGGCTAACGTTTTACAAAGTGCCAGATTAATCGGTGATGCTTGCGTAAGTTTTGATGAAAAATGTGCAAAAGGGATTGAACCGAATTTACCAATCATTAAACAACATTTAGAAAACTCTTTAATGCTGGTTACAGCTTTAAATCCTCATGTTGGGTATGACAATGCTGCGAAGATTGCTAAAACAGCCCATAAAGAGGGAAAAACACTTAAACAAACTGCTGTTGACTTAGGATTGTTAACCGCAGAACAGTTTGACCAATGGGTTAAACCGGAAGAAATGACCGGAAGTTTGAAATAATGCATATAAAAAAAGCCCCGAAATGGGGCTTTTTTATTGTATATATGTGTTGGTAAAAAGGGTCTATTTAAAGTAAGTATTATAGCATATCTCTGCCTTATCATGATCTCTAAAATATATTCTTCCTACTGATGATCTTTCGATGGTTGCAGGAACATTCGGAGCAGGATATGTAGTGGTTGAAATGGATGTAATGTCTTTTGATGTATATAAATAAATAACATCCAGTTGACCGGGAGTAAAGGTTGATTTTAAATCAGATACACCTAACGAACAACTACTTTTATCTAATTCATCCAACTTACATTCTATCATCTCAATTTTTACAGGAGTCCCATTATCAAACTCTACTGTAGTATACCAAAGATTTTGATTCTTAATCTCTAAATAACAACGTTCGTAATGGCTATTTTTATTTACCGTAAAACTACATACCTCATTCCCGGGAATCTTAATTTTTTGTTTTCCAAAATCAAGTTCTGTTTGAGCTATAAGAACCGGGCTGCCTAATATGAATATCAATATTGGCAGTAATGATTTTCTAATTGAGTTCATATTACCAATTTACAAAAATGTTTTTGAGAGTTGGCTATGTTCAATCATATTTTAATACTAACAATGTTTGTTAAAAACTCTGGAATCACACTTCCATCCTGATTCTCCATTCAGTAGGATAATAATTATTGATTCGGTTGCCTAAATATTTAGCTAGCCCTAGTATAGAAGAATCATATCGAATAATATGCCATCCATGTTGATTAGATGATAATTTAATATCTTTTTTAGCCAGATATTCCAAAGCTGTTTGTTGGTCTACTTCTATTTCAGGATAGTAATTATTATAATAGATACTCATCGATAAGGCATGATCTGGAATAAGGTCTTTTCCCTTTATTGAACCAATATTTAAATACCCCCCTAACACTTTTGTAATGGAAGTAATTTTCTTCCATTCATCTGATAATTGTTTATGTACCCCAAAAACATTTTCATTAAGTTGTAAAAACTCAAATTTTTCCTCATGGGTTACCATCGGAGACACCCTTTCTTTAAAACTAGTATTACTCCAATTAATTTTTGCTTTTTTGATGACATGTTCACTATCAATAGTATCCGTTTTACGCAATACACAACAATAAAACCCTTCTCCTTTACTGAGGTGAGGATAAAATGCATAACCGCCCCCATCAGTATTTCTAACTGAAGAAAACACGGAAGCATCTACAGAGATGAGTTCTACCGGGAACTCCTCTAACATCCATTCTAAATTCTCATCATTCTCTGCAGGATTAAACGTACAGGTGGAATATATACAATAGCCTCCTACATTTAATGCAGGTAAAATATCAGCAATGATTTTTTTTTGACGTTTTGAACATAGATTGCAATTTGCTTCACTCCATTCATCAATGGCATCTTTATCTTTTCTGAATAAGCCCTCTCCACTACAAGGGGCATCAATTACTATACAATCAAAAAACTCATCAAGTCCACCCAATACATGCACATCCGTATTAGTTACCCATGTATTTGCATAACCCCATTTAATGATATTTTCCAATAAAATTTGTGCTCTTGAGCGAATCACCTCATTGCTCACTAAAAGTCCTTCTCTATTTAACCAGGACGCAATTAAAGTAGATTTACCTCCGGGAGCTGCACAAAGATCCAATACTCTGATGTTTTTATTTGAAAATAAGTTTTCAAGAATATAATGAATAAACATGGAGCTTGACTCTTGTACATAATATGCTCCTGTGTGAAAATACGGGTCAAGTGTAAAAACAGGGCGTTTATTTAAATAGTACGCATTATTACACCATGGAATTTCATCATTACCTAATTTTACATTCTTTCCTTTTAGCGGGTGTTTTCTGATTGAGGTAACAGCCGGATTATTTAATGCATCGATAAATGCATCTGCATCGGAGAATTGAGTTTTGATTCTTTGAATGAATAAATCCGGAAACATATTAATTGTTTCTTTGACGAACAGCTTCAAATAATGCAATACCGGTTGCTACAGAAACATTTAAACTTTCTACAGGTCCCGACATAGGTATTTTACACGTAGCATCACATAACTTTAAATATTCCGGTGAAATACCATCTTCCTCACTTCCCATAACAATGGTAGTAGGTTTTGTTAGCTCTGCAGTATATAAAAGTTGTTTGGTTTTTTCGGTAATACCTACTACTTGTATCCCTGACTCTTTTAAAAATTTGATAGTATCTTTTAAGTTATATGACCTGCATATAGGAATTTGATGAATGGCTCCTGCAGATGATTTAATCGCATCTTCATTAAGTTGTGCTGCTCCACGCGAAGGTACTATTACTGCATCGGCTCCGGCACAAACAGCACTCCTGCATATGGCACCTACATTACGTACATCCGTAATACGATCAAGAATGACCAATAAAGGAGTTTTGCCTTCTTCAAATAGTTTAGGAACTATATTTTCGATATTCTGATATTCAACCAATCCTAAAAAAGCAATAATACCCTGATGAGGTTTCATGGTTATCTTATTTAACTTCTCAACAGGCACATCCTGCATAGGAATGTTTCGGTCTTTACAGATTTTAAAAATTTCACCTGTAAATTCATTTTTTAACCCTTTTTTGATGAGAATCTTCTCTATTTCTTTACCACTATGTAATGCTTCTAATACCGGATGCATACCATACGTGAATGGCATGGTGCTTTTAGGTGGATAAAATTTCTTTTCTTGCATGTGTACAAAAGTACAAATTATACCAATGGTTTTGTTTACTTATTAAAGTTAGAAATTACTCATTACCTTTGTCTAATGAAAACTTATCACGTTCCCTTAATTATACAGGCTATACAGTGGATCTTTGTAAAGAAGAAAACTCCCGGAAAAGCATTGGAACTTTTATACAAAACCTACGAAGTAAACGGATTTGATAAAAAAATTGTAAGTGAAAATGTATACGAAATTATTAGATGGTGGAGATTACTGGTTGAGTCAAATAATAACAACCCCAGTATGCAGGATGAAAACATTGCCCGTATTATTGGAATCAATCTGATAAAAAAAGGGAATAATCTTCCTCCACATCCGTGGTTAAAAAAGCTCAATATAAATACCATTCAAAAAAAGCTGGAAGAAAAAATAAATATTGATGTTTGTAAACATTCATTGCCTGATTGGATAGAAGAAAAAGGCAAAGAAGAATTAGGGAATCAATGGGATGAAATGATGAATGCTTTAAATTCTTCTTATAAAATTTGTTTAAGAGTAAATACGCTAAAAACTAATTTGGAAGAGGTGGTTTCTGAATTTAAAGAAGAAGAGTTTGAGATTTCTACTTCTCAATTAAGTGAAGATGGGATAGTACTAAACGAATTTGAGAATATTTTCAGACACCCATTTTTTAAAAATGGGATGGTAGAGATACAAGACATGGGGTCGCAACATGTAGCCTTTTTTACCGGGGTTAAGCCGGGTTTACGAGTAATAGATGCTTGTGCTGGGGCAGGGGGTAAAACCTTACATATGGCGGCCAGAATGAAAAACAAAGGGAAAATTATTGCTCTGGATATTCATCCATATAAATTGGATGAATTAAAAACACGTTGTAAAAGAGCCGGGGTTGAAAATGTAGAACCCAAACACATTGAAAACAATAAAGTAATTAAACGATTAAAAGAATCTGCGGATCTTGTACTTATTGACGCACCATGCAGCGGATTAGGTGTGTTAAAACGTAATCCTGACATTAAATGGAAATTACATCAAGACGAGTTGGAGGAAATATTAGAAATACAGAAAGACCTCCTGCACAAATATTCTACCATGGTAAAAAAAGGGGGTAAACTGGTGTATGTTACCTGTAGTATTTTCCCCAGCGAAAATGAATGGAGAATAAAAGAGTTTATTGAATCTCACCCGGATTTTGAACTGGAAGAAGAAAAAAATATTTCACCTGCTATTCCCGAAAGTGATGGTTTTTATATGGCAAGGTTGGTAAAGAAGAATTAATTATTGACATTACGTACTGTAGTAGGAGTAATTTTTTTCTTATATTTTTTCTTTTTACCACTAGGATAAGTGATTATCCCTTCAACAAATTCATCATTGAGAAATGTACCTGTTTCCGTTGTTCCGTCTGGGAAAACATAAACCCCTTCTCCCTCTCTTCTCCCTTCGTAAAAATTTCCTTTGTAAATATCACCATTGCTAAAACGAAGTTCACCGTAACCGTGGCGTTTATTATTTAGATAATTACAATCGCAAATAGCACCATCGCTGCTAGTATATTTACCTTTGCCATTTCTTTTATCACTCACCCAGTTACCTTCATAAATATCTTTGGTATCACTCCAAAAATAAATCCCGTAACCATTATAATTTCCATTAAGAAAGGCTCCTATATAATACGACCCATCTACATAGGTGAATGTTCCCTGACCCGTTTTTTGTCCATTGGCCCAGTCTCCTTCATACTTATTACCATCTGAAAAATAAAAGACACCTTTACCATGCTCCTTATTGTCAATATAATCTCCAATATATTTATTACCGGTTTTAAAAATGTAAGTACCCTTTCCCGTTCTTTTTCCATCAATCCAATCTCCTTCATAAGTATCGCCTACTGCCCAGGTGTACTTTCCAAAACCATGCATCTCATTTCTTTTAAAATCTCCTTCATATACGTCCCCATTAGCTAAACCATCAAACATTCCGGCTTTCATATCTCCTTGATATACCTCTCCTGTTATAAACTTAAATATACCCCTGCCTGAAGGTTCATTATTGATAAATAATCCGGTGTATACGTTTCCATTTTTCCAGGTATAAGTTCCCTGACCATTTCTTTGATTATTTTTCCATTCACCCTCATATACTGACCCATTGGCGTCAGTAATTTTACCATAACCATCACACATTTTATTTTTAAAATCCCCAGAATAAACGGTCCCATCGGAGTATTTATAAGTACCCTTGCCGTTGTTGCAATTTCCCAAAATGCACTGAGAATAAGCAACTTGTGATAAAACTAAGAGAATAGATAGGGTAAAGTACCTCATGTAAATACAATCGTTATATGCAATAATACACAGAAAACGTGCCGTAAACAAAGTTGTTGTTTAATTAAATATGGTATTTAGCAAGTAAAAGGTTAGGAAATTCTTTCGAATCGTTGAAAAGTATAATTATATGCATGTTTTTCATCTGTAAGATGTGCTTCTTCCCAAACTAGTTTCCAATGGTTCCAGTTAACTTCCGGGAAATACACATCTGCCTCCATAATAACATCAACACGGGTTAAAACTAAAATATGAGCCAAAGGAAGTGCTTCTTTATACATTTGGGCTCCTCCCACTATACAAATCTCTTCTGAGTCTTTAAAATGCTCCAATGCAGCTTCTAGTGTGTTAAAAACTACAATATTTTCTACTTGAATAGTATTATCTCTGGTAATAACCACATTTACTCTTCCGGGTAAAGCCCTTCTTCCAATGGATTCGAACGTTTTGCGCCCCATGATGATTATTTTACCTAATGTATAGGCCTTAAAAAATTTCAAATCATTGGATAAATGCCAAAGTAACTGGTTGTTTTTACCAATGGCAAAATTTTCGGCGACTGCGGCTACCAAACTAATTTTCATATCAAATATTATACGGCTACCTCAGCTTTAATATGAGGATGTGGATCATAATTAAGTAACGTAAAATCGTTGTAAGTAAAATCAAAAATGTTTTTTACAGCCGGATTCATCTGCATAGTAGGCAAAGTTCTGTAGTCTCTGCTTAATTGCAAATGAGCTTGATCAATATGATTTGAATATAAATGGGAATCACCTAACGTATGTACAAAATCTCCGGGTTGTAAATCACAAACTTGAGCAATCATCATGGTAAATAATGCATATGAGGCAATATTAAAAGGGACTCCTAAAAACACATCCGCACTACGTTGATATAATTGGCATGATAGTTTTCCATCGGCTACATAAAATTGAAAAAATGCATGACATGGAGGTAGTGCCATTTGATCAATCTGGCCCACATTCCAAGCACTAACGATCATCCTGCGGGAATCCGGATTTTTTTTGATGGTATCAATCAACTGTGTAATCTGATCAATATGTTTTCCATCAGGGGTTGGCCAATTTCTCCATTGATAACCATATACCGGACCTAAATCCCCGAATTTTTTTGCAAACGCTGAATCATTAGCTACCTTATCCGAAAATTCCTGAATCGTTTCTCCTTTAAACTCTTCGCTTTTTTTATATTTTGCATAAGGCCAATCATCCCAAATACGAACACCATTTTGGGCTAAATATTCAATATTTGTTTCACCTTTTAAAAACCAAAGTAATTCATGAACAATAGATTTTAAGTGAAGTTTTTTGGTAGTTACCAATGGAAATCCTTTAGATAAATCAAACCTCATTTGATGTCCGAATACGCTAATTGTTCCCGTTCCGGTTCTATCTTCTTTTTTTACTCCTTCATCAAGGATTCTTTGCATCAACTGATGGTATTGCTCCATAACCTAAATAAAATGATGATACAAATTTAATGGAGAATCATCTGAAGTAAACAATAAGTTTTGATGTGTTTTAAACAGTTACCTGATTAAATTTAACTGACCTCGGTAAACGCTTTTGCTCCCATTCAAATCTTCGAATTCAAACAGGTATACATACACCCCAGTTGGCATGTCGTTTCCAGTAGTATTTTTACCATTCCAACCTTGGGTGACATCATTCCATGAATGAATTTCTTTCCCCCAACGATCAAAAATGGTGATTTGCGTTCTGAAACTACAATTGGCTTTTATGAAAAACTCCTGATTAACTTCATCAAGATTAGGGGTAAATGCATTCGGAATAAATACCTGAGATTCGCAACTGTTTACGTGAATAATAATTGAAGCTGTATCACTACAATCACCATTGGATGCTGTTAACAGTACAAAATGATTTCCGGGATGAATAAATGTATGTTGGGGATTTTCATCATCAGATGTACCCGTTGTACCAAATTGCCAAGCATAATTATTGGCTCCTGTTGAGGTATTCGTAAAGTTTACCCATAAAGGAGAGTTCCCTGAAATACTATCGACTGTAAAAGCGGCGATTACATTCTCTTCTGTAATATAAAAATATACGGTATCCGATAATGTACCACACGAATTAATTGCATTCACATAATAGGTTCCGGAATTGTTTACAGTAATCGTTTGATTGGTACTTCCTGTATTCCAAATATAAAATCCGCCAGGTCCGGCGTCTAGCAATACACTTTCTCCTTCACAAAAACTAATATTTTCATCATGGATAAGTAATTCGGGGGGCGCCATTGGTAAGATATGAAGTGTATCTGTTATACTCCCATTACATGTTTGTACCTCAAGAATCAATGATCCTGAACTTACATCTCCCGGTCCAACTATATAATAAACATTTAGCTGATTATTAGTTATCCATGTTCCTGACCCTCCATTCCAGACAAGGTCGGTATAAGTTCCGGATACAGATCCTGTCAATAGAATCGTATCACCAATACAAGCATTTTGATCGACACCTGCATTTACTATTAATGGGATATATGGTGCAGTACATCCATTATTTACATACGTGGGATTTCCTGTCCAGTCATATACAACTGCAGCACCATCTCTATCTGTAGATGAACCGGCAACTCCAATATTACCATTGATATCGGTTAATAATTGACATGAATAACTAACTATATCTGAACATCCACCAAAGTCTAAAGTGAGGTTTCTAATTCCACTTCCCGTAGCATTGGCAAAATGACCGGAAGTATTTCCAACACATTGGAAAATAATATAAACGGTATCACTTAATCCGGCAAAAGAATTGGCTGCTACACTAAAATTTGTACTGGATACTAAAATTACATCAGCACCTGCAGGTAAAATTCCGCCAACAGGTTCTAATAGAATTCCGCAAGATGTAATACTTGAATTTAGTTGAGCAACACTGGTAGCAGTTTGAGCATTCTGACAAACACCCAACCAGCTATTATTAGGCCAGTTTACCGTTAAAGATCCTGTAGTTAGTGGATTAGGACCTACTTTAAAACGAACCATTTCGTTTTCTCCTTCAGGATTACCACAAGCATCCACTAATATGCTTTCAATTTCAAAGCAGGTAGAGGGAGTTTGTGCATAGGTATATGCTCCAAACAAAACTGCAAAGAATAATATGAGGGTTCGCTTTTTCACTGATTAATTCCGGGTAGCAAAGTTCGTTGATTTTTTATTGAATTATATCATCAGTAAATAAGTTTAACAACAAGATATTATTAGATATAAGTAACTGTATAAAAGAATGTTGGGCTGTTTAAAACAAAAAGGCCCCTAAAAAGGGGCCCCTTATAAAAAATAATTATAGTACTAATAACCTTGTTTAATGATGATAGGTTTAGAAACCATATTATCACTAGTAGAGATTAATAAATAGTAGGTGGCCGAAGCCAAATAACTAAAATCAAATGTATGATTTTGTTCAGTTAGCATACCAGAATAAATTACCTGACCCAATGAGTTCAATAATTTCACTTCAGTATTTTCTGTTGGCATCTCAGCTAAACTTAGTGTAAAAATACCAGTACTTGGATTAGGGTAAATATTAGCTAACAATTGTCCATCTTCACCTTCTATTCCTAAACATGGATCAACCACCACTATTTGGTTCTGTGTCCATGTATTTCCATTACCATCATCAAAAGTCCATATCACCAGATAGGTGCCAGGTAGGTTGTAGGTAATAGGATCTGTAGTGGTTCCAGTGATTAAATCTCCTGAACAATTATCAGATGCTGTAGGAGGAGCAGGAATTGTTGTAATACAATTTCCAACTACGTTAGGCAAAAACACCAATGAAGGAACAGGAGGGTCAACATCAATTACCGTTACCGTTTGGGTTTGAGTAGATATATTGCCTCTTCCATCGTCATATGTCCATGTGATGTTATAAGTTCCAGCATCATTATATGATAGAGGATCAGTAGTTGTTGCCGTAATAGTACCTTCACAAGCATCAGTAGCTGTTGGTATTGTTGATATAAGCACGGTACATGTATCTGATATAGCCGCTAATGGTGCAACATCTGGCACCGGAGCTATTGAATCATTTATGATAACTGTTTGTAAAAGCACAGACGTATTTCCAGCTAAATCTGCAAATGTCCATGTAACAGTATAGGTACCATTAACATCATAGGTAAGAGGATCTGAAGTAGTTCCTGTAACAGTTCCATCGCAGTTATCTTCTAATGTAGGTGCCGGACTTCCTAAAACTGCAGAACAAGGATCATTAATAGTTGGTAAAACTATTTCACAACCTATTATTCCAGTAAATGTTTCATCTTCACCTCCATTAACTGTTCCTGATGAGATTACTGAACTCCCGCAAGTAATTTCAAAGTCAAGAATATTATCATTCCAGAATCCTTGAGTTTCAGCAAAGAAAGTAAGTGGTTCAAGTGCTCCTGAAATATCAATTTGTTCAGCAAGTAATCCAGGAGAACCCAAAGCAGGATAAGGACCGCCACTTGCAATTAAAGTATTGGTACTATCATATAGCTCCCAAGAACCCTCGTCAAGATTAAAACCGCCATAATAAATGCTAAGTACAAGTGCACCGCCATTGGTTGCTGGAGCTAAATTATCTACAACGGTTACATCAAACGAACAAGTTGAACTATTCCCTGAAGCATCTACCGCTTCAAAGGTTACAGTAGTTGTTCCTACTGGGAAAACAGATCCTGAGGTAGGGCCTGCAACTTGTGTTACTGTTGGTACAGGAACCGGGGTAAGCGAAATTGGCATATTATACAACCAACTGATAATATTTTGACGCAAATTGGCAGCATCAGGCAGAGGTGAATGGAAATTTGGTAAGGTCATTCCACCAAAAGTAGCTATACCGCTACCCCATGTTTTGGACGCAAACTGAACGTCTCCACAACCTTGTAACATATTGGTTAAACCTGTACCTGTTACATAAGCATGTGAAAAACTACCTCCTGCATATCCGGTTGTAGTGCAAGGTAAAAATGGTCCGGCAAAAATCGGATCAGATGGGGTAACAGCATCTACTGGTCCGTTACAATCTGAACCTCCACCGTAATTTAATGTAGTTCCACCAAAGCCAAAATCAATATTACCCCCTTCGTTTGGAGCAGCATTAATAAATATAGTTCCTCCGTTAAATACATATGTTTCTATTGCGGGAAGATTTGTTGCTAAAAATGCAGATAACTCGCTGGCATTAGCATCACTTCCTTCCAGAAATACAAATTTAGTAGCAGTACTAAAAACTGTAGATACATTTGCGGTTTCATAAAACTCCGGTATCCATCCTCCTGCACCAAATACTGCATTCATTGCAGTTAAATTATTATTGCTAGTTGCAAAAGACCATGGCTCACCTGCTACATTTGAACGGATATAATAAGCATCGGTACCAGTATAAACATCTGCACAATTATCTGTTGCTATAGGATTAGAAAAACTAAATACTGCTCCGCAAGTCCCCGGATCACTACCCATAGTAGAGTCATTAATACAGTTTATTACCGGTGGAGTAGCATCCGGAGATAAAATTACGTTTTGTGTTTGAGAACTTGAGTTTCCATTTCCATCATCATAAATCCATGTAATGGAGTAAGAACCTCCGACTGTATATACAGTCGGATCAGTAGTAGTTCCATCTATAGAACCAACACAATTATCAGTAGCTGTTGGTGGGGTTGCTACAATGTAACAACTTCCTGTTAAATCAGGTAATAACGCAACGTCAGGAGTTGGAGCAGTGGCATCTACCTGAGTTAGGTTTAAAACAAAATCTCCTGTTTCAGTACCTGAACCATGTACAAGAATATAATAGGTTGTTCCACCGGCTCCTGCCCATGTAGCTTCAGACTGAGTTGTACAAAAATCATCATTTCCTGCAATACAATTTAATGCACCACAAGTTCCATCAAATACACTTATTTGTGAATTATAAGTAGTTCCTGTACATAAACTAGCCGTAATATTACTTGAACAAGTAGTCGTAAAAGTATACCATACTCCACCAGCTGTTGGAGCAGTGGCTGTTCCACATAGGGCTACTGCATCAATGTTAGAACAATTGGTGGTACCATTAGTTGTACCCGGCGTAATAGCTATTGCATCTGCACAATCATCATTGGCTGGAGCTTCAGAAGATACTGTTAGAGTATAATCTCCGCTTTGAGTATTATAGCCTTTAACTAATATCCAGTAAATGGTTCCGGGAGTTGTTGGAACATCTGTAAGTTGAGATTGCGTTCCGCAATCATCGTCGTTTGCATCAATACATGTAAGAGTCGAACAATCCGGACCTTCATATAAGCTTAAATATGTATCGTAAGAAGATCCACATAAACTTATGGTCCAATCAAGACCATTTCCAGTAAAAGTATACCATACTCCGTTTGATGTATAATCATCATAACAACCGTCTGTTTCACTGGTAGCAGATGAGGTTGATCCATTAATAACATCTCCACAATTCAATTGAATAGCATCTACACAATCATCATTCGCAGGAGGTGGTGGGCAGTCTTCTGATGTTACGGTCATTGTATATGCGCCCAAAGCCGAATTCCAATCAAGGCTGGCTAAAACGGGTAAATAATATGTACCAGCAGGTAAGTTATTAAAGTTATATACTGCATTCCCATCACCACAATCATCAAAATTATCAGAGTAGCTAAAAGTAGTATAAGGACAATCAGTATAAACATCAATGGCAAAGTCCATTATACCGGGAGCTGTACCACAAAAATCTACTGTTAAATTATTACATGTGCCGTTTAATGTAACTGCATGCCAAACAAAAGCTGCACTACCAAAAATTACATCGTTCATTAAGGCAGCCTCATCAGCATTCATGGTGGCTCCATCTGTAGTTCCATTAAAAACAACAGGTACACCACTGGTTAAAACGGTAGGAATTACATCTGAACAATTATCGTTAGGCAAAGCAACACCTCCGCTACAACTAACGGAAAAAGTATATACATTAGGCTGATCATTATCACATGCCGGACTCAAATGTCGATACACTCTATAATCCTCTGTTGAACTACAAACAAAAACTAAAGTTCCCGTTCCTGTTTGAATAGGACTATCAGTTAAGTCATCTGAGATAGTCATATAAATTCCGGGACACGTGAATGTATAAGTAGTTCCTGCGGTTAATGTTAACAATGAATATTCTCCTGTATAACAATCAGTGGCCAATACTTCATCTGAACCGATACAAGTAGGGACGTATGTTGAAGATGGCCACATGTCGATTTCTCCAACACATTGCGAATACAAATTCGAAGAAATCAATAATAAAATTATGCAAATTATTTTAGATAAATATTTTTTCATATGATTATTGAATTGATAGTTTATTTAATGCCTTTTAGTTTTTTATATTCTGTTGGATTATTTTCAAACCATGTTTTGATAGCAGCATTGTACATTGTTTTATCTGTTTCTACATTTCCTGTGTTGATGTACTTAGGAAAGCCCGCCATATTTTCAAAATCCCATGATTTTTTACCTTCTTCTGAGGTAATTTTCATAGAAAGAGGACCATTGTGATTTTCTCTAATCCACTTAAATTTTGCTACTTCATAATTAGCATCATCTAGTTTTTTATCTCCGGTATTTATATATAACGGATAATCTGTTAACTCAACGTTGATGGTAGTGTTGGTCTGGGCATTACCCATGCTTTTGCTATTGCTTTCTTGCTTAATACGAGAAGTTGACCTTGTATTTTGCGCCATGATATGTCCTGACATAAACAAAAGCACTACTACTAAATAAAATTTATTCATAAATCAATCAAATTTTAATTCGGCCCTAAACTAATCATAATTATTTGTTTTTGCAATGTTTTTCAGTATTCATTGTATACAAAATTTGTTATCCTTAAAATAAAAAGAGCTCATGATTTGCGTTAATGAATTAGCATAAACATAAAGAGGGGCTCAATTGAGCCCCTCTTTATTATATAAATACAATCAACAACTAGTGATTAATAATAATTGGCTTGCTAACATGCCCATGATTATTTGTAATCAATAAATAATAGGTAGAGGCTGCTAAATGACTAAAGTCAAATTGCTGAACCTGATTTTGTAATTCACCTGAATAAATTATTTGTCCTAATGCATCCATTAAACGAATATCTGTTTTTTCTGTTGGCATTTCAGATAAACTTAAAGTAAATACTCCTGTACCCGGATTAGGATAAACAAGCACTGTAATTTCTTCACCACTTTCACCTTCAACACCTAAACAAGGTTGTACCACCACTGTTTGGTTTTGTGTCCATGTATTTCCATTTCCATCATCAAAATGCCAGATGATAAAGTATGTTCCCGGAAGATTATATGAAATAGGATCTGTGGTTGTTCCTGTGATTAAATCACCTGAACAGTTATCGGATGCTGTTGGTGGAGCGGGAACAGATACCACACAGTTTCCAACTACGTTCGGTAAAAATACCAATGAAGGAACCGGAGGATCGACATCTATTACTGTTACTGTTTGTGTTTGTGTTGTAATATTACCTCTTCCATCATCATACGACCAGGTAATGGTATAGGTACCTGCATCATTATAGGTTAATGGATCAGTAGTTGTACCGGTAATTGTTCCTTCACAATTATCAGTAGCTGTTGGAACAGAAGAAACCAATACTGAACAAGTATCAGAAATAGAAGCTAATGATCCGATATCAGCTACAGGCGCAATAGAATCTTCTACAATAACTGTTTGAGTTTGTATAAATGTATTCCCTGCTAAATCTGTATATTCCCAATTGATTGTATACACACCATCTGTAGTATAGGTTAGCGGATCCGATGTGGTTGCAGTAACCGCGCCATCACAATTATCATTACCTGTTGGAGCTGTTAAAGCAATTGAACAATCTGCATTCAAAGTAGGAAGTTGTTCAGGATTTTCAAAGTTTAATGTAAACTCTGTTAGATTTCCTATATCACCACCGGCATCATCGAAAATTGAAATTTTCCAATATCCGTTAGGATCTTCTCCATTAAATACTCCAAATCCACCGGCACCTTCAGGAATATAACTTCCCGTAAAAGGTGCTACTCCGGTAGTAATATTTGATGCAGCAGTCATATCAAAACAGGTATTGATAAAATTATCACCACCACCGCCATTATCACTACTTAAATCGAATATTGTACCTAATGGAGATATTAAAGAAATATCAAGATCTGCATCAAATGTGTGATTAATATTGATACAGATAGAAGAAATCATTCCGGTAGTTAAAGCAGCAGGTAAACCGGTTACCAATACTGAATCAATGGCTGTAGTACCATCTAATATATCTACATCAATAGCTCCATTACTAAAAGTAAACGATTGAGTAACATCAGGCACCGGAGCTTGCATATCCTGTACAATTACGTCAAATGAGCAGGTAGCAGTATTACCAGCACCGTCAGTTGCTACAAATGTATTAGTAGTAGTTCCCATCGGGAATAAAGAACCAGACGGCAGCCCGGCTGTTTGAGAAATAGTAACAGATGGAGATGAACCATATAAATTCATTAAAATATTTTGATCTGTAAATCCAAATGCAACGAATGGATCTACCGGTTGAGGAGCACCACAACTTGGTGCAGCTAAGTATGCTATATCTGTTTGACCCGCAGTATTACCTGCAGGATATAATCCACCACCATAAGAAAATCCAACAACTAAGTTAGTTCCTGCAGGAACTGTATATGAAGTTGGTACAGTTAAGATTATTGGAGACCCAGCAGTTACCAATGGGGCAAAAGCCGGAAAGCTTGATAACAATGTTAAGTTAGAATAATCAAGCGGACCCGACAAGCTGTATAAATTAATGTTGATAGTTTGAGGTGTTATATTTTCTCCAATACCAACAGAAACGCTATCTAAAAACAATGATCCGGTTAAGTTAAATATCCTCATCCATTCGTTCGGAGCAACATTACATGAAATGATGATTCCTGATGTAGCTGTTTGAGATAAGTTTTGAGTCAGCATTGTATTATCATAACAGTTATCATCTGCACCAACAGAATACACAAATGTTCTGCCACAGATATCTTCATCGTTTCCAACTGTGGTATCATTTAAACAAACAATGGTAGGGGGTGTAGGATCATTGATAACTACGTCCTGTGTTTGAACAGAAGTGTTTCCGTTCCCATCATTATAAACCCAGTTAACAGTATAAGACCCGTTAAGGGAATATGTAGTAGGGTCTGTAGTTGTGGCAACAATAGTACCTGCACAGTTATCAGTAGCTGTAGGTGCTGTTAGTGTAACAGAACATACAGAGTTAACGTCTGGCAGAGGATCTAAATCTGCAACGGGAGCTGAAATGTCTACCTGAGATAATGTTAAATCAAAAGAACCAATAGCCCCATTACCATGAACTAGAATATAATAAGTAGTTCCGGCAGTAGCTGACCAACTAACTTCTGATTGAGTTCCACAAAAATCATCATTACCTCCGATACAATTTAAGGCTCCACATGATCCATCAAATACACTAATTTGAGAATTGTAAACAGTTCCAGTGCAAAGGCTGGCTGTTACTAGTGCAGAACAACTGGTAGTATATGAATACCAAACTCCTCCTGTTGTTGGAGCAGTAGCAGTACCACATAAAGGAACAGCATCTATATTAGCACATGCGTTAATTGACCCGGAAGTAGTTCCAGACAAAATAGCAATTGCCCCTGCACAGTTATCATTTGTAGGGGGTACTGGTGTAGAAACATATGCAACTCTGGATACATTAAGTGCAGCACATCCAGCCAGATGTCTATAGAAACGATAAACACCTGTTGTTGGAGCAGTATAAGAAACTGATCCGGTAGCAAAAGCTACTACTACATTTGCATTATCAGTAATAGTAATAACATCAGTTGCTACTGAAGTATAAAAGGTATAAGCAACTCCTGCTGTTAAATTAACATTTGAATATTCTGAGGCCCAGGCAAAAGCTGTAATAGTTTGAGCACCCCCACAATTAGCAGGAGTAAAAGTTGCTGCCGGATATAAACCATACGCCGCAGTATTACATTGAGAATATGATGTAGACAATATGCCTATCACAAAGAATACTGTTAATAGAATTTTTTGTATAATTTTTTTCATGATTTGGATTATTTGGGTTGTTTTGAATTTTCTTCTTCTATGTCAACTTTGCCATTTCTGATCAAAAATTGATCATAAAGAGCTTTGTTTTTTTCATTTTGCATCCATTGATCTCTGGCTGCTTGAAATGTTGCATTGTCTTTTTCAATATCGCCTGTATTCACAAATACGGGAAAACCGGGTAATTCTGCATTAACATCAACAACACCCACCGCTGGTTGGCTCTGAACTGAAAAAGTGGAAGATTCTTTTGATTTGTTTTGATTTTGTAAATCCGCTTGATCAGCTATTGAGGCGCTTTGAGCTGATAACCCGGCCGCAAAAATTACTGACAGAAGTAATAAGTAAAGTTTTTTCATAAATCTTAATTTGATGTTTCACCAAATTTAACATATTCTGACTATCTGTTTATAGGAAACAAGATTCATAACTAATTGATTATTATATAGATACGCCTCTCATCTTTCCAAGTCTTTTTATCGAATGAATTGAAGATTTTACGTGTATCAACATTTCTTCATATTCGTCAATATTTTGATGACTTGGATTCTGTTTAATGAAATTTTCCAACTCTGTTTTAAGATCTTCCAAATTATTGTGAGAAGAAACAATCTTAGTATTCATTTTTTTTCTTTTAGGGAAGAAAATTAGTAATAATTTATCAAGTATTTTCATACTGGTTATATTTTAACCAGGTATAAAGTTTATGATTTATTTCTCCAATAGTTTAGTGATTGAAACACCCAATCCCTCAGAGATTTCCAATAGATATAGATAAGACGGATTTATATTACCAGATTCAAGTCGTTGAATTGATTGTTGGTCTTTATTTACATTACTCGCAAGATCAGATTGGGTAAGACCTTTACTCAATCTGATTTCCCTAACCCTTTCCCCTAAAGACTTTAATTCCTTGTCTTTTTTCATACCATCAAGATTATTCAACCCTGTGGATACTTTTCACAACCGATCCGTTGTAAATACAACCAATTTGTTGTATTTTTACCCTATTAACTAATTAAAACAAGGATTTTATGACCAAATGGGTATTAATGATTTTGATCTTGTGTATTAAGATCAATTCATTCTCACAAACCACTTATGAGTTTAGTGTATATGATACAATTGGATGTACTGGGTCAGGATGTGATTCAGAAACAGATGGGAATATTCAAATAACAATGAATATGGGTGATACACTAAGATTCAAGAATGGAGAACCTGTGATACGTGCAATGTACTTACATAAGAATGGTGAATGGCCTATCAATGATGATTCTTACAATCCAGGTGATCTAATATATGGGAATGCAGTCAATCCTGGAAATTATTTAGACACTTCAATAGTAGTATCAAGTAATTCAGTTTATAAATGTTCTTTTTATAGTCCCTGGTCTTTTATTCATTTCATAAATGTCAAAATAATCATCTCCAATGTTGGAATTGAAAATAGTAATGATTTTACTTTCAATGTTTATCCAAATCCGACAACTGACTACATAAATATTTCAGGTGAAAATCTAACAGGTTATTCTGTTCAGGTAGTTGATATTTCAGGGAGATGTATCACCCAAACTATACTCTTACAGAATAACACAATCCTAGACTTATCTAAATCAATTAAGGGAGTGTATTTCCTTCGGTTAATTGATGGGTCAGGTAAATGTTTATCCACGAAGAAAATTATTAACCAATAAAAACAATCAATTATGTCATTCAAATCTAGTGAAATTAATTACGGTGTATTGAAGGTAAAAGGTAGATCAGTTGAAGTCTATGAAAGTTCTTCATCTTATAGTTTAATCAATACCGAAACAGAAGTAGAATCTGCAAATTGGGCTGGTGATGCGGTTTTGGTGAAATTAAAGAATGGGAAAATGAGACGATACAAGACAAAGACAACATACGAAAATGTATAAACAAAAAACCCTTCCACATCTGGAAGGGTTTTTTAATTTTGTCTCATACTTTTTTACAAGTATAGATGAGGTCAAAATTTATTGGAAGGTGATTCCAACGAAAAAATAACTCATCTTTTATGAGTAACAGTAAATCATTTAAGGAACTTAAAAAGTTCTTGAAACTTTTGTATTTATTACTCGAAATCTTAATCGTTAGTAAAGTAATAATACAAATTCTGTAATTGAAGGGAGGTCTCACCACCTCCTTTCTTTTTATTATATTCTAAATTTTCAAAAAGTTTAATTCCATTTGTGAGAAATTCCTGCAATCAAGAGTCCATCGAATGAATCTCTATATTCAAAATTTCTTCTATTAAGTTTATAACAGAATTCGTTTAAGTATAGTTGTAAATATTTATGGTTTATAGAATGATGGACACCTAATAATCCTCTTTTAACATTAGAAATAATAGTATGTACCCATGGTAATTTTTTCATACTATCTTTTGGTTTTACCCTCATCTTTTTGTGTTTATTTACTACATCAGTAACGTTATTATAACCCCTCCATCCATCAGTTGTTAAAGTAGAACTTTTATCTACTGATTTCTTTAATTCATAATTAATACCTTCTGAACTTAAATCGTCCATTACAATCATTTTTACATATCCCAGAACTCTTTTCTTTTTATGTTTAAGATTATGATTGATTGGTTCACTTTCAGTCATCACCAACACTGGTGTTTGTTTTTGACTTCCTCTACCTCTCTTTAATGGTTTCTTAGATTTTGGTTTAACAGATTCAAAGAATCCCTCATCAACTTCTATGTTTCCATCGAGTTTATAAAGACTATCTCTTTTACCCATTATAGTACGTATTTTTAACATCATATACCAAACTGGTTCATAGAATTTAAGTCCTAATTGTCTCTGTAACTCAAGTGCAGAGAAGGATTTCTTAGTACTGGTCATTAGGTGTATCGTTATAAACCATATACGGATGGGTAATTGAGATTTTTCCATTATCGTACCTGATTTAATATTAGTCCTAGACCTACATACAGAACATTGGAACTTATTGACTGAGTTTAACCAGTAGTGTTTAGTGATAGTTTCACACTTCTTACAGGTTATACCTTGTTTAAGTCTTTGTTCCTTCAAGTGGTTTATACAACTTTGTTCGTCAGGAAACTTTTGAGTAAATTCTAATAGATTCATATATCATGAAACGATCAGTAAATTGGTATGTTTTACGGAGGTAGCTAAGGATTTATTAAGGAAATATTGGAATTTAATTAAATTTATAGTTTCCTATAAACTGATAGTCAGATAACATATATTTAAAAAACGTCGATAGAAAAAGCTGAACAAAATTCAGATAAAAGGTATGCGTGATGATGACTTATTATTTTAAACTATTAATTTATTGATGATTACAGCGGAAAAGTAGTTATTAACACCTTTCGTATTATTTCTTTAAACCACATTTAAAAATCATATATTGGGTAAATGCAACCTGACAAAAAATGGGTCAAAAAACCCAATCCTGATCCTAATACCATCCAACACCTGGCTCAGTTACTTGGTATTCCCTTGCACTTAGCAAAACTATTAGCACAAAGAGGCATTCATACTTATGATGAAGCCCGTGTATTTTTTAAACCTAATGCCAACGATATGCATGATCCCTTTCTAATGAAAGATATGGATAAGGCAGTTATTAGGCTAATAAAGGCGATTGATAATAAAGAGAAAATTCTTGTTTTTGGTGATTATGATGTAGATGGAACTACCAGTGTTGCTATGATCTACTCTTTTATCAAAAATGAATTGGGATACACCGGTTGTGCATACTACATTCCTGATAGATACAAGGAAGGCTATGGAATATCAAAAGCAGGAATTGATTTTGCCATTGATAATGAGTTTTCACTCATTGTTGCATTGGATTGCGGAATAAAATCTGTTGAACTGATTAAATATGCTAAAGAAAAAAACGTTGACTTCATTGTTTGCGATCACCACCTTCCGGGAGATGTTTTACCCGAAGCAGTTGCCATATTAAACGCAAAACAAAAAGATTGTAGTTACCCATACAAAGAACTTTGCGGATGCGGAGTAGGATTCAAACTCATGCAAGCTGTTTCGAATAAGTTAGGGTTACCGGCACAAGATGTTTTTGGGTACTTAGACATGGTAACTGTAGCCACTTGCTGTGATATTGTTCCACTTACCGGTGAAAATAGAATTTTAGTGGCGGAAGGAATAAAAATGTTGAATTCACAGCAACGACCCGGAATAAAAAAAATGTTAGAACTGGCAGGACATCAAAAAAAACTTACTGTAGAAGATATTGTTTTTATCATTGGTCCCCGAATTAATGCTGCCGGAAGAATTAAGCATGGAAGCGGAGCTGTAGAGTTAATGATGGCCTCGGCACATGATCCCCTTATTAAAGAATTAGCAGAAATATTACAAACTAGTAATAAGGAAAGACAAGGATTAGACAAGGAAATTACTGCTGAAGCATTGATGATGATTAATGCTGACGAAAAATTACAACATAAAAACTCCAATGTATTATTTAATGCAAAATGGCATAAAGGTGTAGTAGGAATTGTTGCATCACGTGTGGTAGAAAATTATTATAAGCCCACAATCATCCTCACTGAAAGCAATGGACTTGCTACAGGATCTGCCCGAAGTGTAAAAGGGTTTGATGTACATGCTGCCATTGATAAATGCAGTGAATTATTGGAAAATTACGGAGGACATATGTATGCTGCCGGATTAAGTTTAAAAATGGAAAATCTTGAGTCTTTCATTGATCAGTTTGAAAAAGTAGTTACACGTCAACTTAACGGATATATTCCCATTCCGGAAATTGATATAGATGAAGAACTTCCACTTCCTCAGATTAACAAAAAATTATTTGACTTTATACAGAAAATGGGGCCTTTTGGTCCTGCTAACATGGATCCTGTTTTTACTTGCGTAAATTTATTAGCCTTAGATGGGACCAGAATAGTGGGTGACAATCATTTAAAATTAGTACTGGCGCCCAAGGGACATCCTGAACATGTTTTTAAAGCCATTGCCTTTAAGCAAGGGCATCATTTACCTGAACTTTTAAAAGGAACTCCTTTCTCCATTGCCTATAACCTGCGTGAAAACGAATGGATGGGAAATGTAAATATTGAATTAGACATCAAGGACATCAAATTTAACTGACCATCTTACCTATCGAAATATTTGTTTTCGGACATTATGTCGCCTTGTTTTTCTTTTTTACGCCATTCTGGCGTAAAAATTCGATTGGAATAAGAGTTGAAGTATCCGCTCCAAACAATTTAAAAACAAAAAGTTATGATAGTTCTAAAAAATAAAAAAGCCGCTTTCCCTTCTTTTGCGCCTAAAATGAATCATGGTTTTCCTTTTCATCCTTTTATGATGAATGATTTTCAACATTTTTTTGGGCAGGATGAACAAACTACAATACCAAATGTAAATGTTATTGAAGATGAAAAAGGATATACTTTACAATTAGCCGTTCCCGGAGTTGCCAAAGAAAATATAAAAATTGATTTGGATAAAGAAGTGCTCTCGGTTAGTGCTGAGGCTTTAACAAATGCTAAGGATAACAAAGAAAACGCTGTTAAATTTTTAAGAAAAGAGTTTAACTACTACGGTTTTAAAAGAAGCTTTACGCTGCCTGAAAACACAGACGTTACAGGTATAAAAGCACAATATGAAAATGGTATTTTATATGTGGTATTGCCTAAAAAAGAAAAAAGCAATGACCCAACCATTAAAACAATTACTATTAGTTAATCGTTATAAACATTAAATTTGAGGTGTGTTGTTGTAAGCTATTAACAACAACACACCTTTTATACTTTTTACATGATAAAATTTGTAGTTAACGGACAAAGAGGATCAAAAAATATTTTGATATCCATAGGTCTTACACTCATCATTATTTCGATGTTGGTGTTTTGGTTACCTAAAGTATTTGCCTACATTTTTGCAGGAATAGTTGGCTTATTAGGTATAGGCGCATTGTTAAGAGGGATTACGGCAAAACCATCCAATCCTGATAATAATAATAATGGTCCATACAGGGGGTATAATAATTCAACCGAAGATGGTTCGTATCAGGAGGTAGATGATTAAAAAACTAGCTTACATACTAGTGGCTTTTACTTCACTTCAAATTTCTGCACAGAATTTTGACGTGAAGTTTTCTAATGTAGAAAAGGTGGGGTTTAGGGAATTACATGATCGTATCATTGGTTATGATTCTACTTCTTTTGATATTTTACGATATAAATTCAGCCCTTTTGGGGAGGCCACTATTTATGCCGACCATTTTGATCTCGAGTCTGGCATGAGAAAGTATTCCATCGAGATTTTTAAAAAAGATCTGTACAAAAACAATTATCTGAAAACTAAAACTGAGTTTGAAGATGCCTTTGTTATTGATAGTTCTCTCATCGTTTTGTTTTCTTGTTATAACCCCGATAAATTAGAAAACGAATTGTACGGAATACAATTCGTCAATGGATTTCAATTGGGGGATCCCCAACTCATCATGTCTGTAAAATCAATGAACCGATATGATAAAAATCCTATACTCATCAAATACGATCAACAACAAAAAGTATTTGCCGCAGTTTCATTAGAAGCTGATTTAAGAGCAGACCATCCTATTATGGTTATCGGTTGTTTTAATCAGGATCTTTCTGATGTATGGAAACAAAAGCTGGATATTCCTTACAAACAAAACAAATTTGATATTGAACAAATTCAAATAGATGAAAATAAACATCTGTATATGTTGTTTAAAATTGTGTTGACCAAAGATCTTCAAAAACAACACGGTCTGCCGAATGCAGATGAATATTTTTCATTATTACAATTAAGCGAACAACAAGATGAAGATTATTTAGAAACCGTACTCAATATTGAAGACAAGGTGATTACCAACATGCAAATGGAGGTAAATAAAAAAAAAGATAAAATCTTATTATCTGGTTTATTTTATAATAAAAGAGGAGATATCCACCCTCAAGGGGTTTATTTTACTGAATTTGAAAAAGACAGCATCACTCCTTCTGCTATTAAAGTACAACCTTTCGGAAGTGAATTTATTCCTGATTTTGAAACCGAAAGTCCGTTTACCGAAACAGCGGCTGATATAGAGCCTGAAATAGATTTGATTGATATGGTTGCATCACCTGGTGGAGGATATTATTTACTGGGCGAATATAAACTCATTAACGAAACCTGTATGCCAGATTACCGGAGTTCACTCATGAGTTGTAATTATAATTATTACTACAATGATATTTTTGTTTTCAAATTCGATTCTACCGGCAGCCTTCAAAGAAAATTACGTATTCCTAAAAAACAATTTACCCGTAATGATGGTGCCATATATTCTTCATTCTCTTATGGAATATTAAAAAACAAACTGGTTTTACTGTATAACGACCATCCCAAAAACTTAAAACCTAAAAACCCGGCACATCTTACCTTTATGACGGATGCTAAAAAATCGAATTTAGCGATAGTAAGTGTTGATCAAAATGGAATAGTTGATAAAGAGTTTTTATTAAATAACGATAAGAAAAAAACCTGGTGTAAACCTATGTTGTTTTTTAATAACGAGCGTAAATCAATGGTGATGTTTGCTGAAAAAGGAAGATTTTTTCAGAGTATTGAGATAAAATAAATCATCCTATTTCAAACCCATCCCTATCCTCATAAAACGGCAAGTTTTTTCGTATTGATTGAAGTTTTGAATAATCAATGGAACCTTCAATTATCATCTCTTTAAAAGAAGTTGCTTGTTGTATAGGTTGACCCATCGGATCTAAAATCACTGATTCGCCTCCATACAAGACCCCAGTTCCATCATTTCCTATTCTATTCACCCCAACTACATAACATTGGTTTTCGATGGCCCTGGCTATTAATAGTTGATTCCAGGCATAACTGCGGCGTTCCGGCCAGTTAGCTACCAATAAAATGAGATCATAATCATTTTTAGGAGTCCTTCTTATCCATACGGGAAACCGAAGGTCGTAACACACCAACAACGAAATATTCCAACCTTTATAATTCACTATTACTTGTTCTCTACCCTCCGAAAAAACATCTTGCTCATTGGTTAAACAAAACAAATGTTTTTTATTATAAATAGTAATCTTGCCATCAGGTTCTACAAAATGTAAACGATTATAATTTTCACCATGATCGTTCACGAAAAAACTACCCGCAATTGCTGAATTTTTTTGTACAGCCATTTTTTTCATCCACTCTACCGTTAGTCCATCCGATTCAGCTAAGCCATTATTCATTGAAAATCCTGTGGTAAAAGTTTCAGGAAGAAGAATGATATCACTATCCTTAATGTTTGAAATCAACCGGGTAAAATGTTCAAAATTACCGGCGCGATTTTCCCAATGCAAATTCGTTTGAATAGCTGATATTTTAAGTTGTACTTTCATCTCAAACTTTCATAAGTTTTTCAGCCGCTTTTTCAAGGGTTTCATTTTCCTTCGCAAAACATAAACGCAAATAATGGTTATCTACCTGATTGCTATAAAAAACGGACATAGGAATAGGAGCAACACCATGTTCTTTTGTTAAACGAATGGCATAATCTACATCTTTTTCATCTGTAATTTTTTCGTAGGATACCAATTGAAAATATGAGCCATGCACCGGTTTTAAAACAAACCTTGACCCTTTCAATAATTTTTTAAAATAATCTCTTTTTTCCTGATAAAAATTACCCAATTCCAGATACAAAGAGGTGTCTTTTAGCAACTCTGCATACGCCGCTTGGATGGGAGTATTTACACAAAACACATTGTACTGATGTACTTTTCTAAATTCTACCATTAAGTTTTCAGGTGCCAACACATAACCAATTTTCCAGCCTGTTGTGTGGTATGTTTTTCCGAAGGAAGAAACAATAATACTACGTTTCGCTAATTCAGGGAAACGGGCTACACTTTGGTGCTCTACTTTATCAAAAATAATATGCTCATACACTTCGTCACTGATTACAATAATGTCTTTGTCTTTGACCAGTTTTTGCAATTTGGTCATATCCGCTGCTGATAAAATAGACCCTGTTGGATTATGGGGTGTGTTAATGATGATCATTTTTGTTTTGGCACTCATCAACTTTTTTATATCCTCCCAATTCACGGTAAAGTTTACATCATCCAGTTTTGCAAATTTGGGCACACCACCACAAAGCTCAATTGCGGGAACATAACAGTCATACGCCGGTTCAATAATGATTACCTCATCTCCTTCACGAATAAAAGCGGCTATTGCCGTAAAAATAGCCTGTGTCGCTCCCGCCGTAACTGTAATCTCTTTGTCGGGGTCGTAATTGGCTGAATAAAGCTCCGTCGTTTTTTTAGCGATCATGTCACGTAAAACAGGATGCCCTTGCATGGGGCAGTATTGATTCATTCCTTTTTTCATGGCATCCGTTACCAATTCTATGAGTTTTGGATGGGTATTAAAATCAGGAAATCCCTGTGATAAATTAATAGCATTGTGCTCTCTGGCCAATGCACTCATCGTAGTAAAAATGGTAGTTTTTACTCTGGGTAATTTTGAAACAATGTTTCCTGGAAATAGCATAAGGTTGGGTTATGAATAAAAAAGGTGTTTATATAATTCTTCTACTTTGTTTAATCCAACTACTTTGATGTTGGTTTTGCCCAAATTCAATCCTTTGGTATTAAATTTAGATACAAATATGGTTTTGAAGCCTAACTTTTCAGCTTCTGATATTCTTTGTTCTATTCTGGTAACAGGACGCACCTCTCCGGTAAGACCTACTTCCCCTGCAAAACAAAATTCGGGGTTCACCGAAACGTTTTCGTTGCTTGATAAGATGGCTGAAATCACCGCTAAATCCATAGCCGGGTCCTCCACTTTAATTCCACCTGTTAAATTTAAGAATACATCCTTGATACTCAGTTGAAAACCGCATCTTTTCTCAAGAACTGCTAAAAGCATATTTAACCGTCGGGTATCAAATCCGGTGGCCGATCTTTGGGGTGTTCCGTACACTGCTGTTGATACCAAAGCCTGTATCTCCAGCAGGATGGGGCGTATTCCTTCCATCGTTACACATACTGAGGTGCCACTCAAATTTTCTTCCTTATCGGGTATCAAAATACCTGAAGGATTCTCCACTTCCCGTAAGCCTTCTGATGCCATTTCGTAAATACCTATCTCTGAGGTACTTCCGAATCTATTTTTGCTTGCACGGAGGATGCGGAACAGGTGATTTCGGTCTCCTTCGAATTGGAGAACCACGTCTACCATATGTTCCAGTACTTTGGGTCCGGCAATACTTCCATCTTTGGTAATATGACCAATCAAGAATACGGGAATTCCTGTCGTTTTTGCCAGTTTTAATAGTTGACCTGCACATTCACGTATTTGGGAGATACTTCCGGCTGAAGATTCTATCAATCCTGTATATAAAGTTTGAATTGAGTCAATGATAATTACCTCAGCTGGATGATTGGATAATTGGGTAAGGATATTTTCCATCACTACTTCCGTTAATACAAAAAGTTGATCGTTATTGGCGGCAATCCTATTGGCACGTAATTTTATTTGTTGATCACTTTCTTCACCCGAGATATATAATACTTTTTTCCCTTGTAGGTTAAGTGCCAATTGAAGCATCAATGTACTTTTTCCAATACCGGGTTCACCTCCTAATAATACGAGTGATCCATTGACAATTCCTCCTCCTAATACTCTATTAAGTTCATTACTGTAAGTAACTATTCGGTCTTCTTCTTTAAATTGAATCTCATCAATGGCAATGGGCTTATTGTTTTGTTGACGAACAGAGCCAACACTTTGTTTGGAAGTCCCTCCTTTATTCACCAACTCTTCCACATATGTATTCCATGCTCCGCAAGCGGGACATTTCCCCACCCATTTAGGAGATTCTGCACCGCATGATTGACAAAAAAATACTGATTTTACCTTGACAGCCATTTGTCAAGATTACAAAAGTGAGAAGTAAAATAAAAAAAAAGAAATTAACTGCTTTGACAGATATTTTAGCAAATTACCTATATAAATCACGTTGTATAAACCCACCGTAATCTTCAGTTCCAACAACTAGCTCTTCATAATTGATTTTTACAATAATCCACTGTCCGTTCATTGGAATATTTCTATCCTGAATATCTGTTCCTTTAATTTTAATCACATTATGCGTGCCATCAGGGAACATTTCATAGGTACCTGTATCTTGAATACCAGTAGTAAGATTGTAAAAAGTAACTTGACCTCCTTCTTCAAAATTCCAACGCATATCATGTTGAAGCGGATCTACCTGATTAGCATATTGCCATTGGCCCAATACTTGTTGGGGAGCTTCTCCTAAGCAACTGGTTGAAATAATAGCTACTAATAAGAGTCCTGGGATAAGCTTTTTCATAAATCTTGATTTTATGATTTTGGTATAGTTATGTACAAATATAACCGATTTTTGGTTTATGAACAAGTTTTTAGCCCTTGTCTAGCTCCATAGGTTTATAGTTTCTATTAAATATGGGTATCAGCATCATAACAATCACCCCAACAGAAAGTATCATAATTTCCTGCGCCCCCCATATAATCCACCCCAAGGCATTACCTGTTCCTGCATCCACTCCTCCAAACTGATCCAGACCAACGATAATCCTTACAACAATTGGAAATAACCCCAATCCATTAGGCGTGCCCATAATGGCAAAAGTTCCGAATATCATAATCATAAACGGAGCCCACGGACTGGCTGATGCTGTTTGAGGTAAGGAAAAAAAGCATACCCAAGTCATTAAAAAGTACAAACCCCAAATAGCTAATGAATAGAATAAGAACAATCCTTTTTTCTTAATGAGTAAGGTTGACTTTAATCCTGCCCAAAACCCCTTGATAATACCTACCATTTTTCCATAAATTTTTCCAATGAATTTGTTCTTTCTGAATAAAAACAAAACCGCAAATATCAATATTCCAAATCCTACTAATAAATACTTCCAGTATTTCATGAAAAACCCGGGTTCTTTTGGTTCTCCCTTTCCTAACATAAACTGATCAATAGCTGCTTGAATAGAAGCTGAAAGACTGGTAAATGTTTCATTACTAAATACAAAAATTCCACCCAAAAATAGCCCGAAAAATAACAGGTCAACAGCTCTTTCGGCAACCACTGTTCCCAATGATTTTTCTACAGGAATCTTTTCGTAATTTCTTAAAATGGCACAACGCGTTACTTCGCCTAAACGAGGCACCATGGCATTAAAAAAATACATATTCATTACCGCAAAAAACAAGTTAGATGTTCGGGGTTTGTACCCAAAAGGCTCAATAATCAACTTCCAACGTAATGCTCTTACATAATGGGCCAGTGTGCCTATAAGAATAGATACTATGAGCCATAAATAGTTAGCCTTTGAAATACCTTCCCAGAAAGAGGATTTTTCATCATCAGGCATACTATTATACACCCAGTAGGTAACAAATATACCCAGGCTAAAAAAAAGAATAATCTTAAGGGCCTCCTTAAGTTTTTTACTCACTGCGTTATTTAATTAGTTTATTAGTTTTTTCATCGGGAAAAATAACCCATGGTTGATGTGTTTTAGCTTTCTCAAAATCCATCAACGCGTAAGAAAATATCAATAATATATCTCCTTCCTGAACCTTACGTGCAGCTGCTCCATTCAAACATATCATTCCGCTGCCTCTGGTTCCTTTTATCACATAGGTTTCCAGTCTTTCCCCATTATTATTATTTACTATCTGCACCTTCTCATTTTCTATCAGATTGGCAGCGTCCATTAAATCCTCATCAATGGTAACTGATCCTATATAATTCAAATTAGACTCTGTAACTGTTACCCTGTGGATTTTTGATTTTAATACCTGTATCATCATAG
The DNA here is from genome assembly GCA_964624635.1 of uncultured Candidatus Competibacteraceae bacterium. Taxonomy (GTDB): domain Bacteria; phylum Bacteroidota; class Bacteroidia; order CAIKAF01; family CAIKAF01; genus JANWKQ01. The sequence goes on from CAZUXM010000010.1 coordinate 33,307, forward strand.
CGGTACAAATTTAGTGAATAAATGCAATTAGGGTAATAAGGGTTAAGGATTAACAATAATTATTGATTTGGGTCAAACAAGTGGTTATTTGTTCAAAAATGAATGTTGTAGGCTGTAGAGACGGTCCATGGACCGTCTGTGCAAACATAATATAACCTAAATGACTATTGCTATATTAAGCTAATATTTTTACGCTACCTGCCCCAAAATAGAAGTAATGATTTATTATATATGCAGCCCGGGCGAAATGGCACCCCACAGCACTGAACATCAGTAACACTTGCGAAATAAAGCTGCCTATAGAGGCATATTATCAATTAATCTCACCTCTCCTGCATAAAAAGCGGTAAATACACGAATATTTTTGTGTTTGCTGGGATCCTCCACCAACTCTAGAGTATCAGCATCTGCCAATTCAATATACTCACATTTTAAATGCTCAATCTTATTTACAGATTTAGTAAACCAGTCTTTTGCTTCTTGAACCGTTTTATCTTTCAGCTTTTCATTGATCTTTTTTAAAAGGGCAGGTACTTTCACGGCACTGTTATATTCATCAGGCAATAATCTCATATTACGACTGCTCATGGCAAGTCCTTTATCATCACGGATGGTTTCAACACCTTGTATCTTGATATGTGGCAAATGTTGTGCTGTAATTTTTTTGATAACCATATATTGTTGGTAATCCTTTAATCCAAAAAAAGCCACATCGGGTTGAATAATCTCAAAAAAGCGCATAACCACATTGGCTACTCCCTGAAAATGTCCTGGACGAAAAGGCCCTTCCATTACCTCGTTTAAATGCCCCAGATCATAGTTTCTTGGTTCTGATTGACCATATACCTGCTCATAGTTAGGATTGAACAATAAATGACAATCGATTTCCTCTAACATTTGGGTATCTCTGGCTATGGTATTGGGATATTTTTTAAAATCATCAGGATTATTGAATTGCAAAGGATTGACAAAAATGCTGCAAACCACCGTATCTGTAGCCATTAATGCACGTTCTATAAGTGCCATATGACCTTGATGAAGGGCTCCCATAGTGGGTACTAATCCAACTTTTTTACCCTGGCTGCGTATAAAGTTTATCTCAGCATGAATCTGACCGGATGATTGAAATACTTTCATCTAAATTGTGTAGGGGGCTTGTGAATAGGGCGTTACATGCTCTTTTAGGGGTTGCGAATGTAAAGATTATTTTGAAATTAACGGCTTTTTTTGTTAATTTTGCAGTACACTTATGAACAGATCACTTGTTTATATCTGTTTCGTTCTTTAATAACCGACTAGTCTATAACGATAAAACACATAATTTCTATATGGAAAAACGCAAGGTGCTCTTTATTTCTCAGGAAATGATACCGTACATGACAAATGAAAACGAAATTACCCGAATGAGCAGAATGGTTCCACAGGGTGTTCAAGAGCAAGGATTTGAAATAAGAACTTTTATGCCAAGATTTGGGTGTATCAACGAAAGAAGACACCAGCTACATGAAGTGATTCGCCTCTCAGGAATGAATATCGTTGTTAACGACTCTGACCAACCTCTTATTATTAAAGTGGCGTCAATCCCAACTGCACGTATGCAGGTTTACTTTATTGATAATGAAGAGTATTTTCAACGTAAAACCACTCTAAACGATGATAAAGGACAGTTTCATGCTGATAATGATGAAAGAGCCATTTTCTACATTAAAGGAGTATTTGAAACCGTAAAAAAACTTGGATGGTCTCCTGATGTTATCCACTGTCATGGTTGGATGGCTTCATTGGTTTCTGTTTACCTTAAAAATGTATACAAAAACGATCCTATTTTTGCGAATGCAAAAGTGGTCATGTCATTATATAACTCTGATGAGTTTGAAGGCGAATTAAATACCGGTTTCGGTAAAAAAGTGTTGATGGATGAAATGACTCCAGAACACTATAAAGTAACCAAACCAACATATGCCAACGTAATCAATGAAGGTATCCGTTATGCTGATGCGGTTGCTATTGGGAACGACAAAATCAACAAAGACATTGAGAAATACTTGAAAACTTCAGACGTGAAGAAAGTAAATTACAACCCGGATGAAGATTATGTAGGTCCTATGTTGACTCTTTACAATGAGCTAATCGAGGATTCGGTATTGGCTTGAAATAAAAAATCATAATTTCTTATAGTATATACTTATCTGCAGAGATTTTCGTTAGCTTTGCAGATACTTTTTTATGAAGAGGCTGAATATTTTTTTAGTGTGGTTGGTTGGTATATCTATTACCCTCGTTTCGTGTACAACAGAGAATGACCCCAATAATGGTATAATTCCCGTATCAGATTCATTACAACTCAGATTTACTGATACTACTACTTTACAGGCACATATTGTGCAGGATGATACTTTAAGGACCGATAATACCGACAGAGGAATTCTGGGAAGCTATCATGATCCTATTTTTGGAAGAACCACTTCTTCGTTTTACTCTACTTTTACAAGTTCTCAATCATTTATTGGTAATAGCTCATACATTTTAGACTCTGTAATCCTCACCCTTCGTGCTGATGGAGGATATGGAGATCTAAGCAAATTCACTGGCTACCAGGTATTGCAGGTATTTGAAGTCACCGAAACCATTGGAACCGCTCCAGCGACCGGCTACAATTCAACCGATAGTTTTGATTGTGCTCCAGTACCCTTAGCGACCTTTGGTTTTGCTCCTCAATTCTTTTCACAAGGTACAGAACCTGCTGCTATCCGTATAAAACTCAACACCTCATTTGGTAATCGATTTTTTAATAATGATACCATCAATGCTACCAACCTCAATGAATATTTAAAAGGTATATATGTACGCATTGATCCTTCAATCTATAATATACAAGGTATAGGCAATGGAGGTATTGTTTACTTCAAATTGAACAATGATGTTTCTGCACTTAAAGTGCACTATCATGAATGTCCAACATGTACTACAGCTGCTGAAAGAAGAACTGTAAAATTCCCCATGAGTTCCTCTGCCAATAAACGCATTAATATATTCAGGCATAATTATACCAATGCAGATGCTGCATTTATGGCTAAACTGAATGATACAAACAATACTGTAGCATCTGATAAACTATATATACAATCACTACAAGGTATACGTATTAAAGTAAAAATGCCTTATTTAAAAAGTTACCTTGATTCAGGCGATGTAATTGTGAACAGAGCTGAATTTATTATTCCGGTGGATCCTTCACAAAACTATCAATTGTATAAAGAGCCTGCCAATATTATGGCATACACGCTAAATAGTTCAGGCCAGGTAAGATTAATGGATGATATATTTTATGTGTATTATGATTCATACTATAATACCGCCACTCAGGAATATAAAATTGTTTTAACTCAATATGTTCAACAGGTATTAAATGGGGGTAATGTCCCTTCAGAATTTTATTTTGACATACCTGTACTCGCAAAAAATACGGATGCGTTTAGGTTAGTCATTAACTCGCCTGAGCACTTCACCAAACCCATGAAATTGAATTTAACTTATACCCGAATACCTACTACTCTATAAAATACTATGTGTGGAATTGTTGGATACATTGGAAAAAAACAAGCATACCCCATCCTTATTAAAGGATTACAACGATTAGAATACCGCGGTTACGATAGTGCCGGCGTAGCTTTACTTAATGGAGGTATCAAATTATATAAAAAACAAGGAAAAGTTTCTGATCTTTCTACTTATACCAATAATAAAGATAAAGACGGAAGTATAGGTATTGGTCATACACGTTGGGCAACCCATGGTGTACCCAATGACATCAATGCCCATCCTCATTTCTCTCCGAGCAAAGAATTAGTCATTATTCATAACGGGATTATTGAGAACTATTCAACCATTAAAGAAGGGCTTCTAAAACGTGGTTATACATTCAATAGTGATACTGATACTGAAGTATTGGTTTTTTTAATTGAAGATATTCTTAAAAAAGAAAATTGTTCATTAGAAGAAGCAGTACGTTTAGCACTTAATGAAGTAATTGGGGCGTATGCTATTGTAGTGATGAGTAAAAATGATCCTCATAAACTGGTAGCTGCCAAAAAGGGAAGTCCGTTAGTAATTGGTATTGGTGATAATGAGGAAGAATATTTTGTAGCATCCGACGCTACTCCAATTATTGAATACACAAAAAATGTAGTGTATTTAGAAGATGAAGAATTTGCTGTGGTAGAACCAGGCAAAAAACTCAAAATAAAGACTATTAAGAATGCTGAAATCACACCTTATATTCAGGAGCTTCAAATGGAATTGGAGAGTTTGGAAAAAGGAGGGTATGAGCATTTTATGTTGAAAGAAATCAACGAACAGCCCCGTTCTATTCGTGATAGTTTAAGAGGAAGAATGGATCCTACTACCGGTCAAATAAAAATGGCAGGGATTGATGAATTTGAGAAAAAATTATTGACGGCACAACGTATCATCATTGTTGGTTGTGGTACCAGTTGGCATGCCGGATTAGTAGGTGAATACCTCATTGAGGAGTTAGCTCGTATACCTGTTGAAGTAGAATATGCTTCGGAATTTCGTTATAGAAATCCCATCATCAATGAAAATGATATTGTCATCGCTATTTCGCAATCGGGGGAAACAGCTGACACTTTAGCAGCTATTAAACTGGCTAAAAGCAAAGGAGCTACTATTTTTGGTATTTGTAATGTAGTGGGCTCATCCATTGCCCGTGAAACACATGCAGGAGCCTATACTCATGCCGGACCCGAAATTGGGGTAGCCTCCACCAAAGCATTTACTGCACAGGTATCTGTATTATGTTTAATTGCACTAACCCTTGGATATAAAAAGGGAGTACTAACAGAATCACGCTACCGACAATTATTGGAAGAATTAGATACTATTCCTCATAAAGTAGAAGAAACACTAAAAACAGATACGGTAGTTAAACAGATTAGTGATGTGTTTGCCAATGTGAGAAATTTCCTTTATTTAGGTCGTGGGTTTAACTTCCCTGTAGCACTGGAAGGAGCTTTAAAACTTAAAGAAATATCTTACATTCATGCTGAGGGGTACCCTGCAGCCGAGATGAAACACGGACCCATTGCATTGATCGATGAAGAGATGCCAGTGGTGGTAATTGCGAATAAAAATACTTCTTACGAAAAAATTGTATCTAACATACAGGAAGTAAAAGCCCGTGGGGGTAAAATCATTGCTATTGTAACTCACGGTGACCATGAAGTAACCCAACTGGCAGATTATACTATTTCGGTTCCTGAAATTGATGAAGCATTTTCACCTATTATTACGGTTGTGCCCTTACAGTTACTTTCGTATCATATTGCCGTAATGAGAGGTTGTAATGTAGATCAGCCCCGTAATTTAGCGAAGAGTGTAACAGTGGAGTAAATGAAGTATCTAGCATTTACCGGATACACCCTGTTTATTATTTCTATTTCAGTACTGGCTTATTTAAATGTCATTCCTACTAAGAAAATTAATATACCTTATTACGATTATGTAGGACATTTTATTTTGTACGGCATTTGGGCTTATTTATTTGCTATGGTACTACCTAAAAATATCTTACCTTTTATTCCCGTAGGAATTCTCTTCATTACACTTATTACTATTGTTGAAGAGTGTTTACAATCTTTTTCTTCGGTTCGAAGTTTTAGTTTGGTTGATATGGGATGTAGTATTGCAGGAATAATATTGGGGGGAGTTATTTTTAACCTCCAATCAAAAGCTGCCTATAAATAATGAGAATTTGCCTTAAACCTTTGTTGACCAGGCAATCTGAATGTATACAACTAAGCAAACTTCAAATTCAGTTTTTTACTGGCATGTTTGCAAGCCACCTGCTGAGCTTTCTTTTTTGAGTTTCCCTCTCCGGTTCCTAAGGGTTTACCATCAATATGTACATTGATGATGTATTTCTTTTTATCACCACGTCCGCTATCGGAAATGGTTTCGAACTTGAGTGTCTTTTTATTTTTTTGAACCCAGATAAAAAGTTCACTCTTATAATCAATATGATCTTCTTTAATCTCTTTTAAATTGATTCGTTTTTCAATAATCTGTGTTTTTACAAACTTGTAAGCTACCTTAAATCCTCGATCCAGATAAATGGCTCCAATAAACGCTTCCAATGCATTTCCTTTTACATCGTCAGGCAAAACATTTTTATTAAAGTTCCCTCGTATGTACTTATCCAAACCCAACTCTTCGGCGATACGATTAAGTTGCGACCGTTGTACAATGATTGACCGGAGTTTGGTTAAATCCCCTTCGTTTTTATCAGGATAATTTTTATATAAAATATCAGCAATCACTAAATCCAAAACGGAGTCTCCCAAATATTCTAATCTTTCATTATTCAATTTGTTTCCGGTTCTTCCATTAGAAGCAGAAGCATGAATCAATGCCTGTTCGTAATAGGAAAAATCTTTAATGGGGAACTCAAGAATCTTTTCCATTCTTGTTTTGAATTCCCTTTTTTCTTTGCTGGTAAAGCCCAGCGATTTTAAAAATCCTTGTAAAACTAGTACTATAATAAGCCCAACATTTTAAGTTACTCCAATAAAAAATATAGCAATGATTTATACTTGAAAATTAAGAAGGGCTTTGGTGCTTGGGTGAAGATTATCAAATAATGGTCACCAAACCACGAAGGCCGACATATTTCTTAATTACCTTACAAGTAACGGTAATTGCAAAAACCTATACTAAAGTAAAAATTATTACTGATATTTTTTGAAAATCACAGAGGCATTATGCCCTCCAAATCCGAATGTATTTGAAAGTGCAGCTCTTACTTCTCTTTTAGCCGCTTTATTTAAAGTAAGATTTAATTTTTGATCAATCTCGGGATCAGGAGTTGTATGATTAATCGTTGGAGGAATAATTCCTTCTTGCATTGCCAATACTGAAGCAATAGCTTCAATGGCTCCGGCAGCTCCCAATAAGTGCCCTGTCATTGATTTAGTTGAACTGATATTAAGATTATACGCATGATCTCCAAATACTTTGGTAATGGCTTTTAATTCCGCCACATCACCCAAAGGTGTAGATGTACCATGTACATTAATATAATCTATTTCGTTAGGAGACATATAAGCATCTTCCAATGCCATTTTCATTACACTGGTTGCTCCAATTCCATCAGGATGCGGAGCAGTCATATGATAAGCATCAGCAGTAGCACCACCACCCACCATTTCGGCATAGATTTTAGCACCACGAGCCAAAGCATGTTCTAATTCTTCTAAAATAATACAACCGGCACCTTCACCTAATACAAATCCATCACGTGTTTGATCAAATGGACGAGAGGCAGTAGTTGGTTCATCATTACGGGTTGACAATGCATGTAAAGCATTAAATCCACCAATACCGGGTTCATTTACAGCAGCTTCAGAACCTCCGGCTACAATAATGTTTGATTTACCCAAACGGATAAAATTAAAGGCATCAATTAAACTATGTGTTGAGGAGGCACAAGCAGAAACAGTAGCGAAATTAGGGCCTCTAAATCCATGACGGATAGAGATATGACCTGAAGCAATATCGGCTATTACTTTAGGAATAAAAAAAGGATTGAAACGTGGAGTTCCATCACCTTTACTAAATTCATTTACTTCATTAAAGAAAGTGGTAATTCCACCAATACCGGATGCCCAAATTACCCCAATTTTATCCAGGTCTTCTTTTTCTTTATCAATACCGGCATCAATTATTGCCTGATCCGATGCAGCAATGGCATAATGAGTATACGGATCTAATTTGCGTGCTTCTTTGCGGTCCATGTAGTCTTCCGCATTAAAGTTTTTCACCTCGCAGGCAAATTGAGTCTTATACTTTGAAGCATCAAAGCGTGTAATATTAGCCGAACCACTAACACCCGCTTTTAGATTTTTCCAGTATTCTTCTACCGAATTACCTAATGGGGTAATAGCACCCAGGCCTGTAACTACTACACGCTTTAATTGCATTCAAATAAAGTATTAAGCTTTTGCGTTGTCTTCGATGTACTTGATAGCTTCACCTACGGTACTGATTTTTTCAGCTTGATCATCCGGAATAGAAATATTAAATTCCTTTTCAAATTCCATGATTAATTCAACCGTATCCAGAGAATCGGCTCCCAAATCGTTTGTAAAGCTAGCTTGTGGAGTAACTTCACCTTCTTCAACACCAAGTTTGTCAACAATAATTGATTTCACTCTAGATGCAATGTCAGACATAGTAAAAAATTTATGGTTTAATGGTGCAAAGTAAATAAAAACTATACAATATCAACCAAATTCATAAAAAAATAAATTTCGGGGTATTATTTGAAAAATCCTATTATACAGACAATTACAGCTTTGTTAGGAACTATTGACCGTATCTGTATAATGTTGTTTTAGCTATTCCAAACACCAATTCATCCTTACGGGGCTCTACTATATACAATCCCGTTAAGCTGCCAAAAGCAGGTAAAACGATTTGATTTTTCTTTATCCAAAAGCACGGTAGTCTAACAGATTGATTCGCTTTACCTACCAGTCTAATTCCAGGATGTATATGTCCGCAAATATTAAATCGATTACCATTTTCTATAGGTTCATGCGTAAAGCAGATATTTTGTATGGTGAGTTCTTCAATACAGGTAATGTTTACTTGTTTATACATATTAGGTGTAAGTAAATCATGATTGCCTTCGATAAGTATAAATTGTGTGGTAAATTTTTTAATCCATTGGGCAAATATGTCCCATTGAATATTATGTTGACTGTGGAAAAGATCACCTAAAAAAATAACAGTTTGGGGTTGGTATTCTATGATGAGTTTTTCTATTTTTTCTAAATCTCCCAGTTCAACTCCTTGCGAAAAGGCTATTCCGGCTTTTCTAAAGTGGTCAGACTTACCTAAATGAACATCCGAAATAATGAGCATTTGTTGGGAGGACCAATATAAACACCGTTCAACCAAAATTGTCATCCTATTCCCACCAAAAACTATTTCATCTTTCGTCATCTTACAAAAATAACAGGCTTGTTTGAACCTTTTAAACCCATGGGTGTAAACTATAGCATAAAAACTGTAGCATGAAACCGTACATATTACTTACATCACTGACCCTAAGCATTTTAACTGTTAGGGCGCAAAATTTAATTAACCAACAAGTCAGCTTTAATAATGTACAAACCAATGTCAATTACACCTTTAATAACCTTGATATTAATGAAAACAACACCGGTAACCGTGGTAGAGGTTCTTCGACATTCAATAACCCTGGTAATTCAGGAAATAACACCAACCCTCAGGTAAAGGTGGTTCAGGTTCAACAAAAAACCAATAAACCCAAAAACAAAATCAACAGCAACCCTGTTAATGAAGTAAATGTAAACAGAGGGAATGTTTTTGATGTAAACGACAATGTAAATGATGTTAATGTGCAGAGTGTAACTATTACTCATGTAAAAAGCAATCCGGTAATCATTAATAACAATAAAAAAGTAGCGGATAAACCTGTTGTAAAAGAATATGAAGGTTTGGATTTTAAACCCAGTGGTTTATCAGGTAGGGATTATAGCAATGGTGGAAAGCTAAAAAAAGGAGAAAAAAACATCAATAAACCTACCTATACTAAACATAAACCGGTACATAGAAAAAGACCATCATTTAAAAAGGTAAAATATCATACCGCGAAATGTGCTAAGTGGTAAAGCGATTACAAATACACAATAAAATCTACCTGTCTTCTTTCTAAGTCAGCATTTTTTACCTGTATTTTTAGCTTATCTCCTAAACGATATCGTTTACCATATTTGCGGCCTATATACTGATGGTTTTTTTCGTCATATTCGTAGGCATCATCTTTAAGGTCACGACCACGAACCATTCCTTCACATTTATTTTCAATGATCTCTACATAAATACCCCATTCAGTAACACCACTAATCACCCCATCAAACACTTCACCTATTCGGTCAGATAAATATTCTACCTGTTTATATTTGGTAGAAGCACGTTCGGCCTCTGCTGCTTTTTTCTCCATGTCGGAAGAATGTCTGCATCTAATTTCATAATCTTTTACATTTACAGATGCCATTCCCATCAAATATCGGTCTAATAAACGATGTACCATTACATCTGGATACCTTCTGATAGGTGAGGTAAAATGGGTATAGTGCTGAAATCCCAACCCATAATGTCCTATATTTTCAGTGCTGTAAATCGCTTTTGCCATACTTCGTATGGTAAGGCTTTGAATCATATCTTCCTCCGGTTTTCCTTTTACTGCTGCCATCATTTTATTGAGACTATGGGCAATGTTTCTTGGAGAATTAATATCAATAGTATATCCAAATGTTTTTACAAATTCTTTTAATTCCCCAAGCTTCGTTTCATCCGGTTGATCGTGGATTCGGTATACAAAAGTTTTTATTTCTTTTTGGGTTTCGTCCTTTAACCCAATTTTTTCAGCCACTTTTTTATTGGCTAATAACATAAACTCTTCAATTAACCAGTTAGCTTCTTTGGTTACCTTAAAATATACTTCATAAGGAACTCCTTTATTATCAAGTTTGAATTTTACCTCGGATGATTCCACCTTTAAAGCACCATTATCAAATCTTTGTTTACGAAGTTGTGATGCTAAATCCCAAAATATTTTTATTTCTTCTTTTAAATCTCCTTCTCCGGTTTCAATTACCTCCTGTGCTTCTTCATAGGTAAAACGACGAATAGAGTGTATAACAGTTTTTCCAAACCATTGCGATATTATATTAGTGTTTTTATCCATTTCAAAAACAGCACTATAACATAATTTATCTTCATTAGGGCGCAATGAACAAACCCCATTCGACAATTTTTCAGGTAACATCGGCACCACACGATCTACCAAGTATACCGAGGTAGCCCTGTTAAAAGCTTCCTGATCAAGCATACTTCCTTCAGGCATGTAGTGGGTAACATCTGCAATGTGTACGCCTATTTCATAATTACCATTAGGTAAAATCTGTATAGATAAAGCATCGTCAAAATCTTTGGCATCATGTGGGTCAATAGTAAAGGTGGTAATCTTTCTAAAATCTCTTCTTTTTTTAATCTCCTCTTCAGGGATATCAAAACTAATTTTTTCAGCATAACGTTCTACCTGAGCAGGAAATTCCGTAGGAAATCCATATTCAGCCAGAATGGCGTGCATTTCAGTTTCATTCTCTCCCTTTTTACCTAATACTTTTATTACCTCACCAGTGGGTTTCTTGCCTGATTTTGGCCATTCAGTAATTCGAACCACCGCCTTTTCACCATGTTTACCTCCATTTAAATTAGGGATCGGTATAAAAATGTCCAGGTTGATTCTATCATTATCAGGAACAAGAAAAGCATATTTTTCGGATACATCTAAAGTGCCAACAAACTCACTTTTATTCCGTTGTAAAACCTCTATAATCTCTCCTTCTTTTCTACCCTCTGTTTTTTTATTAAAAACATTCACCTTTACAAAATCCGAAGGCATGGCTCCGTTAATATTCTTGGAAGAAATAAAAATATCGTCTTCCAATCCATCAACAATAACAAAAGCGTTACCTGAGGATAACATATCCACTTTACCTTCAAAGGTGGTTTCTTTTTTAATGAATTTGAATTTGCCTTTTTCTAACTCTTCCACCTCTTCTTTTTCAACCAATGAATTCAGCATTTCTGCAATTAATTCTTTGGTAAACTCATCCTTGGCCTCCATTTTGGCGGCAATTTGTTTATAGTTCAGAGCCTTGTTACCAGCACCCTGCAATACTTTTTTTATCTCAGCGGCTAAATTATTGTTTAGGTTGCCTTTTGACTTTTTCTTAGACTTTTTACTCCCCATTTCGCTTAATTTCGGGTTAAACTTACCTAATTAACCTCAATTTTATTCCAATTCTAACAAGTATTAATAAACAACAATGTTATCTTTGGAGTCTTGTATTTATAGTTCATGAAAGCGCTAATAGAAGGATTTTCGAACCAGATAGAGAAAGGAATTGAGATTTTTTTGGCCAATCCACCCAAAGAAGTTCAACAAAAATATTCCCAAATTGTAATCAGTGGATTAGGTGGCTCAGGTATTGGGGCTACTATTATACGTGACCTAAGTGCCACCTTTTCAACCATACCGGTAATTGTTAATAAAGAGTATTCTATACCAGCCTTTGTAGGACCTCAAACATTATTTATTGCCAGCTCATATAGTGGGGATACTGAAGAGACTTTGGCTGCCACTCAAATGGCTGCTGAAAAAAAAGCAAATATAGTTTGTATAACCAGTGGGGGGAAATTAGGAGAAATGGCCAAAGCCAACAACTGGGGTCTGTTATTAATTCCGGGAGGAAGTCCTCCAAGGGCTAATCTAGGCTATTCATTAACCCAACTGATATGTATATTTTCCGCTTCCGGTTTTTTACCTGCATCTGCTAAAAATGAGTTGGAAAAAACAATCACATTTATTCGTCAGAATGAAACAGCCATTCGTGAAAAAGCAGCCGAAACCGCCAAAAAGTTATTTAATAAACGAATAACTATCTACACTGATGCATCACATGAAGGAGTAGCTGTTCGTTTTCGCCAACAATTGAATGAAAATTCAAAAATGTTATGCTCTCATCATGTTGTACCTGAAATGAATCATAATGAATTAGTAGGTTGGACCGAAAAGTCAGATGAACTAGCTGTAGTTTTTATTCGTAATAACTCTGATCATTCCCGAAACCAATTTAGAATGGACATTAATAAAAGTATTGTTGCTAATTACACCAATACGGTTATTGAACTATGGGGAGAAGGAAATAATGAAATTGAAAAAACTTTTTATATCATCCATCTGGTGGATTGGATTTCTTTTTATCTGGCGGAAATGAAAGGGGTAGACATCATGGATATTAAAGTGATTGACTTTCTAAAACAGAAGTTATCAGAAATTAACTAGTTACATTCTTATGGTCACAGCCAACAAAATGGTTGAGTTGAAAGATTTGGGCAAAATTAATTATAAAACTGCCTGGGATTATCAATTGGAATTATTTGAGCAGACCAAAACCATTAAGCTAAAGAATCGTGATTTACCTGAAGAAGAACAATTAGCTACCTCCAATTATTTATTGTTATGCGAACACAACCATGTATACACCTTAGGTAAAAGTGGATTCATGGAAAACCTTCTGCTAAACAATCAGCAATTAAAAGACGAAGGAATAGAATTTTATCATATCAATCGTGGTGGTGATATTACCTATCATGGACCGGGCCAATTAACCGGATATCCCATTTTTGACCTTGATAATTTTAAAACTGATATTATTGTTTATTTACGGGATTTAGAAGAGGCTATTATCGAGGTGATAGCAGAATATGGATTGAAAGGTGGAAGAATTGAAGGACTCACAGGTGTTTGGTTAGACTGGAATGATCCAAACAAAGCCCGTAAAATATGTGCTATGGGGGTACATACCAGCCGCTGGGTAACTATGCATGGGTTTGGACTCAATGTAAATACAGATTTAAAATACTTTGGACATATCATTCCATGTGGTATTATTGATAAATCGGTTACATCCATTGAACAGGAAGTAGGGAAAGTAAATATGGAAGAGGTTAAAAAGTTATGTATTGAAAAAATCTCTAAAGTATTTGGTGCCGATATTCAACTATTATAAGCACTATGTCTAATACTGTGTCATCTTTTTATTCCTCTGGAAAAGTTTTTATAGGGTTATTCATTGTTACTCTTATACTCATGCAGTATAAGCAACACAAAACAACCAATTTCGATTGTGAGATATGTTCTGATAAGGCAGGTTATTATATGTATTTGCCGGCTACTTTTTATTACGGTTTTAAGGCTGGTGCTTACCCGAAAAGCTTCGACCATGAACACGGCGATGGTTTTTACCTGGATCATACAAATGATAAAGTAATAACAAAATTTACTACCGGTGTGGCTTTATTACAATTGCCGTTTTATACACTTGGTTATTGTATTGATAAAATTATAGGAATCAATGCTCATCCATATTCTACTTATTATTTGTTTTTTATTAATCTGGGTTTAGCATGTTACTTGACTATTGGTTTATATACACTGTATAAATGGTATGCCATATTTACCAACCCCCAGGCAGCTTGGTGGACAAGTTTATTAGCATTTATTGGTACTAATTTATTCTACTATACGATTGACGAAAGTTTAATGAGTCATGCTTATTCTTTCTCGATGTTTGCTATTATGTTGTATGCTGTTTCAAAATATTACAATACCTCAAAAACAACATTTTTTATATTGTTTTGCATTGCTTCAGCTATGGCTATATTAATCCGACCTACCAATATTATCATGGTCCCGTTTAGTTTAATAATACAACCAACTACTTTATCTATTAAAAACTCATTGATAAAGTTGATGAGTTTAAAAAATATCATTTATGGTATCACAATACTGAGCATGGTTATCTTACCACAATGTATTTACTGGAAATTTGCTTATAATCAATGGTTCGTCTGGTCATATCAGGGAGAAGGTTTTAGCTATTGGAGAAATCCTCAATTTCTAACAACTCTATTTTCTCCTCAAAGTGGATTATTTCCTTACACACCTATAATGTTATTATCAATATTGTGTTTGCTATTCATTCGTGAAACTCCTCATAAATGGGCAATACTACTATTATTATTAGTCATTATTTACATGTTTTCTTCATGGCATAATCCATATTTTGGTGTTTGCAATTTTGGTAAAAGGCCCATAGTAGAGTACTATCCTGTTCTAATGATACCTATTCTGTTTTTAGTTTCAAAGATTCCCGTATACAAAAAGTGGCAGAAGTTTGGTGTTATTATTTTAATTTTTGTTCTCGTATATTATAATCTCATTTTCACTTTAGGTTTCAACACCTGCTTCTTTGGAAAGCCATGGGAATGGGAAGCTTTTGGTCTTTTATTGAAGAAAGTTTTCTTGTTTAAATAAATTTAAATGTATTCATTACAGCAGGGCATTGCTAAGTTTGTCTCACTTTTTTAAACAATTTTTAAATCATTATATTTACTATTCAAACAAAGCATTTTTATGATTAAACACAGATATTTATTTGTTCTGCTTATCATATTATTTAGTATCACTTCTTCTTTTCTTATGGCTCAAAAAGATTCCACTATTAAGAAGATTAACATGGATTCAGTTCTGAAAACTTATTTTAAAACCTCAGATACTAAAACACTTACTAAATCTGATTTTACTCAAAGAACTGAGTGGGCCTACGAAATATTAGATGATGCCGTAAATGTTTCTGAAATTTCATGGCAAGAACTTGCCGGAAAGGATCAGTTAAATGAAAACCGTAAGATTATTCGTGTTTTAAGAAAAGTTTTAAAACGACATACCAATAGTGATTTCAGAAATCTTCAGCTATACCGTAATATGCTGGTAGATATTCTTAATCAAAGCAATAACATTAGTAAATACTTAGAGGAAAAAAAACAAAACATCATTACCTCCAGAGAAAATATCATGACCATTCCTAAGGATTCTATTCTCTACGTGATGATAAAAACCAGTTTAGAAGACACCACAAAAAAAATAAGAACAAAAAGCCTCAAGAAAAAATGGGTGTTTACTGAAACCATGCTGAAAGAGAATTTGGATTCAGTGAATAGATGGATTTCGTTGTCATCACAACAAACAATCATGATTTCGAGTCTTTTACATAAAACAGACTCACTTATTCAACACGGTGGATTAAAAGCGTTTAATGGCGATTATCCATTTTTATGGAAAAAAGAATTAATGGATACTACAGTAGTTGTAGTAGATACATCAGCTAATGCTACTACTCCGGCACAGGATAATGATAAAATAATACGCTATTATGTAAAACGAAATCTTACCCGAATACTTTGGATACCCGTTATTGTATTTATTCTATTCTACATATGGATAAGGAGAAAATACAAAAGTTTAAAAACTACATCAAACGATATTCTTGAAAAAGATCATTATCTGTTTTTTATCAAAGTAAGTCGGGTTATATCGGCTGTTATTATATGCCTTAACTTATTCCCCTTACTTGACGTACATGCTCCCTGGTTTTATTTGGTTATAAACCAATGTATCATGATGGGCTCTGTTATCTATTTATTCTGGCAAAAAGATTTACGCATGCTGGTTCCACACGCTGTATTTTTATTGCTAATGATGATTGGAATTACTATCAATAACAGCTTTGAACCAACCAATGCACAAAGATGGGTATTAATTATTCTCAATATTTTATCCTTTGTATCTGCTTTCTTTTTGTTTTCTCGAATTAAACATCTGCCACAACTTAAAAAAGCTGTTCGTTTGGTTACTGTTGTTTACATGTTGGTGAATTTGGCTGCTATTGTATGTAACTTATTAGGTCGCGTAATTATTTCAGAAGCATTAACCAATTCAGGTATCATTGGTATTACACAAATAATTGCTTTATCTGTATTTCTACAAATTATTTCGGAAGCATTTTATTTACAATTGCTCAGTAGTAGGGTGAAAAGAAATATGCCACAAAATACTGAGTATCCAACAATACTCACTTCTTTAAATAAACCCATATACGTTTTTATATTAGTTGTTTGGGTGATGATGTTTACAGCTAATCTTTACACCTATGTAATGATGGAAGCAGCTTTGCTAAAGTTACTCACTACTTCTATTAATATAGGCAGTCTTTCATTTACAGTTGGAAATCTGGTGCTGTTTTTTGTGATTATTTGGATTGCCCACTTATTACAAAAATATATTGGGGCGTTTTTTGGTGATGCGGATGCAGATGGAGATGAGAACCTTGAAAACAAAAAGGGGCGTTCTCGAATGATGGTAATCAAACTGGTTGTTTTATGTTTAGGATATTTGCTTGCGGTAGGGGTTTCCGGGCTTCCATTAGATAAAATCACCATTATCATCGGAGCACTCGGCGTCGGTGTCGGTATGGGTTTACAAAACATTGTCAATAATTTTGTTTCGGGGGTGGTGCTAATTTTTGACCGTCCATTACAAATTGGTGATACCATTGAGGTAAGTGGAAGTAGTGGTAAAGTAAAAAACATTGGTATCCGTTCAAGTACTATTTTAACCGATGATGGAGCTGAAGTAATTATTCCTAATGGTGATATTTTATCACGCCCCATTACCAACTGGACTTTAAGCAATAACCAGCGTAGGATTATTCTACATTTTAATTTAAAAAATGCTGATAGAGATACCATTATCCCCATCATTCACGAAGTGGTGAAAACCACAGATGGTTCGGTTACAGAAAAAGATCCGGTAATTCTATTTGAAAGTTTAAAAGAAAACGAAATGCGTATAAAAATTTTCTTCTGGTGTAATAATGCCGGAAAAAATGATTGGTTAAAAAGCGAAGTTCGTTATTTGTTGTATAGCAAATTCAGAGAAAAGGGAATTATAGTGATGTAACCATCATCTTAAAGTGTTTAAACTACGGTTTTACATTCACCCATAAACTGTTGATGTTTTTCAGCAAGGTTAATTTTGTATATTCAAATTGGGCCGAATATTCTTTGTCTTTAAAATCATTCCAACATTTATTGAATTGCTCCGGTTTCCAATCTCGGTTACCAATGGTAATATGAGGGTGAAATACATAGGGGCGTTTTTTATTTAATCCTGAGAATCTTTCATAAAAACGAGTATTAAACATCTCATACAAGTGCATCAGTTGGGAATTTTCTACCACATCAATATATACCACTCTTTGATTAAACCGTTGGTAATTTTTTAATTGTATGGTAAATGGGGGGCATGTAAACTCGTTGAGTTCCTCCAATAATTCGGTTTCATTTCCCCAGAAAAACGGAGGTATGATGGTAATATGTGCAGGTGATTTTAATACGGATTTGGTATGGTACGTAACCGAAATATGCCTTTTAAGGTTTTCAATCTCTGAGCGTAAAGGCTCAGGTAAAGTAATGGCAATAAAGTATGAGTGATTTTGTGGCATGAATCAAAACAACTATTTCAAAAACTCTTTAAACCATAAACCACTATCCTTGATAGTTCTTTTTTGGGTTCCGTAATCTACATGTACCAAACCAAAGCGGGGATGATATCCTTCAGCCCATTCAAAATTATCCAGTAATGACCATACAAAGTATCCATGTACCGGAACGCCTTCGTTTTTGGCTCTTAATACCTGTGCTAAATAATCTTTAAAATATTGTACCCTTTTTACATCATGTACTTTATCTCCTTCTACTTTATCAGGGAAAGCAGCACCGTTTTCGGTTACAAAAATTTTCTTTACTCCTTTATAGGCTGCCAGTTGTTTTATTACCTGATAAATTCCTTCCGGATATACTTCCCATTTCATATCCGTTAATTCACTTTCATCTTTTACCAACTTGGTTGGTTTTACTTGGTTGGCCCATAACACTGGAGGAAATGCCGAATGGGTAGCTACAATGCGAAAATAATTTTGCACGCCATGGAAATCAAAATCAAAAATCATTTTTTCTTCGTCACCAGGCTGCATATGTTTTTCAACTTCCTTGATATAAGAAAAGTCTTTAGATGGATATCCTAATCCTAATGCAGGTTCAATAAATAAACGATTGAGTAATGCATCCATTCGTTTGGCTGCACCCAAGTGTTTAGGAGAATTATCTTTGGGGTGAATGGCCGACATAGAATAGGTAGTACCTACATTTGCTCCTTGTACCAAGTTTCTTACAATACGCCCCCCCTCTGCCTGACATAATACAACGTGGTGTATCACCTTAGGATATTTACCTAAACTTTTTTTGCCGGGAGCATGCATTCCGGTCATATAACCCAAACCCGTAAATGCAGCAGGTTCATTAAAAATCATCCAATTTTTTACTCTATCCCCAAAACTTTTAGCGCATAATGTAACATATTCATTAAACCAATTGATTACCTCGCGGTTAGCCCACCCCCCCCTATCTTCTAGAGCTTGGGGTATATCCCAATGGTATAAAGTAACCCAGGGTTCGACCCCCATTTCCAAACAAGTATTTATTACTTGATTATAAAACTCAATACCTTTTTGGTTAACCTCTCCTATACCGTTTGGAAGAATTCTACTCCACGCAATAGAAAAACGAAACACATTCATGTTCATTTGACCAATCAATCCAATATCCTCTTTATATCGGTGATAAAAATCACAGGCGATGTCTCCATTTTCATTGTTTTTAATCTTTCCCTTAGTATGGGTAAACGTGTCCCATACAGAGGGTCCTTTTCCATCAACATTCCATGCACCTTCAATTTGATATGCTGCCGTTGCAGCACCCCATTTAAAATCAGGACCAAAATCATTCTTGCTCATCTCTAACCAATCTTTGTCTAACACCCCCTTAGCCAGTAACTTAGGTATGATTAAACCGGCTGCTCCGGTGATAGCAAGAGCTTTTACAGCTTCTCTTCTTTTCATGTTTATTAAGCTTTATACTGAACTATCAACACACTGCGGTGTATTATAGATCGTTATAAATATCTATAATTAATTGATATAATCTACCTTTGCATTAAATTGAATGGCTATGTCAGAACAAAAATCTTCCGGTAAAAATATTCTCATTGGAGTTTTAGGATTATTATTGGTTGCTTCCGTTGCAGGAAATGTATTCCAATTTTTTAATACCAAGGAAATTATTCACGAAAGAGAGGTTACCAAACTGGTCGTTGATTCATTAAGCATCCGTAAAGAAAGATTAGAAGCAGAATATAATGCTTCCATTTCCACTTTGGAACAATACAAGGGTGAAAATGCTCAGATGGATTCTTTGCTTCAGGAAGCTTATGCCAAAATTGAAGATCAAAAGAAAAAAATTAATAAGCTGATTAACGATAATCAGGATTACCAGATCTTACAACAACGTATGGCTGAGATGAAAGAGACAGTGGAGATTTATAGAAAAGAAATTGAACGATTACAGGCTGAAAACAATCAATTACGTTCAGAAAATACAGAGCTTTTAGTAAAAGTAGATCAAACTACCACTGAAAATAAAGACTTGAAAGGGAAAGTAGATGTGGCAAGTAGATTAAAAGTAACCAGTATGAGTTTAAAAGGATTGAGTGTAACCAATGGTGGTAAAGAAAAACCTACTGATAAAGCAAGCAAAACTGAACGTATAAGTATTACCTATACTTTGGATGAAAATCCATTGGTAGAAACCGGATCACATACTATTTATTTCCGTATTGTTAATCCAGAGGGCTTTATTTTAGCAGATGCCGGACAAAGTGTTAGGAAATTCAAGTCAGAAAAAGGCGATGACATTGCATATTCAAGAAGCGTTACCATTAATTATGATGGTTCTAAAGTAACCAAAACCATTACCTGGGATCAGGATGCATTTAATGCCGGCCAATACAAGGTAGAAGTATATATTGACGGGTACTTTGCCGGAGTGGATAAATTGAGTTTAAACTAATGCATTTTCGCAACATAGCAATTTTAGCTGTATTTTTTATTTTATCATGCCAGCAGCAAAAAAAAGCAGATATACTTTCCATTGAAAAAATGGCGGATATCATTACAGATATCCAATTATTAGATGCAGCTTATAAACTTGATTTGTTACCTGATGATTATAAAAGCCAGCCTCAAAAATATTATTTGGAAATACTTGAATATCACCAAACAGATAGCATGATATACAATAAAAGCATGCAGTTTTATGCCGAAAATCCTATGTTATTAAAAAAGATATATCAAAAAGTAGAAAATAACATTCAGATACAAGGGGGGAAATCCAAGCCTGATCAACAAAAGACCTCTACTTCACAGAAAGCACCTTAATTTCTACTCTACGGTTTGACTGATGCTCTTCTTCTGAACATTCAACCCCATCTTTACAACCGTTCACCAGTTTTTCTTCACCATATCCTTTGGCAAGTAAATTCTCTTTTAATACCCCTTTTTTGATGAGATAATCAACACATGATTGGGCTCTTTTTTGAGAAAGACTCTTGTTTTGTGCTGCTGAACCTCTGGAGTCGGTATGGGCACTTAATTCTACTTTGATGTTAGCATTTTCTAAAAGGAAGGCCGCTAGTTTTTCTAATTCTTCTGTGCTTTCTATACGAAGGGTAGCTTTGTTATAATCAAAATAGATGTTGTTGATTACAAATACATCTCCTTTTTTAATCATCTCCATTTCGAAAGTAAGATCCAACTTATCCACGTCTTTATCTACACGTGTATTAAAGCTGCCTTCTCCGTCTTTGTGACTATGATAGTGAGTAGATACCGAATAGTCTTTTTTACGGTCAGAGATTATACGAACATATCCGTCCTTATCTGCTTCATATTCGTTCATTACACCAGCACTCTTCAGTTTTACTTTTGCACCGGGCAATGGTTTTTTAGTTTCTTTATCAACGATTAAAAGATTAACAGCCACTTTTAATGACTTCATCTGTAAAAGAGCATTAAAGTCTTCTGATTGTAATTTTCCTACGGTAGAAACATTGTATTCACCCTCTTGTTCATAGTCTTCTTTATTGGTTATTACTTGATATTTAGAATTCTTTTTAAGGGTGTACGCAAATTTACCAAGACTATCCGTAGTAACTTCTTCCTCAGTGCCTGTAGTTAGATTTTTTACGGTTACTTTTGTATTAGGTAAGGGTGTTTTTTCAGTATTATTTTCTGTTACCAAACCATTAATGGTGAATACAGGAACAAACATGTTGGTTTGGTAAATTCTGTCATAAAAATCACCTCTGTTACTGGCAAAATAAGCGATATTTCCTTCCTTGTTGGTAGTAATAGAAAAATCATCAAAACGGGTATTGAGAGGATATCCTAAATTTTCAGGCTCATCAAACATCCCAGATGTATGATTGTGACGTGAAAGAAAAATATCAAAACCTCCCAATCCTACATGTCCTTTTGAAGCAAAAAACAAATCTCCGTCATGTGAAATATATGGAAACATATCATCATAAGCAGTATTGATTTTAGCTCCCAGGTTTTCGGGATTTGACCATGCTCCATTGGTAAAAGTAGATTTGTAAATATCTGATTTACCAAATCCGCCGGGCTTGTCTGATGAAAAATACATGGTATTTCCATCAGGGGTGAAACAAGCATGCGCTATATTATAATCTATATTATTAAACTCAAATGCTTTTAAATCTTTTCCTGTTTTAGGAAATGTTTTTGCATCCACAGTAGTAGAAAATAATCCTAATCGTATGATGTCTTTTTTGCCATAGGTACCTGGAATATTCATGGTAATCATAGCGGTACCTGTAACTTCACTAATAGCATACGGACCATCATGAGGTACACGATGTTTGGCAGTACCCAGCTTTACCATTTTAGCCGAAGTGTATTCTCCTTTTTTATTGGGTGATGATACATAAGTGTTAACGAAAAATGTTTGATCCCATCCGAAAGAACGATTCACAAATGCCTGATTGTGCCTATACGAAGTGAATAAAATTTTGTCGCCATATACCATAGGTGAAAAATCTCCATATCCTTTGCTGAATGGCATTTTTTTAATGGTATAATTGGCACTGTCTAATTTAAGATCTGTAAAATAGGTTTTGTCTAAAATATATTCTTTGGCCCATTTATTTTCAGTATCCGTTGCCAATATTACCTGCATAATGGCATTTGCCTCTTCATATTTTCCTAACGTTCTTAATACTTCAGCATAATTATGATCGTCTTCATTGTTGCAATATCCGGCTTTAAACAAAGCTTCGTACATTTTTGCTGATTCAGTATAATTGTGAGATAAGTAATAGGATAAAGCTGCACGGCGAACTACTTCCCAATTTTGGTTTTTACCTTTAATGGTTTGTGTACTAAGGTCCTTATAAATGGGTGCTGCAGATTCAAAAGCCAACACGTTATAATAATCATCTGCCAGTTTTTTTCTAAGACCTTGTGAGTGAAGTACACCAACACATGAGACAAGTATAATGATGAAATATTTTTTCATGGATGTGTACCTTTAGAAATAATTAAAATATCGTGGTGATAAATAGTTTTTATTCTTTTTGGCAATGTCAAACTGCAACATAACCTCATGACTACCATACTGATTAAATCGCAAGTCATTATAAGCAAAATCAAAGGCATACCCTATTGTAAACATATCCGCAAATGTGTAAGAAAGATTCAATCCTGCAGATTCATTAAAACGGTACATTCCACCAATCCAAAGTTTCTCGAACAACAAAAAGCTGGCGTTCAAATCAAAGGTAAGTGGGGCATTGGGTGTAATTTTGATTAAAGTGGCAGGTTTAAATTTAACTACACTATTCAGGTTAAATACGTACCCCCCCATAATATAAAAATGTCGGGCTGATCTTGAGTTGCCTGAAACAGCAGGATTATTTAAATTATTTTCCAGGATACGTGGAACCGAGAATCCTACATAATGTCTTTGCCCATAATAATATATTCCTCCTCCAAAATTACCCACAGTAGTTGAATAATTAATCGCTGATGGGTCTGTTGGATCATCAATGACCATACTGGAAGTATTCATTTGCCAGATATCCACCCCCCCATTGATGCCAAATGCTAAGCGATGATTTTTTCTGTTTAAACGAATAGAATAGGCAAAATCGGCATAAATAGAAGTCCTGTTTCTTGCACCTACCATATCGTTTACCACATTTAATCCTAATCCAATATTTTGTCGTGCAATAGGAGCATGTACCGAAAGGAACTGTGTCATGGGAGCTCCATTAATTCCCACCCATTGAAAACGACCAATAGCAGTAATGTTCATGGTACCCCTGCTACCTGCATAAGCAGGATTAAAGTTAAGTACATTGTATTGATAAAGTGAGTTCTGTTCTTCTTGCTGAGCTGATAAATTCAACCATGAAATAACAGATATACAGAGTAATGCGCCCGATTTAAAAAGTGCTTTTTGTAAAAAATTTTTCATTCAACTTAGGAGTTTGGCAATATCCTTGATATCGTAACTTACAATATTATTAATTTTTGTTGAAAACATCAAACCAGTGCCTCATTTGGTATAAATGTAGTTTCTTATATCTTTGACGCCGGACTAAATTTGCTTATTTATTAACGTTGTCCTATTGAATTTTATCTTATGAAATTTAACCTTTTCGTTGCTAGTGCTTTATTTGTGGTTTCAGGCCTCATGGCTAATGCTCAGTTGGCTGAAGTAAGCTGGGGGGATCCCACTAAGCTTGACCCAAAAATGATAAACACAGGAATCTTCTCGGATGAGAAAGACTATTTATATTCTACCAGGACCGGCCCTGCAGAATATGGATTTAGTTCTATTTTTATTGATAAAGTAGATAAAAAACAGCTTGCTACTGAGTCATCTTTTGAGATTTATAACCCTACCATGTATTCAACTGATGGTAAGACCCAAAGGGCGTTTCAGTTTAACGAGGTGGTACATACTCAAGACGGTGGGTTTTTAGTGTTCTTTACCGAACCTGATTACATCAAATATACATTTACCTCCCACTGTCAAAAATTTGATAAAGACGGTAAAAAAGTAGGATCATTAGTCCAGTTACAGATTTTTCAGGGTCATGAAAAAACAGTGATTGGTCGTTTCATTGTTATTCGTTCACCCCTAAATGATGGGTTTTTCTTAATGTATTCTCGTCCATTCATTCAATATGATAACGAATATCTTGTATTTGATTTTTATGATTATAACCTGGAGAAAAAATGGGAAAGAAAACAAAAATTCCCCCTCAACGGTAAAGAATTTGAACCACGTCAATACAAAACCAATATTGAAGACAGTACTTTGTATTTAGTAGTCCGCGTGTTGGAAGAAACGGAAGAAGAAAGAGCTAAAAAGGGTAATTCAAAAATCAATTACTCATTCTCTCTTTTAGATTTTAAATTTGATCCGAATGATACCAATACTACATTTAACAGTACTCCTATACATTTGCCTAAAAAGTATATTTCAGATATCTCTTTTGAAGTAACCAATCATGAATTGGTGTTTGCCGGTTTCTTCGCTGATAAAAAAACCATGGAGGCAAATGGTGCTTTTTGTATTGTAATGGAAGAATACAGCAAAAAAGTTCGTTCAACCAATCATGTTGATTTTGAAAAGGGCTTTGGAGATAAATTCCTTGATCATCCAAGTGATAAATACGGAAAAATTGCCATGGGAAGAGGAGACGGAATTCGCGACTTTCAATTAAAAGACCTTCAAATTGCTAATGACGGATCTATTTATGTAATAGCAGAAAACGTTTTTGCAGCTTTTAAAGCAGGTAAAGTAAGAGGGTTTACAGAGATTGTTTATTCTCCATATTACAACAACGTTGTAGTTACTAAAATTGGTAATGACAGAAAGGTAAGTTGGATTACTCCGGTAATTAAACGTCAGGTACAACCTACCTTTACCACCAATGAATTTTCAGGGTTTTCATTATCATATACCTATGCTATTTACAATGACAAGGTGGTGATTATTTATAATGATTTGGCACAAAATGTAAAAGCACTATCACCAATGGATATTAAATATGTTAGCTCTGCAAAAGGTACCGTACCTGTATTGGCAACCATTAACAGCAAAGGAGAGGTATCAAGAGATATATTTTTAGATGGAGAAGATCAGAAAGTGGTGCTTTGCCCAAAAACCTCCGTAGTAGAAAATAAAAACACTATTTACATATATACTATCCTTGACAAAGTTCAACGTTGGGGTGTGTTTAAATTCTATTAGTATTTCTAGAATAGAAAATAAAAAACCCAAACAAAATTGTTTGGGTTTTTTATTTGTTTCTTATCTAAATCTCTTCTGTGATTCTTCTCTATATTCTTTTACTGATAAGCCAGTGTATTGTTTAAAGAATTTACTAAAGTGAGCAGGATCATCAAAATTTAACTGATAAGCAATTTCTTTACTCATCAAGTCTGTATTAAACAATAATCGTTTTGCCTCAAGAATAATTCTTTCACGAATAATATCACTGGCATGTTTGGCCGAATAATGAGTGCATTCATTGTTCAACACCTTTAAACTGGTATTTAATGCCTCAGCATATTGACCGGGCATATGCCATTCGCGGAACTTTTCCTCGAGTATTTTTTTGAATTTCGAAAACAATCTCCCTTCTGAAATATTGTTGAGGTCATCTTTTTGAATACCCTTTTGCAAATAGTATTTATAGAGAATGATGTATATATATGATCTGATGGCCGGAGTACAATCTAAATTACATCCATTAATTTCATTATTAATGTGATCAATAAGGTTGTAGATTTTATAAAACTCAACAGGATTTAATACAATCGTTTCTGCTGTGTCTTTATGAGCCCCTAGTTTATTGATGAGGTCGATTAAATCCTGAGATGGTAAAACAAAGTTTTCTGTAAAAGTCACAACCTTCCCTTTTGAATCCTGGCTGCGGTTTACCTTATGAATTTGACCAGGAAAAACAATATGTACACATCCGGGTTGAATAGAGTATGGGGTAAAGTCAATCAAATGTTCACCTGTACCCTGTTCAAATAAAAAGATTTCATAATAATTATGCCGATGGGCCGTATTGGTGGGATAGCCGGTAGTATAATCAAGGCTTTCAATTTTAAAAGGCATCCCTAGGGTGTCAGCATCATCAAAATGATGTACAGGAATAATGGGGTCTGTTGTTGTACTCATACGTCGTGGGCTGTTTTATACAACGAATATATGTATAAAAATGTATAATTCCTACTCGTAAAAAACACGTCGTCCGAACCAATTCCCTAATAATGAGCAAAATACGATTATCACTAGTGTGGCCTTTGAGAAAAAATTATACAATAAAAAGTCCAGCCAATTGTCTTTTCCTACCCCAATATATGGATGAATAAGAAACGGAATCAATAACCATAGGTTATTTACAACGGCTAATAACCTTAATTTTTTTAATGGAATCCCTGTATAACTCCAGAAGTAACTGGCAATAGAGGCGGATAAAGTAACCAAAGTAATAGTCCCCATTAATACCAATGCAATTCCTTGATTCAATTCCTGAATATTACTGAACCACGGGTATAAAAAGGCACCAATGACCACCACCACCAAATTTGATACAATCATTCCTGAGGCAATGTATTTTTTTGAATGATTGATTGTATTACTCTTATTTTCCATTGTGCTTATAACCTCACTTCGTTCAGTTCAAATTAATAGGGTACAAAAATAAATCCGGCCTCCGATTCAGAAGCCACTACAAACAAACACATAAATTCCTTCACCGGTTTATATTGAGTAATAAAAAATCGGGCTTTATCTACCTGTATAATGCCGGCCTTGATTAGGTCTTCAGCAGTACTGGCGTAAACAGACCATGTAGTGAGCAATTCTTCTTTATCAAGTATCAACTCTCCTATAGGAAATGCTTCTTTTGACGCAATAAACACTGGATAATCAGATACGCCTTCGCCTACAATGGAGGTGGAGGCCTCCATGATAGGCTCTTTATAAATTTCAAGATCCTTTTGTAAACTATCTAAATATGCAGGCTTTTCGTTACTCATAATAAAACTTACAGCAAAAGTAGAGATAATTTACTGCTGTACAAAATGTACAATTATTAAAAAATATTATTTATAAAACTAATATATATACGCATCAAAAATTAGCCAGCGAGTTATGCCCTGCTTTAAGGAGAATTTCATTGGCTAATTTACTAGCCCCTATTCTCATTAATTGAGGTGTTAACCATTCAGACCCTAACTCTTCATCAACAATTTTACAATACTCTGTTGCTTGATCAACATTACCTACCCCACCAGAAATTTTTATTCCTCTTTTCAGACCCGTTTCTTTATAGAAATCTCTGATCGCTCCACATATTGCACGTGCTGCATGAGGTGTAGCCCCCACCGATGATTTACCGGTTGATGTTTTTACAAAATCAGCCCCTACGTGCAGAGCTAATGTTGACGCCCCGTAGATATTCTGATCTGTTTCTAGCTCACCGGTTTCAATGATTACCTTTAGTGTTCTACCGGCGCAAATCTCCTTCAATAATTTTATTTCCACTCCACAATCTTCTAATTTTCCCGAAAGAAACAATCCTCTGTTAATGACCATATCAATTTCTGTAGCCCCCTTTTCAATAGCGGCATGTGTCTCCAACATTTTTACCTGAGTAAGGGTTTGTCCTGTAGGAAATCCACCCGAAACAGCAGCGAATTCGATAGGCAAAGTACGGGCATTTTCTTTTAAAACTTGCACCCAATTGGGGTAAACACAAATAGATGCAGGTAAAAAGACTTCACCACTTTGTTCATATACCATTCGAACTTGTCGTGCTAATCCTATGATTTTAACCTCATCGTCTTTAGGGTCTAAGGTGGTAATATCAAGTAATGAATATAGTTGGTGTAATTGCATGGATTTACATATAAGGCTGTGATGAATACAAATAACGAAATTTTATGTATTGAAAAATGATAAATCACGTTAAAGATTCCTTAACGTATATATTGTAAATGTCCATATTGCTACCTTTGTTAGCTTATGAAAAATGCCCTGGTTGTATTCATTGCCGGATTTGTTAGTATAGGCTCCATTTTTTCGCAAATGAATGGGGGGGGGAATATGCCCGAATTTACATTACAGGGAAAAGTAATTGACGCTACCAACAATAAACCTATTCCGTTTGTTACCGTTTATCTTAAACACTTAAAAGATTCTACTTATTTCTCCGGAGGTCTGGCTAATGATAGTGGTGAATTTATGATAGAACAACTTAGGCCCGGACCTTATCAGTTAAAAATTTCATTCATTGGTTACAAAAATTATATTGATACTGTTTTTCTAAAGCCACCCGATTCTAAAAAAGATATAGGAACCGTTGCTTTAAGCCCCGAGGCTACGGATATGAATGAATATACTTTTTCCGAAGAGAAACCTGATTTTCAACTGGGCATTGACCGCAAAATATTTAATGTAGATAAAAACAATATTGTATCCGGTGGATCTGCTTTAGATGTAATGAAACAAGTGCCTACCGTAACTGTAGACGTAGATGGTAGTATTACCCTAAGGGGAAGTGGAAGTTTTGTAATTTTTATCAATGGTAAAACATCAGGAATTACTGCTGACAACAGAACACAAATTTTATCACAGATTCCAGCCAGTAACATCGAAAGAATTGAATTGATTACAAATCCTTCTGCAAAATTTGATGCCGAAGGAATGACCGGTATCATTAACATTGTTACTAAAAAAGCTTTGAGCGACGGTAAAAGCGGACAGGTGCAAATTGGTATTGGAACGGGTCATAAATATAATGCATCAGGTAGTTTTAACATGAGGGTGAAAAACTTCAGTATGAGTCATACATTGGGATTTCGTTATAACCAAAACTGGGTGGAAGGATTTAATTTAAGAACCAATACCCCTGATAGTTTTCCTGCCTACTCTATCAATCAATATTCTACAGGGCTTAAAATAGGTATTTCTCCTACCATCTCGGGAAATTTTGATTGGTCATTAAAGAAAGATCAATCACTTTCCATTAATTACATGTTTAACTATAACCGAGGAATTACTCCTGATAGTGTAAAGTACCAATATCTCGATTCTGCCTCATGGATGACTCGTGATACCCGAAGAACCACCCTTGAATATGGTAACACTTATAGTGCCGACGGAGGTTTAAATTACACACGTAAGTTTAAAAAGGGCAACGATATCTTTGTTTCAACCAATATTAATTATAATCATTTTCAGGAAGATGCTGCTTTTAACCAAAAAGAATTTACACTCCTCAATGAAACTGACACTAATTACAATCCATTGTTACAAAACAACTATCGCAAAGAGGCTTCGTTGGTTTCAGTAACTCAGGTTGATTATACTCATCCTTTCAAAGAAAAATTCAAATTTGAAACGGGTGGTAAAGTTACTATCCGTAATTCAACCAATACATTAGTGGCCGACTCATTTGATTATGGCCTAGGAAGATTGGTCATTGATTCTTCTATCACAAATACATTCCATTATCTGGAAAATGTAAATGCTGTATATGGAACATTTACTGCTAATTTCAAAAAATGGGGTTTTATGGCAGGTTTACGTATTGAGCAAACCAATAGTTGGGGAACCCAGGAAATTACCAATCAAAGTTTTAGTAAACATTATGTTAACTTCTTCCCTTCGGTATTTATCAATTATAAAATCAATGATAAACATCAATTACAATTAGCGTATTCACGAAGAATTAATCGCCCCGGATTAGGACAGCTTAATCCATTTGCTGAATATGACGATCCCTTAAATATCAGAGTGGGTAATCCTAATTTGAATCCCGAAAACATTGATGCAGTCGAATTAAATTACAGCATGTCATTAAAGAACCACAATTTAATTGCTACAGCTTATTTTCGTCATGTAGATGGTGTTACACAACGTTTTAGATATCTTGATGGAGACGTTGCTGTTGTTACATTCTTAAATCTGGATAGAAGTATCAACTTCGGTGGTGAATTTGTAATTCGTAACAATTGGTTTAAGTGGTGGAACATGACCACTAATTTTAATATTTTCAGGAATCAGGTAATTGGTACATCACCTACCGGAAACCTAGAGGCTACTAACTTTAGCTTTAGTATTCGTAATCAACAAACTTTTAAAATGGCAAAAGTAGCTGAGTTACAATTGTCATTCCACTATATGGCTCCTATGACTATGCCACAAGGTTTAATGCGTGAAATGTGGAGTTTGGATGGCGCTATTAAGTTTGATTTATTCAAAAGCAGAGCCGCTTTAACTCTCAATGTATCAGATATTTTTAATACCAGACGGTTTGCCATTTACTCATTCGACGATGATTTTTACGGTGATGTTTATCGTAAACGTGAATCAAGAATATTTACTGTTCAATTTACCTGGAAATTTGGTGACATCAACGGTCAAAACAATAAAAAGAGAAACAATAACAACCAAGGTGGCGGTGGTGGAGATGATATGGGATTATAATATCCTAATCAAAAAATACTTCATCAATAAAAATAAATGAAGGCTCGCCTTCTCCAGGATGTCCTTTCGGTAAAGGACCAAAATCCTCTACTACTATTTTATAATATCGATAAGCGGGTTTATCAGAAATACTCAATTCGCATGGTACTACTTTTATTTCATCTGTATTGATGATGCCATTTTCATGTAATACCATCGTTTTTAACAACGTAAAGTTGGTTTTATCATCTGATCCATATACCTCAAATGCGTTGGGGAAAAATATCCATGAACGGTTATCCGCTAAAAATCTTGCTGTAATTTTAGTATGTGTATTTTTCTTCTTTGTATCTATAATCGCTTCCAAATCCTGACCTTGATATCCGTGCCAATATCCTTTTTTCCAATCAGGATCCCCGGTAACCCCATCCAATAAACCATCAGCACCACCGGCAAAATATTGAGCATTGGCCTTGCTTAAAATTTCAATGGAATAATCGTTGGGTTTTAAAAAACATTTTCCTTTCGCTTCTGCGCTGTTATTTCCGCTTAATCCAAATGTTGAATAAGCAGTAATGGTACAGGTAGATTTAACCTTAAACTTTTTGGTGTATTTACTTTTAACTTCTTTTCCGTTAGAATATTTAATGGTGTAAAA
This sequence comes from uncultured Candidatus Competibacteraceae bacterium, assembly GCA_964624635.1. Lineage (GTDB taxonomy): Bacteria > Bacteroidota > Bacteroidia > CAIKAF01 > CAIKAF01 > JANWKQ01. The sequence continues at coordinate 64,958 of CAZUXM010000010.1, forward strand.
AGTTGAATTAACGGTTGGGTTATCACTTAAAATTTCAACCCATGTGTCTTTTTTAAACACTTTCGATTCAATTTTAATCACAGGAGCTTTTATGTAATTGGGAGCTTCTACTTTAGATGTATTTAAAATATTTCCTTCGGTAATTATTCCCGGGGTTGATTCGAATCTTAATAAACCACCATGCATGATTTCTTCATAAGAAAGATATAGTCTATCGAGGGGTTCTCCATTCCAACTAATGCTGTTAATCTCTCCTTTATCGCGTTGTATTGATAGTACCAATCCGTTTTCAAGATGTACCGTAGCTGTTTGAAAATGTGGAACTGTTAATGTAAAATAGGGTGATCCGGGATTTACCTGATACAAACCTATAGCACTTAAAACATACCAGGCACTCATTTGTCCACAATCTTCATTACCACTTAAACCATCTTCTTTGTTCGAATAAAATTCGGTACGTATTTTTGAAACTATACTGTTTGTTTTTTTAAAATCACCTACGTAATTATATAAATAAGCTACATGATGACTTGGTTCATTGCCATGTGCATATTGACCAATCAATCCGGTAATATCTGCCTGTTCTCTTCCCGTCATGGTTGAACTTGTACCAAACAATGAATCTAATTTTTGGTGAAATTTCTCTTTACCTCCATATAGTTCTATCATACCTGCAATATCATGAGGAACAAAAAAACTGTATTGCCAGCCATTGGCTTCAGTATAATAATTATTTACCTGACGAGGATCGAAATCCGGCAACCAATCACCATTGGCTCTTGGCATAATAAATCCTATCTCACCATTGAATAGATTTTTATATCCTAAGCTCACTTTTTCAAAATCAAGTGCTTCTTTTTCTCTTCCAGCCCATTTACAAATTTTACTCATACAATGGTATTGATAACAATATTCCAATGTTTTTGAAACCGATTCGCTTTCATCTTCAATGGTAAGGTGGTTTTGTGAGTTCATTACTCCAATACCTCGGTAATTATCCATTTTAGCGGTAGCTACCATAGCATCACCTAATATGGTTTTGTACTGTTTATCAATTAATCCTTTGCTTATTGCATCTGCTATTACCGAAATAGAATGAATACCAATCATACAATCTGTCTCATTAGATGCTAACTCCCAAACGGGTAATCGTCCACCATCTTTAAATTGTTGTATAAAAGTTTGTACATAATCTTTTGTTCTGTTTTGATCGATAAGTGTATACAATGGATGTGCCGCCCTAAAAGTATCCCATAATGAAAATACAGTATAATAATCTCCTTCTTTGGTATGAACTTGTCCATCCATGCCTCTGTATTTTCCATCTACATCATTCCATACATTAGGAACAATCATGGTATGATACAACGCGGTATAAAAAGTTTCATAATCTGATTTAGTATCTGCAGATACTTCAATTTTTCCCAATTCTTTATTCCAAAGTTGTCGTGCTTTGTCTTTGATGGATTTAAAATTCCATCCTGGATTTTCAGTTGTTAAATTAAGTTTTGCTCCTTCCACTCCAGTACCCGAAATGCCTACTTTTACCAATAGAGTATCATTAGTTTTTACATCAAAAAAGAAATTAGCACATAGTTGTTTTCCATTAATTTTTTTAAAACTACTTAGCTTAACACTATCATCCAATGCAATGGCTGAGGTGATTTTTCTGGAAAATTCTATGTAATAAAATATTTTTTGGTCTTTGGCCCATGCTTTACTGTAACGATATCCGGAGATTGTATGGTCATTAACGAGTTCAATTTCTCCATCCAATAATTGATCGCGGTGATTAAGATTCAACACCACCATAGCTTTATTTTTATCATGAAATATGTATTGATGAAAACCTGTGCGTTGTGTTGAAGTAAGATTTACCGTTACATCATTTCCCTTTAATTTAACACTATAAAAACCCGCTTGGGCTACTTCTTCGGCATGATCGTACTTACTGGCATAATCACCACTTTTAAATGCTTCAGATAAATGGGTAACCGGCATTAACATAACATCGCAATAATCACTGCAACCAGTTCCACTTAAATGGGTATGTGAAAAACCGTAGATAATTTTATCAGAATAATGATAACCTCCACATCCATCCCAACTATCATCAATTCGGGTATCAGGACTCAGCTGAACCATTCCATGCGGAACAGTGGCTCCGGGGTAAGTGTGTCCATGCCCTCCGGTACCAATCAACGGACGGACATAATCAGCATAATTTTGAGCAAATACGGTTTGAATAAATAACAGGAGGAGGGGTAAAAGGCGTTTCATGGAATAAAAATAGAAATATAGATATACATTTGAATAACTCATTTGATTTAAATGTATCATTTCAACGCAAAGATCAACATCATAGGAATTAATCCGTATGTATTGTTACCTAAACCCGTTTTAGATGATATTTTTAAAGACTCCGGGAAAACCAAAGGACCCATACCGGTTACTATACAACTTAAGGACCAAACGTTTACTCAGACACTGGTAAAATATGCCGGGAAGTGGCGTTTATACATCAACGGCCCCATGCTAAAACACATGAAAGCCGAAGTGAATGATGCCATAG
>CAZUXM010000011.1:0-9465 GCA_964624635.1 uncultured Candidatus Competibacteraceae bacterium
TTCGCTAACTCATCAGCAATATCAATCCCCATTTTACCCGTTGAATGATTCCCGATAAAACGAACCGGATCAATAGACTCATAAGTGGGTCCGGCAGTTACTACTACCTTTTTACCTAATAAGGAATTACTTTCAAAAAAAAAATCTTTAATGATGTCAAATATTTTTTCCGGTTCTTCTAATCTTCCTTCACCAGATAAGCCACTGGCTAATTCACCCGATGTAGGAGGAATAAGTCTATTCCCAAATGAAACCAACTTATCAATATTAATTTTAGTAGAGGGATGACGATACATATCTAAGTCCATTGCCGGAGCAAACATAACTGGACATTTGGCACTCATATAGGTAGCTAACAAAAAATTATCAGCCTGCCCATTGCTCATTTTAGATAAGGTATTGGCAGTAACGGGAGCAATTACCATCAAATCAGCCCAAAGAGCTAATTCAACATGATTATTCCATTCTCCGGTTTCGGAATTAAAAAAATCAATATCTACTGGATTTTTTGCAAGGGTAGCTAAGGTTAAAGGCGTAACAAAACCCGATGCATTGGGGGTCATCACTACTTTTACTTCTGCACCACTTTTAATAAGTAACCGAACTAGGTATGGAATTTTATAGGCAGCTATTCCGCCTGATACTCCAACCAATACTTTTTTGCCTTGTAACATGTAGTTAGATTAAAAGGCGAAGCAATTAATTTTCCTCGGTAGTTGCGATGTCATGACCGTTGAATGTTAATTGATCGGTCATATATTCTTCGTAAGCAATAGCCGAAGGCTTAGGTAATTTCTCATAATGACGAGAAATTTCAATTTGCTCACGGTTTTCAAAAACTTCTTCTAAACTATCTGAATGAGAACCAAATTCCTCTAATTTCCCGGTTAACTCTTCTTTCATTCCTGCTGCCACTTGATTGGCTCTTTTACCAATAATAGCAATAGCTTCATACAAATTACCTGTTTTAGCTTCTAATTTAGCGGTGTCTCTGGTAATAGTAGTTAATTCGGCGTTTACTTTTTTATAGTTCATGGTACTCATTTAATTCGTTTTACTTTAATCTATCTGTTAGCTTTTTTACTTCTTCATGCAAAACCTTCGCTTTTTCATAGATCGTATTGACCTCTTTTTTGTCCTGCTCATCAGTAATAGAGGGGGCAAATTTATCAAAATATTTTAAAACATTCTCTAATCTCTCCAGCTTCTTTAGCTTAACACTGTTAACTGCCAGTAAATAGCTGCTTTTTATTACATAAAAACTACATTTTCCTCTTCTGTCAGTATCGGGAAAGTCCTTGAGTAGCAGTATAAAAGCGGTACTTGCTGCTTGATAATACTCCATTCTATAATATTGATATGCTACTCTATAAGCCTTGCTTTCAAGCTTTTCCCTTAATTCTTCAATTCGTTTATTACATTCCGATACATAGGTACTTTGAGGAAATCGATCAACAAACATTTGCATTTGTTCAATCGCCTTGTAGGTACTCGTTTGATCCAAAGGATTTTCCGGGGAATCCTTGTAATAACACATGGCATTCGTATATGCTGCATCTTCAAGGTACTTGCTATTTGGATATTTGTAGGTAAAGTCTTCAAAAAAGTAACTGGCTAGCAGATAATCACCCGCTCCATAATAGCTTTTAGCAAAATAATAATGAATGTTTTCTGCATTGATATCACCTCGGCTGGTAGTATATAACTCTTCCAAAACCCCAACTGCCCTGCTGTACTTCTTTTTGTTGTACATAGCAATGGCATAATCATACTTTTGCTGACGGTTGCTGCTTTTGAGCATTTGCTGATATTCACTACATGAGATCAGCATAAAAAACATGAGACTATATAAAACGGCTTTCTTCATTCCTTTTCTTCAACTTTCCGTTTAACGCAGGTTTTCAACTATAATTGTTGACAGTTAGTATTATAACCTACCTTAAAAAACTTCCAAGTTGTTAGTTTACTGCTAAATTTGCGCAAAATTAGCATTAATTGCATAAGTCATGGGAGATGTATTTGATAAAATATTGAAAAATCCTGGTCCGTTAGGACAGTACGCTAAAGTAGCACATGGTTACTACGCCTTTCCAAAGCTGGAAGGGGAAATAGCGCCAAGAATGAAATTTAAGGGTCGTGAAGTATTGGTGTGGAGTTTAAATAACTATTTGGGGTTGGCCAATCATCCTGAAGTTCGCCAGGCGGATGCTGATGCAACTGCTCAATGGGGTATGAGTTATCCTATGGGAGCCCGTATGATGACAGGAGAATCCAACTACCACGAACAATTAGAACAAGAATTGGCTCATTTTGTAGAGAAACCTGCCGGTATGTTATTGAACTACGGATACCAGGGAATCATGTCAGTAATGGATGCCTTATTGGGTCGTCATGATGTGTTGGTATATGATGCCGAATCTCATGCTTGTTTAGTGGATGGAGCCCGTTTACACGCTGGTAAACGTTTTGTTTACAAACATAATGACATGGAAAGCCTCGAAAAACAGCTACAACATGCACAACATGTGGCTGACCAAACCGGAGGTGGAATATTAGTAGTTACCGAAGGTGTTTTTGGGATGAGTGGAGCACAAGGAAACCTAAAAGGAATTGTGGAATTAAAAAAGAAGTTCAAATTCCGTTTATTGGTAGACGATGCTCACGGTATTGGTACCATGGGTCATCATTTAGGAGGTACAGGACAAGAACAAGGAGTACAAAATGAAATTGATGTTTACTTTGGAACATTTGCTAAATCATTTGCCAGTATTGGAGGTTTTGTTGCAGGTGAACCAGAAGTAATGAACTTTTTACGCTATAATACCCGTTCTCAAATATTCGCTAAATCATTACCAATGCCATTAGTGATTGGTGCTTTAAAAAGATTAGAAATGATGCGTACCCGTCCTGAGTTAAAAGAAAACTTGTGGAAAGTGGTCAATGCATTACAAAGTGGATTAAGAAATGTAGGTTTAAATATTGGTAATACTACTTCACCAGTAACTCCGGTTATTTTAAGTGGTAATCCACAAGAAGCATCACAAGTGGTATATGATATCCGTGAAAAATATGGAATCTTCTGTTCGGTTGTATTGTATCCGGTAATTCCTAAAGGAATGATTATTTTACGTTTAATACCTACCGCAGTACATACATTGGAAGATGTGAATTATACCATTGAATGTTTTGCTGATGTAGCCCGAAAACTAAAAGAAGGATTATACGATAAAGAAAAATATGCGGATGCTGTTCCGCAAACCTAATAACTAAAAAGGGAAGCAATGCTTCCCTTTTTTTATAATCTGTTTTTAAGGTATTCTATTTCTGATTATAATCGAAATTTACCATCCACGAAATACCAAATTTATCTACACACATTCCAAAGTAAGCTCCCCAAAATGTTTTATTCATGGGCATAATTACTTTGCCTCCAGATGAAATTCCATTAAATATTTTATTTGCTTCTTCTTCTGACTCTGCATTTACTGAAATGGAAAAATTAGATCCGGCAGTAACACTCCCAAATTCAGCGGTAGTATCAGATCCCATAAGAATAGTTTCCTTTGAAATAGGTAATGAAATATGCATGATTCTATCCATGTCAGATGCTGATACAGGTTTACCTTCACCATCCGGCATATCGTTAAATTTTCCTACGTATGGAAAATCTCCTCCAAATACTGATTTGTAAAAATTAAAAGCTTCTAAACAATTACCATTAAAAGTTAAATAGGGATTAATTTGTGGCATAATCTATTTTTAAAGTTATGTACAAATATATCATAACTACTTAACCAAATAATAAAGACCAAATTATTTTTTGGGTTGATAACTCACCCATTTATAAGCATCTTCTACTGAGCTAAATGATTTATGAACAATGGGGAAATTATCAAACATTTCATCCACCATTACGCTTAACCTTAAACTTTCGTTTAATACAATGGCAAATTTTTGAAGTGTGGATTTTTTAAGCAAAACTTCAAAAAAGTTTTCTCTATACCATATATCCAACTCATCCGTAAATTTAAAGCGAGTGGCTCTATTGTCGGCAATAATATATTTGAATTTGTTTTGTAATAAAATCTCCAACATATTTAATGCATCTTTTTTATATTCATCATGAGTCATAAATTCATTTTCCTCATGCCATACTGAATAACAAATTGATTCATTTTTATTGATGTACACTGACTTAAATGGTGTAGAATAGATCTTGGCAAAATCAGTGTTTAGGTTCATCGTGCTAAGTAGCGGGTAATAGGGAGCAAAACTATTGTTTATTTCAATTTCACCAAATATTTAAACTATATAATTTTAACAAATAATGAATAAATGTCAAAAATATAAGTCTAAAAATGAATATGTATATTTACCTATTGAATAAATGGATAATCATATTATTTCTGAGTGCACAACATCTTACTGCACAAGTTTGGAATCAGGTAATTGATTGCCCCGGATCACCTCGTGATGATGCTTCATCATTTTCTATTGGTGATTTTGGTTATGTTTTTACCGGCATGGGAAACAGCTTCCAAACTTTAAATGATGGATTTAAATATCATCCATATTCATATATATGGTATCCTATTGATACATTACCCGCTGAACCACGACAATATGGATGTGGTTTTGCCATTAACGGAAAAGGATATTTGGTAGGTGGTATTAACGGTTCCAATTATTTAAATGATTGTTGGGAATATGATCCTGTATTGAATGTATGGTCTCCAATGGATTCAATTCCCTCATTCGGAAGAGGAGCATGTACCTGTTTTTCAATAGGAAATAAAGGATACATAGGAACCGGAGCCACCACCGGAAATATTTTAACCAACGAATGGTGGGAATTTAATCCTACAGCAGATACACAATGGACCCAAAAAACAAATTTCCCCAGTGGACCAAGAAAAGGTATGTCAGGATTTTCAATTAATGGTAAGGGATATTTAATGGGTGGTATTGATTCATCACTTACCATGTATAAAGATGTATGGGAATATGATACCACATTAAATACATGGACCCAGAAAAATAACTTTAACGGATATCCGAGGTTTAGTGCTAAAGGACTAAATACAAATAATGTAGGTTATATTATCGCCGGTTGGGATAGTACCGGAAATTATAATAATGATTTATGGAGATATGATGATATAGCAGATAACTGGATTTCATTAGACACCATCCCTTCTTACAGAAGAAAAGGAGGTAGTGTATTTACTGTAAATGATGTATTATACTATTCCTGTGGAATTGATAAAGACGGATACAGAACAACCGAAACCTGGGCCTACGGAAATACTATTGGTATAAATGAATCCGAAGAATTATTAATTAGTATTTACCCCAACCCTACTCATGGTGAATTTAAAATAATATTACCTGAGTCTAATAAAATAGAGAAGATTATTATTACGACCCTGACAGGGAAAATTATTTATAATGGAATTTTTACTGCTGAAAATATTTATTTAAAAAACGAATCCACTGGCATTTACCTTTTACATATCATTTTATTAAACCATAAAACAGTTACAAAAAAACTTATACTAACTAAATAAATAAAATTAATAGCCTGTTGTAGTTAAAAAAAAAGCCCCTCGGTTAAACCGAGGGGCTTTTAAAATTAAAAAAGGATTATTAATTATCAGATGGTGGTGGAACATCGTCAGACACATTTGTTGTGTCAGTTCCCTCCATATTAACATCACCGGCAGTATTGCCTACAATCGTTTCTGCACCACTTAAGTCAACCTCTGTTTCTTCATCTTCTACCGCCTCTTTACGAACACGTGCAATCGCTGCAATTTCATCATCATCTCTCAATGAAATTAAACGAACTCCCTGAGTAGCTCTTCCCATCACACGTAAATCAGATACGTGCATACGAATCAATACTCCTTTTTTAGTGATGATCATTAAATGGTCACCATCAGCTACCGGTTTAATAGCTACCAATGCACCTGTTTTTTCGGTAACATTAATAGTTTTTACTCCTTTACCGCCGCGACCCGTTACTCTATATTCATCTTCTCCTGTTTCAGGATCAGTAATAAATGAACGTTTTCCATAGCCTTTTTCTGAAACCACTAATAAATTGGTTTCTTTTAAACTGGCTTGTGGAGAAATAATCATCCCAACCACTTCATCTTTATCTGATTCTAAAGTGATTCCTTTTACCCCTGTAGAAGTACGGCCCATTGGACGAACTTTTGCTTCATTAAAACGAATCGCTTTACCCGATCTTTTAGCAATAATGACATCACAACTACCGTCAGTTAATTTTGCTTCTAACAATTCATCATCTTCACGAACATTGATGGCATTGATACCATTTACACGTGGACGGGAATATGCTTCCAGGCTAGTTTTTTTGATGACCCCTTTTTTGGTACACATCAATACAAAATTATTGTTGAGGTAATCTTCATCCGTAAGATTTTTTACCGGCATGTAAGCTTTCACTTTATCACCTGGTTCAATGCTCAATAAATTTTGTAGCGGACGACCTTTCGTTGCTTTTGCACCTTCAGGAATTTCGTACACTTTTAACCAATGACATTTACCTTTCTCAGTAAACAACAGTAAATAATTATGTGTTGACGCAATAAATAAATGCTCTAAGAAATCTTCATCACGGGTAGCGGAACCTTTTGATCCGGTTCCTCCACGTCCCTGAGCTTTGTACTCAGTTAACATGGTACGTTTAATATATCCTAAATGAGAAATAGTAACTACTACCGGCTCATCAGCAATTAAATCTTCAATAGAAAGATCATCACCACTGTATTCTATATGAGTACGGCGTTCATCACCATATTTTTCTTTTACATGAGCCAACTCTTCTTTAATGATGTTCATTCTCATGTACTCATTAGCCAATACTTCTTTTAACCAGGCTATACGTTTCATTAATTCGTCATACTCTTCACGAATCTTATCACGTTCCATTCCGGTTAATCTTTGCAGACGTAATTCAAGAATTGCTTTCGATTGTTCTTCGCTTAATTGGAATGATTCCATCAAACCTGTTTTCGCAATCTCAGGAGTAGCAGAAGCTCTGATTAATTTAATTACCTCGTCTAAATGATCTAAAGCAATTAAATATCCCTCTAATATATGAGCTCTCTTTTCTGCCTGATCTAATTCGAATTGAGTTCTGCGGGTAACTACCTCATGGCGGTGGTTTACAAACTCCCTCATCATATCCTTTAGGTTCATTACAGTAGGACGACCTTTCACTAAAGCGATATTATTAACTGAGAATGAGGTTTGTAGAGAGGTATATTTAAATAACTGATTGAGAACTATGTTGGCAATGGCATCTCTTTTCAATTCAAAAACAATACGCATCCCTTTTCTATCCGATTCAATTCTCACATCAGAAATACCTTCAATCTTCTTTTCATTCACCAATTCAGCTGTTTTCACTTGTATTTCAGCCGGATTTACCTGATATGGAACTTCTGTTACTACAATTTGTTCTCTGCCATTTTTTAGAATTTCTACGGTAGATTTGGCACGCATTACAATGCGGCCTCTTCCTGTTTCAAAAGCCTGTTTTACGCCTTCATAACCGTATATAATACCTCCGGTAGGGAAATCAGGAGCTTTTACATATTTCATTAAATCACCTACCGTTATCTCTTTATTATCAATATAAGCCACAATCCCATCTACTACCTCGGTAAGGTTGTGAGGTGGCATATTGGTAGCCATCCCTACTGCAATCCCTGATGAACCATTCACCAAAAGGCTAGGTATTTTTGATGGAAGTACTGTAGGCTCCTCTAAGGAGTCGTCAAAGTTCAGTTTCCAGTCTATGGTATTCTTATCAATATCTTCCAGCATTTCTTCAGCCGTTTTCTTTAAACGGGCCTCGGTATAACGCATTGCTGCCGGGCTATCACCCTCAATGGACCCAAAGTTCCCTTGTCCATCCACCAAAGGATAACGTAACGACCAATCCTGAGCCATACGAACCATGGCATCATATACTGAGCTATCACCATGTGGGTGATATTTACCCAACACCTCTCCTACAATTCTGGCTGACTTTTTATGTGGCCTGTTGGACATTACACCCAGATCAAGCATACCGTACAAAACCCTGCGGTGTACGGGCTTTAAACCGTCCCTGGCATCAGGTAAGGCACGGGATACAATAACCGACATCGAATAATCGATGTAAGCGGTTTTCATTTCTTGTTCAATATTAATGGGAATAATGCGTTCTCCGCCCCCCTCATTCACTGGATCATCTGCCATTTCGTCTTCTTTTTTAGATTAGCACACTATTTGATTTACGAGTTGTCAAAATAACAAAAAATGTGGTAATTAAAATGGGTATTTTTAAGTTATTTATGTAACAATTACCAACAAATTTGTGTTAAAAATCATAACCGCTAATCGGTTGGAAATCCATAGAATGAATTACATTTGATTGCCGTTAAGAATATTGAATTAAAAAGCATCTTTAAAAATTATTATTTAGACTAAACGATTATGGAAGCAAGATTTTCACCCCGGGTAAAAGATGTTCTTACTTATAGCAGAGAAGAGGCGATAAGACTTGGGCACGACTATATAGGAACCGAGCATTTAATTCTCGGTATGATTCGTGACGGCGAAGGAGTAGGTATCAAGATACTCAATACGTTAGGAGTAGATGTAAACGACTTGAGAAAAGAATTGGAAGCCACCATACGTCCGCATTCAAAAACCAATGTGAACATGGCCAATATTCCTATTGTAAAACAAGCAGAAAAGGCATTAAAAGTAACTTATTTGGAAGCTAAACTTTTTAATAGTTCCATTATTGGTACCGAGCACCTTTTATTAGCTATTTTGAAGGATGAGGAAAGTGTGGTTACCCGAATTTTAAAACGTTATAAAGTAGATTACAACATAGTTAAAGACGAAATAAGTTATATGATGGGCGAAGGACCAAAATCAGAATTTCCTGGCAATAACCCGAACGAAGATGATGCCGAAGAAGGTGGCATGGGATTCGGTTCAGGTGGCGGTGGACAAAAGAAAGGTGACAGTAAATCAAAAACACCTGTATTAGACAACTTTGGTCGTGACCTAAGTAAAATGGCAGAAGAAGGAAAATTAGATCCTATCATTGGCCGTGATAAAGAAATTGAAAGGGTAAGTCAAATCCTTAGCCGTCGTAAAAAGAACAATCCTATCTTAATAGGTGAACCAGGAGTGGGTAAATCTGCCATCGCTGAAGGTTTGGCTTTACGTATCGCCCAGAAAAAAGTATCCCGTGTACTTTTTGGAAAACGAATTGTTTCTCTTGATTTAGCTTCATTGGTAGCAGGTACTAAATACCGCGGACAATTTGAAGAAAGAATGAAAGCCTTGATGAATGAATTGGAAAAATCTCCGGATGTAATCCTGTTCATTGATGAGATACACACTATTATTGGTGCCGGTGGTGCTTCTGGTTCA
>CAZUXM010000011.1:9475-16601 GCA_964624635.1 uncultured Candidatus Competibacteraceae bacterium
GATGCATCCAACATGTTTAAACCTGCCTTAGCTCGTGGTGAAATTCAATGTATTGGTGCCACTACTTTAGATGAGTATCGTCAATTTATTGAAAAAGATGGTGCTTTGGATCGTCGTTTCCAAAAAGTAATGGTGGAGCCTACTTCAGAGGAAGAGACTTTACAAATCCTGAATAACATCAAAGAAAAATATCAGGACCATCACAATGTATATTATACTGATGAGGCTTTAAAAGCCTGTGTAACTTTAACCGGAAGGTATGTAACCGACCGTTTCCTACCTGATAAAGCCATTGATGCTTTAGACGAGGCAGGTGCAAGAGTACATATTACCAACATTAAAGTTCCTAAAGAGATAGAAAATATCGAAAAGGAAATTGAAAATGTGAAGGTAGAAAAAACCAATGCGGTAAGAAGTCAGAAATACGAAGAGGCTGCCCGTTTACGTGATACTGAACATCAGTTGTATACCAAATTAGAAAAAGTAAAAGCTGATTGGGAAGAACAAACCCGTAATAACAGAGAAACCGTTACCGAAGAAAATGTTGCCGAAGTGGTAGCAATGATGACGGGGATTCCGGTACAAAAAGTATCTCAGTCAGAAGTAAATAAATTGAGCAAGTTGGGTGACATGCTGAAGGGGAAAGTGATTGGTCAGGATGAAGCAGTGAAAAAAGTTGTGAAGGCCATTCAACGTAACCGTGCAGGTTTAAAAGATCCTAATAAACCGATTGGGTCATTTATATTTTTAGGTCCAACAGGGGTAGGTAAAACTCAATTGGCAAAAGTATTGGCACGTACCATGTTCGAAAGCGAAGATGCATTGATTCGTATTGACATGAGTGAATACATGGAAAAATTTGCGGTGAGCAGATTAATTGGAGCGCCTCCCGGATATGTAGGTTATGAAGAAGGAGGACAATTAACTGAGAAAGTTCGTCGTAAACCCTATTCTGTTGTATTGTTAGATGAGATTGAAAAAGCGCATCCGGATGTATTTAACTTATTGTTACAAACTTTGGATGATGGAATGTTGACGGATAGTTTAGGAAGAAAAATCGACTTCAAAAATACTGTGATCATTATGACTTCCAATATTGGTAGTCGTGAGCTGAAAGATTTTGGGGGTGGGGTTGGATTTAATACTTCAACTAAAAAAACTCAATCAGATGATTATGGAAAATCGGTGATTCAAAATGCATTAAAACGGGCTTTTGCTCCAGAGTTTTTAAATCGTATTGATGATGTGATTATGTTTAACCCATTAACTCAGGAGGACATTCATAAAATTATTGATGTGGAGTTGGTTGGTTTGGTTAAACGTATTGAAACCAACGGATATATTTTGGAAATTACCGATACAGCTAAGACTTTTATTGCCGAAAAAGGTTTTGATCCAAACTTTGGTGCCCGTCCGTTAAAAAGAGCTATTCAAAAATATATTGAAGATCCGTTAGCGGAGGAAATCATCAATGAAAAATTAGCTGAGGGAGATACCATTAAATTGGATATGGCTGATGGGGAGATCAAAATTAAGATCACCAAGCCAAAGAAAAAGAAGACGAAAGACGAAGAGTCAAATTCAGAAGAGAAATAAAAAAAGCCCCTCAGTTAAATCGAGGGGCTTTTTTGTTCTGGTAAAACAAAAATATATACGCTAATTATTCAAACTAATATTATCTATTTACAACATCAATATTACGGAGTGCTGACAAATAGATGTTAGGGGTAGTTCCATCAAAAGGCAGATACCCTCTCCAATATTGTAACATCATAAACATACATAACAAAATACAAATACTTGAAAATGTTAGTACCGCAACTTGTAATCCTTTTGTTGCTTTTTTAAATAAATAGTCGAAAAATGCCGCTAGTGGAATGGCTAGTACAACAAAACTTTCAATAAATCCACGGTGCCCGTAGCTACCACCATACGACCACCACCACCAAGAGGCAATAAGATAAATAGTTGTTCCAAAATACATGATTAACGGAAATACCCATTGTAGCAATTCCTCTCTTTTACGCATAATAAAAATACCCGGAATGATTAAAAATAAAATCGGAGCCCAAAAAAAGAGTCCTTTTTTTACACTAAATAAAACATTCCACACTTCAGGTTGCAAAAAATTAAAACCTTCTCCTTTGTAAGAAAATACAAACCAACTATCTGTCACAAATTTCCAATACAAAAACTGTGGAAGGACAACCAAAAATCCTATAATTATCATTGTTAAAACATATTTAATGTATTTTTGGTAAAACAATAACCTTTGTTTATAAAACAACTTTAAATATTTAAATTGTATACCATACATTAAAAAGAAAATAAAAACTAAGCCATTAGTAGGTCTAACAAGCAATATCATTGCGCCAACTACAGATAGTAATAAGGTAAGCTTTAATGTAGGTTGCAAATACCATAATTGAGTAAGGCGAATAAATGCTGCAAATAAAAACAGAGAGTATGCATGAGAAAATACACTATCATAGGTTGAATAGTGAAATAAATTAGTAGCAAAAATCAATAGTATAAGAGTACTATATACTGCCTTAATCGAAAAATATTGATCAAGTATTTTTTTTAGTATAAAAAGACCTAATAGCATATATAAACTACTACCAAATGCTATAAAGAAATGATAAAATGGAGAGGTAATTCCATCAGCTTTTACTGCTGGTATAAATGGGTGTGTTATTAAACTGACACCATGCCCTAATAAAAAATAAGGCATCATCATTATACTGGTTCCTAATGGGTACTTGTTTAGATATATTGTAGAATCATAATTGGCAATAAGCCCTAAATCTTTAGGCGAAATTTTATGCTGAGTTTCGGCTGAATATACATCAACAAAACTTTTCATAGTTAAATCCCTATAAATAAAAGTAGAAGGTAAATATGAATAATAACCAACCCCATCCGATCGTATAGGAGGCCCGTTAAAGTTAAATATATAAACTACTGTGGTCCCTATTAAAAAAGAAAAGAATAAAAAGAAAAAGAAAAACTGTTCTATTCTTTTTTGTGAAGTTGATAACATTTTATTATTTGCTAGTTTTTTCTAGTTGTAATTGTTTAGCTGAAAATTTTGTTAACTCAACAATCAGCTCGTAAGGTATGGGTTCATCAATAGGAAATTGAACTGTGCCCTTGGATGTTTTATACTTCTTAAGCTTTGTTTTAAAATGTTCAATAGGACCTGACCCAGGATAAAAACCAATATGATTTTTATAACCGGCAAAATGAACTACATTTTTCTCCAGTTTATAGGTTGGAATCCCATAACCAATTTTTTCAGTGGCTTTAGGAATGGTTTTTTGGATGGTGGTTCTCACTTTCTGTAATAATTTCTGGATTTCTGCAGGAAAATCCGCAATGTAGGTGTCTACGTCTTTGTATTCTTTCATGGTATGTGTTTAGGAGATTCTGCAAAAGCAGTCATTTTCTTCAAATTATTGTAATTCTTCTAAAGTTTTAATATCAAACTTTTTCATTTTTAAAAAAGCATCAACCACCTTCTGACCTTTCTGAGCCATCAATTGTCCTAAGTTAGCAGGTACAATCTGCCATGAAAAACCAAATTTATCTTTACACCAACCACACATGCTCTCCTCCCCTTCTTTAGTAAACGAATTCCAATAATGATCAATATCATCTTGAGTTTCACATTCAATTACAAACGAAACAGCTTCATTGGGCTTAAATTTTGGACCTCCATTTAACAGCATAAATTTTCGCTGATTAATTTCCATCATTACCACCATAGGATTTTCATCAATGATTTTGGCCTCTTTAAATATGGACAAATAATATTGAGATGCATCTTTGGCATTATTCTCAAACCACAAACAAGTATAGATTGGATTTTTCATGATAATTACTTTTCTGTGTATTTTTTAAAATTGTTGAGGATAGATTGCCATCCGTCACGTTGCATATCTACCGGGTTTTGGCTTTCAGCATCAAATGTTTCTATGATCTCGGTTTGGGTTCCGTTATTCTTAAAATGAATCTCAACTTCTCGGCCATCACTCATCTTATACTTAATCCATTCATGGGGCACTACTTCTGTATATTCTCCTTCAAAGTCGAATCCAAAACTTTTGTCTTTGGCTTCCATCCTGGTAACAAATTTTCCACCAATTTTTAAATCATTAGTCGCTGAAGGAACATGCCAATCGTCTGAAGCGGCACACCATTGCATAATATCGTTAGGATTCGTCCACGCATTCCATACTTTTTCGACGGAAGCGTTGATAGTGGTGGATACGGTAATTTGAGTCATAGTAATTTGATATAATTAAATGGGAGTACAATATACTTAAACCTTGGAATAAGTAGCCCCTCATTCATCTCATTATTTTTATCTCCTGGGCTATTTTTTTCCTTTAAAGAGACTTCCCATAGGTTAATTCTAATAAGTGTAAAAAAAATCCGGTTTAAACATTTTTAATACCCACATTATCTACTTCTACTCTACCTTTGATTTATAATATTTTACATGAACACTAACTCTTCCGATAACCTCATAAGACACTACATTGATTATATCAATACCCACGGGAAAAAGCCGGTAAGCACCGCTTCGTTTTGTAAAGAAATAGAAATGGATGAATCTGCTTTTTACGAAATGTTCGCTTCTATACATGCGTTGGAAAACAAAATATTTGAAGGATTTATTAATGCCACTGTTGAACGATTAGAACAGGATGAAACTTATCAGCAATATTCCATTAGAGAAAAACTATTGGCTTTTTATTATACTTTAATTGAGGAACTAAAAAAACAAAAAAGTTTTGTTAGCTACTATTTTGAACATTCCAGATGGAGTAAAACTGCGACAAATACCGGGTTAAAAAAATCAATCAAGAGCTACTTTTCCGAATTGGTGAATATGGGTGTCGAATCATCAGAAATCCCCAACCGATTTAATATTCATAAAATATATGCAGATGCCGGATACCTGCAAGCGATTTCTGTAATTCATTTCTGGACACATGACACGAGTGATCAACTGGAAAAAACAGATGGTTTTATAGAAAGATCCGTCAACTTTAGCATGGACCTGATAGGAAGAAATGGATTAGATAGTGGTTTTGAATTAGGAAAGTTCCTTTTTCAACAATTTAAAAAGTAAATCCTTTTGTTATGAGTGCAAAAGAACCTCAAAAAAGTATACCCACCTCCAAAGTAGCCCGTGCTACAAAAATTGCTTCCACCGGAGCTAAAGTAGGAGGAAATTACATTAAACATTACGTAAAAAGAGTATTTACCTCTGATGCGGATAAATCGGATTTGGACAAAGCCAATGCTGAAGATATTTATGAAACCTTAAGTGAACTTAAAGGCAGTGCCTTAAAAATGGCACAAATCATTAGCATGGATAAAACTACCTTGCCTACTGAATACATTGAACAATTTCAAAAAGCACAATACCAGGCTCCGCCTTTAAGTGGTCCGCTAATTACCAATACATTTAAAAAGACGTTGGGCAAAACTCCTCTGGAGATGTTCGACGAATTTGATGAAAAAGCTTCCAACGCGGCCTCCATTGGACAAGTACACATTGCAAAAAAAAATGGAAAAAAATTAGCAGTAAAAATTCAATACCCCGGAGTAGCCGACAGTATTATATCGGACCTGAAAATGATAAAACCATTTGCCTTAAGGTTAATGAAAGTAAAAGAAGCTGACATTAAACCTTATTTTGATGAAGTACAATCCAAACTTTTAGAAGAAGCAGATTATGCCAAAGAACTGAATAACTCCATTCAAATTTCGAACGCCTGTAAACAGGTAAAAAATGTTGTATTCGCCCAATATTATCCTGAAATGAGTTCGGGTAAAGTAATTGTAATGGATTGGATGGAGGGTCTACCGATAACAGAATGGTTAAAAACAAATCCATCACAAGAAGATCGTAATACCATTGGACAAGCCTTATGGGATCTTTACGATTACCAAATGACCCAACTTAAGGTTTTACATGCTGATCCACACCCGGGTAATTTTTTAATCACCCCTGAAAATAAACTAGCCGTGATTGACTTTGGTTGTATTAAAGAAGTAAGTGACCAAATAAGACATGATTATTTTAGCATGTTGGATGATGATAATTTTACTGATAGAGAGGTGATGATTCAAAAACTCATTAATCTGGAAATTATAAAACCCGAAGCTTTAGAAGATGAAAAAGAGTTTTTTGTAAAAATATTTCACTTGATGATGGGCTATTTACGTGAACCATTTTTAGCCAAAACTTTTGACTTTGGAAATGATGCCATGATGCAGGAAATGATGAGTAAAGGAGAAGAAATAGGCAAATCACCGGAGGCTAAAAAGTATAGTTCAGCTCGAGGTAGCAGACACATCCTTTATATTAACAGAACCTTTTTTGGTTTGTTTTTATTACTCAACCAAATAAAGGCAGTGGTGAATACCGAAAATAGTTTTGGACGTGGATAACCTAACTTGATTGAAATAGGTTACCGCAGTTAACAATATTCCTTTTTATTGTAAGTTTGTATAGTAATGAAAAAGTGGATTTATATAAGTTTGTTATCCATCACGGTGATGAGCTGCAGTTCAGTATCCGTTAGTTTTACAGGTGCAGATATTGATGATAATATTAATACCACCACCATTGAGATTTTTGAAAATCAGGCTCCATTAACTAATCCTAACTTCTCAAGAATCATTACTGAAGACCTGAGAAATAAGTTTATACAACAAACAAGACTAAAAGTAATTAATGAAGGAGGTGATGTTACTTTTAAAGGAGCTATTACCGGTTATTCTACCACCCCAGTTGCCATATCAGGTAATGAAACCGCTGCTTTAACAAGGTTAACCATTACTGTGGCTGTTGAATACACCAATAAAATGGATGATAAAAAGAACTTTAACCAGAGCTTTAGCCGTTATGCTGACTTTAACTCCAGCACCAACCTTAACCAGGTAGAAGATGCTTTAATGGCAGAAATTAGCCCTCAATTGGTACAGGATATATTTAACAGGGCTTTCCTGAACTGGTAATAACCGTTTGAAGATTGTGCTTTTAGTTCAATTTAACTACCTCGTTTTCAAATTATGCCATTGCTAAATCACTAAATTTTTGTACTTT
>CAZUXM010000011.1:16611-27530 GCA_964624635.1 uncultured Candidatus Competibacteraceae bacterium
CGTGGATACATATAATATAGAAGAGGTTTATTTTGATGCGGAAGCAGCCAATGAGGCCATTAGCTCCAGCGAGACCAATACCTTTTTGACCTGGTTGCAATTGAGCAAAAGCGATGATTTTAATAAACATCATAAAATTAAGCACCAACAGGATTTAATTAGTAAGTTTATTGTTACTGCCCCCAAGGTGCAACCAGTAAAGGCTGCCTTGAACAGTATGGATACGACTGATTTAGAGCAAAAACCTGCCAAACAGGTACCTAATGATTTGATAGTATCAGAAACATTGGCCAAAATATACTATGAACAAAAGAAGTATCAATTGGCTATTGAAACCTATAAGAAGTTACGTTTGGTTTATCCCGAAAAAAGCAGTTACTTTGCAGCCCTGATAAAAGAAGTGGAAAGGGATATCCACGAAGGGAAATAAATTTAGAAGAAAAAAAGATATGATTATCGCAACTGTAGCCATCATGATAGTAGCCATTTTATTGGTACTTGTAGTATTGATTCAAAATTCAAAAGGTGGTGGAATTTCAAGCAGCGTTGGTATTTCAAACCAAGTAATGGGTGCTGCCCGTTCTACTGAAAATGTAGAAAAAATGACCTGGATTTTGGTTGGAGTTTTAGCCGTTGCTTGTGTATTAAGTGGACTAGTAATTAAACCTAAAACTGCTACTGCAGGACCTAACATGGGTTTTGAACCGATGAAAACCCAATATGATATTCCTCAAAATCCTGTTGGACAACAAAACGGCAATACTACTACCATGCCTAATGGAGGGCAGCCTGCTAATAGCGGTATGTAAGAATATCTAAGACAATATTTGTAAGCCCCTTCAATAAAATTGAAGGGGTTTTTTGTTTTTACTAACGGTCAGGGACAGGAATAGAAACCCCAAATGCCTGTAATTACAGGCATTTGGGGTATAATAGCGACCAGCAAGAAGCTCATTATACCTATAGGTCTGTTTGTATAGGCATGAGGACTTGTAATGAATGGTCCGAAGGTCGCCAAATAAATGACATAAATTCGTTACTAATCTGTCAAAAAAACATAGCAAATACTGTATATTCGCTGCCCCAAAGGAAAAAATGTCAGCACTTAGGGAATGGCACAAATTATGACATAGGGCTGATACAAATTTGTTTAACCTATTAATTATATAACTATGAGTAAGGTAACTCCTCTACACGACAGAGTAATTGTTGAAGCTGCTGCTGCAGAAGAAAAAACATCAAGCGGAATCATTATCCCGGATACTGCTAAAGAAAAACCACAACGCGGAACTATTATCGCCGTTGGTGGTGGTAAAAAAGATGAACCGATGACCGTTAAAGTAGGTGATACTGTTCTTTATGGTAAATACTCAGGTACCGAAATTCAAATTGACGGTAAAGACTATTTGATTATGAGAGAAAGCGACATTTTCGCAGTTATTTAGTCATCGACAAGCTCAGACTGACATGATCGGTTTGAGTTATAATTTCAAATAAAAACAAGTATAAAAATCAAGTATAAAAAATAAAATTATGGCAAAGCAAATAACATTTGATGTAGAAGCCAGAGAAAAACTTAAAAAAGGTGTTGACGCTTTAGCTAACGCTGTAAAAGTTACTCTTGGACCTAAAGGACGTAATGTAATTATAGATAAAAAATTTGGTGCTCCTACCATTACTAAAGATGGTGTATCAGTAGCTAAAGAAATTGAACTTTCAGATGCTATTGAGAACATGGGTGCTCAAATGCTAAAAGAAGTAGCCAGCAAAACTGCTGACCTTGCAGGTGATGGTACCACTACCGCCACCGTTTTAGCTCAAGCAATTGTAACTGCAGGTTTAAAACATGTGGCTGCAGGTGCTAACCCAATGGATTTAAAACGTGGTATTGATAAAGCCGTAACTAACGTAATTGAATCATTGAAAAAAATGAGCAAAACCGTTGGTGATGATTTTGAAAAAATTGAACAAGTAGCTACCATTTCTGCAAACAACGATAACTTTATTGGTAAGTTGATTGCTGAGGCAATGAAAAAAGTAGGTAAAGACGGAGTAATTACTGTTGAAGAAGCTAAAGGAACTGAAACTGAAGTAAAAACAGTAGAAGGGATGCAATTTGACAGAGGATATTTATCTCCATACTTTGTAACTAATCCTGATAAAATGGAAGCTGAATTAGATAATGCTTACATTTTAATTACTGATAAAAAAATAAGCAGCATGAAAGAATTGTTGCCTGTTTTAGAAAAAACGGTACAAACCGGTCGTCCATTATTAATCATCTCTGAAGAAGTAGATGGTGAAGCATTGGCTACTTTAGTAGTAAACAAATTACGTGGTTCATTAAAAGTTGCTGCAGTTAAAGCTCCTGGATTTGGTGATAGAAGAAAAGCCATGTTAGAAGATATTGCTATCCTTACTGGTGGAACTGTAATCAGCGAAGAACGTGGTTATAAATTAGAAAATGCTGATTTATCATACTTAGGAACGGCTGAAAAAATTACCATTGATAAAGACAATACTACTATTGTAAATGGTGCAGGTACTAAAGATGATATTACTGCAAGAGTAAATCAAATTAAAGCGCAAATTGAACAAACTACCAGCGATTACGATAAAGAAAAATTACAAGAAAGATTAGCGAAGTTAGCGGGTGGTGTGGCTGTATTATATATTGGTGCTGCTACTGAGGTTGAAATGAAAGAGAAAAAAGACCGTGTAGATGATGCTTTAGCTGCTACCCGTGCTGCAGTGGAAGAGGGTATTGTACCGGGTGGTGGTGTTGCTTACATCCGTACCATTGCTGCTTTGGAAAAATTAAAAGGTGATAACGAAGATGAATCTTTCGGTATCAATATCGTAAGAACTTCTTTAGAAGCTCCATTACGTCAGATTGTAGCGAATGCAGGATTGGAAGGTTCTATCATTATACACAAAATTAAAGAAGGAAAAGATGACTACGGATTTAATGCACGTACTGAAGTATACGAAAATATGTATGCTGCAGGAGTAATAGATCCAACCAAAGTAGGACGTGTTGCGTTGGAGAATGCCGCTTCTATTGCCGGTATGCTATTGACTACTGAGTGTGTTTTAAGCGATGAAAAAGAAGATAAACCTGCCATGGGAATGCCTGGTGGCATGGGTGGTGGTATGGATGGAATGTACTAGGAGACTTACGTTTCATGATTCGCCGAAGGCGGAGAAATGAAATGTTAGTTGACTGTATCCCTGCGAATGCAGAGATCTCCATACAAAACACATATAAAACTAAAAAACCGCTACGTAACCACGTAGCGGTTTTTTGTTAGCATTATATATCCAAAACCAAAGTTCTACCTTTCGACAACATCTCTTCAGGAACCGATTTTTTAATATGCTCTGCCAATAAATGTATAAGGTTGGTTTTAATAGGATCCTTAAACGTAACCATACTTATTTCACGAACCGGTACAGGTTGTTTAAAGCTTCTTAATTGTTCTTTACGGGATTTGCTGAAATGCAAGGTAGCCAATTCAGGAACTATGGTAATGCCCATGTGCCTATCCACCAAATTTAACAGAGTTTCAATACTGCCTGCTTTATAATCAACCGCCGATGTAATGCTTTGACTTTTTTTAATTTCACAAAAATTGAGGACTTGATTTCTCATGCAATGACCTTCTTCTAACAGGAGTAATTCATTCAGATTTAAATTTTTTGCTAGTACAAAATTTTTATTGTATTGGGTGTCTTTACCATTTACGTATAAATGGTATTTTTCATAAAACAAAACATGTTCACGCAAGCTATCAATATGTAATGGGGTGGCTAAAATAGCTGCATCAATTTTATGTTGTTTTAAAGCGTCAATGCAATGAGAGGTGGTTAGTTCATGAATAGACAATTTAACATCAGGAAAGGTGTTTATGAAATTTTTTAAAAATAAGGGCAAGAGGTATGGAGCCAGGGTTGGTATAATACCTATACGTAAATCACCTTTTAAAATATTTTTTTCGGTATGGGCAATGTCCAGAATTAACGATGCCTCTTTTATAATCTTACGTGCCCCGGCAATAATCAGTTTACCTACGGGGGTCGGCACAACGGGTTTCATATTCCTATCAAAAATAACTACCCCTAGTTCATCCTCCAGCTTTCGTATCATCATACTTAAGGTTGCTTGCGTAACAAAACATGCTTCAGCCGCATTCACAAAATGACGATGATCGTCAACGGCTATTATATATTCCAGTTGCTGTAAGTTCATTTGATATAGATAAAATCTATCCAAAAATAAGATAAGATACTTAGTAATCTACTTAACTAACTATCAGATACTTAATAAAAAATGCACAATTTCTTGCTCGTTTAATTATTTTTTAATATTATCGCTATTGAATTGGTTGCTACCTCCCGCAAGGCAACCCATTGTTGTATTTAATTAATTTAAAAACAAGATGTACTATGAGAACACAAACTAAAGAAACGCAGACCCACCTAACTCCTGAGAAGGCGTTGGAAATCTTAAAAGAAGGCAATCATCGTTTTATTAATAACCTAAAAGCGAATAGAAACTTACTTCAACAAGTTAATGAGACCTCCAGTGGTCAATTTCCTTTTGCAACCATTTTAAGTTGTATTGATAGCAGAACTTCATCTGAGCTAATATTTGATCAAGGGCTGGGAGATATTTTTAGCATTAGAATTGCCGGTAACATTGTGAATGAAGATATTTTAGGTAGCATGGAATTTGCTACTAAAATAATTGGCACAAAAATTTTAGTGGTACTTGGACACACTAAATGCGGTGCTATAATAGGCGCTTGTAACCATGTAGAACTTGGAAACCTAACCTCACTATTACATAAGGTAAGACCAGCGATTGATAAAGAAACATTAACCTTGGACAACCGAAGTGGTAGCAATGAAGAATTTGTTAATAATGTAACAGACTTGAATATTAGGCTAACCATCGACAGGATACGAAAAGAAAGTCCAATTATACATGAGTTAGAACAAGAAGGTAATGTGAAAATTATTGGAGGAATGTATGATGTGGAAACCGGTATTGTTGATTTTTTTGAATAACATCTGATCTCATATTAAAAAAACGTCTGAATTTTTCAGGCGTTTTTTTTGCAAAAAAAAGAAACCGCCCCATGATGAATGGAGCGGTTCTCGTTGTTTCAATAAAGAAACAACCTTACTCGCTTTTTTCTATTACTTGATAATAAGCTTTTGAGTTTTAACAGTATTGTTCAAGTTGATGTTTACTACATAAACACCTGTTGAGATACCATTGATATCTAATTGGAAAGTATTTTTACCGGCATCATATTGCATGTTATTCATTGTACGAACTACTCTTCCGTTCATATCCATAATAGCAATATTTAAATCACCTTGATCTTTAGCATCAAATACTAAAGTAGTGAAACCTTCATTTGGATATAACGTAAGACCCAATACTTCTACTTCATCTTCAACACCAACAAATGAAATATTCCAAGCCCAACAAGAGTGATTAAGAAGAGGTGAACCCACTAACGGACGAGCATCATAATCAGTTAAACTATTGCCAAAAGTAGGACCTAATAATAATGCAGTAGTAGTAGTGATGGTGTCATTGTTATCAGCGTCGGCCAAAGTTGCTAAAGCACTTGCACCTGCAGATAAACATAAAGTATCCGCTTCACCATTACCCGTTTGTAATCTATAATATCTGGAAGGAGCCATTTGTGCTAAAATGTTACCACAGAATTGTAAAGTATCACCACAATAGTTAGCAGCAGTTCTCCAGTCATCAAGGAATAAACCACCACCTGAAGATGGGTAGCCAGTAAATACAGAGTTATAAACATCAATAGTAGAATTTCTACGGATGTGTAATCCTCTTCTGTAAAGTGAGTTAGTAGTATCAGTATTTCCGGTAAAGTTTGGACCAATAATAGTTACATTAGAAAATTGGGCGCTTGTTTTAGGTAAACGAGCTGAACCTGCTGCATCATTATCAGATTCAAAACCATTTGATTGAGATTGGTCAGCATAACGAGAATCACGAATTGAGAACGCAAATTGAACACGTCCACTATAACCATTATCAGTATCAAAATCATCATCCCATCCATGGAAAGCAACTATGTTTTTAACATCAACATTACCACCAAACCACTCAAATGAATCATCTCCTGATAAAGATACCTGAACGTGGTCGATTTTAGTTTTTCTTCCAACTGAATACATACTAAGACCATTGATCTCAGAATTAGCACCTCCTAATGGAATACCGGCAAATTCAATACGAACATAACTGAAGATACCTGAGCTATCATCGTTATTTGATCCACCATGAACACCTTTCATAGTAGCTAAACTACCTATACCTCCTTCAGCTAAAGAACCAGGGCTAGAAGCTAAATTATTTACAGCAGCACCACAAAATACTATTCCTCCCCAATCTCCATAATCACGATTACCTGCAGGAGCAGCAGAAGTAAATACGATAGGTTGTGCAGCTGTACCTTGTGCATTAATTTTTGCACCACGACCCACAATTAAACATGCGTTACCTGTTGAACGAATAACTGTACCCGGTTCAATAGTTAATGTTACTGTACTATCAATATAAATAAACTGGTTGTTAATATAATATACGTTAGTGTTAGTCCAAGTAGTATTTGATGTAATATCACTTGTAACGTTAACTGTAGTAGCCGGATAAACTGTGTTTTGTGGGTCAAAATTTGCCCAAGAATCAGTCCAACGGTTAGCAGGAGAGGGAGCAAATGCTCCTGCATATGTAGTATACTCCCAAAAAGCTTGCGAATAAGATGAAACTACAATAACTGTAGCAGCAAGAATGGATAAAACTTTTTTCATGTTATATATTTTTTGCAATGATATAGCTCCAATATTACCTATAGCCAAAGCCTAAATTAATTTTGAATTAACTGAAATAGATTTATCAACACGATTTACAATTAAAACAAACATCTTTATTAATGATAGATTAAGTGAATATTAAGTGGGGTTATTAAAACTTATACCCAACTGTAAAAGAAATTTGCTGCGCCATTCTTCTACCAATAATTTGGTTATCACCAACGTTAAAGGTTCCATCATTATTATTATCCTGATAATAATAAGCGGTTTGTGCCAGAAGGTCAGTAAAGTTCAATCTTAATTCTAATTTTTTCTTCAGGAATGTTTTGGTTAATTGAAGATCCATTACAAATCTTGGATTCTCAATAATGGCTCCGTAATCAACATTACCTACTGTCCATATTCTTGGTCCAATATAATTCATTGATAAATTCACTCCAAAATCATATTTACTATCATTATATGATAAACCCGCATTGATAATATAAGGGGATTGTCCTTGCATAGCTCTTTTAGTATTACCTGCAACACCACCTAAATCCACTTCAGAATAGATATAAGCAAAGTTTCCTGTAAAGCTTAAATCATCTAAAAATCTGGCATGTTTCTTTTTAATGAATGAGCCTATCGTAAAACGATATTCTAATTCAGCTCCGGCAGCATAAGCCGTTGGTACATTGAAGTAAGTAAATAATCTGGTACTCCCTGAAGGATACAATACTTTTTCAATAGGATTATCAAAGTATTTAAAAAATCCGGTAAGTGAAATCATTTGGCCTCCGGCAGGATACCACTCGTATCTTAAATCAACATTGGTAATCTTGGTTCTTTTTAAGTTTGGATTTCCTGAAGAGTAGGCATATACACCGTAATCATAAAATGTAAATGGAGCTAATTCTCTTGATTCAGGACGGCATACTGTTTGAGATCCTGATAAACGTAAATTCATTTTATCATTGATAGCAAAAATAATATTCATAGATGGTAATACATCAATCACATTTGTATCAATATTGATTGGAGAACCTGTAGCATAATCAAACGTGCTTAATTGTTGACGGAAACTTTCCAACCTAGCACCCCAAATAAATTTTAATTTATTTTCAAAAAATGCATTTTCAAACTGAAGGTATGCAGCCGCTAATGATTGACCTGCTGTATAAGTATCTGAAGGACGTGTTGATTCTTTAATCATCAACCCCTCTACTCCCATATTTCTTGCATCAAATATTGAATCAATAGCATAAGTTGAAATGGCAGCAATATTTGCACCTGTTGATTTATAGTTTACATACCCCAGCTGTCTGGCAGAAAACTCTCTTTCTTTATGCATTAAAAAAGCGCCTGCTTTAAACTCATGTCTGGTTGGTCCTATTTTAAATGGTAATGTAAAATCGAATGATCCTGAATATGTATTATCCAATTGTTCAGAATAAAATCTACCTGCTTTATCTAACTGAACACCATTTGAAAATGGTACTGAATATGCCATGGTAGTATCTCCTAATACTCTTCTATATTCAACAATACGGTTATCAGGTACAATTCTATTTAACCTGTTATATCCTGCACTCCATTCAAATTTTATTTTTGATTGTGGTAATACGTGTTCGCCGTTAAGTTGAGTAGAGAAAATATTATTTTGAGTATAGAACATATTATATGATCTGATATCAGATCCATTAGCTAAATCCTGACCTTCTCTAAATAAATATTGATCATTGGTGTTAACGTTAAATAAGTTTTTTAAAGAGATTCTATTATTGGCGCCATTCTTTTTAGAATATAAAAAGGCAATATTCCATAAAGCACCCCATGAAGTATTAAGATTGTATTGTTTATCATTATATTGTAATATCTTGCTTTGATCATAATCGTTTCTTTCAACCTCACGGTATTGTAAACGACTTGTATAAGTCAATGCAAATACACTCCCGAATTCCATTTTATCAGTAGTCGTTGATCTTTTTGATTTTGGAATAAGATTAGCATTGTGCCCCATAGAAAACTGGAAACTTGTACCGGGTGCTGCAATTTTAGTAGTTGCTGGAAAATTATTATTTAACTGTCTTGCATAACCCACTAAATTATCCTTTAAGAAGTTATTCTGATCATTCACTAATTGTTGGCTTGTTGGAAAAGCTCCTGGCAATCCTCGTGTTCCATCATCAATACCAAAAAAATCAGTGTTACCACCTCTCGACATTTTAAAATCACCAAAACTAGTCATCAAATCAAAAGTAGTACCTAAAGAAAACTGGTAATACGTTTTCTCCGGAATATCTTTTGTTCTTACATTAATTAATCCTCCGGCAAACTCTCCGGATAAACTTGGCATAGAAGTTTTAATCACTTTCAAATCACTTAACATGGCTGATGGGAAAATATCAAATGAAAATGCTTTACGATCAGGTTCAGAACTAGGCAAAGGAGCCCCGTTTAAGAACGCTGCATTATATCTATCCGGTAACCCACGAATAATTACGAAATTATCCTGTATAGTTGCCCCACTTATTCTTCTCAATACATCAGAAGTAGTTCTATCAGCTGTTTTTTTCATTTGATCGGAAGAAATCCCGTCAAATAATACTGAACTATTTTTTTGTTCAATAATTAAAGCTGAACTAGTACCTTTCATAGCGTCTGCCTGAACAGTATACGTTCCTAATTCGTTTACAGCTTCAGATAATATAACGCTTATGGGTTCAATTGTTTCACCCGATTTTACCTCCACCTTTTCTACTATTTTAGTTTGATACGATATGTAAGTAAACTGAACGTCATGAGTTCCTGCCGGAACTTCTAGTTTGAAGGTTCCATCAATATCAGTAGCGGTTCCTTTGGTGCTACCTTTTAATGTTACACTTACCCCAATAAGGTCTTCTCCGGTTTTTTCATCAATCACCTTTCCGATGATGTATCCGTTTTTTTGTAAGTAAGCTGCTTGAATGGTAATGATTGCGAGTACGAGTAAGGCTACTTTTTTCATTCTAATTTTACATAGTTTAAATGATGCACAAAGGTAGCCCTCACAGCCCCCTACCCGATTACTGGCTCTTTATGGAAGTGCAATCAAATAATTACGTAAATGTTAATTGAATATTAAGCCTTAACCTTGTCTTAATATTGACGTTGATTACAAACATCTTATTCACATTTTAGGTATTTCGTACCCCTTAAAGGTCTAAAAATGTTAAAAAACAGAAAT
This sequence comes from uncultured Candidatus Competibacteraceae bacterium, assembly GCA_964624635.1. Taxonomy (GTDB): domain Bacteria; phylum Bacteroidota; class Bacteroidia; order CAIKAF01; family CAIKAF01; genus JANWKQ01. The sequence goes on from CAZUXM010000011.1 coordinate 26,684, forward strand.
TTCTTGACCTTCCTGCAATTTGGCCGTATTATTGAATTATACAGCATATAAACTCAAGATATATGAAACTAAGAATTCTAACTCTAACGATTGCAACAGGTCTTGTTCTATGGTCCTGTGAAGATTCTAATAACTCTGACAGCCCTTTAGGTGGTCTTACTGCGGCCTCTATTACAGGGGTTAACACTACCAATGCTGATGAATTTTGTTGTTGGAAATCAGGAAGTACTATTCAATTTACTTCTACTAACGGTACATTCACAAATTGGAATGTATTAATTGGTGAAGCCAGTGGATATTTACGTCAGCATAATGGAAACCCCTTGCAGTGGAGAGGTGCTATTATGTATCAGGAAAAAGACAAGTATTGTAAAGAAACAGTATACATTGATAGTGTTGCCATTGATTTTACCATGAGTGAATCAGGGTTTGGAAATGGTGTTTACCGCACAGGCTCTACACAATATGATAAATATACAACTCCGGGACCCATTAATATGACTGAGTATTACATTAGACCTGAAGGAGGAATTAATACCATCAATATTCTTGATGCAAACAATGCTTATCAGTACAGATTTAAAACGAGAACTACCGATAATATTAACTCGTGGAAGATAGAGCAAATGCCACAAGGTTGGATGAACTCAAATGGAAAAATCACTATGCTAACGATACCGATTCTATACAGTTTGTTTCAACAATAAAATGTTTATTCTTTAAAAATATCAGGCCGGCGCTTTTTAGTGATTTCGATTGATTTCTCTAACCGCCAGTCTGATATTTTTTTATCATCACCCGATAATAATATTTCAGGCACTTTCATTCCATTCCATTCTTCCGGACG
>CAZUXM010000011.1:27540-28779 GCA_964624635.1 uncultured Candidatus Competibacteraceae bacterium
ACTATCACTCAAGGCACTCATTTCATCTGATATAGCGCCCGGCAAGATTCTTATAATCGCATCACAAACTACCGTGGCTGCAATTTCGCCACCAGATAAAACAAAACTACCTACACTTATTTCTTTCGTTACATACTTATCTCGTATTCTTTGATCTATTCCTTTATAATGACCACAAATAATCAACAAATGAGTTTTTAAAGACAATTGATTAGCCATAGGCTGGTCGAAAATATCCCCGTCAGGTGTCATATAAATCACCTCATCATATCTTCTTTCATTCAATAACTTCTCAATACAAGCCGACAATGGTTCGCAACGCATTACCATCCCCCCACCTGCTCCGTATGGGTAATCATCAACCTGTTTATAGGCTCCTAACCCGTATTCACGTAATGGATGAATGTACAATTCAACCACTTTTTTATCAATAGCTCTTTGAACTATTGAATGAGTTAACGGTCCCTGAAACAACTCGGGCAACACGGTTATGATATCAATCCTCAACATGCAGTAAAAGTAGCGATAACGTCTTAAATGGACAAGAATATCACCTATGATACGTATATTTGAGAAAATTTTTGAGGATTCAAATTACTTCATGGAATACATTAGTGAAAGAGTAGGCTTTAATAAAACACCCGAAGACCTCACCATTTATATCAAAGGGTCGAAAAAATCAGATGCAAAAAAAATTCAATTCATGAAAGTATGGATCATACTTGCCATGGTGAGTATTGTGCTTTTAATTGCTCAGTTTTTTTTGCCGTACGAAATTGGTGCTGCTAAATATTATCTCGTAGGACTCATCGGATTTCTGGTTTACTTTATTTATATCGCTATCAAGGCTTATTATTTTCGCAAATATGGTACTGAAACCATATATGTAAACAATGATAAATTCATGATTCGAAGAGATATTTATACTAAACAGGGAAAGCCTAAATGGTTCAAAGCGAATGAAAAAAATCCGTTTAGTAAGGTAGATGAAAAACCGGGAGGAATCAATGCTTTTTTTTATAGTTCCTTTTGGGTGGTAACCGGAGGGAGCATCATGTTTGGTGCTAAAAATTCTGAATTCCGTTTTGGTATTCAACTCACCGAAGAAGAAGCCGGAAAAGTATCGAGCATGATGAACAAAGCCATCAAAATTACTACGCAAAAAAAATAAATAGTGTTTGAAAAACGACATCATCAATTAGCAAGTAAACCAACTTATGTAAAAAGGTTGGTTCGATC
>CAZUXM010000011.1:28789-61422 GCA_964624635.1 uncultured Candidatus Competibacteraceae bacterium
TGTTGTTTTTTTAAGTTTTTCCTTATTGTTAGGAATTGGGGGGTATCATTATTTAGGTGAACTCAGCTGGATTGATTCATTGGTAAATGCCTCCATGATATTGGGAGGTATGGGGCCAGTGGATATGATTCATACCAATAGTGGAAAAATATTTACGTCATTTTATGCTATTTATAGTGGGGTGAGCTTTTTAACAGCTTTCTCTATATTAATAGCCCCTGCATTACATAGGTTATTACATAAATTCCACATAAGCGAAGATTCCGATGAACAGAAATGAAATGCTTACACAAATTAATGATCACTCTCAAAAAAAATGGGATGTGGTAATTATTGGTGGTGGGGCTACGGGATTAGGTTGTGCTGTGGATGCAGCCAGTCGCGGATACAAAACATTGTTACTTGAGAAATACGATTCCGCAAAGGGAATTCTTTCAAAGCTAACAAATTAGTACATGGTGGTGTAAGATATTTAAAGCAGGGCCATTATAAACTGGTGATTGAAGCACTTCGTGAAAGGGGATTGTTATTTAAAAACGCTCCCCATCTGGTAAAAAACCTCACATTCGATATTCCGGTATATTCTGTATTTCAAAAGTGGATGTATCATGCAGGACTTTTGTTGTATGATTTTTTATCAGGTCATTACAGTTTTGGAGCATCAAGATCTATTTCTAAAAACAGAATTCTAAAGCATATCCCAAACTTAAAACAAGAGAAATTAAAAGGTGGAATTACCTATCAGGATGGGCAATTTGATGATGCACGTTTAGCAATTGAATTGGCTCTTACCTGTGTTGATCATGGTGGCACTGTTTTGAATTATGCATCAGTTGCCGGTTTTTTAAAAGACGAGAAAGGAAAATTATCGGGTTTACATTTTACCGATACTATTCAAAATAAAACCTACGAAATTCACGGAAAAGTTTTTATCAATGCTACAGGCGTTTTTACTGATGAAATTTTACAAATGGATGAACCCGGTAAAAAACCAACTGTAGTTGCCAGCCAGGGAAGTCATATTGTAGTAGATAAAAAATTTCTTCCAGGTAACAATGCTCTCATGATACCTAAAACATCGGATGGTAGAGTTTTATTTGCCATCCCATGGCATGATAAATGTTTAATAGGAACCACTGATCATCCAGTAGAAAATATTTCAGTAGAGCCCAAACCATTAGACAAAGAGATTGAATTTATACTTGCCACCGCTAATCAATACATGGATCCTGCCCCTAAAAAAGAAGACATTCTATCTATGTTTTCAGGTTTGCGTCCTTTAGCTGCACCCTCCGGAAAACAATCTACTAAAGAAATTTCCCGTAGCCATAAAATCACTATATCCAATTCAAAACTCATCAATATCATTGGAGGTAAATGGACCACTTATCGTAAAATGGCAGAAGATACTATTAATATAGCCGTTCGTACAGGTAGATTAATTCATAGTGATTGCAGAACTCATGAATTATCATTGCATGGATTTGTTTGGCAAAGAGATCCTCATAATCCACTGTTTATTTACGGATTAGATGCTGATAAAATAAATGAACTACAACTAAAAGATTCTACTTTAAAAGAGTCCATACATCCACTACTCCCCTACACATTTGCTGAAGTAAAATGGTTTATTGAAAATGAAATGGCCATTACTCTTGAAGATATTTTAGCTCGTAGAACCAGGTCTGTTCTTTTAAATGCTCAAGCCAGTATTGAATGTGCAGAAAAACTAGCACAATTTATGGCGGGTAAAATGAATAAAGATCAATTGTGGATTGACGAGCAGTTGAAAAATTACCGGGAATTTGCTCAAGGGTATTTAGTAAAATCAATATTATAAAAATAGAAATTCTAGTTGGGGAATCTTAGCTGGAGCTGGGAATCAATTTAATATCTTAAAGTAAAATGTTGTTTGGATAAATTATTATCAAAAAACAAAACTCCCATTTGAAAAATATCAAATGAAAGTGTTACTTCTTTTCTTTTTTTTAAAATTTCCCAGGCTTCCAACGTTTCTTTGTTCCAGTAAATATCATCTAATAATATAACTGAATGTTGATGGATATATGGTAATGCCTGCAATACATATCTTATCATGGCCTCTTTTCGATGATTTGCATCAATGAATAAAAAGTCGATGGTATTGATATTATCCGCCAATAAACCCCAGGAAGTATTCAAATCAAAACAATAACTTTTGATATTAAATCGCGATAATTCTTCCCAATGACCAGTTGCCAATTGTAAAATAGCAGAATCTGCCTCAACGGTATGTACTTTGTTACATGCCAATGATAAATACGAAGTAGTGATCCCTAACGAAGTTCCCAGTTCAATTACTTCAGTTGCTTTTGTATATTGAATAAGTCTATACAAAAAACGTGAATACTTACTTTGTTTTACAGCTCCAGAGGCAATCTCACTAATCGTTTTTTGCTTACTTCTTTTAGTATCTCCTCCAGCTCCAAAATCCTCATAAGAAATAAGGTTTTTATTTTTCAATAAAGCATTTCTGCATTTTTCAATATTGTCAAATGCTGGGGAATGATTTTTTGATGAATCATCAAAAACGAATTTCATTAATTCAAATAAAAAAGGAGAATGAATATACTGAATACTCTTTGCAGTAGACAGATACTGTAAGTATGAAATTGTTCTGAATGAGCCGTTACCCATATTTATTTCACCCTGATCTTTTGACCCAGATAAATTTTATTTGGATCATTGATATTGTTCCATGAACAAATTTGCTGCATGGTTGTACCATATTTTTTTGCTATGGAATATAAGGTGTCACCTTTTTTAATTGAATAATAAGTAGCATTTATGCTGGCATCTGTAACTGTTACATTATTTTGTACAGTATCTGAAGGTACATATACGTTAGGATTTGAAACTGTCGTATAATTAGGTGATGAAATATCAACAGGTTGAATACCCATATCCCAGGGAGAAAATATTTTTTTCTCCAATACAAGTTGGTTTGTTTTTAATTGTTGAGTACTCCAATCAATAAATGAAAACGGATCTAACGGATGATCCTGATATCTTACTTCTAAATGTAAATGCGGATTATAACTTCTACCTGTACTACCCCCCAACCCCAATAACTGGCCTGAAGAAACTTTTTGATCAACCTTTACTTTAATTTTTGACAAGTGCCCATAGTATGTTTCCAAACCATTATAATGCCTTACAATTACTAAATTTCCAAATCCACCCTTATTATACTGAGCATACCTAACAATTCCATCAAACATGTTCAAAACAGAATCGCCTGTTTTTAAATCTATGTCCAATCCTTTATGAGCTTTCTTAAATACAGACCATAAAGTTCCGAACTTAGGCAACGTAAATTTTTCATTGTCCTTTAATAACTCTAGGGTAACTCCACCCACTGTATCAGGAGCTGAAACGAAATAGGCAAACGTTTGAGTATTACTCCAGTTACAATAAAACAAATTCTCATCCCACTCTTTAATATGCGACTTTCCTGCCGATACTTCTGTAGTAGAATCAGCAGTGGCCTGACCATATAATAATGATACAGAAAAAAAAAGTATGTTAAACGTCTTCTTCAACATCCCTCTTTTTATAAGGAGTAAATATTTCGGAGGTATTGATACCAATATTTTTTGCAATCTGATCGGTAGGCAAATCATCCGTATCTGTACTAAAAGGATCTTCAATTCCCTCAGCAATTAACTCTAAACTAGCAAATACATAAAACACAAATGGAACAATAAGTGCAATAAAATAATGGAACTCCATTACCAACGCAAATGGCATAGACAGAATGTAAATGAAAATAAATTTCTTGATGAACAAACTGTACGAATATGGAATAGGTGTATTTTTTACCCTTTCACAAGCACCACAAACCGTTTGAAAGGTATTAAAATCATTGATTAATGATAAGTACTGATACTCGTTCAATTTATTTTCTTTATACAATTCATCAATCTTGGTTAAAATTTTATGCGCTACAAAATTAGGTTGATGAACATCAGTAGGATATTTTTCAAACTTTTTATTTCTCAAATGATCTTTTAAAACCGTTGGAAAATCAGATAAAATTTCTGCCAGGTATATTCTGCTTTGTTGATCTTCTTTAGGTAAAAAAGTATCTAATTTTAAACTAATGGTACGAATATCATTAACCAACTGTCCCCATAATCTTCTTCCTTCCCACCACCTATCGTATGCTGTATTGGTACGAAACACCAACAACAAGGAAATAACGAAACCTAACAAGCTATGAAATACGGTGGTTCCCTTAAAGTTTTCTTCTCCTAACTCTTCATGAGTGATATAGGCTATGATTAATCCAAAAAGACCTAATGATAATATTACCCAGAAAAGTCTTCGGAAGGTATCGCTTTTGTGAAACTGGAAAATGAGTCCCCACCAGTTTTTAGGATCATACTTAACCATAGTGATAAATTTTGAGGTCAGCTAAATTAAGATTTATTGGGGATTTGGTATTTAGTGGAGTAAAATTAGATTGATACAAGCTCAATATCAAGTACTTATATTAGCTATAGGGTACTTGTACCAGAAACAACATTTCACCTTTAGGAACCAAAGTAGTTAAGGATTTAGAGAAGTCTGCTTTAGTAGAATAAGCTAATATTTTACCTTGTATAAGTTCAAAAGTAGCTATAGGACTTACAATTTTATTATTGGCTTTGATTTGTAATTGATAATTACCCGGTGGTAGTTCAATAAATATTTTTTTACCGGTCCCTATCTTTTTTACCGGTGAATCATTAATAAACACTCCATACATTAAAGCCCCGTTCTGCAATTCTCTTTCACGTTTGATAGTCACCCCTGTTTTACCCGTTAAGTCAGATGGTACTTTGTTCTTCCTATTTTGCACTCGATTATTTATAAAAAAAATCAAGAATAAAGGAGCCATACAAATAATAAAAGTTATTCCTATTGGAAAGATAACTAATACACCACCATCACTACTTCTAGAAAATTCAATAATGGAAGCTGTCGGTTCTATTTGTAAAAAAGTAGCTGCTATAGAAAATATAAGGGATCCAATGACCCAGATAAGTGCCAATACTCTCATTATGCTCTTTCTAAAATAATGGCATATCCTTGACCAACACCTATACACATAGTACAAAGTGCATAGCGTTTTTGTGATAGTTGAAGTTGTAAAGCTGCAGAATAAGTAATACGGGCACCACTCATCCCCAGCGGATGACCTAAAGCAATTGCCCCTCCATTCATGTTGATACGAGGATCATTGTCTTTTAATCCTAACTGACGAGTACAACTTAATACCTGGGCTGCAAATGCTTCGTTTACCTCGATAATATCTATTTGATCTAAGGTAAGCCCTGCTCTTTCCAATGCTTTTTTAGTAGCATTTACCGGACCTATTCCCATAATACGCGGCTCTACACCTGCTACTGCTGAACTAACAATACGAGCTTTAGGTGTTAGGTTATATTTTTTAATGGCATCTTCCGAAGCTATCAATAATGCAGCGGCCCCATCATTCAATCCACTGGCATTTCCTGCAGTTACGGAACCGTCTTTTTTGAAAGCCGGTTTTAATCCTGCCAAAATATCAAGGGTTGAATTAGATTTTATAAACTCATCTTTGCTAAACTGAATAGGGTCTCCTTTTTTTTGTGGAATTGGAACTGATACAATTTCCTGTTGCAATCTACCGCTATTAAGGGCAGCCGTTGCTTTTTGTTGACTCCACAAAGCAAATTGATCCTGGTGTTCACGAGTGATATCTGTATATATTCCTAATAAATTTTCAGCCGTTTCACCCATAGCATCTACTCCATATTTTTCTTTCATTTTTGGATTGATAAATCTCCATCCGAAGCTCGAATCAAACATTTGTGCATCTCTACCATAAGGCGTAGATGTTTTTGATATTACCCAAGGTCCACGAGTCATATTCTCTACTCCACCGGCTATAAAAACATCTCCTGAATTGGTTTGAATACATTTAGCTGCATTGGCAACAGCTGCCATTCCTGAAGCACATAAACGATTAATGGTTTCACCCGCTACTTCTACCGGAAGATCCGCTAACAACAATGCCATGCGGGCAATGTTACGATTATCTTCTCCGGCTTGATTAGCACAACCTAAGATTACATCTTCAATAGCTTGTAAATCTAATCCGGGGGCTTTATCCACTAATGACTTAATCACCAATGCCGCCATGTCATCAGGACGAACGGATGCCAATGAGCCTCCGAAATTTCCAATAGGTGTACGAACCCCTTCAACTATATATGCTTGTTTCATAGAGTAAAATTAAACATTAAATGATTAAAACATAATGGTTATTTACCTACTTCACATTTATTAAAAAAGCATGGAGCATACTCCAGTGTATCTAAATGATTATTTATATTTAGGTCGTAAAAAAATACATATGAAATCATTTGCAACAATAGGATTACTCATCATCAGTAATATTTTTATGACGTTGGCTTGGTACGGTCACCTAAAGTTTGCAGAATATAAATGGTTTCAAAAAGTAGGATTCGTTGGGGTAATACTTATTAGTTGGGGAATTGCATTGTTTGAGTATTGTTTTATGGTTCCGGCGAATAAAATCGGTTTCAAAGGAACCGGAGGTCCGTTTACCATCTGGCAATTAAAAGTAATGCAAGAGGTAATTACTTTAATCGTATTTACTGTATTTACCTTATTGGTATTCAAAACTGAAACCTTACGATTCAATCATTTAATCGGCTTTAGCTTTTTAGTATTGGCAGTATTTTTCTTGTTTAAGAAATAATCTAGAGGTTTTCCTTATAATAATCATCATTGCCATTACAGTATAATTCTTGTCTAACACATACATTATTCTCAAAAAACAATTCAAAAATCCAACGAGCTTCACATACTTCATAAAAATATTTTCCTGATGTTTTTGTCAACTTAGGCTCTCCCAGATCCTTTACAACCTCTTCGTATGTTTTTCCTATAAATACCCGATGATTAATAAAATACCCCACCATTTCATCTTGTTCATAAGGTTCTTTCCAGTTTTTCATATTCATCATTTTACTCTTATATGTAATCTTTCCTTTAACAGACCCGAAGGTGGGAATCAATAAGAGAAGAGTACTAATGCAAAAACCTATAATAACAAATAGATTCTTAGATCGATTTGAAATAATAACAGCTGCAAGTAACTGACAAACAAACAATCCTAAAATTACAAAACAATGGTAGTTCATTTCTAATTCTGAAATGAGTGGTATTCTACAAAATGATGGAAACATTTTGGTAAAAATGATAGAGCTAACTGCATACAATACAAAGAATACAACAATAGGCAAGAACAAAGCCGCAAGAAACTTCCAGATTTTAAACTTTTTGTCCATAATATTCTACTTCCTTAAATTAAAAACAATTCCGGTGGTTCCGTTAAACACCAGAGGTGCAATTCCCGGTGGCCTGCGAGAATCGTAGAGAAATATAAATTCTATTTTAAAAGCTAACCTTTTAAAGGCTTTAAATCGGAGAGAATAATTTCCACTGATTCTAAAATCATCCCATCCAGTAATTTTAGGTTGGTAATAAGTAGTAGCTACAAACGAAAAATTTTTATTGGGTTCAATGGTCCATGATATGTAACCGGAAAAACGGTTGTTGTATTCTACAGTATCAGGTCCAACGTTTTCCTCATATTCAAACATATAAGCCAATCCTGAATATAATTTTAAATAGGGTTTATCTACCATTTTAAAACGGGGCCCCATACCAACCAGGTATCTAAATCTTAAATTGAGTAGTTGGTTGTATTGAACCTGGGTAAAAGCCTCCAATTTTAACCACTTGGTAAATGAATGGTTGTATCTGAAATGTGCCATTCCATCGTTTACAAAACGGTTCGTACCTCCATTGGTAAAACGCCAGTTACCCAAGAGCATGTACACATCTTTTTTTGTTTTGTACTGCACATGAGCATTGGTAGTAGCACTCAACAATACCGTATTATTTTGATTCACAGAAAAACCTGCTTCAACAGTTCCATCCCAACCGGTTGTATCTGTATGAATACGTTGACTTTCAATATTAACTACTTGAGAAAATAGAGTAACAGTGATACTACTTACAATGAGAAGAAAAAATCTTTTCATAATGAGATTGGTAGATATTTACTTGATATGAGCAGCAACCTCCATCATGGTTCTAAATGCCCCAAACTTTCCTTCATACTTTTTAGTATGTTCATCACGTAATCGAGTGGCGTGTTTTTCCTCGTATTCTTTCATTTTATCCATTGATTCAAGGGAATATTGAATACTATAAGTGATTCCTCCCCCTTCTTCTTCAATCAATAATTTGCTCATGCGTGAATCAATAAACAACCCGGTAGCTAATACATCAGGAATGTGTTTTTCAATCATCCATTGTTTCCATTCATCATGGATATCCGGATCAATACTTACAGTAACATTATAAATTATCATAGAAAAAATTTATGAGATAGATATTAAATAATACCAGGCTTCTTTTACGTAGCCATTATACAATAATTTTTTAGCCAGATCATGATTGGTATAATCCCAAAGATCTAATTGCTCCATTAGTTTTTTAAAATCTTCAGAGTCAATATACGCTAACGATTCTTCTTTCCCTGGAATCGTTTCCACATTACCCAGCATCCCCAAATTATTTCCTGTAAGTACATTACTTAATCTTATTGATTCAGGAAGCTGATCGACGCCAATCCCCATAGTCGTTAATGGTTTTTCTACTTCAAACAATGCCCCTTTGCCAGCACGAACATACCAATCACCCCCTAACCTACCCACCAAATCAATTTTATGCTGATCAATTTTTCCATTTTCATCCAACACATTTTCATTGATGTGTACCAACAAAATTTCACATATAATTAAATTTCCTGCACCACCTTCCGTACCGGTATGTATAATCTCTTTTACTTTACACTCCAATTGAACAGGTGATTCTTTTACTCTAAAAGGTTTTACTTTTTCAGAAGCAATGGCAGTAAACCCTGCTTTTTCAAATTCGTTAACCCCCTTCGCATATTCAGTACTTGCCAACGAAGTTTGTTGCACCATTGAATAATTGACCACATTGATTACCACTTCGCCGGTATCCATGGCATTTTCCAACGTATGTTTAATGGTATTATTTTTCACTCTTCTAGCAGGTGAAAAAATAGCAATAGGAGGATTTACTCCAAACACATTAAAAAAGCTGAATGGACTTAAGTTAGGATTTCCATGTTTATCAACTGTGCTTGCAAATGCAATTGGTCGGGGAGCAATGGCAGCTAATAGCTGACTGTGTAATAATCCTGTGGGTATTTTCCCTGGTTCAATGGTTAACATGATATTCAAAATTAGAAATTCAAAGTTCAAAGTTTCACCTTAGTTGAATTTCGAACTATATACTTCGAATTTTGAACTTTGAATATTGAACTTATTTCTCGGTATACACACCCATGCCGGCGAATTTTTCAATTCGTTTCTGGATGAGTTTTTCTTTCTTTTCTTTCTTTAAAGCAGGTAAATATTTTAGAATTTCTTTCTTCACATTTTCAAAAGACTCTTCGATATTTCTATGAGCACCTCCTAAAGGTTCCGGAATAATTCCGTCAATGAGTTTGTTCGTCAACATATCATCAGCGGTGAGTTTTAAAGCTTCAGCTGCTTTTTCTTTATGATCCCAACTTCTCCATAAAATAGATGAACATGATTCAGGGGAAATAACAGAATACCATGTATTCTCAAGCATCAATACTTTATCACCAATACCGATTCCCAATGCGCCACCACTGGCACCTTCACCAATGATAATACAAATGATAGGAACTTTGATTCGGAACATTTCAAATAAATTACGGGCAATCGCTTCACCCTGCCCTCTTTCTTCTGCCTCTAATCCAGGATAAGCTCCCGGAGTATCTATAAACGTTACAATAGGAATATTAAATTTTTCAGCCATACGCATTAAACGTAATGCCTTTCTATATCCATCAGGATTTGCCATTCCAAAACGACGAATCTGGCGCATTTTTGTATTGATACCTTTTTGCTGGCCAATCATCATGACGCTATGACCGTCAATCTGTCCTAATCCTCCAACCATAGCTTTATCATCCGCCACATTTCTATCACCGTGTAATTCTATCCAGTTACTGCCGGTTAAATAATCCATGTAAGCAATGGTGTAAGGCCTTTCTGGATGACGGCTCACCTGAACTTTTTGCCAGGCAGAAAGTTTTCCATACACTTCTTTCTTTTTCTCCAGTAGCTGTTTTTCGAGTGCTTTTATAGCATCTTTAGCATCAATGCCTGTTTTCTCTGCTACTTCTTTTACTTTTTGCAGCTCAGTTTCCAACTGCTCAATATCACTTTCAAAATCAAGATATACCATACCTTATGAGTGTTTTGGGAGGGTAAAGGTAGTATATTTTACAAGCCCCCCTACTTATTCAAAGCAAAAAATTGATGATCAGCTATTTACAACATTAACAATAGGCGCAAAATGTGATTAAAAACTACTTTTTATCGCCGGGTTTTAGCTTATCAGCAAAGGCTTTTTTAAATTTATCCACTTTAGGTTGAATAACTAATGAACAGTAGGGCTCACTTCCGTTTTGATTAAAATAATTTTGGTGATAACCCTCCGCTTTATAAAAAATGGAGAAGAGTGATATTTCAGTAACAATAGGTGATCCGAATACCTTATCATCCGTTAATTTTTTCTTATAATATTCAGCTCTTTCTTTTTGAAAAGCATTGTGATAAAAAACGGCTGAACGGTACTGAGTTCCATAGTCGGCTCCTTGTCTATTAAGTGTAGTAGGATCGTGGGTTTGCCAAAACACTTCTAATAATTCATCAAAAGAAATGATTTGGGGATTGTAATACACTTGACAAACTTCGGCATGACCGGTAGTTCCGTTACACACTTGTTTATACGTTGGGTTCACTACAGATCCACCTGAATATCCTGACTCTACTTTATATACCCCATCTAATCGTTGAAAAATAGCTTCAACACACCAAAAGCATCCGGCACCAAATGTAGCTGTATCATGGGTGGTAGTATCATTATATATCATTTGTTCTCTGTTATTATTAGATTCAACATTTACTGTATTTTTTGAATTAACAGTTGTAGTAAAACAACCTGCTAAACATAAAATGGGCATTAAGATTTTAAACATATTACAAAGTTTGCTTTTAGATACGAGAAATACAAAGAGCCCGATTCTTAAAAAAGGCTAATGAGCTATACCCCTCAAAATGCAAGGGGTTTAAAGAATATTAGTACCTTTGTAAATTAAAATTAAGAGGTCTTGAGATACAAAAACCGGCTCATCATTTTTTTTGGTCTTTTGCTTGTGCTGGCTTCTTGTAGTCCTACCCGAAGACTGAAAGAGAACGAATACCTCCTCGTAAAAAATTCAGTAGTTGAATCTAAACCTCTAAAAAAATCTGAGAAGGATGATATTTCCGAGTATGTATTACCCCGAACGAACAAAAAATTTTTAGGATTCTGGAGATTTTACCTTCAAATATACAATCTGCCTAATCCTGATAAGCTAGCATTAAAAAAGGAAAAGCAATTGATGAAACTCAACGAAAAGAATCAAAAAATTGCAGAATACAATTCCAAATTACCTGAAAATAAAAAGCCGAAGAAGTTTAAAAAAGAATCTCTACTATTTGGAGAATGGTTACAAAAAAATGGTGAGGCACCTGTTCTACTAGACAGTATTAAAATACGTAAGTCAAAAGAACTGCTTACCAACTATGCCCAAAATAAAGGATTTTTTAGAGCGTCAGTAACTGATTCCGTTATATTAAATAAAAAAACGGCCACTGTTATTTATACCGTAAACAGAGGACCTGCCTATTATGTGGATACCATTAGGCAAGAAGTTAATGACCCCATGATTAATTATTACATCATGTCAATTGAAGAAAAATCCAAATTAAAAAATGGGATGAAGTATGATCTTCAAAAATTTGATGAAGAAAGAGTACGAATTACCGAAGTTTTAAAAAATAATGGTTACTACTTTTTTAATAAAGATTATCTGAAATATACCGCTGACACGATTACTGATTCAGGCCATATTTTTATGCGAATGAAATTAGTACCCCCTGACTTTACAGTAGTACAAGAAATCAACGGGAAAAAGGATACCGTAAAGGTAACTGAACATAAAAAATTTAAGATTAACGAAATTTTCGTCATTCCCAATTACCAGATTAATCCGGAGGATATAAAAACAGTTGATACAGTTAGGTATAAAGAGTATACGTTTATTTTTTATAACAAAAAGAACTACAACCCAAAGATTATTGCCCATAATATATTTTTCCAAAAGGGACAATATTATAGCACTTCAAATGAAACTAAAACTCAAAAAGCGCTTTCTGAATTACGAAACTTTAAATACATCAACCTTAAATTTTATCCAATCATAACAGGTGATAAAAACAACCTGCTCAACTGTGTAGTTGAATTATCACCTATGCCAAAACAAAATTTAGGTGTCGAAGCTCAGGGAACAAATACTGCGGGTAACCTAGGAATTAGCTTAGCTGCCAGTTATGTAAATAAAAACCTATTTAAAGGAGCTGAACAACTGGAAGTAAAAGTATATGCTGGAGCCGAAATTGGAACATCTGCCCTAAGCGATTCATTATCACAATTCAGGTTAGGTCCTTTTAACACCGTTGAAGCAGGTATTAACGTATCCTTATTAGCTAACAGGTTTTTACTTCCAATAAAAATTGATAGAATACCAAAATTTGTAAAACCCAAAACAAGGCTTTCATTAAGTTTCAATTATCAAACCCGACCAGACTATAGCAGAACAGTAGGTTCTATCAATTTTGGTTATGAGTGGAATACTAATGCTAGAATCAAACATATTTTTAACCTGGCTGAGATTAGCTACGTAAATGTTCAGCGAACAGATACTTTCACTAAATATATTATTTCCATTAATGATTTATTTGTCCTCAATTCATTTTTCTCCCATTACATACAAAACTCTTCTTATACATTTCTCTATAACTCACTTGATTTAAATACTCGTAAAGATTTTATTTTTTTCAGAGGAAATATTCAATGGGGTGGAAACATACTAGCATTGATTTCAAAAATTGGAAATGCTGTGCCTGATGCTAATGGTTTTCAAACTGTATTTGGAGGTGTTCCTTATTCGCAATATGCCAGATTCGAAGCCGACTTCAGGTATTACGTACATCCTCACCCCTATCATAGTTTTGCATTTAGAGCTTTATTGGGTGTTGGTATTCCTTATGGAAATTCAAGACTTACTCCATTTGAAAAAGCATTTTTTATTGGTGGTAGTAATGACCTTCGAGCATTTCTACCCCGAAGTATGGGACCGGGCTCTTATATTGATGGAACAAGTACACGAGTTGATCAGGTAGGTGATATAAAAATATTAGTGAATGCTGAGTATAGAGGAAAGATATATCGCTTTGTAGAGGGGGCCGTATTTGCTGATTTCGGAAATATTTGGTTAATGTATCCTGATTCGTATAGACCTGGTGGTGAATTCTCCAGTAAGTTTATTGAAGAGCTTGCCTTCGGTGCCGGAGCCGGACTTCGTTTAAATTTCGGATTTTTTATTTTCCGCTTAGATGTGGCATTTCCATTCCGTGATCCACGTTTACCTGCCGGTCAACGTTGGGTTATTGCTAATTTAACTCCTGATATGGTTAGATATAATGTAGCCGTAGGATATCCATTTTAATTTTTGTTATGGGCATATGTCCGTCTTCTGCTTTAGTATAAGCCAATAAAAAAGCCCAACTAAACTACTGCTGGTATTCTTATATCTACTAACAATAGTAAAGTCGGGCTAATTTTATTGGCTTATAGCTATCGCTTCAGCCGGTATGCCGTTTACGGTATTAAAGTAACTGGTACATTAATAGTAGTAGTTTTATCATGATGGTTTGCTACTTCAAACGATGCAAAACCTGAAGTCATTCCAAGAATACCATTCACTATCCAAAACGTATCTACCTGATAGGTTTCCAAAGCATGCACAGCTGGTGCAAAACTAAACATGGTATCAGTATTACTTCTTACAATGCTTCATGCAATTCATCTTCGTCTGATAAATCAGCATTTAAAAATAAAGTATCACCATTATTATACAATCCTGATACAGGAGCACTCACCACCACAGTAGGAGCTGTAGGTTGTGGATCAGGTTGATGTTGACAACTCAATAAAACGATTCCTGATAAAACAAGAACAAAAATGTATTTTTTCATATGACTAATTTAAAAAAGTTAAACATTAAAACATAAATAATATTTGTGAAGTTAATTGTACACCGGGCTGTATCAATCCTCCACCTAATTGTGCAAAAACCGGTATTCTACAGTCTATTCCTAGTGCCCATTTTTTAATATAGACATCTGTTGATACTCCGAGGTTTAATTGGTAACCTCCTGTTGTAGGTTGGTATTGCTGCAGATAAAAGTCTTTAGTTCGGTAATCATAATTCACACCCGCTGAAAAAATCAATGAGGCAGATTTGATTTTATGCCAATAAAAACCTCTGGCTCCAACTGATAGCTGATGTCCGTATAAATACCTATCTGGATTTAATGTAGAGATTTTAGCATTCACCTCAGCATTGAATCCCCAACCTTTCCAACGTACTGTATAATTGGATCCTATGAGAAAATCCCAACTCCCTGTACCAGGCTGCATATTTCTTTCATAAAAACCTACCTTATCATATAAATTATACCTTCCGGTAGGAAGTTTAATGCCAGCTCCAGCCATCCATGAATGTATTGATTTGGAGGAGATAGAATCAGGGGTTCTAATTATTTGGTATTGACAATACGTCCATATGTCACCCGGATTTACGAATTCTCTTGTTTCACCTTTATCATGTTGCAGATAATAACAAAGGGGTGCATTAATAAAAACCTGCACTCTTTTGTGTGGACTTAATCTTGCATAAATATTCCAATTATGGTAATATTCATGATTGGTGATTATACCTGCAGGATCAGATAATCCTCTGGAAGAGAAATTTCTGAACTGATATCTGATTCCAACAAAATGACGTGTATATTGGGGCAAAATTCCCTGATAAACCGGTCCCACAGCAGCGCCACAAGCATCACATGCCAATAGGACATTTACCTGAGTAATCAGGTAAAACAATAAAAAATATTTTTTCATACATTGATTTTAAAAATTTGAACAAAAAATTTAAAATCATACCATAGGTGGCTTCAATAAGGAGTGTAGTTTTGCCTTAGAGACATGCAAAATAACAGGCAAATAAAATTGAACATTAGCAACAGTAACTGATTTTTCGAAGCTTACTGTATAATCAGAAATGATATCATTAATTTTTGTAAAATCAATAGCAGGTTTTTCTGATTTTTTCTCCTGATTTTCAGAAGATATCATTTTAATCTTCGTAACAACAAAACAATTTCCCTTACAAATGGTCATGGTTTTGTATTGGCAGTTTTCTTTGGCAGTATACTTATCATACAAATGATAGTAAGCAACTATACTTGTTTTTAATGTTAGTTGAACACAAAACAGAATGAGAAAAAAAATGACCAATACATTTTTCACGCTACAAATGTAAAAAAAAAGCCCCGCTATAACGGGGCTTAATTAATTATTTATCACATTTTGCGGGTGGTACCTCTTTTTGTTTTTTCATGTATTCATCACACATATGTACATTAGTGGTAAACCCTAGTACTTTAGTAAGGTCACAGGCAATAATCCTATAAATATCTAATTTATCTTCATCTTCATAATACCTTTTATCTGTAACAACAATACTTAATACTCCTGTATCACCCACTTTATCAATAACAAAGGTACGAGCTACATCACTTCCAAAATAATCTGTTAAGTAATCCCCAACATCAGATTGTTGTTGCTCACTAATAGCTTCACCATAGAACAATTCAACCTCACCAAACATTCTGCTTTCTTTTCCTGCCATTTCAAACTCTTCACAATTATCTGTTGTAATTGATTTTTCTAAGCTCCAGGTGTCTGTACATAAATCAAGTACTACGCTTTTACCACCATACACTGATTTAGAGATTTCACAAGCGAAATCTTCCATTAATTCGATATTTTTTTCATCCATACTAAAGCCGGATCTGGTTACCATTTTAATTTTAAACCCATCTCCTTCTTTTGATAGTTTAAAATCTTTGGTAGTACCATCTTCGTTATTGGCACCAAGGTAATCAACTAACTTAGTAGCGTCTTCTTTGGTTACATCTTTTGAGTATTCAATACGAACCCCATTTTTTTCAACTTTCTGTGGAATAAGGCCACATGAAAAGAGAATAAAACTGGTAACTGTAAAAACTGTAATGATTTTTTTCATGATGTTGAGTTTTGGATTAATATGTTCAAATGAAATGAATTAATATTAATTACACAAGCATATCAATATAAATATTCATTATTTGAAGCCGGCTGCCTGTAAATGCTGGGGTTTAGGGTTAGGGTAAAAAAAGAATCTATCGTTTACAATCACCTTATTTCTATCCCAATTACCAGTTGAATCATTATACTGGAAATAACCTACTAATCCAACCAACGCAGTTTTGCAACCGGATTGGTCATTACACTTATCTACATTTAACAGGAATCTATCGATTCGTTCTTCATGTGAGGTACTTCTGGCAGAAACTCCTGAAAAACTCAACATCCATTGCATCATGAGGTCCATAACAAATACGTGACTAATGTTATGCTCATTTAGTTTATTCAGCAGACCATTATATAATACCATGTCATTTTTTTTCTGTTCTTGCCAAAAAGCAGGAACACTTCTAATACCGTATGAGCATCCGGTCCCAACCAAAACTAACATTAATAGTATTTGGCGATACCATTTTTCTTTCAGTTCTACATAAATAAATACAATTACAAATATCATCAACATCAATCCAGTAAAAAAACCCAGTGTATAACGTGATATTCCTCCATGCATCATACCAATAGATATTAATGACAATAAAGTACCCAACAATAAATACAATAATAATCTTAATCTTTTTTTTGATTTGCCAATCAATATGTATATAAAAATGAATAGTGGGATTATAAAATAGATTATGCTTATATATACTAAAAAGGTATTCGGATAAAATATAACATCATAAAAATAAGAGCTGTTAATTATTGGAATAAGGTCTTTATATATTTCACTTAAATGTTTAAAATGCAATGTTGTATTTAAAGGAGGGTTCCAGAAGGGTGTATTTAAATATGCCGGCAGCTTAAATACAACTACTGCCAATAAAAAAACACTGAGTGTATAAAAAATCAGAAATATTTTTTTTTCACTAACCAACCATACTAGAATATAAAAACTAACGGGCATTAATATTAATATCTGAGAATGTATGGCTATGGCGGCACAAATACATACCGGAATTACAGATCTGAAGTTCGCTTTATTAAACTGAAGTATATACATCATAGCAGAAACACATGCAAAAGCGGTAACATATCCTCCTCTTGGTTTAGTAGCCCATAATAACCATGTTGGAAAACAGCTTATCGCAAAAACAATACACAATGAGACCCAGAATGTGATATTTTTTTTAATGCAAATTCGCAATAGAAAAAAAATGCCTATTGAAAAAACAATCATCCCACCCGTTTTTAATGCAAGTACAGTATTCCCAAATACTAATATGCCTATCGCAGTAGATAGTACCTCAAAAAATGAAAATCCATATTGCTGACCATAAAAATATACGGGTATATTTTTACCCTGTAAAAGGTCCTGAGCCATAATCCCAATTATCGCTTCGTCTCCATCAAAATATAAATGTGGTCCTGTGAGGTATGGCAACCTGGTAAGTATTACTATCAACAAACTGAATAAAAACTGAATTACCCAATTGTTTTTATATCTGTTGAATTGATTAGTCATATTTGGTATTATAAAAAAAGCATCCGTTTTGGTGGATGCTTATAAATATACAAGAATATTTTTTATAGAAATTATGGTGCTATAAAGTTTTCCTTGATAGCTGATATGACCAAATCAACATTATTTTTTGCTTTAAACTTTTTCATTAGGTTTTTGCGGTGCGTAGCGATGGTATGAGAACTTAAAAATATTTTATCAGCAATTTCTTTATTGGTAAGCCCTTGTGAAATCAGTTCCAATACTTCAATTTCGCGATCACTTAAATTAATGATGGCATGTTTACAATCCACTTCCGAACCACAACAACTTACATCTTCATTGTTTAATTTTAAAACATTGGAACAGAAGAAATTTTTGCCTTTTAAAATCACATGAATGGCATCTAATATTTCGGGTTCATCACATTGTTTTAAAATGTATCCATGAACTCCTAATTTCAAAATCTGAATAATATCAGCTACATTCTCATTACTATCCAACACCAAAATCTTTTGTTTGGGTAGGTTTTTCATGATATAATCAATGGTACTGATAGCATTAGATCCCAATACATTCAATCCTATAATTACTACATCCGGTTGATAGGTAAGTGATAGTGCAACAGCCGCATGATAGTCATCCGTATCAGCCACTACTCTGTATTCGGGCTTATCATTAAATATGTGACGCAGCCCCTGTCTAACCAGGTAATGTGCATCTGCAATAAGTATATTGATAGTGGATGCCATATTTTTTGTTTATACCAGACAAAGATATATGTTTTTCTTTATTTAGAAATAGTCTAAATAAATATACAGTCAATTTTTTACACTAGTACAAAATACTAATAATCAAATATTTAATAATAAAAAAGCCATCCGAATAAGGCGGATGGCTCATAAACAATGATATATATTCTTTGAATTAAGGCTTTACAAACTTGATGGAATAAGCTTTTCCATCGCCTGTAATTCGGCAAACATATAAGCCTGTGCTTAATTCAACAGGTATTATATTATTGGTATGTGCAACTAAATTTTTAGTATATAAAACCTGCCCTGACATATTTAAAACTTCTAGGTTAGGTGAATTAATATTAGATTCGGAAAGATTGATGTTTAATACATCATTAAAGTATTGGGCCGTGATTTTACCTCCATTTTCATCTTCAATACTTGATGTATTAACATATACAACTACTTGTTCTGTTTCAACAGTATCATTCCACATATTCACACCAAAACATTTAATATAATAAACATCAGCAGAAGCAAAATTTGGGGTATAATCAGTCCCCGTTTCCGCAGGTATAAATGAAGTGTAAGGATTTAGTCCTATTTTATATTTCCATTCATTCGAAACACCTGTAGGATGAGTTGAATTTACATTTAACTGAGTACCATTGGTGCTAACAATAATATATTGTGTATCTATTGGTGTAGCACTAATTTCAAACTGAACTACAGATAGGTCAACTCCATTATCTGTACCTGTAACAGCCGGTGATGATGAGTTTATTCTTATCCTGTATCCTGTGCCGTTTGTCAATCCATTAGGGATGGTAACTGGTACTGGGGCTATAGACGAAGATGATAGTGTTCCTATTATAGTTGGTAAAGCAAAACTTCCTGTTGCATCTGAAATTTCTGCTGTAAATGTATTACCTCCTGCAAATATAATATCAGATGTAAAGGTTACATTATCAGTTACCACTGCATTAGGTGATAAATAATAAGTAGAGCTCCCTACTGACGAAGTATTTAAGTTAGTTCCATTACCTACGTTAATCTGAGTTTCATTAGAAACCACTGTATCATTATGTACGTTTTCAGAAACACAAACTACATAATAAGTACCGGGTGTTGCAAAGTTAGGAGTATAAGAGGCTCCTGTTTCTGTTGGAGTAAATTCAGAATAGGGTCCACCAGATACCGTAGCAAATTTCCAATTACGGGTAGAGGTTTGAGATTCTGTTACAGCAATTGGAGTACCATTTACCCCATACATAATATTTTGTGTAGTTGATGGGCTTGCTGAATTATCGAATTGGTCAACAATTAAATCAGTACCATTATCTGATCCTAAAATAGCAGGGTCAGAAGCGGTTACTCTAATTCTATAACCGGTGCCATCTAAAGTAGTGTGGTCAATAGTAGCACTAATCGTTCCGCTGGTAGTAGCACTTACAGAACCAATCACGGTTGGTGCAACAAATGATCCGCTAGCATCCGATAATTCAGCCGTAAATGTATTACCCGGATTTAAAGCACCACTTACAGTATATGGTACTGAAACACTTGCATCCGGTGCATTGGGGCTAAATTCAAAAGGTGAACCTATGATAGTTCCGGTTGATAAAGTTGCTGACCCTACATTGATGACCACTTCATTACTTGTACAACTAATAGAACTAATTGTACTTACACAAACCACATAATATACTCCTGGTGAAGCAAAGTTAGGAATGTAAGAAGTACTCGTTTCTGTTGGGGCAAATGATGAATAGGGTCCACCTGGAGTAGTAGAGAACATCCATTCACGAGAAGTTCCGATTGGGGTTTCAGTAACATTTAAAGTAGTACCGTTTACACTCACCAAAATACTTTGTGAACCTGATGGTGAAACACTATTACCCACTACATTTATTTGAACCTCATTACTGGTAACTACAATTCCGTTTGGATAAGTAGTTTCACAAACTACATAATAAGAACCTGCTGTTGCAAAATTAGGAGTATAAGATGTTCCTGTTTCTGCAGGTACAAAAGACAAATAAGGCCCCCCGGAAGTAGTCGCATATTTCCACTCCCTTGATAATACTCCTGCCGTTTCTGTAACTGATATAGCAGTACCATTGGTACTCACTTGAATGTCTTGTGTTGCAGTTGGAGCGATTGAATTGGATACCAATACTACTTGTATATCAGTCCCATTATTAGTTCCTGTTACAGGATAATTGGATCCTATAGTTCTGATTCTATACTGGGTGCCACTAGTTGTACCTGCCGGAATAGTAGCAGAAACTGTACCTGATGCTGTAGAAGATAAATTACCAATATTTACAGGAGATGCAAATGATCCTGAACTATTTGAAAGTTGAGCAGTAAATACATTACCTGCATTAACAGTACCTGTTACAGTATAAGGTACATTTACTGATGCACCTTGACTTGCTGAAACATAATACACAAGTGGAGAGATTGTATTTGTTGTTAACACAGGGTTATATATCAAAGCTGCATCATCAATATACAATGTTGTGTTATTTGTTCCAACTCCAGGAGTTTTACTTGAAGTAAAAGTTGCGATTACATAAGTGGGTGTAATACCTGCATTAATTATCGTAAAAGGGATTGACATCCTTACAAAAACGCCTCCTGTTCTGAAATTTCTAACAGCTCTGGATCTTACATGTGGAGTTGATCCCCCATCCTGAGGATCACGGAGATCATAATTATCATGAACAACAACAGATACACGTGCCGAGTCAGTAGCGTCTTGAGGAACATACTTAGCCCAAAAAACAAGGCTATCAGGCTGTGAGTTAACTCCGTGATTAAAAGCAGGATTGCTTTGTACAGTAATATTATATCCATTTGAAGGCGTCGTATTGGGAGCTGTTACTCGTCCTAAAGTCATAACCCCATTTTGAATACCTCCGAAATTTTTTGTAACTATTCTTGCACTATATAGACCAGAATGAAAATTACCAGCACCTCCCTCTCTATATAATAATTTTTGCGCTCCTAATGCACAAAAACCACATAAATCTCCTGTTTTGATTGAATTCCACTCCAAAGGTTCCTCTGTGTCACTTCCAACATTTTCCCAGTTTTCCATGCCTCCATTGGGAAAATCAATTTGAGCATGTAGAATAATAGATAGACTGCAAAATAATACAAGTAATATTTTCTTCATAAATTGTGGTTTTAATTGGTGCTAATTTAATTCATTAATAATAAATAGGTTAAAGAACAATCTTAAATCTTATCATCCATCAGAGTATCACCCCAATACAATATTATAATAAGTCAAAAAGTTATTAATTGAAACCCAATAGAAATGGCATAGACCTCTCCTCTAAATTTTACAACTATGAAGAGTTATCATTTATCAGCAATCGTGCTATTAGCTGCAATTGCTGTAACCGGCTGTCATCATAAGAAACCGAGCTATTCTTCTCAGGCGGTTTCTACTTCACAAACAACTTTATCATCCGTTCTATCCAAAAGGAACAATTCTATAACTACTGCAACGGAAAATACAGCAAAAACCAAGCCAAACAAGCTCAATAACAGCAAATTAGAGGAGGGAAAATTAAAAGATATAGATTATCAGTCAGTTATACACAATGATAAGAGTTACACTGATTCTGAACACATTACATTAGAATCCTTATTTGATGAATTCAACTCTCCTGTTCAGAAGTTTCAAATAAACCATCAAAAAGATATATCCATTACCTGCAGTGAAGGTACCCGTATTTATATCCCAAAAGGTTCCTTTGACATTCCTGAAGAAGATGAAAACAGTATGGTTAGTTTACATGTTCAGGAATACTATGGTAAAGAAGCTTTGTTGATGGGTAACCTTGGTACGGTTTCTAACGAACATATAATTGAATCAGCCGGCACCATTAATATTGAAGCTTTTGTGAATGGAAAAAAAGTTGGCCTGAAAAAAGATAAGTCTATTGAGTTAGGGTTTCCTGATAAAACCGGAAAAGAAAAAAAAGGGATGGAGCTTTTTGAAGGGAAAAAAGATAAAAAGGGAAACATCAATTGGTTAAATGGTGTTGGGTCAGCTCAGGGATATCAACCTACGGGTTACATGGCTAATAATAATTCATATTACAGAAGAGCAACTCCTAAAAGAACTCTTAAATATTTTAATAACTACTTGCAAACCAAATACACAAATACGCTTGACAAATCTTTCCGAAAATTCAAAAAAACAACAGATATCATATTTACCGTTGATTACAAGGGAAATCTTATTTCCGTAGAAGCTGCAGATAATTTACCTGATGAAGTAAAATCAGCACTATTTCCTATTATGGAAAGTCTAACTAAATGGAATGTGTACGATAGTCAATCATGGATTAACAGAAAGAAAAAAAATAAAAAAATAAATACTGAACCTATCAATGAAACTATTACGGTTAAATTTCAAAATAGACGAATTAGATTAGTAAGTCAACAAAACAAATATTTATCTTATTATGATTGGTATACGAAATTTAAACAAAAAGATCGTGCATTAAATAATAATATGCCTATAGATTCAACCAAATCAGGAACCATGGAATATGCATTTTCCTCTAACAAACTAGGATGGATTAATTGTGACCGCTTCATCAACTCTGGTAAACCACTCGTAAATGTTCCACTCGCTGCCGATACTAAGAATCTGAATACTGATTATAAATTGGTTCTTAAAAAGATTAATTCAATTATGCCGGCTTATTCAAATGGTCAGAAACTTGAATTTGTCAATATTCCTGAAGGGTATGAGGGAACTGTTTTGGCTATTCAAGTAGAAGATAATAAAATCTTGGTTGGTGCTAAAGATATAGTTGCCGGTGAGCCTGTGGGTAAAATAGAAATGAAAGAATTTTCAAAACAACAACTCAAAGAATTGATTGGTTCATTATAAAATTTTCCTCAACATGTATTCATACACAAGAGTACATGATTGATAAAGGGGAGTTGGGCTACTCCCCTTTTATTTTAAAACCATCCTGATTTTTTCTTTCTGCTTCTACTACCTAAACCTAATACGCCTAACAATCCTCTGGTAACTTCCTTCACTACAATTTTTCCTGTACCGCTGTTTAATGCATCTCCAATTACACTACTATCATCCCCTTTAGGTTGTGGCTTTTTTGTTGATTTAATTGTTGGTTCTGAAATGTTTTTATTTATTTCATCAGGTTTATGAGTAGATACTCCTCCATCTTTTAATTTACCATTCAATATTTCATAAGCACTTTCACGATCCACTTCTTCATTATATTTTTTGACTAAAAAACTAGTGGAGTTGATTTGATCTATCTCGGCAGGTTGTAAAATATCCATCCTTGATGCAGGTGCTTGTAACAGAGTATGTACTAATGGGGTCGGTATTCCTTTTTCATTTAACGCAGTTACAAAAGCTTCGCCAATACCTAAAACAGTTAATACTTCGTCTACTTTATAAAACTCAGTAATGGGATAATTTTGTGATGCTGCTACAATGGCCTTTCTATCTTTAGCAGTAAAAGCTCTTAAAGCATGTTGAATTTTTAATCCTAACTGACTTAATACAGCATCGGGGATATCGATAGGGTTTTGTGTACAAAAAAATACCCCTACTCCTTTTGATCTGATTAGTTTTATAATTGTCTCAATTTGGTTAAGTAATGTTTTGCTGGCTTCATTAAAAATAAGATGTGCTTCGTCAATAAATATCACCAGTTTGGGTTTACTATCATCACCCTCTTCAGGAAAAGTTTGATATATCTCCGCCAATAAACATAACATAAAGGTGCTAAAAAGTTTGGGTCTATCTTGTAAATCCGATAACCTTACCATATTGATGTACCCCTTACCTGCATCATCTAAACGTAGTAGGTCTTCAACATCAAACGAACGTTCTCCAAAAAAAACGTCTCCCCCCTGTTGTTCTAACTCGATGATTTTTCTTAAAATAGTTCCTGTAGTAGCTGTGCTGATTTTACCATATTCAGAAGTAATTTGATCTTTCCCTTCTTCAATAGAAAACTGTAATAGTTTTTTGATATCCTTTAAGTCCAATAATGGTAACTCTTTATCATCAGCATATTTAAATAAAACAGTAATTACTGATTGCTGAGTATCATTTAACTCTAGTATTTTACCAAATAAAATCGGACCAAATTCACTTACAGTAGCTCTTAACCTGGCTCCCTTTTCGTTACTGAGTGTAAGAAACTGTACAGGATTTTTATGAGGTGTATATGGAATACCTAAGGCTTCATGTCGCTGAGTAATTTTATCGTTAGCTGCCCCTTCTGCTGCAATTCCACTTAAATCACCTTTGATATCCATCATTAAAACAGGTACTCCCTTTGAGCTTAACTGTTCTGCTAACAACTGTAAAGTTTTGGTTTTTCCTGTCCCTGTGGCACCGGCAATTAATCCATGACGATTCATTGTTGCCAATGGGATTGAGACTGACGATTCTTGTACAAGCTTCCCCTCTAACATCCCTGCACCTAAAAGAATTTTTTCTCCTTGAAATTGATACCCTGACTGTAGTGTTGTAATAAATTTTTGTTGATCCATAATTCTATAAATGATTAGTTCATTTGTTGATCTAACAGCTGTAAGCTATCAATAAAACTCGTAGGGGAATATCCTAATTGCTTTTTAGCTTTATCTATAATAAATCCTGTTTTAGGTGGACGCTTAGCCGGTTGGTTTAATGAAATGCTATCGGTAGGTTGTATCAACTCTTTATTTAATTGATAATGGTCGGCTACCTTTTGTGCAATTTCATAAATACTCATGAGTTCTTCTCCTGAAATATTAAATATTCCTTTTGCATCTTTTAAAGCAGTTAATAAACAACCTTCTGCAAGATCTTCAGCTAATGTAGGGGTTCTCCATTGATCATTCACAATATGAATTATTTTCCCATGTTCTAATGAATTTTTTACCCATAAAACAATATTGCTTCTACTCATGTTATCTACAATCCCATAGACCAATACTGTTCTTATGATTGACCATGGGCCCTTCATTTGTTGAACTAAGTTTTCTGCTTCCAATTTGCTCCATCCATAATAACTAAGGGGGTTAGGCTTTGCTTCTTCATTGTAGGGTCCTTCTTTACCATCAAAGATAAAATCAGTACTAACATGTACAAGATGAATATTTAAATCATTACATATATTTACCAGATTTTCTACTGCATCTACATTAATTTTTTTGCAAAGATCTTTTTCGGTTTCACAAGTATCTACATTTGTCATTGCAGCTGCATGAATAATGTAATTAGGTTTTGAGCTCTCTATTACTTCCCTCATTCTTGAATGATTGGTAATATCAGCATCATAATATTCATAACCATCTTGATATAGTAAACGATTGGGGCCTTTTGCGGTAGCAATACAAACCACATTGTTCATCCACCTCATTCTGTAAACTAGTTTCTGACCCAAAAGCCCATTAGCTCCTGTTACAAGTATTCTTTTCATATATAGTACAATTATACTAAATAAAAGATGATTAAATTAGCGTAACAATAACTAAACCGTACATGTACCTTTTATCAATTGCAAACCTATTTATATTACAGGCTCATTACTACTATCATCGTGATGAGCCCAAAAGCATATTTGATGGATGGTTAGGTGACCTCATTACATGGGTCGCATTTTTAGCCTTCATTGGTTTTTTTGTTTGGTTGGGTATACGTACCATCATGCGGATGGTCAAAAAAAATGCAGTACAGAAATTTTTACAAGACTTTTCTAAAATTGATTCTTTCTGGAATGAGAAAAAAATGAAACAAGTAGCAGAGGTGATTTATAACCAATCCATCATGTCATGGTCTAAAAAAACCACTTTTTATGTAAGTGAATATACCTCAGATGAATTACAAAACTTATGGAAACAAAAATGGGTTGAACTCGCTGATAAAGGATATGGATTTCATTGTACATCCGCCGAGATTGACTCCATAACTATCGTAAATGCCGAAGATTCATCCTATGATGAAAAAGATAGTTTTACTGCCGAAATAGCAGCATATACCATTCGATACGTATATGATTTGGAAACTAGGCAAGCTATTGACGGTCATTACAACGGTAAAAATCTGGTATATGACCATTTTATTTTTACTCGTAAAAACAATAAATGGGTATTAACAGAAGTGGATTTTTATACACAACTGAATGATTCAATAAAACTACGGTCTAAGCAAGAAAAACCGGGTAAACCAGAAGATAAATAAAACGGAATTAAATGATAAATACACCTAAAGACGGTGACTTTTGCGAAGTAATCGCAGGTACACATAAAGGAAAGTCAGGAATCGTACGTGACATCAATAAAAGTAAAACGGGTCATGTAACTATTACGGTAGTTCAAGAAAGTGGAGTACGGTTTAAAACTCTGGCAAAAAACGTACAGGTTAAGAGTAAATAATAAAGACTCAAGAAACTCACCGCAAAGCGGTTTATAATATCTCTCTTTCATTCATCATATCTAAGTAAAAATTTTGTCGAAAAATCAACGACCCTAACTGATTTTTTATTGCTTAATATGGTTAAAACTAATATCAATCTTTTTTCGCTTAAATATTTATAAATATTTCAAGTAATCCTATAAATCCAAGATGGTTTTTATATTAAAAACTACGGAAAATACTTAGTAAATGGCGTAATTATCCTAAGTATAGTAGGGTGTATGTCTTTTACATTTGACGTAATTATTAATATAAAAACTATGAAACTATTAACAATTTTGCTTTTTTCTACATTCATCTGGCCATCACCGTTTTTGGTTTATCAGGGTAAAAAAATCAACCAATCTCATATAAAATGTATCCATCTAAAAAATGCTGCAGTACAAAACTGTCACTTATTCATTAACCAATAAAAAAGCACATAATGGAATATTTATTATTAATTCTTTTCGTTGGTTTTTTGATTTCACTTGTGGTATTAAATGATCTGCCAACTGATATTTAGACTCTTACAATCAACAATTTATCCCGCTCCTGTTATCAGTATTTAATTGTTTTATTTCAAAGATATAGGGGCGGATTTTTTATAAATACAAAAAAGCTATCTGCTTTTTTGTATTTTTTTTGCGTCATTCATAAATTCAAATTTTTATTTCTATTCACATCACTAACTAAATCCCCGATAAGACTTATGCTCTTTAAGTGAGGAATATTTATAAGAATGTGGATATCTCAACTATATAACTTAGAAAATTATATATTCTGTTGAATTCATACATTCATAAAGTTTCAATTATAAATAGCCAAATACATACTTTCGTATAAGATGTATAACTACAATAAACAACCCTGCCAAAGTTTTAACTCCGGTATGAAGAAACGACCTGAACTAACGGAGCAATTTATAATAAAACAATAAAATAGCTGCCTTATTTAAGCCTATTTATCTGGGTTAAAACTTAGTAAAATACGGTAATATTATACCATAAAAAAGGAGCTACATAATATGTAACCCCTTTAATTAACCAACCCAAGTATGAATGAAAAGAACTATTTATTTTCCAAGTAGTACTACTTTTATTTCAACTCTTCTGTTGACTGCATGATCCGCTTCTGAACATCTTGAATCACTGTCGCATAAATTTTTTAGAAATTTTTCTCCACATCCTACCGGAATCAGCTGCTTGATACTTACTCCTTTTGACAATAAATAATATACTGTTGATTCTGCTCTTTTCTGAGAAAGTACCAGATTATCGTTATAAAATCCACGTGCATCAGTATGTGCACTTAATTCAAAAACGGTGTTCGGGTTTTTAAGCATTACAAAAGCTACACGATCCAGTATTAACATAGATTCATGGGTCAAACGATAATCATTATACTCAAATAATATGTTGTGTAAGGTAAAAATGGAATTCAATGCAAGTATTGGATCCAATTCCATTGATACGTTAATCGTACCTTCGTTATTTGAATTAATCTCAATCACTTTATCCTGATATTTGTCTTTTTCTGCCTTAACTTTGTATACTACATTAGGCAACATATTATTGAAATTAAAACTCCCATTCTCATCAGTACTTAATTGCGTAATCGAAGAATCCTTATCAATGATAGTAATTTTAGTATTTGCCAAAGGCTCTTGCGTTAATGCATCCAGTATAATTCCTTTCGTTGTATCGTAATCAATTACAATAGGGAAATCAAAATTGAACATTTCATCAATACCCGGTAAATTGTTTCTGTTAGAGAAAAAATAGCCTGCATTGGAAGATATAAAATTAATTCCAAAATCATCAGCGCTTGAATTGGCAGGTAAACCAATATTTATAGGAACTCCGGGTTGCTGATGCCATATCTTTGATTTAAAAATATCAGCTCCACCATAACCGGGCCATCCATTTGATGAAAAATATAGTACTGAATCTTTGTATTCATATGGATACATTTCATCTCCGGTTCCGTTGATATTTGCTCCCATATTTATCGGCTGTGACCATTCTTCTCCTGTTTTTTCCAATTTATAAATATCAAATCCCCCATAACCGCCCGGCATATCACTGGAAAAATAACAAACCTTTCCACTGGAAGAAATACAAGGATGCATGCACGAATATTCTTTACTATTAAATAAAAAGGATTTCGTTGATACAATATGTTTACCATCAAAAGTTCCTACCATTAAATTAAGTGTATTTAAATACTTAATACTAATACGGTGTTGAGATAACTTTTTATCTGTGGTAGAGCCCATCTCAGAATCCTGGATAGAATAAATTACTTCATCTGATGTTTTGCTAAAACTGATTCCTCCAATATGGTATTTTGATTGTGCAAGTACATCATTGGGTTCATATTCGGTAAAATGTGAATCAGCATTACTTGCATATATATTATGGTCAGGTAAGCCAAAGGGATTACCATTGGATACACTTTTATCAAAACCAAACCAGATATAATTATTAAAAAAGCATCCTCCTGTATAAATACCGTCCATAAAAGATGGGTTTACTGTAATATGCCAATCATTTACCTTATTATGGTTTGCTGCATATTCACAAGAAGTAATCATATTAGCCGCAGACGGATCGATTGAATGTAATTTTTTATATTGATCGAGTAAATAAAGTGCATCTTGATACTTACCTATGCTTTGTTTTACTTCACCATAACTCAGATAAAAATCAGCAACAGGGGCTTCTGTTATTAGTGAGAATACAGAATCTGCAGCCTGAAAGTTTCTGGTTTTTAAATAACAGTATCCTAATTTATACTTCCATAAATCGGTGTTTTTAAACGCTGCTAATTTATGCAGAACAGGTATTGCCTGGTGATACTCTCTGGCATTAATATATTCTTCTGCCATATCAATTGCCATTCGTTGCGAATTTATAGTATGTACTGCTATGAATACAAGTAATCCTGCTAAGTATTTTTTCATATTTTTTTTCATTTTTGATTGATTTTAATAGTGTGGTGTTTGTATTGCAACTTTTTTCTTAGATTTTGACATTTTATACATAAGAATTACTTCATGCCCTGTGTACTCGGTACGATTTGCCATCCCCATTCCCATATTGAATGAATATCCCATAGTGAATTTTCCTGCAATTTTTACATTGGTTTGAAATACCAAAGTATTGATTGTTCTATATGATAATCCTACACCAAATCTGTCTTTATACTTTAACTGAAGATTTACATCCAGTTGAGTAGAGGACCCTGATACTTGTCTCCATAAAACAGAGGGTTGAAGGTTAAAGCATGGAGATAGTTTAAAATCATATCCGGTATGTACATTAAAGTGTATGTTTTCCGAATTTACTCTTACTGAAGGTTGATCAAAACTTGTTGTAAATATATTTTCAACCGAAACTCCTGCATAAAAGTTATCTCTGAAGTAGTAGGCCCCAAATCTTAAATCGGGCGACCATAATTGATAAGACTGATTTAATACAAGAGGATCATTGGGATCTTTTTGAATAAGTTCGTTAAAATTAGCGTCCGTCAATTGTACAGATGTTGTTAATCCAAGAGAGATGTAATTGCGAAGGTTGATAGGAATCCTGTACGCAAACGATGCTGATACCTGAGTCTTATTTCTTGCACCTATCCTATCATGCATTATTTGCCCTCCAATAATAAGATTTGTTTTTGCTACCGGTGCAGTTACATCAACCAGAAAATTAATGGGAGCACCATCGAACCCAACCATTTGTGTATTGAATAATCCAGTAGCTGTTAACTGATCATAACTCCCCATAGCTGCCGGATTAACAATCGGCTGATAAATATTATACATATTATAACTGGATCTTTGTTGTCCGAATAGCATTGGATAAACTCCTATTAGGAATAATCCTGCCAGTTTTATTTTTAAAATAACATTATTCATAGTTTATATTTTTAGGTTTTGTATTCTTGAACAAGTCTCTTTATTGATTCTGTTCATATTCCTTTTTTTATTTGATTAGTTCTAAAAATCCTTTAATAGGTTCGTATGTAGGTCCTAATTTTAATATATAAAAATAAGTACCTGTTGAAAGTGTGTTCCCAAACATTTGAATTCCTGAATTTGATTGTCCCTGCCAATCATTGTTATAAGGTTGAGCTTGATAAACTACATCTCCCCATCGGTTCATAATGATTACTTCATTTTCAGGAAATAAATTCAAATTAGTAATGGTCCATATATCATTAAAGTTATCGCTGTTGGGAGTAATTACCTGCGGAATAATAACTGTAGCTAATGGATTTACACTGATAGTTAACCATGCCGTATCACAAGCCTGTGAACAGGCCGATGAACAGATGATGTATTGCAAAGAATCTGTTCCGGTATAACCGGGTTCCGGTATATATTCAATGGTGGAAATATTAAGTGTAAATGTTCCGTTTACGGGAGGAGTAATTACCGATACAGATGAATAGTTGGTATCATTGGTGGTTAAGTTTACATATCCATAGCTATTCTCTGTCATATTCAATGTATCCAATACCGCAACAGGATTTATATTTAAGTATGAAAATGGATAAACTGCAATGGTATCATAATCCGTACATCCTGCAACATCTGATACCATAACAGAATACATAACAGGTGATAAAGGCTGAACATTAATTGTATTTGTAGTATCGGCCGTATTCCATAAAAAACTAACGCCTCCGGTTGCAATGATGGTTCCTGAAGATCCCGGACACACAATCGTATCTCCTGTTATATCTGCATTTACTATATTCTGGGTAATAGTAATTGTTGATGAACTTGTACATCCATTTATATCAGAATAGGTAACGGTATATACCCCCGGAGTACTTACAATTAATGTATCATCAGATGAAGATGATGGTGCCCAATTAATTCCACTTGGAATACTTGAATATATTTCAGTATACCCATTGTTACAAATAACAGCTGATGATGTACTAATAACAGGAGGTACCGGATTGTTTAATGTAGCGATAGATATTGATGTAGTATCGGAACATCCTTGCGGAGAAAAAACAATAACTGAGTAGGTAGTATCAACCACAGGCGTTACTGTAATTGAATCTGTAATACTACCTGTACTCCATAAATAATTCGAACCTCCGGTTGCATAAAGAGAAACTCCGGTGCCTGAACAAACCGTATCGTTGGTGGCTGTAATAAATCCTACAGGATGAGAAAACACCGATACATTGATAAAGTCCTGAGCAATTCCGTTACAAAAGGGAGGATTGATCATCGTTAAAGCATAGGTAGTATTTACTACCGGACTCACTACAATAGATGATGTAGTATCACCTGTACCCCATAAATAGGATGTACTGCCAACGGATGAAGAAAGTGTAACAGAATCTCCCAAACACAAATCAACAGAAGGTGCAGGAGAAATTAAACCTGATGGTACTACAATCACACTTACGTCAACTGTATCCGAATTTGAACATCCCAAAGAGTCAGTTA
>CAZUXM010000011.1:61433-64423 GCA_964624635.1 uncultured Candidatus Competibacteraceae bacterium
TTCCACTATTAAGTAAACTTGAAAAAGGAATTGTATTGTTTGGTAAATTTGAATTGTAGGAAGCAGGTCCTGTCCAGCTACAACTACTTCCGCCTATTGCAGAAAGTTGAATTCCGCTTCCGAAACATACCGGTGAATTTGAACTTGCCAATACTGCTGGTGATCCATACACAAAAACATTTGAAGTTGTTGTATTTGTACAACCATTTGCATCAGTAATGGTAACCGTGTATGAATTGGTAGATGTAGGATTAAAAGAAACAGCATTAGAAACTCCTCCTGTCCAGTTAAAAATCCCTGCTCCAACTCCAGACAAAATAACAGCTTCACCCGAACAAATCGTATCATTGGGAGAGATTGTATAATTTACTGGGGGTATTGGATTTACATTGATAGTAACAGTAGCTGTATCAACACACCCAATTCCATTTGTTCCGATTAAGGTATAAGTATTGGTAGCTATTGGGTTAAAAGCAACTCCGTTGATTACTCCGTTATCCCAACTATAAGAACTGGCTCCTGTACCGCTGAGTGTAACAGAGGATCCTATACAGATAGAAGTTGAAGGCGAAATGGTTATTCCAACTGATGGAGAAACACTCAATGTAATAGATGCAGTAGCTGTATTGGTACATCCATTTATATCAGTTCCGGTTACCACGTAACTGCCGGAGGCCGGAGGAACGAATGACACTCCGTTTAAAACTCCTCCCGTCCATGTATATGTATTGGCTCCCGTACCGGATAATGAAATCGAAGATCCTGCACAAATAGTATCATTTGGAGAATATGTATAACTAACTACGGGTTGTGGATTAACAAAAATATTAGCTGTTGCAGTATTGGTACAACCATTAATATCCGTTCCGGTTACAATATATGATCCGGTTGATGCAGGTGTAAAAGAAACTGCATTGGTAACTCCGCCTGTCCAGATATATGTATTGGCTCCAATACCTGACAAAGTAATATTTGATCCAGAACAAATGGTATCATTGGGCAGTATTGAATAACTTACAATAGGTTGTGGATTTACTACCAAATTAGCGATGGCTGTGTTTGAGCAACCATTAAGATCAGTACCTGTTACAGTATATGTTCCGCTTAATGAAGGTGTAAATGAAACACCATTCATAATACCTCCGGTCCACGAGTATGTATTTGCCCCGGTGCCTGATAAAGTTACATTCGTACCAAAACATATCGTATCGTTTGGTAAAAGATTGTAACTAACCGTAGGTAACGGATTAATTGTGATCGTTGTAGTTGCCGTATTTGTGCAACCTGTTGCAGATATAGTTCCGGTAACTGTATAAGTTGTAGTAGATAACGGAGAAACATTAATTGATGATCCGGTTAATGATCCCGGCATCCAAACATAAGAATCGGCACCAGAAGCAGAAAGTGTAATTGTATCAGTTAAACAAAAAGCTCCGCCGGGAGAAACCGAAACCACAGGGGTTGGATTAACTGTTAAACTTACAGTAGCAGTATTTGAACAACCACTAGCATTAGTTCCTGTTACTGTATATGTATTTGAGCTAAGGGCTGAAAATGAAACACCATTGGTAATTCCACCTGTCCATGAATAAGAAGAAGCCCCTGTTCCATTTAATGTAACATTGGTGCCACTGCAAACAGTATCATTGGGTGCTAAAATATAATTTACAAGAGGAAGTGGGTTTACTGTAATATTTGCAGTAGCTGAGTTTGTACATCCATTTCCATCAGTTCCCACCACAGTATAGGCAGATGATACGGGGGGAACAAACGAAACACCATTGGTAATTCCCCCTGTCCATGAATAAAAAGAAGCACCTGTTCCATTCAATGTTAACGGATCTCCAAGGCAAAGATTTGTTCCGGGAGTAGCTATATAATTTACTGTTGGCAGTGAATTAACTGTAACTGTTGTAGAGGCTGTGTTAGAACATCCGGTAATAATATTTGTTCCGGTAACTGTATAAGTAGTAGTTAAACCTGGTGAAACTAAAACCGGGGTTCCGAATAAAGGAGCAGGACTCCATGTGTATAAATGTGCTCCTGAAGCTGATAGCAATGCTGATTGGCCTGCGCAAATTGAAACAGGTGATGATGGATTAATCGAAGGTAAAGGTTTTACAGTTACTGTAACCTGTGCGGTATTAGTACATCCGTTTGCATCTGTACCGGTAACAGAATATGTGGTAGAAACACTCGGTACGAATGCTCCTCCATTTACAATTCCTCCTGTCCAGGTATAAGAGTTGGCTCCATTTCCAAACAGAGTAACAGAAGTTCCCTGACAAACTGAAGTAGCAGGCGTGAATGTAAAATTCACAAACGGAAGATCATTCACCGTAACAGTAACAAACGAAGTATCACTACACATCAAAACAGTGTCGATACCAATTACAGAATAAGTTGTAGTAGTTAATGGGCTCACCATAATGGTGTTTGTTGTAGAACCATTACTCCAACTATAAGAATGTGCTCCGCTTGCTGCAAGAGTAGCTACACTTCCATAGCATATGGTTGTATCCGGCGAAACGGATACGCTGCATGTTTGAGAATATGCAGATTTTGATAACAGAAAAAGAATGCTGACTGATAAAAGCATCCATTTCAAAAAAATTAGTTTTTTCATACTTGTTGCACTTTTTGGTTAATAACAACAAGGCAAATGTATTTTGGGAGGTACACTACCCACGAAGCGGGTATTATGTATTTGAATACGTATTTACCGAACCTACCGTCCAGAACCCTTTATAGACAAAGGTTGTAGAGATATTTAAAAATTTCACAAGAAGTCTTTGGGGTAAAATACCCCACCATTAGAAACTATTTCAAGTGCTTTTTCAAGGTCTTTCTGACCTGAACTTTTTAAAATATAACCCTCTGCTCCTATTGCTTTAGATTCTTTAATATTATAAGGGTCATCAGACATTGTATGCATAATAACTAAAACATGTGGATATTCAGACTTCACTCTTCTGGTCAATTCAACTCCA
>CAZUXM010000012.1:0-50790 GCA_964624635.1 uncultured Candidatus Competibacteraceae bacterium
TTCCCATTGTTTTATCTGTAGAAATATGCAATGTTTTACAAGCATCTCTTAACTGATTTTCATCCATATTGGCAACCTCCAATCCGGTAAATTCTTTGATGGCATCAAATATGGAAATTCTTTTGAAAGGGGCTTTAAAATTTATTGTACGTTCACCCACAGTAACATCTGTTGATCCATGTAGAGCTATCGCTACTTTTTCAAGTAACTGTTCGGTTACTTCCATCATCCAATAATAATCTTTATAAGCAGTATACCACTCTAGAATCGTAAATTCAGGATTGTGAGTTCTATCCATACCTTCATTGCGGAAATCACGGCTGAATTCATATACCCAATCAAAACCTCCAACAATTAATCTTTTTAAATATAATTCATTAGCTATTCGTAAATACAAAGGCATATCCAATGCATTATGGTGAGTAATGAACGGACGAGCAGCTGCACCTCCGGGAATACTTTGTAATACAGGAGTATCAACTTCCAATGCTCCATGTTCGTTCAAAAACTCACGAATAGTATTGATCATTTTTGTTCTTTTTAAGAACACCTCTTTTACATGAGAATTGATAATTAAATCAGCATATCGTTGGCGATATCTGAATTCAGGATCCACCACCGCATCAAATATCTGCCCTTCTGCTTCTTTAACAACCGGAAGCGGTTTAAGAGATTTGGTAAGTAGCGTAAGTTCTTTTACATGGATTGAGGTTTCACCCACCTTGGTGGTAAATACAAAACCTTTGATCCCAATAATATCTCCTAAATCAATGAGTTTTTTCCATACCTGATCATACATGGTGGCATCTTCACCTTTTACCAGGTCATCACGTTTTATATATAATTGAATTTTTCCTACGGAATCTTGCAATACCGCAAAAGCAGCTTTACCCATATCACGAAAACTCATAAGCCTTCCGGCTACACATACTTCTGTAAACTCGGCTGCATTTTCTTCGCCCTTATACGTTTCCTTTATTTTAACTGATGTAGTATTAACGGGGTATAAAGGGGCTGGATAGGGATCAATACCTAAACTTCTTAATTCTTTTAGTTTTTCTCTACGGATAATTTCCTGTTCACTTAAATGCTGACTCATTCTTTAGTTCTATGATATAAATAAAGCTCAAAAATATAAATTTCAGTCGTTATTATTTATCTTCGTAAAGTTCAAAAACACATTGAAATGAAAAAATTACTTACCCTGATAACATTTACCATATTGGCAAATGGCATTTTTGCTCAATTTTCAAATAGAACTATGATGGTTGGTTCTCTCAACCGTCAATACCGTCAATATTTACCTACTGCTTTTAATGCTGCTACTGAGCCGGGTGTACCTTTGGTAATAGCCATGCATGGTTTGGGAGATAATATGACCAATTTTTCAGGTGTAGGATTTCAACATATTGCTGATACTGCCCGATTCATTGTCGTTTATCCAAACGGGACTTTAAATGCTTTCAGTCAAAATGCATGGAACAACGGAACTTTATTATCATCCAGTGCTGATGATATTACCTATTTATCCATGCTCATTGACACTATGAAAGTAAAATATGATATTGACCTTAACAGGGTATATGTAACAGGGTTTAGTATGGGAGGTATTATGACCTATCATACCGTATGTGCTTTACCTCATCGTATAGCTGCCATTGCATCAGTTGCAGGAACCATGGCAACCTCTGATATTTCAGGATGTAATCCGGGCAGAGCGATTCCTGTAATGCATATGCATGGTACAGCCGACGGAACTGTTCCATATAACAGTGGGGCCCTTCCTTCCTTATCATTGGTACCTGCTACTTTAGCTTTCTGGCAGGATAATAATGGTTGTGGCGACTCCAGCATTTATAATTTACCTAACACCGTTCCTGCTGATAGTATAACTGTGGATACTATTCCATTCAATACTTGCAATGCTCCCTTAGTTCATTGGAGAGAAAATGGAGCTGACCATGTTTGGTTATATCCACCAGCTAATGATATAAGTGCTACGTTAGAAATATGGAAATTTTTCCAGGATAAATCACATCCGGGAGCTTCGCAACTTAGCATCAATAGCCCACAGTTATATGAAACCATCATTGAGTATATTGGTATGGGAGTTCATGTAAAAAGCAATATTCCCGTAAAAGAAGTGAGCATTTATGATATGCAGGGGAAACTGATTAAGGAAATGGTTTGTAAAGATATACTTGAGTTGAACATTGATTTAACTTCATACTCAACACAAGTTCTGATTGTAAAAGTAGTTACTGGAGTAAATATTATTACTAAAAAGCTATTGGTAGTTCAGTAATAACTACCAGGACTCTCCTCCTTCTTCTTTCCACTCATTGTAGCGGTCTACAATGTGGTTCATTTCGTCCATTGGATAAAGACCTTTTAAAACATCATTGGCTAATTCTTTATAATCACTAACTACTTCTGCCAATTGTTTTTTCCAAATTTTATGGTCAAGCTCCACAAAATCCTTATCTCCTTTTTTTCTAAGGAAAGGGCGATATTCAATCAGGTTTTTCTTTTTGGAAATAGACATAGGTACTTCCCACTCAAACAACTCCAAATATTCACCGGTTGCCCAAACCCTCATAAAAAAATGTTCTTTATGATTATGCGGAACAAATGAATAATATTCATTAATTCCTTCTTCAAAATATACAATGTCTTTGGCAGTAAAAGTGTATTTAGTTGTATCGTTTACTTTTACTTTAATAACATTGTGCATATCACCTTCACTGTTCTGATATTTGAGGTGCCCATAAATTGTATCTCCTTTGGTGGTAACAACGAAGTGGTCTGATTTACGTTGAGCATAAATTTTTGAAACACAAAGGATAAAAATTAAAAAGAAAATTCTCTTCATGGCTTAATTGGGTTTAAATCAGTTCAAGCAATTAATAAAACAGGTCGACTTTGTCGACCTGTTTTCCTGCTCCCCGGGTAGGGCTTGAACCTACGACCCCATGATTAACAGTCATGTGCTCTAACCAACTGAGCTACCGAGGAATTTGTAGTGGTAATAGGGGTGCAAATGTAAGAAATTGATAGAAACTTGCAAATAGTAGAAAAATATTGTTCTGCCAGATAGTGAAACGATAGCCCGGAATGCCTTTATATAGCGGATTGTGCTAACGAGGAGGCGAAACCAAAGTGGGGCCCCCGCAGGGTCAATACGCTTAGCAAAGGCTTGAAAACCAAAGTGGAACACCTGAAAGGCGGCCTTATTCTATTCTTCTAATGGAATCAATATATCAACCCTAGTACCAGCAGCTTTCCCATCATCATTATATAAATCGGTAATACGAATTTCAGCAGGCTTATTACGCAATTGGTTAACCAGCTCTAAACGGTTACGGGTAATTTTAATTCCTTTGGATACATGACCCGATACAGAACTTTCTTTTAATTTTTCACGCTGCACCCTACCAATACCATTGTCCTGAACAATACAATGTAAAGCATTGTCTTTGGTTACTTCAAATTGTAATAATAATTGTGCTTCAGCTTTTTTAGGAAGTAATCCGTGTTTAATTGCATTTTCACAAAACGGCTGAAGAATCATAGTAGGTATTTTTACTTCGTAAATATCTACTGATTCAGTCATGTCAATTTTATATTCAAACTGGTTGTTAAACCTTAATGCTTCAAGCCCAAGATACAGTTCAAGCATGTTAATCTCATCAGCGAGTGGAATTTCTTTCTTATCAGAATTATCAAGTGTTAACCTGAGTAGCTTGGCGAATTTTGAAAGGTAAATATTTGCTTCTGTTTTTTTATCACGATTAATTAGGTTTTGAATAGATCCTAATGAATTAAAAATAAAATGGGGATTCATTTGTGCTTTTAATGCTGTAAGTTCTAACTCTCCCAACATTTTATTGAGTCGGGTCTTTTCTTCTTCACGCCGCTTAATTAACCTGATACGAACTAAGATACCACATAAGAAAATGATAAACAGTACTACTCCTAAAAACAACTGGAACCAAATGGTTTGCCAATAGGCCGGATAAATAATAAAGCTTATACGAACACTTTGTATACTTTCAATATTTTGGTAGTTAACTGAATGTGCCACAAAAGTATATTTGCCGGGAGCCAGCGCATTATAATCAACTATACCTGATGTACTTGTTGTATAGTTGGTGTCTAATCCCTCTAATCTGTATTTATATTTTAATCCTCTACCACTTTGAAAAGCTATCCCAACTAAATCTATTTCAATATTATTTTCATCATGCTCTAAAACCATGTTTTTTAGGCTTGACCTATAATGACCATTTACGTAAAACCCATTTAAAATAATTTTGGGCGGAGATAACGACCTAATCTCTTCTTCCTCACCAATAGCGCAAATACCGTCAATAGTGGAAGCATATAAGTCACCTTGAGAGTGAACAACATCATTTACCTCGTCAGCAATCAACCCATTTTGGTGATCAATAAACCAAATATCTACCATTCCATTCTTACCAGCTTTTAACCTATTAATTCCTTTGTTTAATCCTAAATATAAACTACCATTTGGGGTACATTCTATTGCATAAATGTGGTTGCTGGATAATCCTTTTGATTTGTCAAGATGAAATTCAATAATACCATTTTTAATACCGAAAGCACCCCTGCCAAAAGTGCTTACCCATATGATACCTCTTGCCTCATCAATATCCATATCTGATATTCGTGCATTACCAAATTGCGCAATTGGAAATATAGTAGATACTTTGTTGTTTTTTAAAATATTTAAACCTTTTTCGTTTGAAAAATAAATTTTACCATTACCTCCATTAGCCATGGCACTTACCCTACCTGATTGAATTTGATCCATTATCTGATAGGTCTTGGTATTTACATGGAATATTAATGTACTTGTACCAATCCAAACATCATTATTATCTCCATTAACCAGTTTTTTTACGGGTCCTAAAGGGAATGACTTTACCACATTTTTGCCTTTTACAATTGTAATACCGGCATCAGTTCCAAACCATACACTTCCATCGGGAAGTGCTACACTGGTCATAATACGGGTAATTTCAAAATCATTTTGCGGTGCATAAATATTCTCTAATTGATGATTATTAATCAGATAGATTTTACCATCGTCAGTACCGGCATATACATAACCACCACTTACACAAAGATTGAGTGTATTACCCTGCTTGTTATCCGCATATTTGTAATAAGTAACGGGGTAACTATGAATAAAAATTAACCCCTTGTTAATGGTACTTACCCATGTATGACCTTCAAAATCTTGGGCTATAGAGGTAATTTTTTCTCCTTTTAAATAATCTTTTCTGGTTAAGTCATATCCCAGCTGCTGGTTTGGTGAGAATACATTAATTCCATTGGTTGTACCAACCCATAATCTGTTTTCTACTCCTTCGTAAATACAAATAATTTTACCTGTATTTTCATCCAATTTATTGGAGTATACTACTTGTTTTACGTTGGGATCTATTACTTCAAAGTGGTTATATCCAAAAATAACGATATTACCATTGCGTAGAAGTGTAGAACGATGTGCTGTAAAAAAAGGACTGTCTTCAGGATAAATTCTTAAACTTTTGACTTTTTCGTTTTCAATATAATATAGAACGCTGGTATTACTTGTGGTAAACCACATCTTGCCCTGATGATCTTCAATAAAATAATCTATTCTGTCTTTAGTATCTAAATAATACTTTTTTACAAGGGTATCCCCTTTAAAAACATATATGTTGTTTTTTCTATCACCAATCCACAATTGGTTTTTTTGATCGTGCTTGAAACAATTCACAAAAACTGAATCTCCAAATTCTTTAGGAGTAAATGAATGAACAAAACCTGCCGTTGTAATATATCCACAAATACCCCTTAGTGTAGTAAACCAAATGTTTCCGGCATTATCTTCTGAAATATCAAATACTTCATTATCAGGAATACCTTCAGCTACACCATAATTTTGAAAATGTCTACCATCAAATCTTGTGATTCCGGTATTTCCCGAAATCCACAAAAATCCTCTGGAATCATTATATACTCTATATAAAACAGATGAAGGAAGATCATCAGCAGTAGTAAATCTTTTAAAATAGATGTTTTGGGCCGAAAGTAAATTTGAAAACAGAAAACCTGTAATAAAAAAAAGAATTAGGCGGTTTCTGCTCAACATGAATTTCTTATTAAAATGCTCTTTAACAGTGTACTAAAATAGGGATTTATTGCAATAAACAATTTTTAAGGTCAAACTCTTTAAAATGAAGAATTTAAGTAGTAATTTTACATTATCTTAACAATTGGTATAATAATTGCTACAATATAGCCATTTTACGCGTTATGGCAGAGGAACTGATAGAAGTAACTGAATCAAGAAAAAAAGACCATATTGACCTGGCTTTTAAGTCTCAGGTTGACAATACAGATTATCGGTTTTATTATGAGCCTTTGTTATCAGGGCATCCGCAAAATAATCTGAAAGATATTCCATTTATTGGGAAAAAATTGAAAGCTCCTATCTGGATATCTAGCATGACCGGGGGAACCGGAAAAGCAAAAACTATTAATGAAAATCTAGGAAAAGCTTGCGGAGAATTTGGATTGGGAATGGGATTAGGCTCATGCAGGATTATTTTGGATGATGATACTTATTTTCAGGATTTTAATCTTCGACCTGTCATTGGTAATGATTATCCATTCTTTGCTAATTTGGGAGTGGCTCAGTTGGAAACTCTCATCGCCAATAAAAATATTACACAGGTACAAAAACTGGTTGATAA
Source organism: uncultured Candidatus Competibacteraceae bacterium (assembly GCA_964624635.1). Lineage (GTDB taxonomy): Bacteria > Bacteroidota > Bacteroidia > CAIKAF01 > CAIKAF01 > JANWKQ01. Next base: position 6,768 of record CAZUXM010000012.1, read on the forward strand.
ATTAAAGGCGGATGGTTTAATTATTCACGTAAACCCATTACAAGAGTGGTTACAACCTGAAGGAGATCATTTTAATATGACCTCATTACAAGTAGTAGAAGAAATTTTAAATGTGGTTGATTTTCCTGTAATAGTAAAAGAAGTAGGACAAGGAATGGGATACCACAGTTTAAAAGAACTTTTTAAACTTCCTTTGGCAGCCATTGATTTTGCAGCTCACGGAGGAACCAACTTCGCTATGCTTGAATTATTGCGTGCTGATGAAATAAGAAGAGAATTATATACTCCTTTAGCTCATATTGGTCATACTGCCGAAGAAATGGTTGAGTTTACTAATAAAATAGTTGATGAACTTGGTAATGACCGCAAGTGTAATTTTGTGATTATATCAGGTGGTGTAAAAACATTTTTAGATGGTTACTATCTGATTAATAAAATAAATGTACCTGCTATTTACGGTATGGCATCCCCATTTTTAAAACATGCTATGGGTGAATACGGAACATTAAAATCATTTGTTGAATTACAGTTGGAAGGATTAAAGATAGCCAATGCCATGTTGAAGATTAGAAAATAGAATGACTGAAATAAAAAATACCAATTTTGGCTTCTCAAAATTATCAAAAGAAGATAAGTTAAGGTTTATTGCCAAACTCACTAAAAATCCTGAAGAGTTTGCAGCTGAACTAAAAAGCTTCTGGCATCCTGATGAAAATTTACAGAAGAAATTTGATGAGTTTAGCGAGAATACGCTTACTAACTTTTATATGCCTTTTGGAGTAGTTCCTAATGTAAAAATCAATGATAAATTCTATACTATACCAATGGTAATAGAAGAAAGTTCGGTTGTTGCTGCTGCTGCAAAAAGTGCAAAATTTTGGTTAGGTAGAGGTGGATTCAAAGCAGAAGTGATTGATACAGTTAAGTTGGGGCAAGTACATTTTATTTGGCATGGCGATCCACAAAAACTTCTTGTTTCTTATGCCCATCTTAAACAAACACTGATAGAAAATACCGAACATGTTACTGCCAATATGAAAAAAAGAGGGGGTGGTATTATTGATATTGAATTGGTAAATCATACTGATAAAGAGCCGGGATATTATCAATTGATGTGTAGTTTTAATACTTGTGATTCAATGGGTGCTAATTTTATTAATTCGTGCTTAGAAGAATTCGCTAATATTACTAAAGATTGGTTTGCAGAGAATAACTCATTCACTGATAAAGAAAAAAGTGTTCAGATCGTAATGAGCATTCTTTCAAACTACACTCCTGATTGTATTGTAAAATGTTGGGTTGAATGTCCTGTAACCGAATTAGGAACTTTTGAGGATGGATCCACTCCTGAAGAGTTTGTCCAAAAATTTTCAACCGCTATTCGTATTGCACAAATAGACACTTACCGAGCCACTACACATAACAAAGGAATTTATAATGGAATTGATGCAGTAGTTTTAGCAACCGGAAATGACTTTAGAGCAGTAGAGGCTTGTGGTCATGCCTATGCATCACATACAGGCCGGTATAAAAGTTTATCAGATGTTACCGTAGAAAACGGTATTTTCAAATTTACACTTACTGTACCCATGGCATTAGGTGTAGTAGGTGGATTAACCAGTTTACATCCTGTTGTAAAAAGAGGATTGGAGCTATTAGGAAATCCTTCAGCCAAAGAATTGATGATGATAGCAGCTGCCATTGGTTTGGCCAACAATTTCTCCGCAGTAAAATCTTTAACAACTGTAGGTATTCAACAAGGTCACATGAAAATGCACCTATTCAATATTATGAATCACTTTGATGCAACAGATACTGAAAAAGAAAAAGGATTGATTCATTTTACTACAGAAAAAGTAAGTTTTACATCAGTTAGAGAATTTATTGAAAAAATAAGAGAAAAACAGCCGGTGTAAAATGACGGACAAAATCCTCCAATTTAAATCCCACGGTAAATTTTTAATTACAGCTGAGTACCTAATTCTTAAAGGAGCTACTGGTTTAGCTTTACCATTAAAAAGAGGCCAAACGCTTACAATTCGCCCTAACAATTCGGATATTCTTCATTGGAAAAGTACTGTATTGGGTGAACAGTGGTTTGAAGGTAAGATCAACATACATAATCTTTCTGTTATTTTCACTACAGACAATGAAGTATGTAATTCTTTAATAAAAATTTTAAGTGTTATAAAAGAATCAAAACCTGATTTTTTGAATAAAGGAGTAAATGCTGATATAGAAGCAGATTTCAATTTATCCTGGGGTTTAGGAAGTAGCTCCACATTAATTAATAATATTTCAATGTGGACTGGCATGGATCCTTATTATGTACTTGATAAAACTTTTGGTGGATCAGGTTATGATATAGCTTGTGCATCAGCTGAAAGCCCAATAACCTATCAACTGGTTAGGGCAAAAAACCATGCGAATGAAGGTAACATTTCGCAGGAAGTAAATTTTAAACCACCATTCTTCGCTAACATTTTCTTTGTTTATCTCGGCAAAAAAATGAATTCCCGAACCGGTATGAGCTATTTTAGGGAAAAGGCACAATTTGGTGACAAGGAAATTGAAAAAATAAACTCAATAACAGAAAGTATAATTTATACTGATTCATTAAAAGAATTTGAGAGCTTATTACAGGAACATGAAGACTTAATGTCAAGTATTCTTCAAATACCTACCGTTAAAAAATCAAATTTTAACGACTATCCATACGTTATAAAATCAATGGGAGCCTGGGGAGGAGATTTTGTTTTAGTTACCGGTAATAATTTTGAGGAAGTTTCTTCGTACTTTCACGCTAAAGGGCTGGATACTATTATCCCTTATAAAGACATTGTACTTTAACAATGACGGAAACCATTGATACTGAAGTGGCTATTGTAGGTGCAGGTCCTGCAGGAACTACCTGTGCGATTCATTTAGCCAATAAAGGTATTAAATGTGTGTTGATAGATAAAGCCGTTTTCCCAAGAGATAAAATTTGTGGCGATGCCATTAGCGGAAATGCAGTGTATGAATTAGAAAAATTAGGCATTCATTTTCCTGAGGCATTTTCAAATTTCGAAGAAAAAATTCATACATCAGGCATAAAATTTATTGCACCATCCGGCAGATCTCTCTACCTGAAAATGAAAAAAGTGAGAAAAGGGTTTTCACATGCAGGATATGTATCCAGCAGAATGTGTTACGATCATTTTTTATATGAGCAAGCTGCCAAACACAGTTTAATCAGAATTATTCATGGCACAACTGTTAACGAGGTAAAATCATATGTTGATTGTCTCGAATTGTATACCAAAGAAGAAAACTATGTTATCAAAGCACAGTTAGTGGTGGGTGCTGATGGAGCACATTCTATACTGGCAAAACTGGTCCGAAGAGAAGTAGATAAAAAACATTATTCAGGAGGTCTTAGACAATACTGGGAAAATGTAGAAGGTTTTGATGAAGGAAATCCTATCGAACTACATTTTTATAAAAATACTTTACCGGGATACTTCTGGATATTTCCAATGGCAAAAAATAAAGCCAATGTAGGGATTGGGATTAAATCAGATGTAATTAGTAAAAAAAGAATCAACTTAAAACAGGTAATGGATGACCTGATTAAAAATCATCCAATGGTGGCACCTCGATTTAAAAATGCCACTCCTCTAGAAGAACCCAAAGGTTTTGGTTTACCCTTAGGATCAAAAAAAATAAAATTATCAGGAAACAGATTTATCCTGTTGGGAGATGCAGCATCACTCATTGATCCATTTACCGGTGAAGGAATTGGAAATGCCATGTTAAGTGGAAGAATTGCCTCAGAGCATATTGAACAAGCATTGAAAGAAAAAAAATTCGATCCTATGTTTAACAAACAATATGATGAAGCTGTATATAAAAAACTTGGGGGAGAATTGAACACCAGCTACCGACTACAAAAAATGTTAGGTAAGCCCTGGTTATTCAATTGGATTGTAAAAAAATCAAATAAAAACCCATACCTCCATTCTTTTATTGAGGATATGTTGGATGACCCCAATCAACGACATGAAATTACACAACCCGGATTTTTATATAAATTGATATTTAATCCTAAGAGATAACCCCTTAAAATTTGCTACATTTGTTCTATGAATACGCTTGAGAAGAATTTGACGACTTTGGATAATCCTGCTTTAACTTTTACTGATATACCTACAGGATCAGTAGCCTGGCAAAGTCCCTCCAATATTGCCTTAGTAAAATATTGGGGTAAAAAAGATATTCAAATACCTTGTAACCCGTCAGTTAGCTTTACCTTAAGTACTTCTAATACAGAAACCAAACTTGAGTTTGAACCCAATACTACAGGCAAAATATCCGTTGAATTTTATCTGGATAATGTAAGAAATGAAAAGTTTGAAGTAAAGATTGTTTCCTTCATGGAGTCTTTGATTCCTGTATTCCCCTTTCTTACCCAATTAAAATTTAAAGCTTATTCAAAAAACACTTTCCCTCATTCAGCAGGGATTGCTTCGTCTGCATCTGGGATGAGTGCTTTGGCATTATGTTTATGTGAGATTGAAAAAAAATATTTTAACACATTAACTGAAGATGCATTCTACCAGAAAGCCTCTCATATCGCTCGTTTGGGTTCAGGGTCCGCTTGCCGTTCATTATATGGCGGAGTAGTAAGTTGGGGTCCGGTACCCGGATTCTCCAATACTGCCAACGAATATGGTACTTGTTTAAATGACCATATACATCCTGATTTCTTAACTTTTAAAGATAGTATCTTAATTGTGGATGCCGGACAGAAAAAAGTATCCAGCAGAGTGGGTCATGGATTAATGAATACCAACCCGTTTTCGCAACAACGCTTCGAACAAGCCAACACCAACATAGTAAAGTTGATGGAGGCGATGAAAGAAAATGATATAGAAACATTTATGGCCATTACCGAATCTGAAGCTTTAACCCTTCATGCGATGATGATGACCTCTATGCCCTACTTTTTACTAATGAAACCCAATACAATTACCCTCATTGAAAAAATTTGGGACTACCGTCAACAAACAGGTCATCCGGTATGTTTTACCTTAGACGCCGGTCCGAACATACATTTATTATACCCTCAAAAAATTGAAAATGAAGTAGTTAAATTTATAAATGACGATTTAACAAAATATTTGCATGATTCTTGCTACTTAAAGGACTATGTAGGCAGTGGCCCAAAAACGGTTTAATTATGAGTAACACATCAACATCCAAATTCAGTTCAAAAATCCTATTGTTTGGGGAGTACAGCCTCATTCATGATTCAATGGCTTTAAGTATTCCTTATGAATCATTTGAAGGAACCCTCACCTTTACTCCTGAGAAGTTAAGTGCTGAACAGGCTATTGAGAGTAATGCTCATATGGCGCAATATGCTGAATATTTGAAAGGGTTGATACAAGCTGGTGAGCTTAAGTTTGTATTTGATATTGAAGCGTTTGAAGAAGATATAGATAAGGGTATTGTATTCGATAGTACCATTCCACAAGGTTATGGAGTAGGAAGTTCAGGTGCCCTAGTAGCGGCTTTGTATGAAAAATATGCCATCGAAAAAATTCCTAATACTGGTGAATTAAGTAACTCTCAATTGGTAAAATTGAAAGAAGCCCTATCACAAATGGAATGTTATTTTCACGGCAAATCATCAGGATTAGACCCGTTAATTTGTTATATGAAGCGTCCTATGCTCATTAATAATAAAGAAAGTATTGATGCGGTAGGTATGCCCGAAGCCAATCTTCAGGGTAAAGGAGGTATATTTCTTATTGATACCGGAATGACCGGAGAAACCCAACCACTGGTAAACTTGTTTGTAGAGAAGTGCAAGGAAGAAGGGTTTTTACATGTAATCAAAGACGAATTAATCCCATTTAATAATAACTGTATCAAGTCTTTCTTAAAAGGAGAAGTAAAAGATATGTTCAGCAACTTAAAAGAACTGAGCAAGTTTTTATTGGGTCGTATGTCACCAATGATTCCACGTAAGTACCGCCAGATATGGAAAAAGGGGATTGAAACAGAATCATATTACCTAAAACTTTGCGGATCAGGAGGTGGAGGATTCATTCTTGGTTTTGCAGAAGACATTGAAAAGGCAAAACAAGAATTAAAGGATTACCATATTGATGTAATCCATCGGTTCTAAAAATATTTCATCAAAAACATAACCCCGATCATCCGGGGTTTTTTGTTACTGTACATTTATACTACCTATTTATCAAATGATTACTTTTGTAATCCTTATCAGGAGCATGAAATCCCAATATTCATACATAGTTATCATTTTTACGGCATGGAGTATTTTTTTGTCGAGCTGTGGCAGTTCGTCCAATCTTATCACAAATAATCAGGATAAAAAAAATACAACAACCCAACAAAATTCTTCCCAAAAAAGTGATGATGAAAAAAACACTACGGAAAAAAACACAACCAATAATAACACTGAAACTATTCATCTTGATAAAAACTCTTTAATCATTGATACTACTTTATATCTTAATGATTATCATATTATCATAGGTAAAGAAAAAACAGATCCTGTTAGTAAAGAAGATTATTCAAAAGATGATCTTGAATTTAATTCGATTCTGATTTATTTTACAAAAAGGACCAATGACTCGGTAGTTCTCAAAAAACGTTTTGATGAAAATTGGTTTGCTAGAATCACTAGTTTTCCAACTCTTAATACACAGTACTTTACACTTATTACATTTGGAGGAGGATCAGGATATATTGCCAATATTTATAAAGTAGATTTTACTCCAGAGCCTACATTTTTGGAAGTAGCTTCATACCACGAACTATCTTCAGTATTATTTAGTAAAGATGGTTCAGAATTATTAATTATGAACGGTATATGGGATATGAGTGATGAAACAGATGAATCACATTTTTCGGATCACAGATATGAAATTAATACTGTTGATTTAAAGAATAATAAATTTCATAGAACAACTATTGGGGTCACTAATAATAAATACTCCCCAATGGATGAAGATTTTACGTCAGAAAAATTATTAAATCAAATTTATCAAAGTGAGCCTACAGTATTTAAAGGATTAGATTTGGATAAATACTCATTTTAATGAAACTCATTGGAAAATACATCAAAAAGTTCTTCTCTGTATTTTCCACCAAATACAACATTCAGGTACTAGATACGGAACATTTTGACAATAAAGCCCACTTCAGATTATCAGCTTTACAAATATTCGGATTTTTTGTAACAACTATGATTCTATTGGTAATACTCACCATATACCTTGTAGCTTTTACAGGATTACGAGAATATATTCCCGGATATGCTGATCAAAACTCCAAAGAAAAACTGGTTAAACTGGCAGTAGTAACCGATTCGTTAGAAGAACAGGTAATTGCTAACGAAAAATATATTGTAAATCTTCAAAATATATTTACTGATAAAAAAATTACAGAAGATCCGATAAAAAAAGACACCACTAAAAAATACAAACAAACCATAAAAAACACCAGAAGCAAAGAAGACTCATTATTGCGAAAAGAGGTGCAGGAAGCGGATAAATACAATATTGAATCAAATAAAGTTTCTTCGGGCATGTCGAATGTTTTATTTTTTACTCCCGTAAAAGGAAAAATTGTTCAGAAATTCCAATCAGAAAAAAGGACTTATGGATTAACCATTACAACTACCAAAGAAGAAATGATTAAATCTGTTCTGGATGGAACTTTATTATTATCAGCATGGACTCCTGACAATGGTTACATTGTAGCCATCCAACATACAGATCAAATGGTTAGTATATATAAACACTGTTCAACCATTTTAAAGAAAGAAGGAGATTATGTAAAAGCCGGTGAACCTATTGGATTTGCAGCACAAACTAATGGTATAATTAAAGACCCATATGTTTCGTTTGAATTGTGGTATAGAGGATATCCTGTCAACCCTGAAAAATTCATCATATTTTAGTGAAGGTGTTCCTTAAAAAAATAATCATCCTAACACTGCTCCTGCAGCCAATGCTCATTGCCAATGCTCAAATAAAAGTATATGCTTTTGTGGTTCCGGATTGCCCAATATGTCATTATTACCTGCCTTTGCTGCACGAATTAGCTATGGCGTTTGAAAGTTCATCTTGTGAGTTCAACTATATCATTCCTGGCAATCATCTATCAAAAAAAGAGAAAAATCACTATAGAAATTCTATCCGTAAAATCTGTTGGAATAAAAATGAAAAAGTATACAACAATCAGGATTCATTGATTGTACAATTAAATGCGCAGGTAACCCCCGAAGTTTTTGTATTGAATTCTGATAAGGAACTCGTTTATTCTGGTGCCATTGATGATAAGTACTTTAATATTTCTTCCTATAAACAAGAAACCGAAAACCATTACTTAAAAAGTGTGCTCACCAGCCTAGCTGAAAATAAAAAACTAACCATCAGCAGAACCGAGCCTGTTGGATGTATAATTACTCGTTAGCTAAATAAGCAAGCATATAAACGGCGAGCATTTCCTGGCTGGTATACCATCCTTCAGAAACATCTCTTGGAGGATTATTAGGGTTTTTTTCATTATTAATAGTGTTGTCATACACAGCTTTTACCTTTATGATGGAACTAGATGGAACAAATACCGGAGATTCAAACTCATAAAAATTTTGCCAATTAAACTCCCAACGATCAATTTTTATAAGCGGTCCACTTTTAACCCTACTTTCATACCAAACCTCAATTGATTTTCCCAATAAATGCATATGCGGTACGATATGAGTTATATATACATCATTTTTTATTCCTAAGGAACCAGTAACGGTCATAATACTATCATGAGGAATGATAAACTGTTCTAAATCATCCAGTAAAACTCCATTAGATCCCAAAAAAAACAATGTATGATTAATGTTTGTACTGGCTTCTTTAAAAAGAATGGTTAAATCTAAATCAATAGACTTAGTTAAAGGAGGTATATGAATGTCACCAGATAGACTCCCTTGTTTTGGCAAAGAAAATCCTAAACCATCCGAAAACTTCTCCTGATCAATTCCGGGTACATAGCCATAAACAAAACTTGGCTCCTTAGCAGTTTTTCCGTTTTCAATTATGAATAAATTGATATGGTGTATATCCGCCATTCTTTTACTTTTAAAAACGATTCTATCTATCATATAGCTGTTAGAAAAAACAAAAGGGATAGAGAAGGGAATAATTGTATCCCTTTCACTTACGGGAACTTTAATATGAGGAAACTGAATGGATTTATATCCTGCATAGTTTTCTATTTTTATTTTATAATTACTCTTTACAGGTTTCCCCATCAGCATATCACCATTCAACCAATCCACTAATGTTTTTTTATCCTTTTCGGATAAAGATCTGACATGTTTATATGATTGAAATGAATTATTTGCAGGCCACGGCGGCATAATATTTTCTTCTATAACGAATTTTATCATAGAAGATTTTGATTTTGTCATTGAATAAGTATCAAACAAAAAGTTATTTTTTTTCTTTTGATGACAGGTAAAACATTTTTTTTGAAAAATGGGTTGAACGTCTTGATAGAAGGTTAATGCCTGAGAGTACCCATGATTTAATGAAAAATAAAAAAGTAAAAAAGTAATTTTAAGTGATTTCATTTTATAACAGTTCCTAGTGAGCATCAGTAAACTGATTTTTTTATTTTTCCGGTCTCATATATTTTATAAAAAGAGTTGGCTTTTACATTTTTAAATTCTTGTTTTATTCCGCTTAACCATTTAACAGTAATTTTATCCACTATAACTGCAGCGCCAATACCAAAATGCAAATTTAATGTAGATTGTGATGCATGACCACTTCCTCCATCCACTTCTTTCACCTGTGTAATTCCATTCACAACTATTTCAACTCTGCAACCAATCGCTAAACGATTCGTTCCTGCATCACCAATTAGTTGAATCCCCACCCAATGATTATGAGTTTGAGTATTATTTTGATACAATCTCATTCTTTGGTCTGTTCCTGAATAAGCCCCATAATACAGTTTAATAGGGGATGAAACTATATCGAGGTCTCCATCATGGTCATAATCTATTACTGCTGCTCCACGGTGTGAAATACTATCATTGAGCCCCGACCCAATCGAAATATCATTGAACATCCCCGACCCATTATTCAAATATAATTTATTAGGATCTTTAATAGCCGCTTTAGGTAAAAAAGCTTCAACGTTACCTTGTGCTACATATAGATCAAGATCTGAATCATTTTCGATGTCGAAGAATATTCCACTCCATCCGGTTCCCGGCAATGAATCTTCAACCACCTTATTTTCCAGGTTCAAATTTTTAGACACTTCATCAAATATATTTCCACCAATATTATTCATTAATTTATTTCCACCAATATTTGTAATATAATAATCTAAATCACCATCATTATCATAATCCCCCGGACCAATTCCCATACCGTACATCTCTTGGTAAAACCCGGACTTAACGCTTACATTTGAAAATTCATTCTTGGGATATTCATTCCTGTACAGTTGATTACCTATATGGGTCCAATTACCAAAATCATTCAATAACATGATATCCATGTCACCGTCATTATCATAATCAGTAAAAGAAGTGGCTAAACCACAACCATTGTTATTGAGTTGGAGAGTCTGTGATGATTCAACAAATGTATTTCCATAATAATTAACAAGGAATATATTTGGTAAACAAGTTGGGTTATAACCTACAGACCTGAAATTTTCATCTTCCATAGTGGCCATGTAATCAACATAATTGGTTACATAGATATCCAGGAATCCATCTTTGTTATAATCACCTACAGATGCTGCAGTATAATTTCCAACCTCTACTCCTGATATACCTTCAAAACGGCTAAAAAATTTTCCTTTATTGTTCATGAGCAATATTGGTAAATGATGATCTCCACTGCCCATGCCCTTACCAAAGTTGCAAATAAACAGATCTGTATACCCATCGTTATTAAAATCTCCGCTGATGGCACTTTGAACGATGAGAGAATCTAACAAAGATAGCCCGAAAGATATTGAACCATCTATAAATTTTCCTTTGTTATTGATCCATAAATGCGAAGGAAATATTCCACCTACCTGAAAAATATCATCCCACCCATCATTATTCACATCTAACACCGTTACTCCACCCCCTATCTGATAATTGGTAATTCCAGGGTAATCATATTTTAATCCTACCTTATCGGCTACATCTGTAAAGGTTTGCGAATAGCTAAATACTAATATTAACAGAGTAATTGTTAGAGTAAGTATATTTTTTCCTGCTTTCACTATTTGGATATTAAACTATTAATAGTATTGTTTCCTAATAAACGACCATATTTTAATGTTTCATCAAGAGTATACCTATAATGAATACCTCCATACATTCTTGAGATTGAAATTTCATTGATCATATCACTAATTTTTGAATAAGTTCTTGGTGTACCTACAATATCTTTTCTTTGTACCTGAGTACTATCAGTGAATTCAATATCATTGGTAAAAAAGAAAATTAAAACAGGCTCAGCAGCACCCGACTGAAAAGAATGCCCTGATGGAAATTCGGGAAATGGAGGAGTGCCAATAAAACTATTAAAACTTTTATCCATATACCGTTGAATATAAGTAGTTGGCCGCAAAACATTATACTCATACTTATATTTCCAACAAAGAATAAATGCATCATTAAGTGCTACACCCAATACCGCGTATAATCGCAATATTTCGTTTAATCCTACATTTTTAATTTTCGTTAATTGTTCCGTTACGGAATAAATATGTCCCGAAGGGGTTCTCGAATAACCGGGTGAATCGTCCCAATACTCAGCAATAATTTCATGTTCTTTATTTCTTGCTTTTGTAAGGGTGAGGATTTCAAAATTATGTTTATACATTACTGAACTAGTATCTGTCGAAAATCTGATAGGTTGCATTGTATAATCTACATGAGCATTGGATGCAATCATTAACCTATTTTCTCCCCAATAAGGCAACATCGACGGTAAGAAAGAAGAAGGAGTTCTTGTCCAACAAGAATCACAAACCACGGGATTAAATTCTTTTGGAAAATTCCTTTGGAAACCCTGGTGTCCACCATCCAATTTACTCCATTCGAAGATCTCCGTCGTGAGTAATACTGCATATTCATTAGAAGAAAGAATTATTTTTTTTGAATTTTTCGGCTTGATTTGCTTATCAATAGAATCTTTCAATGCTTCAATTCTAATGATATTTTCTTCCGGCATGTTCTCATATAATAGTTTGGCCATTGTATAAGCGGAGGTATTCAATACCTGACTTAAAATATAGGTCTTGTTTTTATCAGGATAAACGGTTCTTTTAAATCCATTCAATTTACCTGACATAGATGTTGTGCCCGGTAAAATATCTACAGAAGCTTCATGTAAATTAATGGAAAAATAAGCTAAAGCTCTGGCCGAAACCGGGGGACTAAATCCAACACAATTTTGCGTAAGAACAAGGCATTCTTTGACCCAGGCATTCACTATACTTTTTTCAATTAACTCATTCTTGCTTTGTGCAAATAGTTTTGATCCTACCAATACTACTACAAATAAGATGATATGTAAGCTTAATCTTTTATACATCTTATTGGCATAAATGAGTTACTAGGAATTATTGTAGTTAACATTCCTTTTGAGTTAAGTAGGACCAAATTGGGGTCATTGTTACCTTTGCCTGTATTGATCCAAAAGAAATCGCTGATTCCTTCAAATGAACTGTTTTTTTTAGAATCATATCCTCCTACAAATTCTACTCCAAGTTCTTTTATCTGATAATTGTATGACTCCTCCAGTGAATACTGATTAAAAGCTATCTTGGATGATTCTAACAAATCTCCAACTTCATTTTTAAAAGGAATATGAAAACCAGCAGGACAAAGACCATTCGGCATTTTTTCAATAACATTTCCTTTATAAAATAAATGTTCGTTTTTAGTTATAATATCTTTAGATCCTTCGGGAAAATATCGCAGGTAACCTTTAATCCAACATTGTCCAAACATTTCGGCCAATTGATATTTGCTTCCATCTCTTTTGTCTGTTATTTCTTTCTGTTGACCACATGAACTATAAGTATACAATAGCACTGAATCTTTTTCTATAATGGGTCCTTCCCCACAAACACCTTCTGCTGATAAGTTGATAGATGTATAAACTGAATCTAAACGAACATTTACTATTAATGGCGAATGAGTGGTTGTAAAATGCCAATTCAAAGGTTCTACTTTTATATTGAACATTTCAGCTTTTATTTTATCATTAAAGTAAATCGCTAGTTGACCATTAGTAAAATTAACAGAGTCTATCAAAACTTCTGGTGTTTCAGGTAAACATTTGCCACATAAAGAATACCATTGATTATTAGAATAGTAATTAATACAATTGGTAGTAGTATTCAGTATCATCCTTCCTTCTATTGGATTTCCTATCAGATCTCTTTCTGATTCTGACAACTTCTCCAATACAGTCTTCGAATCATTCCCATTTTGGGTGTAAACAAAACAAACAGTAACAAAACACAAAACGACAAGAATAATACTCTTGAACATGTAGTTTTTATTTAAAATTAATAGAAAAAACAATATCATTCACTCAATAACTCTACAATAACCCAGTAACCTATTATTGTTGTATGTGGATGAGATTGAGTTTCATTTTTATTATCCCAACTCCATCCTCCATCTTTATTTTGACTAGAAACAATCATTTGAACCCATTTTTTTTTTATTTTATTCTTTTTTCCCAGGCAAACAAGTCCTATAGTACCTTCCATAAAGTCATCATTTACCTCTTTCATCTGGTCAAGTTGTTGAATCAGAATTTGTGCATACCTGTTTTTATATTTCTCAATAATTTTATTATTCGCTGTACTCATTTTTTTTTGAGCCCAATCAATCGAAATAGCAATATGACATAATGTTCTTATATGAGCATCGTTTGTAGTGTTTTCATTTAGTAATTTTAGTACTTCATCATCAATTTCTAATTTATCAGCATTGGCGCCCCAAAGCATACAATGTTCAATGCCTTTAGTTAAAGTATAAGTTTTTTGTAATGAATCGTCGTATTGTTTATTGGATTGCCCGATAACTGAGCTATAAAAATTAAATGGAATTTCGTTGTCTGAAAACCGGGGCAAGTCTGACGATAGGTTAATATTTAAGTCATTCAATTGACTTGAATAGTTTATATGTTTCAGAAGCAATAATAGATTATAATCGCATGAATCACTATCTAAATATTTATTTAAATAATCAACAGATAGCCGTTTTGTCGAATATAAATCGATGGTAGATTGGGAATATCCGTTTTGTAAAAAAAAACAGACAATATTTATTATTAAGGCATTAACCCAAAATTTTGTTGCCAAATGTTTGATGATATATTTAAGCCTAAGGAATAACAGCTCCGGTAACAGTTCCAAAATTATTCATTGAAGACCCACTTCCGCTTCCCTGAAGAGCAACTCCTGCAGCCCCACCTACAGCACCAGCGCAACCTGCTCCATCGCAACAACCAGTTCCTTGATTATTTCCAGCTATCCCATTTGCACCTCCTGTAGCTCCTGTACCTCCATTAGAATTTCCTGAACAACCTGAGCCTGCTGAACCAGATCCTCCGCCTCCGGTTCCCGGAGCTATTGCTGTTCCTATATTACCGGCAGCACTACACCCTGTTCTTCCTCCACAACCACAAATAAATCCTCCTGTACAATTATAACACCTACCTGCACCTCCTGCCCCAGCAGGGGTGCCTGCACCGCCACCTCCACCGCCACCTGCAGAACAACATCCGGCACCTGCGCCTCCTCCTCCTCCTCCTCCTGCACGAATAATTCCATAATTGAATACTGTTATAGGTACACCATTAATAGTTTGAATAGCATTTCCTCCTGCACCACCAGCTCCGGAGTTTCCATTAGCTTGACAAACATCGTCTGATTCAGATGCCCCGATACCTCCGTTTCCTCCGCCAGCCAAAATATTTCCATAATTGTATAAGGTAACCGATGCACCTGAAGGCATGGTTGATGCATTAAATCCTGAATTACCTGCAGCGCCACTTCCACCACCATTCCCTAAAGCTTGTAAAGTTACACCAGCCCTAATGTAAACACAATAATGCTCTGCCCTTCCACCACCCACTGCAGTATTTAAATTATAGCCCGTTTGGTTTGTTGTGATGATAATTACATTATCACAATGATCACATAAACTGTTCCAAAAACCATTACTTCCAGCTATAGGTGTAGCCTGTGTATCCCAATATTCAAAACAATTGTTATCAATATTATATATTAAAAGCCCCTCTGTTAATACAATTCCCATTGCATCTCTCTGTACTGTTGTCATACGAGGGGTCAAAAATCCTTTGTCGGTTGATTGAAGATCAAGTATTGCTCTGGTATAGGGAGTACCGTTGGTAGGCCCTGTCGTATTAGCACTAATCGCTACACCTCCTCCATTTGCACTCTCAAAGTCTACCAATGAGTTGGTTCCCACCGCATTTCCTCCACCCTGATCAATATAAAATTTAATGGGGGCTGCATTATTGGCAATACGTATCCAGTTACCTGCTATCTGATTATATAACCCCAAGTCAGTAGATACATTGATGGTAGTTGGTCCTCTTTGAATTATACCATTGTTTACATTGATTCTACCGTTTACATCTAAATTTTGGATAGGTGTTGGTGTTCCTATTCCAACGTTACCTGTATTTAATACCCTAACTCTCTCTGTATTATTTGTTCTTATAACAAAAGATTGATTATCCGTTGTACCTAAAAAATTAGTGGCTGGATTTGTACCGGCATTTCCTAATAAGGTCCAATCATTACTTGGGGTTCCATTGTTGAGTCTGGTCCATTGAGTACCATCCCAATAATAAAAACCTACACCACTTCCACCAGTTACTGCAGCATTTGTATTATAAACCAATACACTGGTAAGGGGTGTGTTAACTGGAGTAACTCCATTGGTTACATTTACCAATGCGACTCTTGGAATTAATAAACCTGAATTGGTAGAGGAAATATCTAACATAGCACTTGGGTCAGCTACTGCTCCCGAAGTATTAATGGCTACATTATTCTGAGCAAAACTAATAGTGCTAATACACAACATTGCTCCTATTAAGGTTGTAAATCTTGTAAACATGTGGTTCGTTCTTATTACTAAAACAAATATATTGAAATTAAAAGCATCTTGTTGAGGATATATATGACAAATGCCTTAAATAATTTTGAGGAAAAGTTTAGGTAACTTTTAGGTACTTTACCAAGTATAAATGACCACCTTACAATTGGTTAAATTAATTCTATGTTTTTTAGGATTCCACAAATAGCAAACTGACCTTGAAGCAGTTGGCAAAATGCCTTGTAAAAACAATCGATGATGATAGTGCTGTGGGGAGCTCCAATCAGACCTGAAATTTTGAAATGCCATCCACTCATGGGGTCCTGATTCATTTTGTGTTATAAATGTTCCGGTAGAGATATATGCCAGCAAAAATCCGTCAGGTGAAGAAATATCAGCTTCTATATCAAAACACAGATTGGGGTATCGATTTAAAGAATCACTAACAAAAAAATTAAAGTATTCGTTGGTGTCTAAGTCATGGTTGGGATGGGTATACGAAGTAATCAACTTCATGGCAACTTTTTCTTTTCTCTCTAACAAACGAATATCAGAATAGGGGGATTGTAATAACTCAACGTAATCATTTTT
The DNA here is from genome assembly GCA_964624635.1 of uncultured Candidatus Competibacteraceae bacterium. Taxonomy (GTDB): domain Bacteria; phylum Bacteroidota; class Bacteroidia; order CAIKAF01; family CAIKAF01; genus JANWKQ01. The sequence goes on from CAZUXM010000012.1 coordinate 23,545, forward strand.
ACATTTCTGGTAATTCTCATCATCATACAACAATAAATAATCATAATAAAAAGATGGGTAATCAGCTACCTGTAAATCATTGAGCACTCCACCATTTTGTTGATTATAATAGGCCCAAATCATATCCATCAAATTATATCCTCCAATGGATGCTTCCCAAGGTTTATCACCTGCACGTTTTTTCACTTCCTGATAAAAACTATTGGGAATATGCTCATAAAACCAATACGATGAATGAGTAATATTCATTTGAAAAAAGAAGTACAAAGGAAATATCACCCAAATGACTGAAATGAATTTCAATTTTTTCCATGGTATTACATCTAGACAAAAACAAATAAACAATACCAATAAAAAATAAAAATACATGGCTGTTCTGTCTTCAGGATAATTTACATGCATGATTTTTTGTAACAGGACGGTACCCGTAATATTTCCCAAATACAGCATAGCCAATACCCATCTGCGAGAAAATAAAATATTTTTGACCCCCTCATTTATCCCTCCCATAACAAGTAAAATAACGCCCAGAACACTCAAAATAACAAAAGCTATTGCTAATGGTGTACACCAATCACCATATATTAATAAACTAAGAGTTGCTACAGTAATATGATAAAAACTTTTGCTCCCTCCGTAGTATAACAACCCAAGTTTTTTCATCTCTAAAGTAACCAATGTAGCCAAAACTAAAGGGACAAATCCTATGGTAAGATAACCTAATTTTATTAACCACTTTTTATTCTTCAACAAAAATGAAAACAATATCAAACTATGCATAATAAGCATAGTATTGAATAAAGTTAAGTTTGAAAATAATGCGAAAAAAGAAAATACATAAAATGGCCACAATTTTTTTAGATCAAAGTTTTCGAAGTATTTCATCAAATAATAAATGGCTCCCATTAACAATGCCATTGACATGGCATACCCTCTTGAATAAGCAAAATATTCGATGAGGTTATGGATACCCAACATACCGCATAAAAAACCTATTTGAACAACGGAAGATTTTAAAAATTTACTGATTTTATAAACGTACCATACATATACTGGAAAAAATAATAAACTGGCTAGGCGCAGATATAAGTTGCCAATCCCGAAAATTTTAAAAAAAATACCTGACAAAAGTGAATTCAAAATATGGTTATTGGCATCCCAATGTGCTTTAAACGGCATCCATTCACCTTGTTGAATGTAATGAATATACGTAGCAGCTTCATCATGCACTGGTGGAATACAAATGGCTCGGATAATTAAATATCCCATTATGCAGAGGGCCGCTAAAAAATATATGTTCCGTATAGAATTAACCCTTTGCATAAATAAGGAGGTAAATATAACAATATACCTCTTTTACTGGTTACTATTTACAAATTACCGGTTACTAAAAAATGATTATTTTTGAAGCATGGGATTAAAGTCGGCCATTATAAAACCTTATGCCAAACGAATGGCCAAAAAAGTGAAGCAATGGAGTAGCATGCCGTTTGAAATGCAGGATCAAATTTTTGCTGCACTTATTGAAGAGGGAAAAAAAACTTTGTTTGGAAAAGATCATAACTTTTCATCCATAAAAAATTACGAAGACTTTAAACAAAACGTTCCGGTAAAAGATTATGAAGGAATTAGAGAATATGTAGAAAAGATTAAGCATGGGGAAGAAAATGTTTTATGGCCGGGGAAACCTGTTTATTTTGCCAAAACATCAGGAACTACTTCTGGAGTAAAATATATTCCGATTACTAAAGCTTCCTTACCTAATCACGTAGGATCGGCACGTAATGCTGTGTTCTGTTATATTGCAGAAACAGGTAATGCTCATTTTTTTGATGGGCGAATGATTTTTTTATCAGGCAGTCCTGAATTAGATAAAGTAGGAGGAGTTTTAACAGGAAGGTTATCAGGTATTGTGAACCATGAAATACCTGTATATGTAAAAAAGAATCAGCTCCCCAGTTGGAATACCAACTGTATTGATGATTGGGAAACTAAGGTAAATGCCATTGTAGAGGAAACTTACAAGGAAGATCTCACATTGATTGGAGGAATACCTTCCTGGGTTCAAATGTATTTTGAAAAATTACAAGAGAAAACAGGCAAAAAAACCATTGCCGAAATATTTCCCAATCTACAGTTATATGTATACGGAGGAGTAAATTATGAACCCTACCGTAAAAAATTTGAAAATGCATTAGGAAAATCTGTCGACAGTATAGAAACTTATCCGGCATCAGAAGGTTTTATTGCTTTCCAGGATTCACAAAAAGAAAAAGGATTATTATTACAAATCAACGCTGGTATATTTTACGAATTTATTCCTGCCAACGAAGTATTTAATGAAAATCCTACTAGGATTTCTTTGAAAGATGTTGAGTTGGATAAAAACTATGCGATTATTTTAAATACCAATGCCGGACTATGGGGATATTTAATTGGAGATACCGTAAAATTCGTCTCAAAAAATCCTTATCGTATCATAGTAACAGGGAGAACTAAACATTATATCTCTGCTTTTGGGGAACATGTAATTGCCGAAGAGGTGGAAGATGCTCTTCGCATCGCCAGTGAAGGGCTGGATGTATCAGTAAATGAATTTCACGTAGCACCTATGGTGAATCCGCAAAACGGAGAACTTCCCTACCACGAATGGTTGATAGATTTCGATAAAAAACCGACCGACCTTGAGAGCTTTCGTTCAAAAATTGATGCAGCACTTCAGAAAAAAAACATCTATTATGCTGATTTGATAGAAGGAAGTATTCTGCAACCATTAAAGATTACCTGCGTAAAGAAAAATGCGTTTGTAGATTACATGAAAAAAGAAGGAAAACTAGGTGGACAGAATAAAGTAGCTCGTTTAGGAGATAACCGAAATGTGGCTGATGACTTGGAACGAGAATAGTACCTATATTTGAGTATTATTTTTGCACGACTTTTGCGTATATTTAATCAATGTTAAAGTACCTAACCATTTGCTTCATTTTTTGTATCGGGATTTTACACGCCCAGCAAAAACGCGCCTTAGTCATTACCATTGGTGATTATCCTGATATTAAAGACGGTTGGAACGATTTACACTCAGCCAATGATGCTAAATTAATGGAAGCTACTCTCCTCGCTTCAGGATTTGACAAAACCAATATTACACATTTACAAGATAAAGCAGCCACCAAAAAAGGAATTGAAAAAGCCTTTATCAATTTTACTTCTACCTGTACCCCGGGTGATTTTATCATTATTCATTTTTCATGCCATGGGCAACAAATTGAAGACCTCAATGGAGATGAACCCGATGGATTAGATGAAGCTATTGTGGGCTACAATGCTCCTATGAGATTTCCTTCCAATGGAAAATATAAATTTGAAGAACATGTTTGTGATGATGAATTAGGAATTTGGATCAATCAAATTCAAAAAGCTATTGGCAAAAACGGACAAATTTTGGTGAACATTGATGCCTGCCACTCAGGTAGTGCAACACGTGGAGATGATGCTGTACGGGGAGATGCTGAGCCTTGTGTATCACCCAACTTCGTGAAAAAAGATAAACCGGATACAAAAAACAAAGGGTTTAGTGTTGAAAATAAAACTACCACCAATGCCGATAACGGTGAAGGAAAGCTAGTTGTGATATCAGGATCAAGAGCTCAGGAAAGTTGTTATGAAACCAAAGATGAAGATGGCACCAAAGTAGGAACACTTACCCTGGCATTTTGTCAATCGTTTGTGCAGGCTGATTCAAATACCACCTACCACTTATTGTTTACCCGAATCATGACCATTATGGCTGGTATTACTTTACGTCAAACACCTACTTTAGAAGGAGATGTTGACTATAAAATTTTTAATGGCAAACTGGTGCAACAAAAACCCTATTATGAGTTAGTAGATAAAAGGGATGATACTATTTTAGTGGTGAATGCCGGATCTATGGCCAATATCAATTTAGGGGATCGCATAGGTTTTTATGATCCCTACTCTAAATATTCACTCAACAACCCCGAAATTTCAGGTACGGTTACTAAAGTCAATCCTTTTTTTTCTGAAGTAACCCTCGATAAATATGTATATATCGAAAATTTAAAATCATATTGGGGAGGTACGGTTGAAAAAAGTTTAACCGGCTTAGTAAATACATTTCACATTGATATAAAATCAAAATCATTAAGGGATTCGATTACAAAAAACCTGAGCGGATATGCATTGATACAGTTCAATGATCAAATGAATACAGGAATCATTAAAGAAGGTAAATTACCGAACACTATTCAAATTATTGAAAAATCAACCGGTTTTGCTTTAACAAAAAATCTTGAGCAGGTAGATATTACCCAACCCGGAGCATGGAACAACATATTGGCCGAAATGAAATCGTATGCCCAATCGCGATTTATTCGTGAGATTACCATGGAAGATGATGACATACAAATAGAAGCTGAATTATGGCCGGTAAAAGATGTGGAATGGGCCGATGAAAAGAAAAGAACCTTTAGTAAATTTACCTACGACACTACTTATTATTTTAATGCCAATAGAGAGTATGATCCTAACAGACAATATGTACTTAAAATAAAAAACACCGGTAAAAAAGATTGTTATATTTCAGCTATTGAAATTCAACCGGATGATATCATCAATATTTTACTTCCTTACCAAAATGCAGATGCTTCTTCGTATAAATTAAAGCCCGGAGAAGAAAAAACATGGTTACATATCAGGAGGTTTACAGAACCTTTCGGTACTGAAGTATTTAAAGTGTTTGCTACTTCATCAGTGATTAATCTACGTTCCATTGTACAATCAAAAGGTTCTGCCACCAAAGGTGATATGCAAACTATGGAACTTTTATTAAACGATAGTTATATGGGAACCCGAGGAGATAGTCCGAGCGGATTTGATGCTAATAACAGCGGAACTATTAAGAGTATTGTATTTGAAGTGAGATAGGCTTTAGTTTATCAATACAAACCCGGCCCATTTATAAGGTTCATCCCTGTATTTATTTTTCATTGTATCCTGAGTTAGTTTAAATGCATCAGGAATGGATTTTTTTGTAATCAGGTTTTGATAAAACAAAATCATAAATTCTGAAGTTTCTTTATCTAATACTTGCCACAGAGTAACGATGATATAATCTACTCCTGCCATTTTAAATGCTCTTTGTAAGCCGTATACACCTTCACTTCCTTTAATATCTCCCAAACCCGTTTCGCAGGCTGACATTACTACCAGTTTTGTATTAGGAAGATACAGGTTGGAAACTTCGTAGGCCGTTAAAATTCCATCTTCAACACCTTCTATAGGCTTTCCTCCTTTCCAACAATAATTTCCCCCGGACATAATTAATCCGGATCGTAACAATGGATTATCAGAAGTTTGAAAAGTATTATCTAAATGAGATTGAATAGACTTTCTCAATTCCGGGTTAGGAAAGAAAAAACCGTGAGTAGAAAAGTGCAAGATGGATGGACTGGAATCTCCCTCCAGACCTTTTACGGTTTCTTCTGTACCATTTGCTCCTGAATAACCTGTTACAACCATCTTGTTTTTTTCAAATAATTGCTGAACTGTAATTACTTCTTTTTGTGTTCCTGGTAAATAAATCCACTCACCACCCCTATTATTGGTATCTATTATTGATCTTGAAATGTGAGTCAAATCATAATTATCATTCTTTGCCAGATTCTTTAGCTGAGTCGTATCAGTATTATAATCAAGTCCTCCATATAAAGTAATGGAAGAAACTAAATGATCAGGTTGTTTTTCTTCAGCTATTTTACCTATAGAACTGAGTCGTTGAAGTTGATATGTATCAGATAATAGTTTTTGATTTTGTTGTGGAATAGCATCAAAAGAAAGATAATGCAATAAACCGGCAGGTGCAAAATAAATCTTCTTAACACCTTTTAATTGAGCTTCTAATGGTTTCCATACTAGTTGATATAAAGAATCACCATAAGAAATATCATGATCGTTTATAAATCGTATTTGGGCATCTGTATATAATAAGTTGGCAAAAGATTTTAAACTATCACCTTTCATCAAGGTATTTAATTGTTTTTCTTCAAACAATTTTACATAAGAAGGAATTGAATCATTGGGCCTTACAACAAATGCAAAATAAAAAACAGAATCAGTCCAAGTACTCCCATCATAATACTGAAATGAAACAAACTCAATAGCTGTTTCATCCGACTTAAGTTTTTCCCGAACTTTCTCCCATTGAAGATGAATAGCTGTTTGGTTTGTTTTAAATGCGTCTGATTGACGAACAAGGGTTTTTTCAAGATTGTTTGCGGTGTTTATCCACTCATCTAATTGTTTTGTTCTGTTTTCAAGCGGCAATGAAAGCTGCTGAGCTATTTGTGATTTATAATTGGTCCATTGGGTATAAGTGGCTATCAAGGAAGTATCATTGCTATTGAAAATGTCATTTTTTAAAGAGGCTGAACTTCTCAATTGAATACCTCTAACAAATAAACTTACATCTAAAGAAATACTATTGGCTTGTGGAAATGTATTGTTGGCTCGCCACACCATTGAATGATAAACATCCAAACTGGCTGTTTCGTCTAGCATATATCTTTCTAATTCATCTTCTGATAAAAAAGTAGACAATTCACCCACCTCGTTAGTAAAGTTTTCGGTACAAACTGATAACAATGGCATGGCCTTTTTTAAATCACCACTCTTGAGATACAGACTCATTAAGTGGTTTACCGTTGTTTTATATGATGGGTGGGTTTCACCAAATATTTTCTTACGAATCATTAAAGCTTTCATGATACAATCTTCAGAATTCTGATAAGATTTTGTTTGTTGATAGAGTGACCCCAAATTGGTAAGAACATGTGCCACGTCTTCACTCTCTTTACCAAATAACTTTTCACGAATCTTCAATGATTTTATAAAATAGGATTCGGCAGTTTTATAATCCTCCAATCTTCCATAGGTTTCTGCTAGATTACCATAAAGGCTCGCCACGTTTTCATGCTCCTCCCCTAATACCTGAAGGTTGATGTCTATCGCCCTTAAATACAAATCACGGGCTTCTTCTTTATATCCTTCTTCCAAATAAAGACTGGCCAAACTATTTAAAACTGATGCATAAGATGGATGGGTTTCGCCATAAACCTCCTTACGAATAGCTAATGATTGCAAAAAGTATGGTTCAGCCTTTGAAAAATTATTCATCTCTTCATACAACTGTCCTAAAGAGTTTAACGATATAGCATAATCCGGATGATTTTCGCCCAAAATTTTTCGTTTAATTTCCATAGACTCCATCATATACTTTTCTGCTTCTTTGTAGTTACGCTGGTCCATGTAAAATTGTCCAATGTTATTTAAACAAGTAGCGTACTTAGGGTTTAGTTTACCCACCTTTTTTTCCATCAGTTCTTTACCTTTTAAATAACTTGATTCGGATTTCGAATATTCTCCCAACTTATCATATACCTCCGCCAGATTATTAAGGATAGTGGCAAATTCAATGCTGTTTTCAGTCTTTGTTTTAATTTTAAGGTCCATGGATTTTAAATACGTTTTTTCTGCCAAAATATAATCGCCCATAGATCTATATACTGAACCTAAATTGGTCATACAAGTAATAGTGACTGAGTGTTCATCTCCATAATTGTGTTTTGCCACTTTTAATGCTTCTTGTGAATGCTTAAGAGCTACGTCATACTTTCCCATGGTCCTGTACAACATGGCGATTCCATTTAAAAACTGAGCATAGGGGGCTGACATTTCTCCGCCCATTTGTTTTCCCAAATTAAGGCTTTCTAACATGCACTTTTCAGCATCTTTATATCTTCCTAAATCTTTATAAAGATTTCCAAGACCAAATAGAGTAATTACATAATCAGAGCTTAACTTCCCTTCTAGTTTTTCTCTTAAAACCAAGGTTTCTTTAAAGTATGATTCTGACTTATCATACTCGGCATTATTTTTATAATAATAAGCCAGGTTACTAAGAGAAGTTCCATAATATTTACCTTGTTTACCCTCTTTCTTGATTGCCAGCTTTAATGCTTTTTGGCCTAATGAGATGGCCAATTCATAATCGCCATTATTAAATGCTTCATTCGCTTGAGCATTGAGCTCATCCCAGGTTTGAGAATAAGCTGACAAAGGGATTAAAATAAATAAAACTGCTATTATCCTTTTCATAAAATAAAAGAAGTTTTAGTTGTACTCAAATAAAACTATCTCTTTATAAAATTAAATAAAATATGGTCAGCTCCCAATAATAGCCCCGGCTCCTCCACTTTGGGCTCATGTATATTGAGCTTAGAACCCCACTTATTCATATACTCTCCTGTATAATATTTACCTATTGCTTTTATTGACTGTAAGGTAAACGATTGAAATGTATAACGAGTTTCGGGATGTGAATAGTAATAAATAGGTAATTCATTAAAATATGCCTTCCCGTTTAACCTTCTGAAAGCTTTTTTAAAATTAAGCCTGAATGAGAAATACAAAAACTCCATCAAACTCCACTTACTTATCAGCACGATAATGAGCATACCATTAGGATTAAGTAAATTGCTCAGCTCATTATTCAATTGGGATAGTCGCTCTTTTGATACACAATTCAATCCACCGAAATTTGAAAAAACCAAATCGTACTTTTTATCTGATTTAAATTCAGTATTAAAATCAAGAATAAAAAATTCTGTTTCCGGATTTTTTTTTCGGGCTATTTTTAGCATGGGTTCTGAAATATCAGTACCGGTTACTTCGCCAAATCTTTTTAAAAAGCCAATATCCTCACCTGTTCCGCAATTTAGTTCCAGAATTTTTAAATCAGTTTTTCCTCTTAAAATTTCTTCTAATTGTTGATGTACCTGTTTTCTCTGAATAGTTCCTACCAATGACCGGGTAAACTCCTGATCATAATTTTCAGCCTTTACATCAAACCCAGCCATGTTTTTTTAATTGTTTTTTATACTTCCAGGCTCCGTAACTATAATAGGGCAATGCCATGCTTCTTTTCAAACTTACGGGCGTTCTATGCACTGTTTTCCCAAAAATATTTTTAATCCCATCAATCGCCTGATGCTTCCTATAATTTTTATGTACGTAACGATGTAATGTTTTATAAAATTCAGGAGAGTATGTATTCTTAAACATCAAATCTAAATCATCAGAATCTGTCCAGTTGGTTTTGGATACCAAATCCTGTTTTACCTTCTCGTAAAACTTGGTACCTGGTAATGGATAAGAAACAGACACTCCAATATCTTCGGGTAATAATTCATTAATTAGATCGATGGTTTTATCAATATCCTCTACCTCTTCACCTAAATAACCAAACTGAATAAAAAAAGAAGGCTTGATTCGATGCTTTTTAAGCAATAAAGTAGATTGTCTGATATCATCTACGGATATTCCCTTATCCATAGCATCCAATATTTTTTGAGAACCACTTTCGGCTCCCATCCAAACCGAATAACAACCTGAACGAGATAAATCAGCTACATAATTTTCCTGTAACAATAAATCAGCCCGAGATTGAATTTTATATTGAATGGTGACCTTTTCTTTTTCTAGTATGTTGGCAAACTCATGTACCCAGGATGGTTTTAATCCAAAGATGTCATCGCTAAACCAAATGTTTTTTACATCAAAGTTTTTCTGAAGCCACTTTATTTCGTCTACCACATGTTGTGGTGACCGCGAATTGTAACGATTACCATAAATAGGCTTTGCACACCAGTTGCATTTATATGGGCAACCGCGGGTAGTTCCCATGTTGATCATAAAATACCCGTTTTTGTCCTTCCAGGTACGTTTATATTTTTCAATATCTATCAAATCCCAAGCGGGCATAGGAAGATGGTCGAGGTCTTTCATTACTGAACGTCGTTCATTTTTAGCCACCTCATTTTTATCATTGATGAAAGCAACTCCTTGTAGAGTTGAATCTATAGCGATATTTTTTTCTATTCTATCAATTAATTCAAGTAAGGTTTCTTCTGCTTCACCTAATAAAACATAACTAACTCCTTTACGCAGATAATTTTCATAATGATCAGTGCTGTCAGAGCTGGAAATAATTACCTTAATGCCCATACCGGATGCAATTGAAGCCATTTCGCAAGCAGCTTCACGCATGTTAGTTAAACACATTTTGGTGAGGTAATTAAACCCATCATCATAAATGGCCAAATAATCGGGTTTTTCTTTTTCTAATACCGCCTGTATTGTTTTGGCTTCTTTCTCAAACATTACATCAAATAGAGAAATTTGAAAACCTTTATCTCTCATTACTGATGCTGCATATAAAGTACCTAAAGGTGGATAGGGCTGACCCAATTCTTCCTGCTTCGGATCAAAATGGAGAAAATAGGAATGTGTAAAAAGAATTTTTTTCATGATAAACTCAAACCTGTCTTACTCTCAAAATCTTTTATACGTATATCTAACTCCGCCAATACCTTTTTTTGAAATCCGCTGGGGTGGTGCTTCGAAATAGTTCTATCAGATTTAAAATTGATTTCAAACTCATTGGATTTCATTTGGGGAAATTTTTTTCTCCAGAATCCTACTGTTTTTTTCATTGACCAAATATCCAACTTTTCACCTAAACTACCCTTAAGAAGCTTCTCTCCCCATTTTTTAAGTGTTCCTGTTTTTGCTTGAACTATGTTTGATGCATCATTACTAAGAGTCTGGTAATATGCATTTATCCAATTGTTTTTTTGAATAAATTCATTAAACAGGGCTTCATTTACCATAGGTTTTAAAAAACTTACTTCTGTGGCAGTAAATATATTTTTTTCAGCTATTTCTAAATGATCTGTATCAATAAAATAATTGAGGCAAAAATATTTGCGTGAATTGAGGAGAAATATTTTTTTAAAGAGGATAAGCATGGTGCGGCAAATCCACAAACGATTTGGTTCAGTAATGATAAAGTAGTCCACGTCACTTTCATGATCCGCCCAGTTTTTACTTAAGCTACCCGAAACATATACGCCACGTACAAATGGAAACTTATGGATGAGTTTGGAATACTTTCTTGCCTTTTTAAAAGCATGCTCTGCGTTTGATTGTTCAATAATACGTTTAGTATATTCCTTACCTGATAAAAAATACCATTCGTTTTTTTGTTCTATGATGCCTGATTGAATTAACTCTTGTAACACATCGTGTAATTCAGTAGAATCATGAATAACCATTGCCAGTTCATTTTTATGCAACGGATAATAGAATACATCGAAATACAACAGCATTTTTATAATGCTTTTGTGATGGTACTTAATTTGGGTTATATATACCGGCTCTTTTAACTCGGGCATATTCTGTTTGGTCAGTGAGCCAATTTAGGGATAATTATTCAATAGATTGATATTAAAAGCCCCCCGGTTGGTGGCAGTACCCCCTTGAACATGAGCTTAACAACAGTTGGTAAAAAAGAGTGTAGCCTAGCGAAACTCCTTTTTTATTTACTGTTGTTGTGGCGAATGGAAAGGTGTACTGCAGAAAACGGGATGAGGGCCCTAGATGGAAAAATGAAGCTAAATGCACGGAATGTATAATTCGTCCAAAAAAATGTTGGATTTCTCCCTCCAGTCAAAATGACAAAATAGATATGGCAAAAAAGAAACTACTGTGCTTTACGACGTTTGATTTCGTCACGAATTTTAGAGGCTTTTTCATATTCCTCTTCGGCAATAGCCTGATCCAACATATTTTCTAATTCCTGTACACTTACGGTACCTAAATCAGAACCGGATGAACTTGCTTTTTCAGTTTTAGTCACCTCTTCCAATTCTTCTTCAGGTTTGTTTTCTTCATCTAAAACAATACCTGCTGATGATAAAATAAACTCGTATGTATATACCGGACAAGCGAAACGAACTGCCAATGCGATGGCATCAGATGTACGGCTATCAATTTCTACTTCGTTGCCTGAACCATCATCACAAATTAGTTTAGCGTAAAATATACCTTCTAGCAGGTTATAAATAATTACCTCTTTAACCGTAACCTTAAACGCTTCAGCAAACTTTTTAAAAAGATCGTGGGTTAACGGGCGACTCGGTGCCATTTTTTCTAATTCAATAGCAATGGCTTGAGCCTCAAAGCCTCCAATAATAATAGGTAGTCTTCTGTTTCCTTCTGCCTCCCCAAGTACCAAAGCATAAGCTCCGGTTTGTGTTTGACTGTATGATAAACCAATTACTTCAAGCAGAATCTTCTTCAATGACACAGCAGTGGATTTTTTAAGGGTTTATAAAGTTATACAAACCAGTACTTCTATGCAAATTTATTACCCTATTTAAACAAATCATATAAAAGAATAGCTCCTCAATAGGGGCTATTCTTTTATATGATCAATATTAATTTTGTGAGGCCTTAAACTTCTTAGCCGCTTCAACCAATCTTGGCAAAATTTGGAATGCATCTCCCAATACTCCATAATCAGCAGCTTTAAAGAAAGGAGCTTCTGGATCATTATTAATAACTACAATTACCTTGCTTTGGTTAACCCCAGCCAAATGTTGAATAGCTCCGGAAATACCAATGGCAATATATAAGTTAGGACGAATAGCAATCCCTGTTTGTCCTACGTGTTCATGATGTGGTCGCCAGTGTGCATCAGCTACCGGACGTGAACATGCTGTAGCTGCTCCTAAAATCTTTGCTAATTCTTCCACCGCTCCCCAATTTTCCGGACCTTTTAATCCTCTACCAGCAGAAACTACTAATTCAGCTTCAGGCAATGGAATTTCGCCTTCTTGTTTTTTTACTTCTACCAATTTTACTTTTGATGCAGTAACTGATGGTGCAAAATCTTCAACAGATGCTGCCCCCCCGGCCTTTGTAACACCAACTGAATTGGGAGTAAATGAAATAATTTTTTTAGCAGTAGTAATTTCTACTTCAGCAATGGCTTTACCTGAAAATACGTTTTTCTTTACTTTAAAACCACCTGCTGTAGTTGGATAGGTTAATGCTCCACTTACTAACCCTGCTTGTAATTTAGCTGATAACCTTGGAGCAATAGCTTTACCTGAATTATCAAAAGGGAAAATAACAATATCTGCATTTTCTTTTTCAGCAGCTGCTGCCATAGCAGCTGTAAAAGCGGTAGCATCTAAATTATTAAATACATCGCCTTTAGCGTGTAATACTTTAGCAGCTCCATACTCCCCTAAACTTGCTGCTTCATCAGTATTACCAAATACTACTGCAGTTACTGTACTGCCTACTTGATCTGCAGTATTTTTAGCATAACTAACACCTTCGAATCCTGCTTTTTTTATTTTACCGTTTACGGCTTCAACAAAAATTAAAACTGACATATATTTTGAAATTTTTTGTTCTACAATTTAATTAAATCACTTTCGCTTCGCTATGTAATAAATTGATCAACTCTTCCATGTTTTCTGGATCAATCATTTTAACACCTGCTTTTGCAGGAGGTAGTGTAAAGTTGTTGATTTTTACTTGTTGGTTTATTGCAGCAGGTTCAACTACTGTAATAGGTTTGGTACGAGCTGCCATAATTCCTCTCATGTTAGGGATACGTGCCTCAGCCATCCCTTTAGCAGCTGATAAAACCAATGGAGTGGTAGCTTCTAACACTCGGGTAGCACCTCCAACTTCACTTTCAATTTTACAAGTATTACCTGCAACCTCTAATTTATTACATGGGGTTACGTAATCCCAACCCATTAATTCGGCAATCATTCCACCTACTTCGGCGTTGTTAAAATCAATGGTTTGGTTACCAGTAATAATTAAATCAAAATTTTTGGTTTTAGCATACGCTGCAATTTGAGCAGCTACATAATATGAATCTTTTGCATCAGAGTTAATACGAACGGCATCATCAGCACCAATAGCTAATGCTTTTCTGATGACTGCATCATCTTCGGCAGCACCTACGGTAACTATGGTTACATTACCACCACCTGCTTCTTTAATTTCTAAAGCTCTTACCAAAGCATACCATTCATCTGATGGATTCACAATCCATTGTACTCCGTTAGTGTCAAATTTGCTATTACCATCCGTAAAAGCAATTTTTGAGGTAGTATCCGGTACTTTACTAATACAAACTAATATATTCATAATCAATACTTTATAGTGTGATAAAATTATAATGTGGGCAAAGTTAAAAATATTGACGAATACTGCCTCCTTAAATCCTCTTATATGTCCTATTGTTTTTAATCATAATGATTACTTTTGGAGTCTACTAAATAGACATAGGACTTAAGACATGAGACTTAAGACCTTAACAATATAGTCTTATGTCTTACATCTTAAGTCTTACGTTTTTAAAAAGTTATGAGAGAAATTCAATTTAGAGAAGCCCTGAGAGAAGCCCTACAAGAGGAAATGAGAAGAGACCCAAATGTATATTTAATGGGTGAGGAAGTAGCAGAATACGATGGTGCTTATAAAGTGAGTCAGGGAATGTTGGCTGAATTTGGGGATAAAAGAGTTATTGATACTCCTATCTCTGAATTAGGTTTTGCAGGTATTAGTGTAGGTGCTGCCATGAATGGCTTACGTCCAATTGTTGAGTTCATGACCTTTAATTTCTCTCTGGTAGGAATTGACCAAATCATTAATAACGCTGCTAAAATGTACCAGATGAGTGGTGGACAAATCAATGTTCCTATTGTATTTCGCGGACCTACTGCTTCTGCAGGTCAATTAGCAGCTACCCATTCCCAAGCATTTGAGAATTGGTTTGCCAATTGTCCTGGATTAAAAGTAGTGGTTCCTTCAAATCCATATGATGCCAAAGGTTTATTAAAAACAGCCATCAGAGATAATGATCCTGTCATCTTTATGGAATCAGAACAAATGTATGGTGATAAAGGAGCAGTGCCTGAAGAAGAATATTTAATACCTATTGGTTTAGCCAATGTTATTAAAGAAGGAACAGACGTTACCATTGTAACTTTTGGTAAAATTACCAAAGTATGTATGACCGCTATTGCTGAATTGGAAAAAGAAGGCATTTCAGCCGAACTAATAGATTTACGCAGTGTACGTCCAATTGATTATGACACCATTATTCAATCTGTAAAAAAGACGAATCGTTTGGTATGTGTTGAAGAAGCATGGCCATTAGGAAACATTTCTACTGAAGTTGCCTTTAAAGTACAACGTGAGGCATTTGATTATTTAGATGCCCCCGTACTACGTGTAAATACAGCAGATACTCCATCCGCTTATTCACCTACACTTTTAGCAGAATTTTTACCCAATTCTGAAAGAATAATTAAGGCTGTGAAGAAAGTAATGTATAGAGATTAAACGCTTATTATGCAGATAGCACAGTTGTTGTTAAAGTATAAAGCACCAAGCAGACTGTGTAAAATAGTTGTCATATTCTTTTTTTGTTTTGTAAGCTCTGAAATAAATTTACACTCTCAAAAAAAAGCAACTCAGGACAATAAATGCCTTTCAATAACCAATCAATGGCTTAAAGAATCACTTGTACTAACAAAAAATTGTGTAGGATTTAGTGCACCCGTTGCTGCCAGAGCTTTTGCTTATCTCTCAATAGGAATGTATGAATGCGGTGTGGAAAATAACAACGGTTACATTTCTATGGACAACCAGTTAAATGGATATAAAAGAACTACCTGGAAAAAAACAGATGCCAGCATACACTGGCCACATTTATATAATTACTTTTCATTTAAGCTAATCAATGACTTGTATGAAAACATGCCGCCTGAAAACTTGAAGTTGATTACATTAGTTAAGGATTCAATTTATAAAACTTATAAAAAACAACTCAAGGGTTCAACCATTACTGATACTGAAAATTATGCAGATGGCATACTGAATGATTTAAAAAACTGGTATGTAAATGATGGAGGACATTTAGGGTATAATAGAAATTTCCCAAAAACATATAAAATGCCGGTATGTAAATCATGCTGGGAGCTTACATTTCCAGGGTATTTAGGGGCACAATTACCATATTGGGGATCCAACAAGTTATTAGTTGAATCAAACCGCCTTGTATTAGATAGTATTCATGTTCCTGAATTTTCAACTGATACTAGTTCCGCATTTTATAAAGATGCATTGTTATTATTTGAACACAGCTTAAGTACTGACCCTAATATTGAAATTATAGGAGAATATTGGGATGATGCTCCCGGATATTCGGGAACACCAACCGGACATTGGTATTCAATGGCACTTCAATTAAGTAAGAATCGTCATTTTAACCTTCAACAAAGTTTGCATTTATATGCACTGTTAGGTATATCAATTAATGATGCATTTATTATGTGTTGGAAAACAAAATACCTCTATAATTTAATAAGACCCATCACTTATATACAACAATACATCAGCCCATCATTTAATACTATTATAACCACGCCTCCATTTCCTGAGTTTCCTTCAGGGCATTCATTTCAATCGAGCGCTGCCGGAGAAGTTTTTAAACATTTCTTTTCTGATACATTGTCTATCACTGACAGTACAAATATTTATAGAAAAGACATTAATGGTAAACCACGTACATTTAAAAATGTTTCGTCAATGGTAAATGAAATATCTATTTCCAGATTTTATGGCGGGATACATTTTATGAATACACTTAACTTAAGTGTAAATTATGGTTCATATTTGGGAAAAAATAGCATACATCAACTACATTTTAAAAAATGAAAATTGCAATTAGCTCTATATTATTTTTAATTACTGTAGTAAATATATATGCTCAAAATACATTATTTACTGAAGTGGCTCCCCAATTGGGTTTAAATTATAGTTATCCCGGTGCTGATGGATTAGAAGTTGGGGGTGGTGTAACTATATTGGATGTAAATAATGATGGATGGGATGATTTTTTTCAATCAGCCGGTTTATTTAACTCAAAACTATGGGTCAATAATAAAGGAAAATTCATCGATCAAACTAAAAAATATTTTGGTAATAAATTAGATTCTGTTTTTGTACAGGCTACCATTTCGGGTGATTATAATAACGATGGATTTACTGATTTGTTTGTATGCAATTTTGGGGATGGTATAAGTAAAGGAGATAGAAGAACTCTAGCCTTATATAAGAACATTGGAGGAAAACGATTTGAACCCGTATTTAAAGAAACATTTACACAGCTTGGCTTTTACAATTCAGGGACTTGGGGTGATATTAATAATGATGGTTATATAGATATTCATATAACCAATTATTTGGAATACATGGAGGTAAAAACCACCTACGATAAAGATTCCACTCCCATATATGCATATGCACCCAAATGCATGGATAATCTATTTTTTTTGAATGAAAAAGGTAAAGGATTTAAAGAATCTACTGCCAAATATCATTTGAATGATTGGGGTTGTGGTCTGATGTCAACATTTACTGACTATGATCGTGATGGAGATGTAGATTTATATTTAGCCAATGATTTTGGCGAATGGAATCATATTGGAAATAAATTATACAGAAATGAATATCCTATAGATTCATTAACAGAAATCAGTAAAGAATCAGGGATGTATCATGAAATGTACGGTATGGGAATAGGTCCGGGTGATTATGATAATGATGGTGATTTAGATTATTATATTACAAACATTGGCCATAATCGTTTAATGACCAATAATGGCGATGGTACATTTACTAATAATGCATTACAAATGAAGTTAAATGATTCATGGGCTTATGACTCAACAATGGGAACAGGTTGGAGTGGAATATTTTTTGACATGGATAATGATGGTGATTTAGATTTATATATATCAAAAGGAAATGTAAAAGCATTAATACCAAAGACCTCAGTGAAAGATCCTAACAGATTATTTAGAAACGACAATACTCATTTTACTGATATTAGTAAAGAAGCTGGAGTTGATGATATTTTATCACATAGGGGAGCTGCATTTATTGATTTTGACCATGACGGAGACCTTGATCTTATTTCGTCAGTTATTAAATTAAATTGGGGGGATTTTGGCAAAATTGATCAACGTCTAAAAATTTATAGAAATGATATTAAGACTGATAACCACTGGATAGGAATTAAATTAAATGCAGGAGATTCTATCAATTATGAAGCCATAGGATCAATGGTTGAAATTGAAACAGGTAATAAGAAGCAAATTAGAGAAGTAGATGGAGGAAGTGGTCATGGATCACAATCATCCAAAATATTATATTTTGGGACGGGCTCCTATGAGTCTATAGATAATATTACTATTCATTGGATAGGTGGTAAAAAAACTACTCTTAAAAATATACCTGTTGATAAAGTTTATAAAGTAAATTCAGCAGGGTTATTAGGAGTTTTATACTAATTACAACTAATAATTATTGTTTGATAAACTTTTTACTCAACCCTTTATTTCCATTGAGAATAGAAAGAATATAATTACCTGAAGGCAAATCAAATACTTCTATTGAAGTAGATACTCTGCCAACAGACAATGATCCGAGATTTTGAGTTTTTATCAATTTACCGGTAAGGTCATGAATCGCTACAATATATTCTCCTATAGTTTGAACTTCCATATCGATATTCATCCAGTCAGCTGCAGGATTTGGGTACAAAGTATATTTTAATCCATTAATGAACTGATCTGATTCAACAGAAGCAGTTCCTACATCTACCAATGGAAAAATCCCAAAATCAATGTTTAAACTCCAGGCGTAATCAATACAATTCCATACATAATTCCATCTTTCCCAACTCATAAATTGTACGGGAGGATCACCATCAGTAGTTGTTATAATTGATATGGTATCTTTATAATGCAAGTGCTCCATAGAAAAACCAACTGAATAATTGGTGGTTACATATCTGGGAGAAGGTAACATCCAAATGTTGACTCCACCTGCATATATGGTATCTGCATTTAAATCCTGAATATATAGCTTTGTAGAATCAAAAACAGAATATGGTACCTGGCGAGTAATTCCTCCAACTGTAGCTGTATAATTATTGTTCCAGAATTTTAAATTCAGGTATGAACTGTCTGAAGGTAAAGACTCCATCTTTTTGTACCCAAACCAATATACAAATCCTTCTACATGATAATAATCCGGCGCATCTACATCAAACTCTTGTGCTTTTGCCTGCTCGCCATATCCACTGTTACCACCTACATATCCACCATTAGGAGAACCATACAACGTAGCTGTTGCTGAGTCAAAATGTTCATCCAAAGTATCAGTAATAGCTCTGATTAAATCAAGATCCCGATGACCATGAATGTCTGTTTCAACAAATGTCTTTTGCGCATAAGTAGTAGTTAAAACGCTAAAACAAATTATGCTACTAATGTTGTACAACCACTTTTTTATGCACTGTTTTGTTCTCATATTCAAACGCAAAGATATAAATACCGTTGTTAAGGTCGGAAACATCTATCCATGCTGAGCTTCCGGTTGTTTTGATGCAGTTACCTGACCCATTATACACGTTTACTTTAGTATAGGGTACAACGCTGTTTACCCGTATGATATTGCCAGCGGGGTTTGGATAAATTGTTAATGTTGTTTCTCCTTCCTCTTCTACCCCAATAGAAGGAGCACTTACGTAGGAAGTAATAGACCAGTTTTGGATATAACTTTCACTATCAGCAGTGTCTTTGGTAAGAATGGCATCACAATTATAAAAGATGTCCCCCCCAACATTAGTTGGCAATATTAAGTTGAAGTTGCTATAATAAGCATAGCTGTTAGCATAAAACAATGACTTACGAGCCTTGTCCCAACTTGAATCAGTACAAGAGTTGGGGGCTGGAAATATTCCATATCCACCCATTAAAGCCAAAGTATCTTGCAGTGAACCTACAAATTCTATTTTTAATCCGATAGGCTGGTTCCCCATAATAAAATCGGGCTTCCATCTTAGCGAGTATGTATTAGTTAAAATATTGGATGGGGAAAGTGCCGATGATAGTACTACTGTATCCTTATGCACTACAGCCCCTACCGGAAAATTTACTGTATCTAAACCCAATAACGTAAAGAAAAGGGTATCGTTAGCACCACTATGTTTTACATGACCCAATTCAATATCCATACTGTCTAATACCAAATTATTAATGTTACCAAATGAAACAGTATAAGTATTATCTGATTTAATGAGGCTGTCAAGGGTGTACATACCATAAACCAAGTGCTGACCTGCTATGGTATCGTATCCTCTATGAATTGGGAAAAGGGCTCGCTGGTAGTTAAGTCCCCAGAATAATTCATCACTTTCATCGTAATTAATGGTCATGGGGTTTCCGCTACGAGCCGCTTGATTATAATTGTATTGAACCAGAATAAGGGTAGGATTTGAGCCTATATATTGGGCATGGAGGGGTATAGCTAGTACACATAATAAAATAAAAATCCACCTCTTCATTGGTCAAAAGTACGGAAAAATGTTGAATTTAAAGGGGTTCAAGGGTGATATGGGCTTACTTTATCTCTATCGTTTCCCATTCAGCCAGACGATCACTGATAAGTTCGTGCCTTTTATAGGCTATGGTATTATCACCTATAAATCTAAAATCTTCTTCAGGAAAACTACTACATAATGAGCCACAAACGAAATTAACAGGTCGATCAAATTGCTGTTTAGAAGTAACTTTCCCGTTTTCATTTACTCCCAAAACTATGATTCTTACTGGTTCTTTATACCCATACTTTTTTTGCTGATTGATAACGGTAAACATCACCTTTTTTCCATTGGGACACCATATAGGATTGCTTACTCCATCAATATCATTATTTAATCTAACCCAACTGGTGGTTTTTTGAGTCGTAATATTATACCACTGCAATTGATTTTTACTATAAAACACCAACCCGTTATCATGTATACTTGCTACCGAAGTACATTCTAATTTCTTCTGAATATTTTCTGGAAGACTTACTCTATTCTGGTTAACATCTGTTATATAATAAGAAAAACAAGAAGCATCATCAGGCACTGAATGAAGAATAAAATTTTGTGCACTTATCGGAATAAAAACAATCAACACAAAATATATGATTACTGCAAACCTTTTCATACCTACTATGCTGATGGTGGTTTACCTCCCGATCCATTATTAGTTCCACCTGCAGGTGGCTCAGGAGGCCATGATCCTTTATATTTAAATGATAGCTTTGAATAGTAATCATTACTATAATAAGCTACCTTCTCAATGATCCAATTCACTTGTTGTTGTGTAAGATCTGATGTAGGAATAAGACTCATAACATAAAACCAATCGCCTTTTTTATTGATGGAACAACTATAAGTATCATAATTTAACTCCAACATATCAAGATATAGCCCTTCCTGATTTTTTTCAGGTACTTTTACCAACGGACTACAAACCTGCAAATAATATTTCTGCGGGTTGGAATTAAAATTAAACACATCAATATAAACGGTAGCACCATTAATGGTAAAGGTCCATTTACCTCCACCTTCATTTTTACATTTGGCAGGATCTAAATTTAATGCTGCCGGACTTGCATCTACTAAAACAGATGTTTCTTCTAAATTCATTGTATTAAAAATAAGCTCAAATATATTATTTATGCGAAAGTGCTGCAATACATTCTTCTCTGATTTCCCATAATTGGTATAAATTATACGGAACCTGATTGTTTTTATCCAACCAATCTTTCAAGAACTCTTTGTGTTTGTTGATTTTATAATTTCCTATTTGTGAAGGCGCTATCTCCTCTTCAAATATCAAATCATTTAAAAATAGAGTATTGGCAAAACTCCGTTTGGTAACATCAACTACCTTGGCTCCCATTTTTAAATAGGTATGTGCTTCCGGGATACATTCAAGATGATACTTTTCCAATACTGATGATACAGCTTTGGTATTATTTACATTCATCTCAAAAATACCTATCATTAGTTTTGCTTCTTTTCCATTCTCATCCATCAATCTTTTTAAAAGTGCATGTTTGGTGCTACAGGTACCACATTGTTCATCTAAAACAATGGTTGTACTCTCTGTTGTTGAATTTCTTCTATACGGTAAGTCTTGAATATAAATTAAAGCTGATGAAAAATCTTTTACCCCAGATTGAAGAAATTTATCGGAGATGGGATTACCGGGATGAATGGGGAAGTTATGAAGCATGATTTTTATTCTATTTTTAAGATGCCATTTATTGTATCTTTCTGATAAGCTTGTATATACGAATCATAAAGGCCAAATAAACATTCTTTTTGTTTTTTATCTGTGCACCCACATTCAATAAATAAAGTTGAATCCTGGTCTAAATAATAATTCTTTTTAGTATCCTTAAGATAATGAATCATTATTTTCTTTTCTAAACCTGATAATTTTTTGTCTCTATAAACAATCTCTTCCCCTCCCCAATCTGCAATTTTAAATTCAGTATAGCAAAGTTTTGAAGATTTGTTATTACAGGATACTACTACAGCTAAAAATAAAAAGAGCATTTTTTGCATAACTCAAATATACGGAATTGCGGCAGGGATTGCAGCAAGTAGCCCGAATCCGCCAGAGGCGGAGAGGACTACTGCGGAATGCCCGGTACAGCCGCCATGAACACAATAAAAATAAAAATTCGTTTGACTTACCCACGACTTAAGTCGTGGGTAAGTCAAACGAATAAAATAATTATCAGAAATTTATTTCGCTTTATCGTAATAAGCAGCTACCTGATCCCAGTTAATTACATTCCAGAATGCCGCTAAATAATCAGGACGTTTATTTTGATATTTTAAATAATAAGCATGTTCCCAAACATCAATTCCAATAATTGGGGTTCCTTTTACTTCAGCAATATCCATCAAAGGATTATCTTGGTTTGGAGTTGAAGTAACTACTAAGTTTCCTTCGCTTACAATTAACCAAGCCCAGCCAGATCCAAAACGGGTAGCTCCTGCATTGTTCATTTGTTCCTTTAATTTATCGAACCCGCCAAATGCTTTATCAATGGCAGTTGCCAGAGCACCTGTAGGTGCTCCTCCTCCATTTTTTTTCATGATAGTCCAGAATAAATTATGGTTATAATATCCACCACCGTTGTTACGAACAGCAGCGGGGTGTTTGCCTATTTCAGCAAGGATAGTTTCAATCGATTTTCCTTCTAAAGCAGTGCCTGCAATGGCTTTATTTAAGTTATCAGTATATGCTTTATGGTGGCGATCATGGTGGATCTCCATAGTTAATGCGTCAATATGTGGCTCCAAAGCATCAAATGCATATGGTAAGGCCGGTAATTCAAATGCCATAATATTATGTATTTAGATTAATGAATAAATGTTTTGTGGCACCAAGATAATCAATGGAGCATATTAAAAAATAGTTTTTGTGTAAAATAAACTTAATGTTAAATATCAGCAGGGGCGAATATGTTAATCTCAGCCACTTTTACACCTTTCTTGAGGATTTTTTTGTTACGGGTACTACAATCAGTATCTCCCATAAATTCATCGAGTCCTGTAATATCATCCGGCTCCCCTAATCCAATACTCATTTTACCATCCAGCTTCTGTAGCTTACCTCCATTATATTGGTGAACATTACCCCCGTAATCCCAACCAAAACCTGAAAAAGTGATGGGTTGAGTACCATTCAATGAAACTAATTGATCTAACGTAGTCCCTATCTTAATTCCATCTTCAGTAGCCCAATTACCTCCCGGCTGAATAATCTTGATGATAGATATAATACTATCTGTTTCATCCACTACACATTGTAATTCTAACGGACTGTTTTTAAATACATAAAATCCGGGCATTTCAATCCCTTCAGGGCCATATATAATTCCACTTAAGATAAATTGTTTACCAAAAATATCCTCCACTTCTTTTTGTTTCATTCCTACATTAATACTCCCTACACCTTTACCCGGAGCTATTAAAAAGTTGTTCATTGCTTGGGCTCTTGTTTCGTTTTCAGTAAGCATTCCTTTAAATATCCACCCTTCTTTACCGTCAGTTAGTTTTACTTTTACCCAAACATCTTCTATTTCAACACCTCTTAAATTCACCTTAATTTTATTATCAGATGTTTCACCTGTTAAAACTACCTTTTCTCCACCTTTGATTTCCGAAATAATTTCTCCGTTAAGGTCGGCTGATTTACGTACACGAGCATTTTCTACCCATACAAAAAGCTCTTGTGTTTGGGTTGTATCAAGGGTATCTTTAAGGTTGGCTGAAATGTTTTTTTTACCACATGATGTTACTCCTAAGCTAAATAAGCAAAGGGTTATAAAGACTCCTACTGTAATTTTCATTTTTATTTTGTAATTTCGGTACTAAATTAATAATATTAAATTTGTGTATCTAGTGTAAGGTAAAGCAAACAGGATTCAGTTGTATTGATATATGAGAAAAATAATAAACATATTAGTAATTACAGGTTTAGTAGCCTGCGGAAATAAAGTAGAAAAGCCTAAGGTAGAAAACAACCTGAATGGCGGAGCTGATTCAACAAAAACTAAAACAGAGGTGTTAGATGATGCACGGCCAAGTCCTTTAAAAAAGACTACCGGCTATATCAATGGAGTTAAAACTACCGTTCAATGGGGATCACCATCAGTAAAAGGAAGGGAAATTTGGGGAATGATAGTTCCGTATGATGAAGTTTGGAGAGCAGGCGCCAACGAAGCTACCTGGGTAGAGTTTGATAAAGATGTATTAATTAATGATAAGGAATTAAAAGCAGGTAAATATGCATTTTTAACCATTCCACGTGAAGGAGAATGGACCCTTATATTTAATACTCTTTGGAATCAATGGGGAGCTTTTGAATATGACGAAAAGAAAGATGCTTTAAGAGTAAATACTACTCCTGAAAAAGCAGATTTGTCTGAAACTTTAGAATACGGGATTGAAAACGATGGTATTACCATGCGTTGGGAAAAACTAAAAGTAAAATATACTGTAAAAGCTAAGTAGTTTTATAGTATTATCATTCTTCCAATTAAACTTACTGTTATAAGTGGTATTTGTATTTTATTAATTTTACACTATTGATAAAATACATGTATGTCAAAAACTGCCACAACTAAATCAGCAACGCCTGCTAAGTCATCGGGGAAACAGAGTAGAGGTATACTATTTTTCAAACTGGCGGTTACATTCATTATAGGTGTTTTTATTTTATCTAATTGGCTAAAAGAACCTCTATGGGGTATTCACCATTACAGTTATATTGGTGATTTGTTTGCTTATTTATGTATTTCGGTTGTTGGTATTATCTGGCTCATCCCTGATAAATTCTGGCCACTACTTCCTACAGCCTTACTTAAATTACCGAAAGGAAAAATATGGGGTCCAATATTAGCTATAGTATTAAGCGGGATATTTTTTAGTGTTTTTAAAAACAATCCGATTAAATCAGATATATACGGAGATGCTCGTAACTTTCACAAACTCTTACAAAGAGACACTATCAATGGTATTGAATCAAAATGGGTAAATGAAGTAATTACTCCCAATATTTTTAAGAAAAATAATGGCGAGGCATTCGTTTTTAACTCCATTCGTATTGTAAGGGCGGTTTTTAAATGTGACACTACCAAAGCTTTTGCGTTATGGAATGCCCTCTGGGGTGCAGTATTTATTTTCTCCTTTACCTTGTTTGTGTTTTTATTGTATGATTCGTGGATAAAAATACTGTTATCTATGATTATGGGATTTACGACAGGGTTCTTGCTATGTTACTTTGGGTATACCGAGATATATGCAGTGTCAATGACATTTATATTTATATATCTGATGTTTTTATTCATGTATGTTAAGACACAAAAATGGGTATGGCTCTTACCAACATTGCTCTTCTTATTTTTAAGTGTAAAAGCACATATCACATCAGCTTGTTTGTCTCCTGCTCTTGTATTATCACTTATTTATGTTTATCGTGACAAGATCAAGCTTCCATTGAAGCTTGATAAAAACAAATCTATCCTCTTCTTTTTTGTAATACCTGGGGTGTTGTTCTTTTTAATGGTATACTTCGGGTTGAAAAATCATAACTCATCGCATATTTTTATTGAGTCTGAATCAAAAATGATTAACCATATTTTTTTACCCTTAGTAAAAGAAGCTCCTCCATTGAACAGATATACAATTTTTAGTACTGGGCATATTATTGATTGTTTAAACATTTTATTCTATTGGTCAATTCCCTGTTTAATTTTTGTAGCATGGTATTATGGAAAAAGAACCATACAAGGAACTCAGGCACTAATAGTAAAAATATTTTTCATCAATTTTGTACTCTATACCTCAGTATTCTTTCTAATCAATCCAATACTTGGTATGCCCAGGGATTGGGACCTGATGTCGTTACCTGCCCCCTCATTACTGATGCTGGTTTTAGTGATTTTATACTATTTACCGATACCAAAATTTGAAAAGATACATACCAAAGTATTTGTATTAATTACTGTTTTTGCCTCTATAGGAACCTGTGTTTATACTGTTAACGGCACACATGAAATGTTAGGTAAACATATAGTACACTCAGGATCGTGGATGTATAAAACTTATTGGGCAGGGAGTAGCTATATGATTAATGTGGGTTTTAGAGTGGCAGACATGGATACTACCGAACAAATTAAAATGCGTGAAGTATTAGTAAAAGATTTAGAATCGTATGCAGTAAAAGGAAAAGATGGAATGTATGGGGATATCTGTATAAAATTGGGAGATCTTTATATGATGAAAAAAGACAATAACAAGTCTATCAGTACTTATCTAAAAAGCCTCAAGTATGTAGCCTCACCACAAACCTATCATAATCTTTGTTACCTATATTATATGAGTGGAAATTTTCAGGAAGCTTTAAAATATAGCAGAGCTTGTGTACAGGCATATGCCAATGACCCTAACAGATTATTACTGTATATTGATATAGAATTGAAGAATAATCAAAGGGCGCAAGCAAAACAAATATGTGGTATGTACCTAAAATTAGTACCTAACGATGGCCGAATTATTCAATTAATGAATAGTTTATAAAACTATCTCTTTTTATTTTTCCACCAACGTAACATTACAGGTGGAGCCCAATCCTGTACAAAAGTGGCAAAACGATTATATGACTTCATTTTACCAGAATCTTGTCCTTCACGGGCAACGAATTTAGTACTGATACGATCTTTATTATTTTCCACTTCTTCAGCAGGACGACCATTGGTATAATAATACAACGCCAAAGATTTTCTACTTCTGTCAGGTGGACAAGTGAGTACATCCGGATGACCGTGATATGAAAAATCTGTTGTATTAAACATGGCCAT
>CAZUXM010000012.1:50800-63716 GCA_964624635.1 uncultured Candidatus Competibacteraceae bacterium
GGTTACACAACCTTGCATTTTGGTATCCCATAACTCAAAATGACCCCCGTATTCTTCTTTCCAATCTTCATTTAGATAAATAAGTACGTTTAATCGTCTATCAAGATCATATAAACGATGTTTATTAAAATCAGCATGAATTTTTAAATATCCACCGGGTTTAATCTGATGAAAACCTCCGCCTTCAAAAGTTGGATCGGGAATTAAATTTTTTATTCCTGTTAGGTTTGAAAGAAAATCTAAAAAGGGTTGTGAATTTAAAAAATGAACAAAGGCCCTGGTTTTTGGTCCGAATTTATATTCACCTCTGGTAGCTAATTTATTTTCGTTAGGGTTGTTGAATTTTATATCTTTTTCATCTCCCAATTCAGGAAATTCAGCCAATACTTCTTTTAGTTTTTCTGGTTTAAAGAAGTTATCCCAGTATCCACTAGGGAAAGGAGGATTGGTAACATATTTACGATTTTCATCTTCGCCGAACTTTAATAACTCTTCGGCCGACATATTGATGTAATCCAACTGCATAAAATAA
Source organism: uncultured Candidatus Competibacteraceae bacterium (assembly GCA_964624635.1). Lineage (GTDB taxonomy): Bacteria > Bacteroidota > Bacteroidia > CAIKAF01 > CAIKAF01 > JANWKQ01. The sequence goes on from CAZUXM010000012.1 coordinate 51,333, forward strand.
AATTAGGCTACTAAGATAGTGAAAATCGCCTTATTCGATATTACCACAAACAGGCGAAGAGAACCTCTATTTAGCTTGTTTTCTCAGTTTATAACGACAAATACCAGCATCCAAAAACTGTTTATACTCATCCACATCCGGTGTATATGCTTTTGGATTCGCCAACAACTTACCATCATTGTCTACCAATACATAATAGGGTTGTGCATTGGCATTAAAGAAATAGGTTTGTAGGTCTTTCCATTTATCACCATACGTTTTTAAAGTTCTTTTTCCGTCCAATGATTTAAAAACCTGATTTTTGGGCAAAGCTCTTTTATCATCTACGTATAATGATACCACTACATAATCTTCAGTAAGTAATTTAAATATTTGAGGTTTCACCCAAACATTGTCTTCCATTTTTCTGCAGTTTACACAAGCATATCCTGTGAAATCCAACAAAACTGGTTTCTCACGATTTCTGGCAACCATCATTCCTTCTTCGTAATCATGGTAACACTCCATTCCATGTGGACAATCAGCGAATTCTTCATTCAGCTCTTGTTTCCATTCTTTATAATATGAAGGAGGCAAGTATCCGCTAAATAAGTTTACAGGAGCACCAAAAAGTCCTGGCAACATATATATAGCTAAACCAAAAAATGCAATTGAAAAGCTAATTCTTATCACCGATAACTTAGGTTTTTCATCACTATCATGTGATAGTTTGAATACTCCTAACAAATACAATCCCGCAAGTGCTGCTATTGTAATCCAGGCGGCTAAGAATATTTCCCGTTTTAGGAATCCCCAATGATAGGCAAGGTCTACGGTTGATAAGAATTTAAGTGCCAATGCCAATTCTAAAAATCCAAGAATTACCTTTACACTATTCAACCACCCTCCTGATTTAGGCAATGAATTGAGCCATCCCGGAAATGCTGCAAATAAAGCAAACGGTAAAGCCAATGCTAATGAAAAACCAAACATTCCCATTAACGGCCCTAAATAACTGTTACCTCTTGACGCTTCAACCAACAATGAACCAATAATTGGTCCTGTACAACTAAACGAAACCAATGATAAAGTAAACGCCATAAAAAATATTCCTATGAGGCCCCCTTTGTCTGAGCCTTTATCAACTGCATTTACGAATTTGCTTGGCAATGTAATTTCAAATGCACCAAGAAATGATGCTGCAAAAACCACAAAAACCACAAAGAATAATAAATTCCAAAATGCAGAACTGGCCATATTATTTAATGCATCAGGACCTGCTAATATGGTTACTAAAAATCCCAATCCCGTATAAATAACAATGATAGAAATGGCATATATACTTGCATTAAGTATACCTTTGCTTCTGGTTTTGCTTTGCTTAGTAAAAAAAGAAACGGTCATTGGTATCATTGGGAATACACATGGTGTAAGTAACGCTAATAGTCCTCCCAAAAAACCTGCAAGAAAAATTCCAATAAATGATTTATCAATTGCTCCAAATTCGCCATCACCGCAATCACCTTCAAATTTTGCTTCATTTATTTTTTGTGGCATTGGTACTTTTGAAGTGTCATTTTTGATAACCACATCAGTACCGCCACCAGCAGCAGCACATCCATTATTTTCCTTTAGACCGGCTATTTCGGGGCATTTATCTTCAGTATCAGCCACGCCGTCCTCATCACCATCAGGACAGCCCAACGCCGCTTTGGAACCAAATAAATCCGGACATTTATCTTCAGCATTGCCCACCCCATCTCCATCCTTATCGTTGGGGTCCTGCAAGCAAATTGCTCCTCCAGGATCAATATCAAATGAAAAATTAACTGTTATCGGGATACAAACTCCATCATCCTGACATGCCTGTCCACCCAATTCGCCAACAATTTTAAAAGACTGATTAGAGTTCAACTGGATTTTTTGGGTAAAGGTTACAGTTGATGATTTAAAATAAGCCACAGGGCCTAAATACTCGTCTACTTCCTTATGTGGAGTGGGTTCGATGGTTTTACCCACCAATTTAAAACTCCCCGATTTTTTAAATTCAAAATAAGTTGGATTCGGTGGGTTTTCTTGTGAGTATAAATGCCACCCTGCATCAACTGTTGCTGAAAAAACAAGATCAGCAGTACAATCGCCTGTTTTTTTTACACTATATTTCCATTTTACCGGGTCTATTTGCTGGGCTTGAACCAACACTCCCAACATTAAAAGCGCAATCAGTAGTCCTAATTTCTTCATATCAACAGTACGAGTAATTGATTCACAAAAATACAATTTGAAATTACAATTAAAGACGTATGAATATTGTATTAAAGTATGAAATGGTTGTGAATTTGTCCCTTTTTAAGGTTTTTATGCTAAATGGATGTTAATGAACCGCCCTTGCCTAAAATAGCAAAGACGGACAAATGTCCGTCTCTACCAAAAGGTTTAAATAAATTAAACAATGCTATTCCTGCACTTTCACATCCAATACCTTTATCTCTACCCTACGGTTGATGGCATGATCTTCTTCGGAACATTTTGATTTGTTACCACAATCATTTTTCAATTTAGTTTCTCCATATCCTTTAGCAACTAACATGGAAGGATCAACTCCACCTGCTATCAAAATATCTACACAGGCTTGAGCTCTTTTTTGTGAAAGATCTAAATTCACTTTATCAGATCCACGGGAATCGGTATGGGCACTTAACTCCACCTTCGCTCCGGGATTCTCTAATAACAAATCCGTTACTTTCTTTAAAATAGTTCTTGAATCTCCTTGAACATCCGCTTTGCCATATTCAAATAATATATCGTTAAAAGTAAGTACCGTATTTTTTGTTAGAATAGGTTGTAGTTTAAAATCTAACTTTTCCATATCAGTCGTCAATAAATCAATATCCATTTCTTTTTCACGATAACCTTCTTTTTTCACATGTAATGAGTATTTTTTCTCAGCATCAAATTTATCATACTTGTAGTCTCCTTTACGATCAGAATATAATGACATCACAAATGCATCATTTTCGTAAAGATCAATTTCTGCCCCTTCAATACGTTGACCATATAATTTATCAGTAATTTCTCCTTTACCGGCAATAAGTACAATTTTTCGGGAGAAGTACATTAATTCGTCTTTACCCGGCTCGGTATTTCTGTTCGTAGCAAAATATCCTTCTCGAGGCGCTGTAAAGAAAATACCGAAATCGTCTTTCTCACTATTAAAGGTTCTTCCCATATTTTCAGGTGCCTGCCATTGCCCATTACGGTAATACGTAACAAAAATATCAGCTCCTCCATAACCTACATGACCATCGGAGGCAAAATATAGTGTTGTATCATTATAAATATACGGGAACATTTCGTTGTCTTGTGAATTAGCTGCATCTCCGATAGTAACCGGTGCCGACCAAACGTTTCCTGTTTTGGAAGAGTAATAAATATCATATCCTCCCTTTCCCCCCGGCTTATCACAAGAGAAAAACATTCTATTACCATCAGGAGAAATACATGGATGAATCGTGTTATGGTCTTTACTGTTAAATGAAACCGGCTCAGGCGATGACCATGATTGTCCATTATAATCAGATTCGTAAATATTTAATGTATTATGACCGTGATGTGCAATGTTATGTTTTACAAATTTTTTATGATGTGAAAACTTCATATCACTTTCTGTCATGTTAAAAAACAATGTGTTTTTGTCGTTTGAAAAATCAGGCGAACCTATATAAAACTTGGTAGTGAGTGCAGTAAAATCTTCTGTACTTACAAATGACCCTTTTTCAATTTTACTATATACCAGTTTATAATTAGGGTAATGAATATTGTGTTTCTTGTCAAAAACTTCTACCGGAACAGAATAAATCAATCCTTCTTTATAAACTGCGCTGCCAAAATATAAACCCGGCATCGATAAATTAGTTTGATTTATCTCAAATTTAGAAGGCTCAATATTCTTTTGCATAGACAAATCAATTCCTTTCAAATAATTTGAAATCTCATGTTTGCCACCCATGTCAACATACTTTTGATACATGGCTTTTGCCTCATCATGTTTATTCAAATAACGAAGCACATGACCGTAATGCAAATAAATATCAATTGGCATTCCTTTATGGTCTTTTATAATGGCATATGCATCTGAAGCTCCTGCATAATCTTTGAGTCTGTATTTCCCTTCAGCAATTTTATAATACCAGTTATAATCTTTGTGCTTCAGTTGTTTTTCAAACTCTTCGTACATTCTTACAGCAGATTTATATTCACCTGCATCAAATAAATAATCAGCATCTTCAACAGCTTTTATTTGTGCAAAAACCACTGATGAAAATAGAAACCCTGATGCTAAAAAAATATGTTTGAATTTCATAATCTTTGTTTTGGTTAGTTTTAGAATCGAGGTATATCAACAGGAATAATACGTTTACTGTTATTTACTCTGAAAGCAATTAATACTTCATGACCGGTGTAATTCGTTCTGCTTTCATATCCTAATCCCCAATTAAATGCATAACCGATTACCAAAAATTTATTGAGTGTGTAGTTGGCATTAAATACCAACGTATTTACCGTACGATAAGAAACACCGAATCCAATCATATCTTTATAAGTAGCATTGGCATTTACATCTATTTGTAAAGGAGAACCTGGAATAAATTTGATTAATGCATTAGGTCTTATTCTCCAGTTGCCGAATCTTTTTTGCCAGCCCCCCATCAAATAATAATGCATATCGTCAGCATTCACTCTGATTTCGTTGGTTGCTCCGGAGCCTGTATCCCAAAATTTATTCACAAATATGTTACCTACATTAAATCCTACATAAACGTTATCGGTAAAATAATGAGCTCCTATTTTGATATCCGGATTCCATATTCCTACAATACCACTAGAGAAAACAGGATCTGTTGGATCAGCAGGATTTGAATCAGGCAAACGACCATTGGCAACTTCTGCTGCTCCGTTGATACCAAAAGTAAGGTAATGCTTTAGGTTTAATTTTATTCTATAAGCAATGTTTACACCTACTCTTGTTTTATCAAAAACACCTATACGGTCGTGTAAAATACTTGGACCTAAATATAATCCTGTTTTACCCACAGGGAAACTAACATCTGCTTGTAAATACAATGGACTATTATCAAATCCTACTAATTGTTTGTTGAATACTACTGCTCCATTGATATTATCAAACATACCCATAGCGGCAGGATTAACAATAGAGGGTTGTATATAATACATAGAAAAATGTTGTTGTGCCTGAGAAAAACTATGCACTACACTCACCAAACCAACTATTGTGAGTGCAACTGATTTTTTGATTTGATTTAAAAACATGATTTCAGTTATTTTTTGTTTCACAATAGTTAATTATTTCTTCTTATTTCAACAGAACCTTTGATAGGATCAGCTCCAGGATTTGGAATAAATACATAGAAGTATGTTCCATCAGTTACATGATCACCTGCAATATTAATTCCAGTATTACTATTACCCTGCCAATCGTTATTATATGGTTCAGCCATATAAACAATATCTCCCCAACGATTAATTACCGTTAATTTATTCTGAGGATAATTTTCTAATCCTTGAATCACCCATGAATCATTCTGACCATCTCCGTTCGGACTAAATCCTCCGGGTATCATTAATGGGAATACCTGATCAACAACAATAGTTACTCTTGCAGTATCACATTGTGTTGGACAATCTTCACTACATAAAGTGTAAATGAAGAAATCAGTTCCGTAATATCCAGGATTTGGAATATAAAGAATTGAATCACCGGTTACGGTAGCAGATCCATTAGATGGTGGAATCGTAACAGACAAGGTTCCATTCATGTTGTCATTGAAAATAACAAAAGTAGATACTGCCGTATCCTGATTAGTTGTATTGTTGTCATCAATTGCATCAGGGAATGGATAAACCTCTATGAAGAAGGTAGAATCGGCCGTACAATTGTTATTGTCTGTCATTGTAACTGAAAGTACTGTTTGAGCTGTAATCGTTGGAGTAATGATAGCTGTTGTATCACCCGTACTCCAAACATAACTTACCACATTAGTACCTGCTGCCACTACATTAAATGGTATTCCACTACAAACAGTATCATTATATGTGATAGAAGGATTAATAGTATTTGGGAACACTACAATTGATTGATTTGTTGATGTTGAAGTACAACCAAAACTATTCGTAACTTCTACTGCATAGGTTCCGCTTTGTGTAACAGTTATTGAAGGAGTAGTTTCATTATTCGGCAGCCAATTATTATTGGTTGGGCTACTAGAAGTTAATACTGTGCTTCCTCCATCACAGAAAGTTGTAGGCCCTGTAACTGATATGGTTGGGATTGGTGGAGCAGGATCAATGTTCACAGTAAAACACTCCTGAATTGAGTTACCATCACAACCTACAGCAATTACACAAACGGATGCTGTACCTGAATAGGTAGGATCCCAATTCACAGTTTCTGTACCACTCGTTCCGGCAATTGAACCTGCAGCAAGCGGAGTAACACTCCAAATATAACTTACTGCATTAGTTGCAGATGTAGTATATATGTCAGAGCCAATTCCCTGACAACGCGTAGCCGTTCCTGATGGGATACTAGGAGTTCCCACCGGACCTGTAACAATTACTGTAAGGAAGGTAGTATCTGATGGGCCATTACATCCATTAGCTATTACGCCAACCTGAGCAGTTCCTGAAAATAATGGACTCCAGGTAACTGTACCTGCTCCATCAATAGTTCCTGCTGCCCCGGGAGTTAATAACCATACAAATCCGGAACTGTTAGTAGACGTAGATGAATAATCCGTTCCTGGACCAATACATCTGAATGCAGTTCCACTTGGCATAGTTGGTAATCCAACGGTAGGTGTTACTGTAACATTTAAACACGTTGGTCCTTGATTTGGTCCACAACCCACCGAGCTAACACAAATTTGTGCAGCACCTGTAAAGGCAGGATCCCAATCTACAAAGACCGAATCATTATTACTTGTTATGGTATTACCAGTACCGGTAACTGACCATAAGTAATCATTCGCATTAGATGCATTAGAAATATATAATCCATTTGGAGAATCCTGACATAAAGAATCAACACCAACAGGAGTAACAGGAGCAACTACGTTAGGTAATACATTTACCGGGGAACAAACCATAGGTGATGTTCCGCAACCCACTGCTTGAACACATACCTGAGCAGTTCCTGTAAAAGCAGCATCCCATGAAATAGTTGCTGTGTCACTTGTACCACCGGCACCATTTCCAACACCTGTTACTGACCAAATATAACTATTTGCATAAGGTGCATAAGTAACAAATGAATCCAGACCTAATCCAACGCAACGGGTTGTAATTCCTATAGGAGCTGCAGGTATTCCAACAGAATCACCCACATTAAATGTAGTACAAACGGTAGAAGAAGGTCCTGCACAACCATCAGCAGTAACACAAACTTGTCCTGCACCTACGAAAGCAGGATCAAAAAATACGGTTCCAGTTGTTCCTGTTCCAATAACTGTGCTACCACCTGCAGTTACAGTCCATGCATAACTCGAAGCATTAGCCGCTAAAGTTGTATAAACAGAACTTACTGTTCCTCTACAAAAAGCAATCGCACCAGCAGGAGCAGTAGGGGCGCCTACAGGAGGATTAACAGTAACTGTTCCATATGCAGGAGCCGACCAACCACAACATTGTTCTTTTACTCTGTAACGAATATTATAAATAGTTTGTACAGGTACAGTAAGTGTAAATGAAGGATTTTGTAAGTTAGAAGAAGCAACTATATTCGATGGGACAGTTGCTGAATCTGTAAATACAATCCATTCAAAAGCTATTTCAGTACCATGCGAACTTCCAGTCAAACTAAATGGTGCTCCTGAACAAACAACTGTTGGAGTTGGAGTAACTACAGGAATCGGTCTGGTACCATCGGTAATTCTGATATCTCCACTATATAAACTTCCATTATGAGTTAACCCATAAACACCAGTAGCATTAAAGGTAATGGTAGCAGTATTTGAAGTAGGACCATAAGAAGAAGTGGTACTATTAATATCATTAATAAATGAAGATCCACCAGGAAGTGTCCATGTACCAGCCACAGGTCTTGTAATATCAATTTCAGAATTAACACAACCATTGGCATTTGTTTCATAGTTGATTACAACATTGGTAGGGTTAGGGATTACAATAGAAGGAGATGATCCTGTACCATCTGTACAAAGTTGCGCAGTAATACCTGCAGCCCCTGCACCACCGTTTCCACCAGCTCCACCAGCTCCTCCAGCTCCTCCATTTCCTCCAGCTCCAATCTCTCCAGTACATTGACCAGCACCAGTACCTCCGGCTCCTCCGGCCCCTCCGGCCCCTCCAGCTCCTCCATTTCCTCCGGCTCCGGCTGCTCCTATAATAAAATTGTTTTGTGCCAGCGTTGCACCAGTACTACTGTTTGTTCTATATATACCAAAAACGCTACCACCACCGCGACCGCCATTTCCACCTGCACCACCTTGACCACCGCCACCGCCGCCGCCAGCACCATTACCGTTACCATTATCACAAGTACCACAATTTTGACGACCGCCGCCGCCGCCGCCGCCACCGCCACCGCCACCACAACCACTAGTTCCAGACCCTGCTGTAGCTCCTGGTACAAAAAAACCACCTGTATGTGTTCCTGCAGCTCCTACTGAACCTGTACTTCCAGGCGTTCCAGGATTCCCTGGCGTACTCCACCACCACCACCTGTAGCACAGGCAGAGTTACCTCCTCCTCCTCCATTTCCACCAGTATTTCCAAAACACTCATCACCACCAGCACCGCCGCCGCCGCCGCCGCCGCCGCTGCTGCCAGTAGCTGTTGTTCCAACAGATCCGGGGTTGGTTGCATTATTGTTTGCAGGTCCTCCTGAACCACCACCTACACCGCCGCCTCCATTACCACCTCCACCACCTGCACCACCTGCATTTCCAGATCCGAAAGTACACTCACCACCATCACAACTACCATTGGATCCACCCCCACCTGCAATTCCATTATTTCCTGCAGCACCCGCAGTCCCATTTAAACCGGCACTAGCATTTCCTATCACAAACGAACATCTTCTGATATTATAATTACTACAGTTATTTAACCAAACTCCATAATTAGATTTTCCTCTTCCTGATGGATCTTGACCCGATACGTTGGTAGTAATAATTCCTAAATCTTGTAAAGCCCAATTGGTAACACTGTTTGCTTTAAATCCAACTCTATGTGTTACTCCTGATACGGTTTCTTCTCCACTAAAGGTGATATTAGTAATAGCTGAGCTTGATTTAGTCCATATTCCGGAAGAATTTACCCATCCTCCTTCTATAATCATATCATTACCAATATTGAGAATATTAGACTCTGTATAGTTACCACCTTCAATACGAATCCATTTTCTAGTACTTGTTGAAGCTAGAAAAACACCTCGATTTACTGTTTGTACTGGTGAGCCTTCATATCCAAAGTTGGCATCATTTCCGTTATTAGCATCTACATAAATTGTATTACAGCCTGCTGGCTGTATATCAACAATACAAGTTGAAGAAGGATCAGCGCCCGGACAAGCATCTCCATAAGTAAGGGTTATTGTATATGTATTATTAGATGTAAAAGTAATATCAGTGCAAGGTAAGGTTGGGTTAGCAATGGTAACCCCTCCAGATGGACTCACAGACCAAGTATAGGAAGATGCCCCAATACTTGCTCCTGCAACCGGTTCTTGAGTTGTACAAAAATTATAAGGTATTCCGGGTGAAATTTGAGCTCCGCAAACAGAACTTACAATAGGAGCTGCATAAGGTTTATAGGTAATACGAACACATTCTGTGGCTACTGTTTGGCTAGTAAAATCAGGAGTACAATTTGAAGTAATTAAACATCTGTAAAGTTTTGTTCCAGGTGTTTGTGGCGGAATATAAGTTGCACTGGTAGCTCCTGCGATATTTGTCCAACCTGTAACCGGACAACCTGAACTTGGAACAGGATTAGTTGTTAAGTTATTTTCCTGCCATTGATAATGCATTCCTAAGCTCCAACCATGAAATGAGTTAACTGCCACTGACATAGATGTTCCTGTTCCAATACAAAATGTTCTATCAGCACCTGCTGCTGTAGGTTGAGTAGTAATAGTTGGAGCGGATGCAAAACTCCAATTGACAATCAATTCATCAATACCATATCCTGCCCCATTGTTATCTGAACAACGATTATGCATTGAAAGGAAGTTTCCAGAGGTAAATTGACCTACATAAGTATGATTTGTACAAGGTGGAAAATTCCAATAATCAATATCTCCAATTCTTAACCTTCCACAACGTGTATCATCATCATTAAAAGCACAAGATGCATCACTGGTACATGTGTTACCACAGCCATCTTCTTCCCAGCTATGCATATCAACATTTAGTTGATTGGCCGGAATATTATAAAATGTTGCTGCAGTAAATATCCCTGGGTTAAAGAAACTACATAATTGGTCATCATTACCATAAACTCCTAGTCCAGAGCATGCTCCAAATTGGATTCCACCAACAGATTGTACAAAGTTGGCTCCATCCCAACCTATCCAAACTCTGTATCGAGGATCCGGTTGATTTCCTGTGGCGTCAGTACCGCAATCCCAATTATGTCTGAAACCATCAATTTGTATGGTTGCATTAATATTTATCTGAGAAAAAACTTGAAGAGATGAAAATAATCCGATAACGGCTAATAGTAAAACCTTCTTTTTCATACTTGTAGTGTTGATTTTAACCAAGGGTTCTATCACTTGGAAACCCGAATCTAAGGGGATTTGAAGGAATTTCCAAAAAAAATGTTAACGAATAGATGCCATAGTGCTGTTATTGAGAGAATGATGGCTTTCATTGAGTATTCGGTCATATTGGGATTATATTGCTTTCATATTGCATTAATAAATTCTTAATAATATGACCTTCGAAGCTTAATTAAAGCATATCCCTAAACCAAGCCATAGCAATGGTTTACAAAAAAATTATAAAATATAAAGAGTTTTTTCTATTATGCGCAAAAAGATTAGCCAAAGCTATATTCAGAACATTTTAATTTCCTAAGTCAGAAATAAATTTGATTCTCATCAATCGGAGTTCATCTTCTTCATATACATCACCATACTCATCAATGACAGGCTGTAAACTATCTGTTTCGCCTTCACGCAATAGTTCAAAAATTTCTTCCTGATCATCTTTATCAATGAGCTTACTGATATAATAGTTGATATCAATCTTGGTACCTGAACTAACAATAGATTCGAGCTCTGCTAACAAATCATGCATAGTAACGCCTTTGCTTGAAGCAAAATCCTCTAATGGTAGTTTTCTGTCTATAGCCTGAATAACCGCTACTTTCATTGCAGATTTATTAGCTACTGTTTTTACTGCCATGTCAAACGGACGATCAATTTCGTTTTCCTCTACATACTTAGCTATAGTTTCAACAAATTGTTTTCCATATTTAGTTGCCTTTCCTTCTCCTACTCCGGAAATATTTTTTAGTTCTTCCAGCGTAATTGGATATTGAGTTGACATTTCTTCTAACGATGGGTCCTGAAAAATGACGAATGGAGGTAGGTTTAACTTTTTAGCTACAGATTTGCGAAGATCCTTTAACATATTCATCAACGTTTCATCTAAAGCTCCGCCACCTTTTTCTTTAGTAATGATATCTGCATCACTGTCTTCTGCATCATAATCTCTGTCACGAGTAAACATGATGGATTCTGGATGTTTTAAATATTCATGACCCTTTTCGCTAATATATAGTGTTCCGTAATTTTCAATTTCTTTAGCTAATAAATTATGAACTAAAGCCTGACGTATAATTGCATTCCAGAACCTATCATCCTCATAATTCCCTTTACCAAAAATATCAAGTAGGTTGTGTTTATATTGTTTTACACTATTACTTACCGCACCGGTAAGCACCTGAACAATATGATTACTTTTTAATTTCCCCTTTATTTCAGTCATCGTTTCTAGCAATAACAACAGATGTTCTTGAGCATCAAAACGTTCTTTAGGAGTAACACAATTATCACAATTTCCACAATTATCATCAGGATAAATTTCCCCGAAATAATGTAAAAGTGCTTTTCTTCTACAGCTACTTGTTTCTGCAAAAGCCACTACTTCATACATCAATAATTTATTAATTTCCTGTTCTGCAACTGGCTTACCTGATAACAATTTTTCGAGTTTAAGAATATCATCATAAGTATAAAAAGAAACACATTTTCCTTCTCCACCATCCCTGCCTGCACGCCCGGTTTCCTGATAATAGCTTTCTAAACTTTTAGGAATATCATGATGTATGATATAACGAATATCCGGTTTATCAATTCCC
>CAZUXM010000013.1:0-12072 GCA_964624635.1 uncultured Candidatus Competibacteraceae bacterium
AGAAGCCGGATCTTATGTTTTCAATACACGTACTGAAAACAAAGAACGTATTTCTCGTATCTTCCAGATGCACGCTAACAAACAAAATGCTATCGAACAAATTACTGCCGGTGATATTGGTGCAGTAGTTGGTTTTAAAGATATTAAAACAGGAGATACTCTTTGTGATGAAAAATCAAAGATTGTTCTTGAATCTATGGACTTCCCTGATCCTGTAATCGGATTGGCGATTGAACCCAAAACTCAGGCTGACGTGGATAAATTAGGTATGGCTTTGGCTAAATTGGCTGAAGAGGATCCCACCTTCCGTGTACATACTGACGAAGAAACAGGACAAACTGTTGTTAGCGGAATGGGTGAGCTTCACTTGGAGATTATTCTTGACCGTTTAAAAAGAGAATTTAAAGTAGAATGTAACCAAGGTGCTCCTCAGGTGGCATTTAAAGAAAGTATCAACAGCGAAACATCACACCGTGAAACTTATAAAAAGCAAACGGGTGGTCGCGGTAAATTCGCAGATATTCAATTTACTATTGGTCCAGGTGATCCTGAAAAAGGTGGATTGGAATTCGTTGACAACGTAAAAGGTGGTAACATCCCTCGTGAGTTTATCCCTTCAGTTGAAAAAGGATTTAAAGCTGCCATGGTTAATGGAGTATTAGCAGGTTTCCCTGTAACATCGTTAAAAGTAGTTTTAACGGATGGTTCATACCACGCGGTTGACTCTGATGCTCTTTCTTTTGAGATTTGTGCTAAGATTGCTTACCGTGAGGCAATGCCAAAATGTAATCCTGTGTTGTTAGAGCCTATTATGAAATTGGAAGTACTAACTCCTGAAGAAAACATGGGAGATGTGGTAGGTGACTTGAACAAACGTCGTGGACAAATTGAAGGTATGGATAGCCGTGGTAATGCTCGTGTGGTGAAAGCTAAAGTTCCTTTAAGTGAAATGTTTGGATATGTAACTCAATTACGTACCATCACTTCTGGACGTGCTACTTCAACTATGGAGTTCTCACATTACGATCCGGCTCCACGTAACGTACAAGAAGATGTAGTTGCTAAAGCTAAAGGAAAAGTAAATGCTTAATTAACCGAAAGGTTTATAATGAAATATATTGTAACGTCGGACCATGGTCCGACGTTACTTTTTTTACCAATTTTATTTAATATGAGAGTAGCACAATATATAGGTCAATCAGGTTTTTCATCCCGCCAGGTGGCTAAACAGCTTATTGAAGATCGTCGTGTAAAAGTAAATGGGAAAGTAGCTACTCATAGTACTAAAATTACAGAAGGGGATAAAGTAACCGTTGATGGAAAAGATATTTATAAAAATGTGTTGATAGTTCCTGATCAACCGAAAAAGAAGAAAAAAGAGGAGGTTACATTTAAAGCTACCTATATTGCTTACCATAAACCAACAGGAATTGTTAGTACTACCGAAAGCATCAAAGACAATATTATTGATGCTATTGGGCATGAGCAAAACATTTTACCCATTGGTAGGTTAGATAAAGAATCGGAAGGACTTATTTTACTTACCAACGTTGGTGAGATTATAGATAAAATTATTAATCCAAAATACAAACACGAAAAAGAGTATGAAGTTACCTTAAATCTACCGGTAAGTTCAAAATTTATTCGTGATGCTGCCGAAGGAATTGATATAGGTGGTGAAAAAACACTACCATGTGAAATTAGGGTTACGCCAGGAACAAAAAGAGTTTTTAAAGTAGTACTTAAACAAGGTTTAAATCGTCAGATCAGAAGAATGTGTAATGCCTATGGGTACCAGGTGGTAAAATTAAAAAGGCTACGTGTTATCAATATCAAATTAGGTACATTAAAACCCGGTGAGTGGAGAGATTTGAGTGAAGATGAATTAAATGATTTATTGGCTATTATTTATTAACTACCACCTTTTTTCTCGTCATTCCCTTTTCAGTTTTTACTATCAAAATATAAACACCACTACTCAAGTTTAGTTTGCTTGATGAATAGGTTTTACTCCCTAACATTTCGGTATCTATAAAATGAACAGAACTTCCACGCAAATCAAAAAATTCAATACTTAGAATATTTGAAGTTGAATTGATGTTGATAGTGTTTTCTGAAATGGGATTAGGATAAACTTGAATATGGTTATTATTATCATTTTCCTCAATAGAGACATTACAAATAATATCATTTAAATATTGCCATATGGTGTCATTAAATGGCATTGTTACCGAGCCACCATCCAATGGGTTTTCTCCCATACGAATAAATACTATTTTTTGACTAGGTACTACATTTATTAATTGTCCGTTTTTTCCGGCCGCAACAAAAAGATCATTAGGAGCATTTGGATTAAGTGATCCAGGAAAAACAACCTGGATAGAAGGAACCATAAAACTTGATTTACCATTTAGCCACCATAAATAACCATACGATTCATTGAGTGATTGTGATGTATTCACCATTTGATTAAAATAATTGGTATCAGTCATCACAAGTGTTCCATTCCAGTTACCTTTATTTAATGCTAGTAATCCGAATCGTGCCATTGAACGCGGTTTACTTACAAATACATTGTTATACCCCTGTTGTACAAATAAGCCGGTCATTCCCGTTGGTAAACATATTTTTTGAGTTACATAAGTATTTAGGTTCATTCCTGTAGCTGATTCTATAACAGTATCAAGCAGGGTGTATGGAGCATTGTGGTAAGCCCATCGATCTCCTGCATCTTCTAAATATTGAAGGCATGAAGGTAATGTGCAATAAATATCAGGAACTCCATCATCTAATCCACTGCTCATGGTTAGCTGGTGTCTGATGGTAATTAAGTTTTCTTTTGCCAGTGGTGCTGATGTCCACCCTGTTCCAATATATGAAGAGGTAGTATCATCAATGGATAAATATCCTTCTTGTTGAGCAATACCTACAGTAAATGCAGTTAAAGATTTTCCGGCTGAGGCCCAATACCAAATACTGTCTTGTGTAAAATTGTCGAAATATTTTTCCAGTACTATTTTTCCGTCTTTTAATAAAATAAATGCTTTGCTATTCCTATCATCTAAGTAATTGTACAACGAATCAATTTTTTCATCACACCAACCTAATGATGCCGGTGATAATGTATCCCAGGTATTACTAAAGTTAGGAGGGAAGTATAATGATTGGGAAAAACTATTTAATGAAAATAGAAACAATAGAATAAGTAAGAATTTTTTCATGGGTCTCATTATTTGATAGGGTTTAGACCTTACTATTCAACAAAGGTTTAAAAGATAATTTTCTTTCTTATAGTTCCTTTATCGGTAATAATTTCAGCTATATATATTCCCCTTTCTACTAGTGGCTTTTGTACGGTTACAGATGAGGTTCCGGTGGGGGTGTCTTTTGTTTGAATGAGTTGACCATTCATATTGAATAATCGTACACCCAAAATAGTATAGGTTGAGTTGATATAAAAATGTTCGCCAGTTACAGGATTGGGAAATAGAGTCGTATAATCTGATTCAAGATTCTCGATACCAATGGCAGGTACATCCGGAGAATTTAGATTCGCATCTGTTTTTAGTAAAATAGCCGACGTAAATCCCGGACCCCAATTTTCAGAATAACCAGTTACTAAAAAACCACCATCCAGAGCAATTTTAAATGTATTTTGACTAGTGTTTTCATTTCCTCCCGCCGCATAAGTACTGGCATCAATGGCAAAAAAATTATACTCGCTTTTCTCACAAAACAAAATGCAGTTTTGATTATAAGCCTCTCTGTAATCAGCAAAAAAAGTAATTTTTCCAGGAGCCGTTTGCGCAACATGCGGTTTATCCAATAAAATGATACTTACTACCCCTTCTGGATATGTTGCTTGAATATTTCCATCAACAGAATCAATTCTTGCTAAATAAGTATTTTGTCCAAGGTCAGGTGCATAATACGAAGTATATCCAACCACATAATCCATTTCATTGTTAGCAGTATCAACATACATCGTTGCTGAGTATCCAAAATCATCATCTGGAGTTCCAATAGTTTTTGTCCATAGCGTATCACCGTTTACATCTAAATGTAAAAGGTAGACATCAGAATTTCCTGCCCCAAAACTTTTGGTATTTCCAACAATCAGTAATTGATTATTTCTATCAGTAAAAATATATTCAGCTGCATCGTCATTCGCACCACCATATGTTTTAGTCCATAGAGTATCTCCATTTGCATTAAACTTGATGAGATAAATATCTCTTCCACCATTTCCATAACTATAAGTTTCTCCAGCTAAAATATATGTTGAGTCACTAAGTGTCGTTAATGAATTGGCCATATCAAAATCATTGCCTCCCCAAGTTCTTGACCATACTATATTACCTGCCGAATTTATTTTGATAAGTTTGATATTGTATCCGGTAGAGTCGAGCAAGTTTTCATACCCGGCTACTAAATAGCCTCCATTATCTAGTGCATTTACGATGGCTTTAGCTCCATCAGGACCCACATCACCTAATTGGTTTCTCCATATAACATCTCCCGTGCTATTAGTTTTAAAAAATAAAATATCGGCTCCATTTCCGTTTCCGCTATTGGTAATACCTGCTACGGTATAAGTTGTATCGTTGTTAATAGTAACATCTTCACCAACGTCATAAATTCCCAATCCGTATGTTCTAAAAAAAGTAGTGGATTGAGCAAATACCCAGCTCATACAAAATACAATACCTACAATTACTTTTTTCATAATGCAATATTGAATTTTAAATCAGCTACCAGTTTTAATAACATGTAATAATCACTATAAAATTGTAATCTACCCATTGACGATGGAACCGTATTAAAATTCACTTTAAATTTTATATGACCAGCACTTTTAAGGAGTTCTAGTTTTTCCGGATTTACTTCAATACTTAATTCAGTATTTACTGCTTGTGTAGCTCTTCCACTTGAGTTTACTGGCGCCGGATTGATGTAAGTATTCGAGAATAAAGAATCGGTTACATTGTAAGCAGCATCCATCAGATATAATTGCAGGTCACTTTCTAAAGGAAATTTATTTTCTACTCTTACAATAAATTCTCCTGATTTAACAGGATCAAGTATTTCTATACCAGTAAATGGATTTTCAATAGTATCAACTAACGAAAGGTTAGTAGCAGAAAATTTTAATGGCATATTCAATTGCATTTGGATATAAGCCGGATGGTCATAATAAAAGAAATCATTATACCCTCCGGTATTTCCATAAGGATTTAATTCAATATTTGTTGCTAGACCCAATTGATCAGGTAATAGTTCTAAAAAATTTTCGATGTTTGAATTACTACTTGTTAAAGTAAAACTGTAAGTACTGGCAGTAACTGGATTAATGGTGCTTGAGTTTTGTATGGCTCTGTTTACATTAACGGTATTGCCAATGGCAGGATGAGTTAAGTTAATAGTTTGTGATGTTCTGGTATTGGTAGCGGTAATACTACTTGGATAAAAACTTACATCAGCACCAATGGTATTATGAAATGTAAGTTGAAGATTGATATTTTCTATATCAACCACACCATCCTGTATCATTTGCATGGGTTCAAGATTTGTTGTAGAGTTTACCTGACTCAAATAATATTGTCCAAAATAGCCTTTGGCATATTCGGGTGTAAGTTCTATTAATTCTGATTCAGTTTTGAAAATGGTTGCCCCATTGGTTAAACTAAACATAGGCCCGCCTGCAATGGTCGTAACATCTACATAAGCTTTTAATGTATTAAAATCATCTCCGTTGTTTCCGGTCAAATCAATTTCAAAACCATCAGCACTTATTTCAACTACTTTTACAGAGGTATCTCCGGGGCTAGCTCCCGGCAATGTATCTTTAAACTCAAACATTACTCCTTCTTTAGTCATTTTAGGAATATAATATCTAAATACTAAAGGTTGATTAAGGGTATGTTTTAGTGTACATCGAAGTTTTCCTTTTTTTATATCAAAGTCTGATAATTTAATACCGTTATTATTGAGGTCGAGTGAAGTTTCAGAACCAGGTAGTCCCGCTCCGGCAGTTAGATTAACGGTAGGGTAGGTCCATACATAAGCGTAAACACTTTTAGCTAAAGGTAAATTGGATAAAGTGTCAAAACTAAAAGTATAGAGTGGAACATCTACAGCGATGTTTACTGCACTATCAGTACCCATCGCTAAATGCTCATTTCCAATCAGTTTTGTTAAGTCTAAACGAGTTTCAATCACAGGAGCTGAGGCATCAATATCCCAGTTGGTTCCGTCTACTGAACAGGAAAATAGCCCTGTAGTAAGAAGAATTAGAAAAATAAACTGGTTTCTATTCATTACACACAAATGATGCTAGTAAATATAGTGAATTTAAAAATCAGAGCAAATTGTACTTAGATATCGTATGTCTTTACCGAGTCCTTTAATAATTCATTAAGGGTAGAAAGTTCAGTCGGAGTAAGGTCTCTCCATTTACCCACCTGCAAATCAAGTGAGATATTCATGATACGGGTCCTTTTTAGTCGGGTTACTTCGTATCCTAAATGTTCACACATACGGCGTATTTGTCTGTTTAACCCCTGAGTAAGTATAATTCGGAATTGTTTTTCGTTAATCTTTTCCACTTCACATTTACGGGTAATGGTATCCAGAATAGGAACTCCATTCCTCATATTCTCAAGGAAGTTTTCAGTAATGGGTCGATCTACCCATACCAAATATTCTTTTTCGTGGTTATTACGAGCTCGTAGAATTTTGTTTACAATATCGCCATCACTGGTGAGTAATATCAAGCCTTCGCTGGGTTTGTCCAATCTTCCGATCGGGAATATCCTTTTGGGGTGTTTGATAGCATCAATAATATTATCTTTTTCTCTTTTGGTGTCAGTAGTGCACACTATTCCCACGGGCTTATGATAGGCAATATATACATATTCTTCACCAGTTTTTCTGATTGAAATACCGTCCACAAAAATTTCATCTTCGTCAGATACTTTTGTACCCAATTCAGGGACAACCCCGTTAATGGTGATTCTGCCTTCTTCCAATAATTTATCAGCGGCTCTTCGTGAACAATAACCTACTTCAGAAAGATACTTATTGATGCGTGTTTTTTCCAATACGTAAAAGTACGTATTTATAAGGAACTAAAAACGATCAAGATTCATTACTTTATTCCATGCAGCAATAAAATCATTCACAAATTTTTCTTTTCCATCATGGCTGGCATATACTTCAGCTAAAGCTCTTAATTCTGAATTAGAACCGAAAATGAGGTCAGCTCTACTGGCTTTCCATTTTGTTTTTCCAGTTGATCGGTCGTTCCCTTCAAATATTTCTTTGCTATCATCTACTGCTTTCCATGTAGTATTCATGTCTAACAAATTCACAAAGAAATCATTGGTAAGTACTTCTTTTTGTTGAGTTAATATACCTGTATCCGAGTGGTCATAATTAGCATTAAGAACTCGTAATCCACCTACTAAAACTGTCATTTCTGGAGCAGTAAGAGTTAACAGTTGTGCTTTGTCAACCAATAATTCTTCAGTAGAAACAGTAAATTTATTTTTTAGGTAATTTCTGAATCCGTCAGCGATGGGTTCAAGTACAGCAAATGATTCAATATCTGTTTGCTCTTGACTAGCATCCATTCTGCCAGGAGTAAATGGAACAGTAATATTTTTACCAGCCTTTTTAGCTGCCTCTTCAATACCAACATTTCCTGCTAATACAATTAGATCAGCCAACGAAATTTTCTTACCGCCTGATGTGGCATTAAATGTTTGTTGAATTTTAGTTAGTGTATCTAATACTTTATGTAGTTGTGTAGGATTATTTACCTTCCAATTTCTCTGTGGTAATAATTGTATTCTTGCCCCATTGGCGCCTCCTCGTTTATCTGATCCTCTAAATGTAGATGCAGATGCCCAAGCCGTAGACACCATTTGAGATATACTTAATCCTGAACTTAGAACTTCTTTTTTCATTTTTTCAATGTCCCCCGAATCAACCAATGTATGATTCACTGCAGGAATAGGATCCTGCCATAACAATTCTTCTTTTGGAACTTCTGTCCCTAAATATCTTGCAATAGGTCCCATATCTCTATGCGTTAATTTGAACCAAGCACGTGCAAAAGCATCTGCAAATTGATCAGGATTTTCATGAAATCTTCTGGATATTTTTTCATAGGCAGGGTCAAACCTTAATGAAAGATCCGTAGTTAGCATTTTAGGAGAATGCTTTTTATTGGCATCAAATGCATCAGGAATGTTTTGAGTTCCATTCTTAGCTATCCATTGATTAGCTCCTGCAGGACTTTTAGTTAATTCCCATTCATACCCAAATAAATTTTCAAAGAAATTGTTGCTCCATTTAGCAGGGGTGGTGGTCCAGGTAACATCTAATCCGCTGGTGATAGTATCAGCACCTTTACCGGTTCCAAATTTGTTGAACCAACCAAGTCCTTGGGCTTCTATACTTTCAGCCTCAGGTTCAGGACCCACATTGGCAGCATCACCTGCACCATGCGTTTTACCAAAAGTATGTCCACCTGCAATAAGTGCTACAGTTTCTTCATCGTTCATGGCCATGCGGGCAAAAGTTTCCCGAATATCTTTAGCAGCAGCAATAGGATCAGGGTTTCCGTTAGGTCCTTCGGGGTTTACATATATTAATCCCATTTGTACAGCAGCTAATTGATTTTCAAGATTTCTGTTACCGCTATATCTTTTATCATCCAACCATTTTGTCTCATTTCCCCAATACACATCTTCTTCAGGTTCCCAAACATCTTCTCTTCCTCCAGCAAATCCAAAGGTTTTAAAACCCATAGACTCTAATGCTACATTTCCGGTGAGGATCATGAGATCGGCCCATGAAATTTTCTGACCATATTTTTGTTTGATAGGCCAAAGTAATCTACGAGCCTTGTCAAGATTACCATTATCAGGCCAACTATTTAAAGGTGCAAATCTTAATTGTCCAGCACCTGCACCACCTCTCCCATCTGCAGTTCTGTAAGTGCCTGCACTATGCCAAGCCATACGAATAAAGAATGGACCATAATGCCCGAAATCCGCAGGCCACCAATCCTGTGAATCGGTCATAAGGATTGTAAGATCTTTTTTAAGAGCTGCTAAGTCAAGTTTTTTAAATTCCTCAGCATAATTAAAATTTTTATCCAGTGGGTTTGATAAGTGGGATTGTTGCCTAAGTATATTTAGTTTAAGTTGGTTGGGCCACCAATCATGGTTTTTAGTGCCTCCATTTAGATTATTTTTATTTCCTCCGTGAAAAGGACATTTGCTAATATCTCCTGTATGATTTTCCATATATAATAGTTTCTGTTTTTTTGTTTATAGTTGATGACAAAGATAAGGGGTTATATATATTGTTTTTATCAATATTTTCTATGTTTATATAAATGAAATTTATAATCAAAGGGGTTTCATCATGAATTTAAATGTACATAATTACATGCCAATTGAACGTAGGTAAATAGTCTGATTGTGGGGTTAGAATAAGGATTGATTAGGCCCTAATGTTAAGTTTTTAACATCCAAACCCCTTGAAAACAGGCATATTTAGAAAAAAATCAACACTACTGTTGGTGAATTGAAAAATAAATC
Organism: uncultured Candidatus Competibacteraceae bacterium; assembly: GCA_964624635.1. GTDB lineage: Bacteria > Bacteroidota > Bacteroidia > CAIKAF01 > CAIKAF01 > JANWKQ01. Next base: position 9,612 of record CAZUXM010000013.1, read on the forward strand.
GCACCTTTGCAACCCCGATTTTGGGATTGTTATAAAAGGTTTATAAATAGTAAGGTTTAGAGTAAAATGAGCCAAAAAATTAGAATAAAACTGAAGTCATACGACCATAATTTGGTAGATAAATCTGCTGAAAAGATCGTAAAGACTGTAAAATCAACTGGTGCTGTGGTTAACGGACCTATTCCATTACCTACACATAAAAGGATATTTACAGTATTACGTGCTCCACACGTTAACAAAAAAGCACGTGAACAGTTTCAGTTAAGTTCATATAAGAGATTAATGGATATTTATTCTTCATCTCCAAAAACTATTGATGCTTTAATGAAGTTAGAGCTTCCTAGTGGAGTTGAAGTAGAAATTAAAGTTTAACTTCTCAATTCCATCACGTTGCATTAGAAGCGACATAGATGGAAAAGTGAAGTAGAAAATATATTGTATAACCTGCATGAATAACGAGATATTTGTTATTCCGCTGCAAAAAAAGAGTAAATATGTCAGGACTGATTGGTAAAAAAATTGGTATGACCAGCATTTACAATGACAATGGCAAAATGATTGCCTGCACTGTAATAGAAGCTGGACCTTGTGTAGTTACACAAGTTAAATCAAAAGATAAGGAAGGATACAACGCTATCCAGTTAGCTTTTGGTGATAAAAAAGAGAAGCACACAATCAAATCGGAGAAAGGCCAATTCGATAAGGCTAAAACTGCTCCTAAAAGAAAATTAGCTGAGTTTACAAATTTTGACACTGAGAAAAACTTAGGTGACGTAGTTACTGTTGCTGAGTTTGCAGAAGGTGATTTCGTAGATGTTATTGGTACTTCAAAAGGAAGAGGTTTTCAAGGAGTAGTAAAACGTCACGGTTTTGCCGGAGTAGGAGGTCAAACTCACGGACAGCACAATCGTCAACGTCACCCCGGTTCATTAGGAGCCAGCTCTTGGCCGTCAAGAGTATTACCTGGTATGAGAATGGCAGGTAGAATGGGAGGCGCTAGAGTAAAAGCGGTAAACTTAAAAGTATTAAAAATAGTTCCTGAGCAAAATCTGTTGGTAATCAGCGGAAATATCCCAGGAGCAAAAGGTTCATTTGTTTTAATAGAGAAGTAAGATGGAACTGGCAATATATAACATAAGTGGAAAAGAAACCGGGAAAAAAGCTAAGCTAAATGCTGAGATTTTTTCTATCGAGCCAAATGATCATGCAATTTACTTAGATGTAAAGCAATTTTTGGCTAACGGAAGACAAGGTACTGCAAAAACCAAAGAAAGAAATGAAGTACACGGTTCAACCCGTAAACTTCATAAACAAAAAGGAACCGGTGGTAGCCGTAAAGGTTCTATCAAAAATCCTTTATACAGAGGTGGAGGTAGAGTATTTGGTCCGGAACCAAGAGACTATAGCTTTAAATTAAATAAAAAGCTTAAAAGATTAGCTCGTAAATCAGCATTGACTTACAAAGCAAAAGAAGGAAGCATTACTATTCTGGATGCTATTAGTTTTGAAGCTCCAAAAACAAAAGAATTTTTGAATTTCCTTAAGAGTTTTAACTCTACTGAGAAAAAAGTTCTATTGGTACTTCCTGATAATAATACTAACGTGTTTTTATCATCTAGAAACTTAGCTAATTCGAATGTAATTACTGCTTCTGAATTAAATACTTATGAAGTATTGGATGCAGAACAATTATTTATCGTTGAAGCGTCATTAGGAACCATTGAAAACATTTTAAGCAATAACTAAAATGGAAAATATCATTATAAAGCCTTTAATTACCGAGAAAGCCACAAAAATTAGTGAGTCTAAAACTCCTAAGTTTGGTTTTATCGTTAAACCTGAAGCCAATAAACTTGAGGTAAAGGCAGCAGTTGAGAAAATGTATAATGTAAGTGTTACCGGTGTAACCACTATGAATTACATAGGTAAAAAATCAGTTCGTTATACTAAAAGAGGATTCTCTAAAGGAAAAAAGAATTATTTCAAAAAAGTGTTTGTAACCTTGAAGGAGGGAGAAACTATTAACTTCTTCGATAATATCTAATACAATGGGTGTAAAGAAATTTAGTCCGGTAACGCCAGGTACAAGGTTTAAAGTAGCTAACGATTTCACTGAGATCACTACTAATCAACCTGAGAAAAGTTTATTGGTTACCATTAAGAAAAGTGGTGGACGTAATAATGACGGAAAAATGACCATGCGTTATATTGGTGGTGGTCATAAAAAACAATATCGTTTAATTGATTTCAAAAGAAACAAAGACGGTATTCCTGCTACAGTAAAAACTATTGAGTACGATCCGAATCGTTCAGCTCGTATCGCATTAGTAGTTTATGCTGATGGAGAAAAATCATACATCATTGCTCCACAAGGATTAAAAGTAGGACAAAAAATAATGAGTGGTTCTACAGCAACTCCTGATATCGGAAATGCCATGTTTTTATCTGACATTCCATTAGG
>CAZUXM010000013.1:12082-16950 GCA_964624635.1 uncultured Candidatus Competibacteraceae bacterium
ATATCGAGTTGAAACCAGGTAAAGGAGCTTCTATCTGTAGAAGTGCAGGTTCAAGTGCTCAGTTAGCTGCTCGTGAAGGAAAATATGCAACCATCAAATTACCTTCAGGTGAAAGTAGAATGATATTGGTTACTTGTAAAGCAGTTATCGGTCAGGTTTCAAACTCTGAACATAACTTAACTGTACACGGTAAAGCAGGTAGAAAACGTTGGTTAGGTCGTCGTCCAAGAACAAGACCGGTTGCTATGAACCCAGTGGATCATCCAATGGGTGGTGGTGAAGGTAGAGCTTCTGGAGGTCACCCAAGATCACGTAAAGGATTGCCGGCTAAAGGTTATAAAACCAGAAAGCCAAGAAAGCATTCAAGTAAATATATTGTTGAAAGAAGAAAGAAATAATTAAGATATGGCAAGATCATTAAAAAAAGGCCCTTTTGTAGACTTTAAATTAGAAAAAAGGGTATTAGGAATGAATGATTCAGGCAAGAAGTCAGTAATCAAGACTTGGAGTCGTAGATCAATGATCACTCCTGATTTTGTAGGTCATACTGTGGCAGTACACAATGGAAATAAATTTATTCCAGTGTTTGTAACTGAAAACATGGTAGGACATAAGTTGGGTGAATTTGCACCAACCCGTACATGGAGAGGTCATGCCGGACAAAGAAAAGATAAAGGAAAAAAATAATAGATCCTGAATATAAAAGGAGATAAAAATTAATTACAATGGGAGCAAGAAAACGTTTAGCTGCTGAAAAAAGAAAAGAGAAGATGAAAACAACCTATATCGCAAGATTGGTTGATTATCCAACTTCTCCTCTAAAAATGCGTATTGTAGCTGACCTTATCAGAGGTGTTGACGCTAACAAAGCATTAGACATTTTGAACTTTACCCGTAAAGAGGCTGCTAAGACTTTAGCAAAAGTTCTTCGTTCTGCAATCGCTAATTTCGAAGAGAAATCAGGTTTAAGAGCTGAAGAAAGTGATCTTTACGTAAAAGAGATTTTTGTTGATGAGTCAAGAGCTTTAAAAAGAATTCAACCGGCTCCTCAGGGACGTGCCCATAGAATTAAAAAACGTTCTAACCACGTTACATTGATTTTGGATACAAAATCACCAATTGAAAAAGTAGAAGAAACAGTAGAAACTGAAGCTAAATAATTAAATAAGATGGGTCAGAAGACAAATCCAATAGGTAATAGATTAGGTTACATCCGCGGATGGGAATCAAACTGGTACGGTGGTAAAAATTACGTTGAGAAATTAGTAGAGGATGATAAAATCCGTAACTATATCTCTGCTCGTTTAGCAAAAGCAAGTATTGCTAAAATTGTAATTGAGCGTACTTTAAAATTAGTTACCATCACAATTCATACTGCACGTCCGGGAATTATTATCGGAAAAGGTGGTCAGGAGGTTGATAAGCTTCGTGAAGAGTTGAAAAAAATCACTAAAAAAGAGATTCAGATCAACATTTCAGAGATTAAAAGACCAGAATTGGATGCTCGTTTAGTTGCTGATACCATCGCAAAACAAATTGAAGGTCGTATTTCTTATAGAAGAGCAGCTAAAATGGCTATTTCTTCAACTATGAGAATGGGAGCTGAAGGGATCAAAGTAACAGTGTCAGGCCGTTTAGGTGGTGCAGAGATGGCGAGAACTGAACATTTAAAAGAAGGTAGAACCCCTTTACATACATTCCGTGCTGATATTGATTATGCTATAGCAGAAGCACATACTACTTATGGTAGAATTGGAGTAAAAGTGTGGATATGTTTAGGAGAGGTATATGGTAAAAGAGATCTTTCACCAAATATTGGAGCTACCAAAGCACAAACTAAAGCCCCATCAGGTGTAACTTCACCAAGAGGAGGCGGAAGAAATAAAAAGAAATAATTTTTAGTAAGCATAAAATTGTAAAGCAATGTTACAGCCTAAAAGAACGAAATACAGGAAAGTACAGAAGGGAAGAATGAAAGGAAACTCAAACAGAGGTGCAGAAATCGCCTTTGGATCTTTTGCTCTTAAATCTTTGGATACTGTATGGATGACCGGACGCCAGTTAGAAGCGGCAAGGGTTGCATTAAACAGGTATATGAAACGTGAAGGTCAGGTATGGATTAGAGTATTCCCTGATAAACCTATTACCAAAAAACCTGCAGAGGTTCGTATGGGTAAAGGTAAGGGTAATCCTGAATTCTGGGCTGCGATAGTAAAGCCGGGTAGAATTTTGTTCGAAATCGACGGAGTTCCTATGGCAGTTGCTAAAGAAGCAATGCGTTTAGCAGCTCAAAAATTACCGGTAAGAACCAAATTTATGGTTAGACCTGATTATACAGAATAATAAAATTGATTAAATAAGTAGGTATGAAACAATCTGATATATTGGAACTTACAGATCAGGAGTTGAGAGATAAGTTGAAGTCAACAGAAGAGGAATACTCACAGTTAAAGCTTCAACACTCTATATCACAGCTTGAAAACCCAATGAGGATAAGAGCTATGAGAAAGCTGATCGCAAGGTTACAAACGAATTTAAGAAAAAGAGAACTAGAGGCAATAGGCTAGTTTTTGTTGATAAATATTTTTCTACGAATTCGTGAATAGCCGCTTATAGCGGCTATTTGCTTTGATTTTAGAGGGGTGTAGAACAAATAAAAAAATTAACAAGTACGTATTGGTAAATTAAAAAAAAACTTGCACCTTTGCAATCCCTTTTTTAGGGGTGTTGTAATTGTACAAAAAAACTGAATAAAAATGGCCGAAATAGTAGAAAGAAATGCCAGAAAAGAGAAGATAGGTGTGGTGACTAGCAATAAGATGCAAAAAACCATCACTGTCTCTGTAGAGAGAAAAGTAAAACATCCAAAATATGGAAAGTTCCTTACTATGACCTCTAAATTCAAAGCTCATGATGAAAAGAATGAGTGTAATATTGGTGATACAGTGAAGATAATGGAAACCAGGCCATTGAGTAAAGATAAGAACTGGAGATTAGTAGAAATTATTGAAAGAGCTAAATAGTCATGATACAGCAGGAGTCAAGATTAAATGTAGCTGATAACAGTGGAGCCAAAGAGGTTCTTTGTATCAGAGTATTAGGTGGAACCAAAAAAAGATATGCTTCTATTGGGGATACCATTGTAGTTACCGTAAAAAATGCGATGCCTACAGGAAATGTTAAAAAAGGAATCGTTTCAAAAGCTGTGGTAGTTAGAACCAAAAAAGAAATCAAAAGGAATGATGGTTCTTATATCCGTTTTGATGACAATGCTGTAGTGCTATTAAATGCACAAGGTGAGATGAGAGGTACCCGTATCTTTGGTCCGGTTGCCAGAGAGTTGAGAGAAAAACAATTTATGAAGATCGTTTCATTAGCACCAGAAGTGCTTTAATATATTAGAGTGATGGCAGTAAAATTGAAAATAAAAAGAGGAGATAACGTAATTGTTATCGCTGGTGAACATAAGGGGCAAAAAGGTCAGGTGAAATCCATTGATCGTGCTAAGATGAGAGCTATTGTTGATGGAGTGAATATGGTGAAAAAACATACCAAACCATCTCCAAAACATCCTGAAGGAGGTATCATCGAAATGGAAGCTCCCATTCATATCTCTAACTTGATGTTTGTTAACTCAAAAGGTGAAGCAACCAGAGTTGGTAGAAAAAAAGATGAGTCTACAGGTAAAAGTGTTAGATATAGTAAAAAAAACGGTGAAACTATTAAGTAATGTATAAGCCAAGATTACAAGCAAAATATAAGGAACAAGTTGCTCCTGCTTTGAAAGAACAATTTTCTTACAAAACGGTAATGCAGGTTCCTAAATTGCAGAAGATTGTACTTAACCAAGGGTTAGGTTCTGCTGTAGCAGATAAAAGAATGATTGAAGCAGCTATGACCGAAATGACAATGATTGCAGGTCAAAAAGCAGTTTCAACCAAGTCTAAAAAAGATATCTCTAACTTTAAACTTCGTAAAGGAATGCCTATCGGAGTTAAAGTAACCTTGAGAGGTGAAAAAATGTATGAATTTCTTGATAGATTCATTGCAATTTCTCTTCCTCGTATCAGAGATTTTAAAGGATTAAATGCAAAAGGGTTTGATGGAAAAGGAAATTACACTTTAGGTGTTACTGAACAAATTATCTTCCCTGAAATTGATATCGATAAAGTAGCAAAGATTAATGGTATGGATATCACTTTCGTTACTTCAGCAGGAACTGATGCAGAAGCATTTGCCTTATTAAAAGAGTTTGGAATGCCATTTAACGATACATTAAAATCTAAAAACTAAGAGAGATTATGGCAAAGGAATCAATGAAAGCCAGAGAAAGAAAAAGAGCTCGTCTGGTTGCAAAATATGAAAAGAAAAGAGAAGCTTTGAAAGAAGCTGGCGATTTTCAAGGTTTAGCAAAATTACCTAGAAACTCTTCTAAAGTAAGAATGCATAACCGTTGTCAATTAACTGGTCGTCCTAGAGGTTATATGAGACAGTTTGGGATTTCAAGGGTATTGTTTAGAAAAATGGCAAACGAAGGGTTGATCCCGGGAGTAAAAAAAGCAAGTTGGTAATTATTAAATAAAGGAAAAGAATGGATCCAATAGCAGATTATCTTACAAGATTAAGAAATGCAATCAAAGCCCGTCATAGAGTGGTTGAGATTCCTGCATCAAATACTAAAAAGGCAATCACCAAAATTCTATTTGAACAAGGTTATATCCTTAATTATAAATTTGATGATAAAGCAGGACCTCAAGGTTCTATCAAAATAGCTTTGAAGTATCATCCTGTTTCAAAAGCTTCTGCTATCAGATCATTGAGCAGAGTTAGCCGTCCGGGATTGCGTCAGTATTCTGGAGTAACTGAAT
>CAZUXM010000013.1:16960-37601 GCA_964624635.1 uncultured Candidatus Competibacteraceae bacterium
GACCGATAAAGAAGCTAGAACCAATAATGTTGGTGGTGAAGTAATGTGTTATATATATTAAAAAATTGAGCAATGTCAAGGATAGGTAAAAACCCAATAACAATTCCAGCTGGTGTTACTGTATCAGTAGCTTCAAATAATGTTGTTACTGTTAAAGGTGCAAAAGGTGAATTGAAATTAACCATTGATCCTGCTATCACTGTAAAAGTAGAAGGAAATCAGGTGAATTTGGAAAGACATACTGATCAGCAAAGACACAGATCATTTCATGGTCTATACAGATCATTAATCAACAACATGGTAGTTGGTGTATCAGATGGTTTTAAAATAGAACAGGAATTGGTTGGGGTAGGTTATAAGGCTGAAGCTAAAGGCCAGATGTTAGATCTTACTTTAGGTTATTCTCATAACGTAATCCTTGAGTTACCAAAAGAAATTAAAGTGGAAACACTTACTGAAAAAGGTAAGAATCCAAAGATTATCATGACCAGTGTCGATAAACAATTGATTGGTCAGGTAGCTGCAAAAATCAGATCATTACGTAAGCCTGAGCCATACAAAGGAAAAGGTATCAAGTTTACAGATGAAGTATTAAGAAGAAAAGCAGGTAAGTCTGCAGGTAAATCAAAATAAAATAATTTGAGCCATGGCATTCAATAAAGAAGCAAGAAGACAAAAAATTCGTTATCGTATCCGCAAAAAAGTACAGGGTACGGCTGAAAAACCAAGATTGGCGGTTTACCGTTCCAATACTGATATCTACGTGCAATTAATTAACGACGTAGAAGGGGTTACTTTAGCTTCAGCAACTTCATTAGCGAAAGGAAAAAAATCAAAAGGTAACAAAATTGAACAAGCTGCTTTAGTAGGTAAAAAAATTGCTGAACTTGCAGTTAGCAAAGGGATTACTGAAGTATCTTTTGATCGTGGTGGTTATTTATACCATGGTAGAGTTAAATCATTGGCAGATGCTGCCAGAGAAGGTGGATTAAAATTTTAATAAGATTATATGGCAGCCATGCCAAAAAAAAATAAAAAATAGTTATGGCGAATAGCAACGTAAAAAGAGTAAAGTCAAGCGAGATCGAATTAAAAGATCGTCTTGTTGCAATTAATAGAGTTACCAAAGTTACCAAAGGTGGTCGTCACTTTAGTTTTTCGGCTATCGTGGTGGTAGGTAATGAAAATGGAGTTGCCGGATATGGACTTGGAAAAGCAAATGAAGTAACAGATGCAATTACCAAAGCTATTGATGATGCTAAGAAAAATCTTATTAAAGTTCCAATCATCAAAGGAACGATTCCACATGAGATCACTGCAAAATATAGTTCTTCAACCGTGTTTATGAAACCTGCTGCTAACGGAACAGGAGTAATTGCTGGTGGTGCTATGCGTGCTGTATTGGAAAGTGTTGGAGTGAAAGATGTATTATGTAAATCAAAAGGATCTTCAAATCCACATAACGTAGTAAAAGCAACTTTTGAAGCTTTAAGTTTGATGAGAGATGCTTATACTGTTGCGAATGAAAGAGGTTTGAAATTAAATAAAGTGTTCAACGGTTAATTTTTTTGAGATGGCAAAGGTTATTATCACACAAGTAAAAAGCGGTATCAATCGTCCTAAAGATCAAAAGGCAACATTGGTTGCTTTGGGTATCAAAAAATTGCACAAGTCTGTTGAGCATGAAGCTACCCCACAAATTTTGGGAATGATCACTAAAGTAAAACATTTAGTGGATGTTAAAGAAGTAAAATAATTATAGATAAGAATTCAGTCAAATGAAACTACATAATTTAAAACCGGCGAAAGGTTCTGTAAAAAGAAACAAAAGACTTGGAAGAGGTGAAGGATCTACCACAGGTGGAACTGCAGGTCGTGGACATAAAGGAGCTAAGTCTCGTTCAGGTAACAAAAAGAAAATTGGTTTTGAAGGGGGGCAAATGCCTTTACAACGTCGTATTCCCAAATATGGCTTTACTAACTTCAACAGAGTAGTATATAAACCATTAAACTTAGACGTACTTCAGAAATTAGTAGATGACAAAAAAATCACTGATATCACTCCTGAAGTGTTAAAAGTAAATGGATTGGTTACTAAAAATGATTTAGTAAAAATCTTAGGAAGAGGAGAATTAAAATCAAAAATCACTGTAAAAGCACATGCATTTTCTGCTACTGCTAAAGCAGCGATTGAAAAAAATGGTGGTGTAGCTGAAAATATCTAAAAGAATCAATGAAGAGCCTGATAAAAAATCTTAGGAATATCTGGAAGATAGAGGAGCTTAAAAGCCGTATCATTCAAACCATTATATTGGTGGCAGTGTACAGGTTAGGTTCTTTTATTGTTATCCCGGGTATTAACTCACAGATATTGGCTGATCAAACAGCAAAAGGAGGAAATAATATCCTTGATATCATTAACGCATTTACAGGAGGAGCTTTTGCAAATGCCTCTATTTTTGCATTAGGTATCATGCCTTATATTTCTGCGTCTATTATTGTTCAGTTATTGGGAATTGCCGTTCCATATTTCCAAAAACTGCAAAAAGATGGCGAAAGTGGAAGAAAAAAAATCAACCAGATTACTCGTGCTTTAACAGTAATTATTACAGCAGCTCAGGCCCCTGGTTACTTATCTCAATATGTTCCACCTGCTGCTCACCCTGATAGCGTTTTATGGTGGGTATTAGCGGTTACTATTTTGATTGCTGGTACTGTATTCGTAATGTGGTTAGGTGAAAGAATTACAGATAGGGGGTTAGGAAATGGTATTTCTCTTATCATCATGATTGGTATCATTGCGAATTTACCACAAGGTTTACTAGGTGAATTCGTAAAGAAAAATCAACCTGCAGGCGGGGGATTAGTTCTGTTTTTAATGGAAATGCTCATCTTACTTGGTATCATAGTAATTTCTATTTTATTGGTTCAGGGAACTCGTCGAATTGATATTCACTTTGCTAAAAAAGTAGTTACTACTAAACAAGGTGCTAAACAATACGGTGGACACAGATCATATTTACCATTAAAAGTAAATGCTGCAGGTGTAATGCCTATCATTTTTGCTCAGGCAATCATGTTCGTACCTGTTGTAATCGCAGGCTTTACTACTGATGGTTCAAGTTGGGTAGCTCGTACATTTATGGATTATACCAGCTTCTGGTACAACTTTACATTTGCATTGTTAATCGTATTATTTACTTATTTCTATACAGCTATTTCTGTTAACCCTCAAAGTATTGCTGATGAGTTAAAAAGAAATGGTGGATTTATTCAAGGTAAAAAACCAGGTAAAGAAACTGCTGAGTTCATTGATAATGTTTTATCGCGTATAACGTTACCCGGATCGTTGTTCCTGGCATTTGTTGCGATTCTTCCATCATTGGCAAACAGATTTAGTATTGACCCCGCATTTGCTCAGTTCTTCGGAGGTACATCATTATTAATCCTAGTAGGGGTTGTATTAGATACCCTTGCCCAGATTGATAGTCACTTGAAGATGAGACAATATGATGGATTAATGAAAGGTGGTAGAATTAAAGGCCGTACTCAGGGAATGGGTATGGTTGGACAAGGTATATAATGGTAAGGCTAAAAACCGAAGAGGAAATAGTTCTTATCAAAGAGAGTTCTTTGATTTTAGGAAAAGCCCTGGCAGAAGCTGCCAAAATTTTAAAACCGGGTATTACCGGTTTGGAAGTGGACAAACAAATTGAATCTTTTATTAAAGATCAAGGAGCGGTTCCTTCCTTCAAAAATTACAGGGGATATCCTTATAGTATTTGTTATTCCATGAATGATGCAGTGGTGCATGGATTTCCTACAGATACGGTATTAAAAGAAGGTGATATCGTTTCGGTAGATTGTGGAGTATACTTAAACGGATTTCATGCTGATTCAGCCTATACATTTGCTATTGGAGAAGTATCTCCTAAAGTGAGTAAACTGATGAAAGTAACGAAAGAATGTTTGTATCGTGGAATAGAAAATGCAATAACAGGAAAGAGAGTTGGAGATATTGGTTTTTCAGTTCAAAGTCATGCAGAGGCAAATGGATTTACAGTAGTTCGTGAATTAGTTGGACATGGGTTGGGAAAAGATCTTCACGAAGAACCGGAAGTTCCTAATTATGGAAAAAAAGGAAACGGATCAGTTCTAAAACAAAATACTGTAATTGCAATTGAACCAATGATTAACCTTGGAAAGAGAGAGATTAAGACATTAAAAGACGGATGGACAGTGGTAACAAGAGATGGTGCTCCATCAGCCCATTATGAACATACAGTAGTAGTTCGGAATGGTAAAGCTGAAATACTCACCACTTTTGATTTTGTAGAGATTGAAATTAAGAATAATAAAAATTTGACATATATATAATTAATGGCCAAACAATCATCCATAGAACAAGACGGTACAATCGTCGAAGCTCTATCCAATGCTATGTTTAAAGTAGAGTTGGAAAATGGTCACATTATAATTTGTCATATTTCAGGAAAGATGAGAATGAATTATATCAAAATCCTTCCTGGTGATAAAGTAAGAATTGAAATGTCGCCTTACGACTTAACAAAAGGTAGAATTTCATATAGATATAAGTAATAAGTTGGAGCCATGAAAGTAAAAGCATCAATTAAGAAAAGAAGCGCCGAGTGCAAGATAGTACGTAGAAAGGGTCGCTTATACGTGATAAACAAAAAAAATCCTCGTTTTAAACAAAGACAGGGGTAATTAAAACATTGTATAATTATTATAACTAAATAATATGGCAAGGATCGCAGGTATTGATCTTCCGAGAAATAAAAGAGGAGTAATAGGTTTAACTTATATCTATGGTATAGGACCAAGTACTGCTAAAAAAATTCTTACTAAGTCTAACATCAGTTGGGACAAAAAAGTGTCTGATTGGGATGATGATGATTTAGCAAAAATTCGTGGAATGATTGGTGAAATCAAAACAGAAGGTGCTCTTCGTTCTGAGGTTCAGTTAAACATTAAACGTTTAATGGATATTGGTTGTTATAGAGGTATTCGTCACCGTTCTGGTTTACCATTACGTGGTCAGAAAACCAAAAACAATAGCCGTACCAGAAAAGGTAGAAAGAAAACAGTTGCTAACAAGAAAAAAGTAACTAAATAATAGTTGAAAGTTAAGAGTGGTAAGTTTAAAGTGCAATAACAACTTTAAACCAAAACTTCAAACATTAAACAGAGTAAGATGTCAAAGCAAAAAACAACAAAAAAAACAGTTAAAGTAGACGCGGTAGGTCAGTGTCATATCAATGCTACTTTTAACAATGTGATTATCTCTTTAACCAACAATTCTGGTCAGGTGATTTCTTGGTCTTCTGCTGGTAAAATGGGATTCAGAGGTTCTAAGAAAAACACACCTTATGCTGCTCAGGTAGCTGCTGGTGATTGTGCTAAAGAAGCCTACGAATATGGTTTAAGAAGAGTGAAAGTTTTTGTAAAAGGACCAGGTGGTGGTCGTGAATCAGCAATCAGAACTATTCACCAGGCAGGTATCGAAGTGATGGAGATTATGGATATTACTCCAATCCCGCATAACGGATGTCGTCCTCCAAAAAGAAGAAGAGTATAATAAATTCAATATTCAAAGTTTAATATTGAACGATGTAAACTTTGAGCTTTGAATTTCAAATTTTGAATAAATAGAGTTATGGCAAGATATACAGGACCAAAGTCCAAAATCGCAAGAAAGTTCAGAGATCCAATTTTTGGACCAGATAAAACATTGGCCAAAAAAAACTATCCTCCGGGAATGCATGGACCTTCAAAAAGAAAGCGTAAGCAATCGGAGTATGCAGTTCAGTTGCAGGAAAAACAAAAAGCTAAGTACACTTATGGAATCTTAGAAAGACAATTCCGTAAAATGTTCGAAAAAGCTGCTGCAATGAAAGGTATCACTGGTGAAAACTTATTGATGCTTTGTGAAGCTCGTTTAGATAATGTAGTATATCGCTTAGGAGTTGCTAATTCACGTGCTGCTGCTCGTCAGTTAGTTTCTCATAAACATATTCAGGTAAATGGTGAGGTGGTAAATGTTCCTTCTTACACTTTACGTTCAGGTGATAAAGTAAGTGTTCGTGAAAAATCAAAATCACTTACTGTAATTGTAAATTCATTAGGTGCTTCTGCTCATAAATTTGATTGGTTAACCTGGGATAATAATAGCATGACTGGAACTTTTATTGCAGCTCCTCATCGTGAACAAATTCCAGAGAATATCAAAGAACAGTTGATCGTCGAGTTATACAACAAGTAATATTGAATCTTAAACTTCGAATTTTAAACTTAATAAATAATATATGGCAATTTTAGATTTTCAGAAACCGGATAAAGTTATCATGATCGAATCTGATGACTTCAAAGGAAAATTTGAATTCAGACCTCTTGAACCAGGTTATGGTATCACCGTAGGTAACGCATTAAGAAGAATATTACTTTCTTCTTTAGAAGGCTTTGCCATTACTTCAGTTAAAATTGATGGTGTTAGCCATGAGTTTTCTACTATCAAAGGTGTGGTAGAAGATGTTAGCGAAATCATCCTTAACTTGAAAAAAGTTCGTTTTAAAAGACAAATTGATAATACTGAATTCGAAAGAGTTCAGGTAAGTTATACCGGAGGAAATACTTTAACAGCTGGTGATCTTGGAAAATTCGTTTCAGGTTACCAAGTGTTGAACCCTGATTTGGTTGTTTGTAACCTTGATGAGAAAGTGAAATTCAATATGGAATTAACTATCGAGAAAGGTCGTGGATACCGTCCGGCTGAAGAGAACAAAAGAGCAGGTACTGATATCGGTGTAATTGCTATTGATTCTATCTTCACTCCGATTGTAAACGTACGTTATAATATTGAGAACTTCCGTGTAGAACAAAAAACTGACTACGAAAAACTAGTAATGGAAGTTCAATCTGATGGATCTATTGCTCCTAAAGATGCATTAAAAGAAGCAGCTAAGATTCTTATTCATCACTTCATGTTGTTCTCTGATGAGAGAATCACTTTGGATACTGAAGAGAAATCTCAAACTGAAGAATTTGATGAGGAGTCATTACATATGCGTCAGTTATTAAAAACCAAGTTGGTTGATATGGATCTTTCAGTTCGTGCATTGAACTGCTTAAAGGCGGCTGACGTTGAAACACTTGGAGATCTTGTATCATTCAATAAGAATGACCTTTTAAAGTTCCGTAACTTCGGTAAAAAATCTCTTGTTGAGTTAGAAGACTTAGTAAGAGCAAAAGGTCTACACTTTGGAATGAACCTTGCCAAATATAAATTAGAAAAAGACTGATTGATATTACTGGCATAATTCAAATAATTATTAAGATTTTTAGAAATGAGACACGGTAGAAAAGTAAATCACTTAGGAAGACAAAAAGGTCACAGAGATGCATTATTAGCAAATCTTGCAGTGGCATTGATTACGCATAAACGTATCAACACCACTTTGGCAAAAGCTAAAGCATTACGTGTATATGTAGAACCTTTGATTACTAAATCAAAAGAAGATACAACACATAACCGTCGTACAGTATTTAGCTATTTACAGGATAAAGAAGCAGTTGCTGAATTATTCCGTGAGATCAGTAATAAAGTAGCTGACCGTCCGGGTGGATACTTGAGAATTATCAAGTTAGGAAACCGTCAAGGTGATAATGCTGAAATGGCAATGATTGAGTTTGTTGACTTCAACACTACATTAGTAAAAGAAGCCAAGAAAACTACTGCCAAAAAACGTTCTCGTCGTGGAGCAGGTACAACTGTTAAAGCTAAAGTTGAAACAACAAAAGAAGAGACTACTGAGGCCAGCGAGGATGCTCCTGCTGCAGAATAATATTTTACAACATGTCAATGTAAAAAGGGTCGTATTTGCGACCCTTTTTTGTTTTTGTATGTTTACTCATTCCTCTCCAGGACTCGTTTTATTCTCCATCTGCTTAATAATCTTGCTTACCTCCTGTTCAGTAGCACGTAATTTACTCTGGCAATACGTAATAAGCAATGAAGCTCTTTTTACTTTTTCCGCTAATACATCTACTGATACGGTTTCATCTTCAATTTCAGCAGCAATTTCCCGTAATTCGCTTAAAGCTTCCTCGTAGGTAAGTTTAATCTCTTTCATCTTCTTCTATTTTTTTAACTTCTGTGGTAACATTATAATCGTACATTTCTATGGTTAGTTCATCTCCTTTTTGTATCTCATTTCTATTAATCACAATCTTTCCATTCTTTGATACAATAGCAAATCCTTTTTTAAGCAGGTTTTTAGGATCTATAAGCTTTAGTAGCGACTGGTAATGTGTAATTTCGTTGTTTTTGTTTTTGATTGCTCTAATGGCTCCTATTTTGATGTTTTCTTTCAGATTCAATAATTGTTTGGTTTCGCCAGCTGCTTTTAACTTTGAAGACGATTTAATTTCCGCTATAACTTCCTTCAGCTCTTGTTTTGATGAATTAATTATTGAGCTGGTATTATTGGATAGAATATATCTGATGTTACTTAAACTATCCTTATTTTCATCTAAAAGGGAACGAGTATGGTTAATTACATTTGAATGTAGTTGATTAATCTCTTCAAAATTCTCTTTCAATAGTTGTTGAGTTCTTATAATTAGATTTCGTTGTAATACCGATACTTTTTCTTCAAATCTTCTATTGTGAGCAATGATAAACTCAGCCGCTTTTGTTGGGGTTTTTACACTCGTGTTTACCATCATATCAACAATGCTTACATCCTGGTGGTGTCCAATTCCGGCAATAATGGGTATCGGAAATCTAGCAGCAGCACGAGCCAGTTGATAAGTATCGAATACCAGAAAATCAGTTTTGGCACCGCCTCCACGTATCAATACAACACAATCATAATTAATTCCTGATTGATGAATGTCAATCAACTTGGTTACCAATTCCTTTTCGGCAAATTGACCTTGTACTGATGATTGGTAGATGTCTATGTTATACGTGTATTTGTATTGGTTATTTTGTAATGTATGGGTAAAATCTATATACCCTTCAGAGTTAGGAGAACCTATGATTGCAATATGTTGAATAACCGGATGGAATTTTGCTTTTTTGTTTTTGGTAATGTATTCATCTCCTTTTTTTTCAATAGCATCTGCATTCTCATCTATCAGTTTTTGTAAAGTAAGTCTTCGCTGTTTTTCTAAATTCCCAAGTGTAAATGATTGATCAATATCAATCAATATTAAGGCAAATCCATGAGAAGGGTGAAATTCAACTTTTACTTTTATCAATACCTGTAATCCGGTAGTAAATATTTGACCGGTAATCTCTTCAAATATTTTAATGGTTTCTGATCCTTCTCTCCAAGCTCTTCCACTTACTTTGGCAATCGGGTCCTGAACTCCTTCTTCTTTTTCTATTAGTTCAAAATAATGCCGGTCGTTATTCGGATAAAATTTATGTCCTGATACTTCAGCTATGATCCAATATGTGTCATCAAAACTATGTCGTATTACTTCCCTGATTTCCTTTGTCAGGTCCGATAGTTTTATATGATGAAATTTACTCAAGCTATTAAATACATGGTACCATACAATAATAGAACTTGCAAATATTTTTACCTATAGCGAAGACGGTATTTTATAAACACCTGCAAGTTTTATATTAAATCTACTATGATTGTTAGCACAGCTTTTTTTAATTTGAATACTATAGTGTAAATTTGTAATTAAATAATACCAATAGCTATGAAAAGATTAACTACTCGGTTATTTCTTTGCAGTGTATTTTCTTTATTTAATTTATATGCCCAGTACCCCGATATCGATTTTGCTTTTGGCATTAACTCAACTCATCCCGGGGGAGGTGCTTCAAAACAAGTTGTTCTTGACCAATCAGGTAATACCTATATCGCTGGAGGTATACAGGGGACCAGTGATGTTGACCCGTCAATAGCTACTGCTAATTTGACCTCCGCAGGTGATGTGGATGGATTTGTTGGCAAGTATGATATGGATGGAAACTATGTCTGGGCATTTCGTTTTGGTGGTCCGGATTACGAAGTGGTTCAAAGAATAGCAGTTGATACAGGCGGGTTTGTTTATATAACTGGTTTTATAGAAGGTACGGCTGATATGGATCCGGGTGCAAGTGTGGCAAATGTTACTTCAGCTGCTGGTGGTACTTTTCTGGCAAAGTATGATAGCCTTGGTAATTATGTTTGGTCATTTATCATATCAGGGCCAAGCCCAACAACAGTAACTGATATGTTCTTGGATGTAAATAATAGAATTTATTTAACAGGGGCTTATGCTAATACTGTTGACTTTGATCCTTCAGGAGGAGTAGCTAATTTAACAATGGGTTCTGGATCAACCTATGATATTTATTTGGCCAAGTATGACTTAAATGGAAATTATATGTGGGCCAGGGGATTGGATGCACAGAGTGCCGGAGTTTCTAACGCAATTACTGCAGATGCTAGTGGTAATGTGTACTTGGGCGGGGTATTCAATGGAACAGTAGATTTTGACCCTGGAGTAGCAACGGTAAATCTAACCTGTGCTAGTCCTGGAAACATGTTTCTTGCTAAATATAATGCTTCTGGTAATTATACATGGGCTATACAAATGGGTGATCCAACAAACAATGAGGCAATTATGGATCTTGCGGTGGATGGAATAGGAAATGTAGTTTGCACAGGGTCTTTCGTAGGACCAAATGCAACAGATTTTAATCCTGGGGCTGGAACAGACAGTCATATACCATATTCTTCGTCTTACAATGACGGATTTGTTGCAAAATACTCACCAGCTGGAGTACATATATTTGCAAATGCTTTTGGAGGAGCAACTAACGATTTTGGTTTAGCTATTGCAACTGATCCGGCTAGAAACGTATATGTAACCGGCTATTACAGTGATACCGTTGATTTTGATCCTTCCGTTGCTACTTATTCTTTAATTAGCAATGGAATTAATCCGGATATGTTCATTGTAAAATACAATCTTACAGGAAATTTTGTTTGGGCGGCCTCTGTGGGAGGTGCTGGTGTTGAAAGCTCACAAAGTATAGCAGTTGAACATAATGGCAAATTGTGGATTACGGGAACATTTAGCAGTGCTGCCGCAGATTTTGACCCTACTGCAGCCACCTACAACCTAAGTGCTCCTGGAGCTGGAACTATTTTTTTAGCGAAGTATGAATATTGTATGCCAATAAATTTATCTGAAGTATCACATGATAATGTAACCTGTTTTAATGGGAATGATGGTTCTATTCAAATTCATACAGAAGGTAATTCTCCTTTTGCATATAGTTGGTCACCATCAGGTGGAACAGACTCAATAGCTTCCAATTTAGCAGCCGGGCTTTATACTTGTACGGTAACAAGTGCATGTGGGGGAACAAACTCAATATCTACACTAATCACTCAATCTGCTATGATCGATCCAGAAGTTGTTTCACAAACCAATGTGTTTTGCTATGGTGATAGCACAGGTATTGCAGAGGTATCTGCTATAGGGGGAGTGGGTACTTTAGATTTTAATTGGCTCCCCGGAGGGATGAATACAGCTTTAGTAACGGATCTTTATGCCACTACATATACATGTACAGTTACAGATGATAATGGCTGTACTTCAACACAAACTATTACAATAACGCAATCACCTTTGATTGGATTTTCGCAGTCTCCTCAATTATGCTCAGGTGATAGTATTATTGTAGGAACCAATGTGTATAATTCAACAGGAACATATATTGATACTTATGTAGCGTTTAATGGCTGTGATAGTGTAGTTACAACCAATTTAACAATTCATCCACCGATAAATGTTAATGTGAATTTGTCTGGAATTACATTGACTTCCATTGCAACGCCAGCAAATTATCAATGGGTAGATTGCAATAATACTATGTTGCCAATTTTAGGAGCAACTGCACAAACTTATATTCCGGTAATTAATGGTAACTATGCGGTGGTAGTAAATCAGAATGGATGTATAGATACTTCCTTATGTTATGAAATTAATTCCGTTGGTATTGAAAATATTGTTCAAAACCCAACAGTTTATCCTAATCCATTTATAGATCAATTTTTAGTTGATGTTTTATTTGATGATCTTACCGATATATTGATAACTGATATGGGTGGCAAAAATATTAGCTATGTAAAAACCAACTCATTGGGCAAATCAGTATTTTATCTAAAAGCAACTCCAGGTGTATATATCCTTCATTATAGAAATGGTCAAAGTTATGGCAGAATCAAGTTGTTAAAAGTTGAATAAATGATATATTTTTATTTAAAATAAACAACTGTTCCTTTTTCCCTCTTTTTTCATTATACTTGAAGTAACTATCCTTTGAACATTGGCTGACCTTATTAAAAACGACCCCGTTTTAAATGGTTCTGAAAAAGACTACCTTTTTCATTATGTAAGGTTTTACCAACAGTTAAGTAACCCCGGGAAAAAGAGATTTTTGAAACGGGTCAAAAAATTTATATCCAATAAAGACTTCGAGTTTTTCCTGGATCCCCAAAATGACCATTTACTTATCAAAGTATTGATAGCTGCCAGCTGTATACAACTTACCTGGGGGCTAGATGATAAATACCTGGATATGTACACATATATTGGTGTGCATCGTAATGGGATACAACTTAAAAAAGATAAAACCAAACCACTCAATGCACTTTGGTTACAATCCAAAAATAAAGAGAGCTGGAATCATGTTCAAGATGGTCATTTTTTTATGGGTGTAGGGGGCCGACAAATAGGTCTGATGGAGTGGAGTAGTGTATTTATTATTGAAGCTAAAAAGGATAATATACTTGATGATTTTTTCTCCGCTTATTATAAAGTATGGTGTGAAGCTGCCCGCGACATCATGTTCGTTGTGGATGAAGAAGACCAACTGCCATTAGATACATTCGGAAGAAGATTGCCTCTCATCATTCAGTATTTTTTTGATGATCCTGCCGAATTACAAGCGAACCACCCTGAAATGTATGAGCACACTAAAAAACTGCTCAATCTTGATTTGCTTGAAGCCAAAGAGTACGATTTTATTTATGCTGATAAAATTAAAGTAGAAAAAGGAATCAATTCAAAAAACAGGGCATTAATACTTAATGTACAAGATCAGGTACGTAAATTTTCATTACCGGCAGGTATTATGTATGCTATTTTGGTACAAATTCCGGTGGTAATTGCTTTGTGGTTCATTACTGGTAGATGGACTTATTTCTCATGGACCTTTATAGGATTGTTTTTAGCCTTTTCAGCATTAGGTAGTTTAATTGTATACAGATCGTATTATATAAAAAGAGGATTGTCGAAATATGCCAGCTTAATTTTGTTTGTTATTGGATTAATGCCTTGCATATATAGTAGCATGAACCTGCTCAATTATTTGATCCCTCTTGAGCAAAAATCACATATCATTAAAGTAGATAAATTAATTCAGGTGGAAAAACATTTACCCTGGTATGGGTTTACCACCCCTCATATTGTAAAGGTTACTAAAACTCAAAAGAAGTATACTCTGAATGAAAAAACGGGTAAATATGAAACCACCAATGAAATAGTGGCGATATATGTAGATCAGAATCATATCAAAAGTGCCACTTCACTGTTCGATGAAAACGATATTGTAGAAATGCATACTTATAAAGGCTTATTTGGTGCAGAGGTCTTATATGGCTTTGAATTAACCCTTATTCAGTAGAATAGAGTTACCTCTTGACCCATAGCATCCCTTTTTGTATATTTGTAAGCATGCAACACCTGCACCATGTGAATACGCTTGAAGATATGCGACATATTGCCGGTGAAATTGTATTACTTATTGATAAGCACCCCATTATAACTCTTACCGGGGATTTAGGGGTTGGTAAAACTACCCTTACTCAAATGATATGTGAACAGCTAGGGGTAACCGAATTGGTTACCAGCCCAACTTATACCTTGGTGAATGAATATGAAGGTAAACATCATAAGATTTATCATTTTGACCTATACCGACTTAATCAAGTAGAAGAATTGGATGGAATGGGGTTTACTGAATACCTTGATTCGGGCAATATTTGTTTAATTGAATGGCCCCAAATTGCAGAAAACTATCTAAATGATTTTAATATACTTGACATTATCATCCATAAACAAGATGAATCAAGAACTGTTGAACTTAACTACCACACTATAACTGCCTAACTTATGTCAACCATTACTTTAAAAGAGCTTCAAAAATCAGGAATCTTACTTCCACAAGAAGAGATGCTTGAAATTGCTCATAGAAGTACCAGCCTTTTGATTGGAATTCCTAAGGAAACCAGTTTTCAAGAAAATCGAGTTCCACTTGTACCTTCTGCAGTCGCTTTACTATCCAGTTTTGGTCATAGAGTAATGATTGAAACTGAAGCAGGTAAAAATGCCAATTTTCAGGACAAAGATTATAGTGAAGCGGGAGCACAAATAGTATATTCAAAAGAAGAAATATATAAAGCTGATATTGTCATTAAAGTTTCCCCCCCTACAGAGGAAGAAATTGAAATGGTAAAAGCAAAGCAGGTGCTGTTTTCTGCAGTTCAGTTAAGTACTCAATATGGAAATATTATTCGAAAACTTACTCAGAAAAAAGCTACTGCCATTGCATTTAACTATTTAAAAGATGAAATAGGGCAGTATCCTGTGGTTCGTTCTATGGGAGAGATTGCCGGAAATACTTCTATATTAATTGCAGCAGAATATTTGAGTAATGAAAATGAAGGAAAAGGAATTATGTTGGGCGGAGTTACCGGTATTCCATCAGTTGAAGTAGTCGTGATAGGAGCCGGAATAGTAGGTGAAAGTGCTGTACGGGCAGCTTTAGGTTTAGGAGCTGAAGTAAAAGTGTTTGATGTGTCTTTGAGCCGTTTATCACGTTTAAAAAATAATATCAATCATCACGGATTGTTTACATCATTTATTCAACAGGACGAATTAGCTAAGCGATTAGCGCAAGCTGATGTAGTGATAGGTGCCCTTAGGGCTCCTGAAGGCAGAACACCTTGTGTGGTTACGGATACCATGGTATCTGATATGAAGTATGGTTCTGTGATTGTAGATGTAAGTATCGATCAGGGAGGCTGTTTTGAAACTTCCAGTGTTACCGACCATAAAAATCCGGTGTTCAAAAAATATGGTGTAACCCATTATTGTGTTCCCAATATTCCATCAAGGGTAGCTCATACTGCCAGTATAGCTTTGAGTAATATTTTTGCGCCTATATTTATTCATATTGGAGAAGAAGGCGGCTTGGAAAAATCACTTCATAAATTTGCATATATGCGTAGTGGGGTTTATTTATATAATGGTATTCTTACCAACAAATTTTTTGGTGATATGTATCAAATGCCTTATAAAGACCTGAATTTACTCATGGCAGCATGGTAGTTTTTTGATACTTTTGAGCTATGAAACAAATGAAGGATCCCGGAAAGAAAGAAATGAATTGGAAACGTATAGGTCGAAATTTTTTGGCGTATACATTGGGCATTGGGTTAGGCTCGTTATTGGTTTGGGCTTTTTGGTTACGTAATAGAGATATTCCTAACTTTTGGCCGGTAGGGATGGTTAAAGAATCTATCTTAAAATCAACCATCGAGAATAATGAAAATAATACCTGTTATTTAAATTGTTTGGGGGTAACGGATAGTTTACTTCGTGTTTCATTGAGCAAAGGTGATTTAACTATGCCCCCGGTACGTAGAAAACCTTATCCGGTATCTCGTATGCCGTCTTCTGCTTGAAAAAAAAAAAAAACACGGATGTATATTGAAGTAAAAGATAGTACCTACAATATTTTCAGAATTGAAGACCTACCCGGAACAACAAAGAATCATGTTTGTGATTGCAAGCAGATTGATTTTTAACAATGAATATAGAACAAGAAGATATATATTCTTTCCAATTAAAAAATGGAATCAAAGTAGTTCACGTGCATCATACGCGTCCGGTGGCGTATTGTGGATTATTGATTAATGCAGGTAGCAGAGATGAAGAAGGATTTCAGTCCGGAGTAGCACACTTTCTTGAGCATATGATGTTCAAGGGAACAACAAAAAGAAAAACGCATCATATTCTCAGTAGAATTGATGAAGTAGGGGGAGAACTGAATGCATATACTGCCAAAGAAAATACTTTCGTTTATACTTCTTTTTTAGATAAATACCTGGATAGAGCTTTAGACATTACTCAGGATATTATTTTTAACTCAGTATTTCCACTTAAAGAAATAGAAAAAGAAAGAGCCGTTATCATTGATGAGTTTCAATCATACAAAGATGATCCTGCTGAAGAAATGGGAGATCTTTTTGATTCACTTATGTTTGCAGGTCATACCTTAGGTACCAATATTTTAGGAAGTATTGATAGCGTAAGTAATATTCAACAAATGGACCTGAAGAAGTTTGTAAAAGCAAAGTATGCTACAAATAAAATGGTGCTTTGTTATATTGGACCTACCCCAAAAGAAAAATTCAGGAATAAAGTAGAAGAATATTTTTTAAACATAAAATCTAATACTAATAAAGAAGAACGTACTAAGTATACTGGATACTCTCCGTTTATTGTAGAAATTGAAAAGGAGATGTATAGTAGTCATTGTTTGATTGGCAATATTGGATACGGGTTAAACAATAAAAAAAGATTACCTTTTGTAGTACTTAATAATGTACTGGGTGGACCCGGACTGAACAGTCGCCTGAATATGAACATACGCGAAAAATATGGGTTTACGTATTACCTTGATGCCAACTATACTCCATTTGAAGAATGTGCTCAATGGGCCATTTATCTATCTACCGATGTAAAAAACCTTGATAAAACCATTTCTTTGGTTTATAAAGAACTAAAAAAGCTGAGAGAGGTCAAGTTGACTACTCTTCAATTAAATAAAGCCAAACAGCAAATTATGGGGCAGATGGCGCTAGCTAATGAAAATACCTCAGGGATGCTGCATGTTATTGCGAAGAGTTATTTGTTGTTTGATAAACTAGATTCGCTTTCGCATTTATACAAACAGGTAGAAAAAATTACAGCATCACAATTACAGGATATTGCCAACGAAATGTTCAGTGAAAAAAAACTGAGTCGATTGGTTTACAGAAATAAAAAATAGTCCTCAATGAGGTTACTAAAAAAAATATTCAAATTTTTTTTTATTATAATGGCAGTAATTCTTGTACTTCTAGTTGCCTGGTATTTTATTTACATCCAATCACTTTGGGGTGTTGATCCACAAACCGTTACCTACTATAAGGAACTAAAATTAGAATTGAAAAAGCAAGGTTATAAGCCTAGTTTTTTTATTTTAAGTGGTAGACGCTGGCCATGGCATAACCAAATCCTTAAAGGGGCTGCCAAGAATAGCAAACATCTTCAAGGACAGGCAATTGATATTGTGGTTTTAGATGTAAATCGGGATGGAAAAATGAATGCGGCTGATGTGGATATTGTTTACAATATTCTGGACCAAATTATTATTAAGAGTAAAGGCGGAATTGGAACATATAAAGGTGAATCCGGTTTTATTGATCGGCAAATGGTGCATTTTGATTGCAGAGGTTCTTACGCACGTTGGCATCGATAAATAAAAAAGCCTCCAACATTGGAGGCTTTTTTATTTGATCTATAAAGATCGATTATGGTAATTTCTCAATGAACTTTTTAAGGTTTGGTGCATTGGTATTGTTTGGATCATAGGTTAACACTTTGTCTACGTTTTCCAAAGCTTTTGTTTTATCAGGCAACAAGTAGTAATAGTAAGCCATATAATAATGAGCTTCTACTAAATACTTTTTGTTTTTCTCAGCATCCAATGAACCGATAGCAATTACTGCATCATAATGTGGTTTAGCTAAACCTTGCTTGGTTTCAGGATCCATCCCTGCATTAGATTTACCTCTGTATATATGTCCAAGTACACCTTCAGGTTGTTTTTCAGTTACTACTTTAAAAGTAGAGTCTGCTTTTTGCAACATGGCAATATAAGCTAAACTATCTTGTTGTAGCCCGGCAGCTTTTGGATCAGCTTTTTTATTAGCGTTGAATTTCTCAATTAATCCGGCAGCATTAAAATAATATGCCTGACCAATTTTGAAGATATCATTCACAGAAGGTTCTTTTACCAATTTGAATTTTCTGTTGAGTATTTCAATAGCCTCATCATATTTTTTTGTCTTAGAGTAAGAGTCAGCCAAAGAGTTATAGATATCCAATTTCATAGAGTCCATTTCCAATGCTTTTAGCAATTGAGGGATGGCTAAAGAATCAGATTTGTTACAAGAAAGTATCTTTCCATAATATCTATAGTCTTCAGAGATGATTTTATCACCTTTAATCGGAGCATTTTTTAAGAACAATTCAATACTTTTTTGAGCTTCGGCACATTGTTTTAACTCAAACAATGAATATGCTTTTAATCTATTCAAGATATTGATAGAAGGATCAATTGCAAAAATTTCATCTATTTCAATAATCGCTTGATCATATTCTTTTGCTAAGTATAAATACTTGGCATATTTAACACGAGCACTTAAACTTTTTGAAAGTAGGTAGTAGGTCTTAATATTTTTAACGGCGTTTTTAAAATCACCATATTGATAATACAAATCACCTAATTTATAGTATGAAGGAGCAAATAAAGTATCCAAACTAATGGCTTTATTATATTCAGCAAACGCAAGATCATAAGATCTGGCTCTTTCATATAAAGTACCAATGTGTATTAATGGTTTAGGATTTTTAGTGTCCATATCACGAGCTTTCTCATAGTTGTTCAATGCAGTTAAACCGTCATTGCTTCCTAAAAGAGCAGCATCTCCCATTAACAAATATAAGTTAGGATTATTCTTCTCTTGTTTTTCAGCATTACTTAAACACTGAATAGCATAGGTCATGTTTTTCCACTCATTGTCGATATATGCTTCGGCAATTGCCATTAAAGCTTTTCCATCATGAGTATGGTGTACTAACGATTTTTCGAAAAGAGGTTTTGCTGTTGCTTCATCGTTTTTGCTTAAAGCAATTTTACCTTTACCAACATAGTTTAAGCCTACATTAGCATCAGTAGAAATACCTTTGTCAAAATACCAAGCAGCAGAGTCAAATCTTTCGCTCTTCCACATATTTTCTCCCATATAATAATACAGGTTTGCATCAGTTGGGTTTTTAGCAATCAGTTGGTGAAGAACTTTTGATGCTTCTTCAAACTGATGACTTTCGGTATACTTAATAGCATCCTTTACATTCTGTGCATGGCTCACCTGCAAACAAGCCAAACTTAACGTAACCAAAAATCCTGCTTTTTTCATCTTTCTCATTTTTGTTTTTATTAATATCGATTAATTCGAAATTTGTACTACTCTTATCGGAGCCATTGCAGGAACCATTCCTGAACGAAGAATAATTCGCTGACCTTTGTCTCCTGCAATGAAGGATGCAAACCCTGTGCCAAGACCCGTTCTTGCTTCTCTGCTAATAATCATAGCCGTTCTTTTAAACGGATACGTTCCTTCTGCTATATACCCTTGGTAAGGCCCATGGTATGTGGCATTTGCAATGGTTTGGCCCTCGTTTGAAATATCCAGTACTTTAATCTTTTTTAAGAATGCAATAGTGTTGGTATCTGCATCATCACTGATCCAGTTCACACTAATAATTCCTATCGCATTTTTGTTTTTTTCTACATAATCTATCACTTCAGGATTAGAGTTTACCGCAAAACAATTTGAAGGAAGTTTGTCATTCAATTTGAATATTTCATTAACCATTCTAACATTTCCAGACTTTGGATTATCAAAAATCACACGAATACTATCTTTATTCATACCAGCTTTTATTTGATCCCACGTTCCAATTTTTCCTGTAAAAATATCCGATACCTGACTGTATAATAATCCTGGAATATCATTTTCTTTATTGGTAATAAAAGCTAACCCATCATAAGCAATGTTGGTAGTGGTTGGGGTTAATTCTATTTTTTTAAAATAATCCAGTTCTTGTTCGTTCAATTCTCGATTCACTACGATGAATCGGGAAGAATCTGCAATTAAATCATCAAAGGCTTTTACTTCGTTGGCATAAGTAACCATAATGTCGGCATGAGGGTACAGGCTTTCAAACATCTCTATCTCGGCTTCCATCATAGGTTGATATGATTCGTCAACGGTAATGTGTATTTTCCCTGAGGTAGGATCATCCAGTGGTACTGATCCCTTTTTACCACATGATAACATGCTGAAAAATACAGTGGCTGTAAATACAGCGGCTAATTGAATTTTTTTTCGTTTCATTCTTCTTGGTCTATGGTTTTTCTTTTGCGTTGTTGAATGATCTGATAAAAACGGTAAGCGGCATATAAAATAAATAAAACCCCAAGTATGATTCTCATGGTAGAATTTTTAAATATGGGAAAATCTATAAAAATTACTATGACCCCAATGATAAGATACATAGTGGCTCTTATCAGATGAAGTATGAAGTTAAAATTAAGATTCGCTGCCATCATTTAATTTCAGTCCAAAAATATAATAATCATTGTATTGACTGAACGATTCATTCACATTATTTATTGCTAATTTACTCAGTGAGCCTTTATTTAGGT
>CAZUXM010000013.1:37611-49121 GCA_964624635.1 uncultured Candidatus Competibacteraceae bacterium
AAAATACTTAAAGTTCTCTAACTTTTTTTAATGTGAAATGTGGTGTTTAGGAGGTGGATGTATCAGGAATAGCTACATCGGGCTATAAAAAAACAGGCTGAAGAATCTCTTCAGCCTGCTAATATTGAATTTATTATCTTAATGTAAAGTTGATAGGGAAACGGAATTTTACGGTTACAGGGCGGCCACTTTGTTTACCAGGTACCCATCTTGGCATGATTGAAACCACACGGGCAGCTTCTTCATCACAACCACCACCAATTCCACGAAGAACCTCAACATTGGTAACATTACCGAATTTATCTACAATGAACCCAATCCATACTTTACCTTGTATCCCTTGCTCTTTTGCCATGGTTGGGTATTGTAAGTTTTTACTTAAGAATTCATCTCTTGCAGCATCACCACCCGGAAACTCAGGCATTTGTTCTACCACTGTAAATACTTCATCTGTTTTAGTATCACCAATTACCTCTTCGGTTCCTTCGCCGTCAGGTAATCCTGTAAAACCATCTACTCCGTCTTGTGTTACTGAACCCGGATTAGAAGCAGTAAGATCTTCCTGAGTGGTTACTTCCTCAACATCTTCAGTAGTAACTATGGGAACGGTAAATTTTACAGATTCCATCTGAGGAGCTTCCATTTTTTTAATCTCTTTAATCTCTTCTTTTTCTTCTTCCTCGTCAATTGACTCGGTATTTTTAAGAGTAACCTCTACTTTTTTCTCAATAATCGGAGCTTCTTTCGGTTTCATTGAGCTAATCCAATCAGAGATAATAGGGCCAACGATAAGAGCTACTACAACTAATAATGCAGCTCCAAAACCCAGAAGACCGTTCATGCTATATGATTTACGTATCTGGTATGCTCCGTATGATTGGTTTCTACTGTTAAATACCAAGTCATCGAAGTGTCCGTAGTTTGAAGAAGTTGTCTGTGCCATAATCAATCTTTTGTTAATTGTTTATACTTTTTTGGCTCTATAATGTTTCAATTGCTTTCTTCTCGTCTTCACTAATATCAACTAATGCGAAGTTTACAACATTAGTGATATTCATTTCATCAAGGATATTTACAATGTTTTCGTAACTAGATTCTTCAACTGCTTTTATAATTACGAAAATACCTCTGTTATCCTTTTGTTTTTTAGCCCAGTTGATTGTGTCATTCAATTGCTCTTCAGTAATTTTTTCATCTTTGAATTGCTGCTCAAATCCTGAAATAACATCAATCAGTTTCTGGTTTTTTCCAGTTAATACTTTTCTTATGCCATCTTTTGTATAATCCGTTTTTTGTAATTTACTTGGATCATTGGGATCAAATACGCCTGAGTAATAAAATAATTTATTTTGTTTTCCTATCAATATAGTAGTAGCAATATCATCTTCTACTTTGGTAGGAGGTGCATTATTCTCATTAGGCACCGGCATATTAATCTCCATTACTTTTGGCTTATTAAAAGTAGTGGTTAACATAAAGAACGTAAGTAACAAGAATGCAAGGTCCACCATCGGGGTCATGTCAATTCTCGTTGACTGTTTTTTAGCGTGGGGTTTCTTACTCCCTTTCTTGTGACCACTGTCACTCCCTGTGTCTAGTTCTGCCATGAATTCTAATTTTTACCAGATTCCTATTTCTACAGGCAATCTGAGGTTAAAAATGTTGAACTCTAAAATATTTACACCTTAACTTTAAAAAGGTTCAAATTATTTTAGTTATTCTGTTTTCATTTCGGTTACAAGGTTGAATTTGAATACTTTAACCTCTTCCAAAACTTTAATTAATCGTTTAATTGTTTTATAACTGGCCTCACGGTCACCTTTAATAGCAACTCTGTAAGGGGTTTTGAAGTTTCTCTCATGCATACGACTAAAATACAACCAGTCTTTTAATTCATTATGTACGGAGTCCATAGGTATTCCATTTCCTTGTTCTACCAAGGCTTTTCTTTCGGTTCCATCAGCATCAAGCCATTTTGGTAGACTTCCAATATCTACCCCAATTGCACTGATATTTTCAAACTTCTTTACCTGTTCTTCAGTAAACTCAACGTCATATTCGTTGCTCATTTCCATCAAAACATCTCTGCGTTCTTTTTGACCGTCGAAAGAATAGAATACCCTGTTTTGTTTATCTACGGTAAGCACCATCATGTTCTTATCTGGCAATAACAACTCTGATATAGAGTTCGGAGTGCTGGCAGTTGCCACTTCTTCCGGGCGAAATTGCGTAGTGAGCATGAAGAATGTTACCAATAAAAAGCCTAAGTCAACCATTGGTGTCATATCAATGGACGGACTACTTTTCGGCATTTTAATCTTTGGCATCTCTCTGCTGGGTATTTTAAATTCTTAAATCTTATTTTTGTTTTGAAGCAAATGTTTGGATTAAGCTAAATCCTGCCTCGTCAATTTTATAGGTCAATGAGTCAATCAATGAAGTAAATACGTTATACATAATAATCGCAATTACAGAACCACCAATACCTAAGAATGTATTAATTAAGGCCTCAGAGATACCATTCGCAAGAGCTACTGCATCAGGGTTACCTGCTTGAGCAAGAGCCGCGAATGCTTTAATCATACCTAATACGGTTCCAATCAAACCCACAAGGGTTGCTACCGAAGCTAAGGTTGAAATAACTACCATGTTTTTTGATAACATTGGCAATTCTAAAGCAGTAGCTTCTTCAAATTCACGTTGAATAACCAATACTTTAGCATCTTTATCCATTGTGGTATCTTTATCTAATTCTTCAAATTTGTATAAACCGGCTCTCATTACGTTAGCTAATGAACCTTTTTGTTTGTTACATTCTGCGATAGCTTCATTTACCTGACCGTTTTTAATCAATACCTGAAGTCTCGAAACAAATTTTGTTAACCCACCTTTACCCATAGCTCTGATGATGGTAAATAATCTTTCAACTGTTACAGTAATAATGATTAAAAGAATTGACATCAATACGAATACGATTGGTCCTCCTTTATAAACGATACCATAATAGTCACCTTTTTTAGGGTGGTTTTCGATGTTGTTTCCCTCAAAGTGTTTTGGGTCCCCTAAAATTTTAGCATAAATAATGTAGCCAATAATTAAGCACGCAATAATTACTATTGGAGTAAATAAAGATCTTAGAATTGAACCACCTGCACTTGTTTTTTTATTTTCCATACTACAGTTAAATAAGATTTTTTAATGTTCCTAGATTTTTTAAATCCCGATCAGTCGGGATGCCAAAAATAAAAATATTTATATCATATAAAGGACTAAGCCGTCTTTTATTTTATATCCATGTAATAACATTTTTTTAATCTTGTCGGAGTACTTGATTATATAAGCCTTTGGTCATTTGTTAGAAAAAGACGCTGATCCCCTTATATCAGGGTTTTTGTCGGCTAAATTGAGTAATATTTTATCGGATTTCAGCTCCAGAATAAGGTTATATTATGTTTATGTAAGCTAAGGGTCTTTTATTGTCAATGAAAGAGTCTTATCTTTCTGATAATGAGTATTTTGATTTTATTTATGAGGTGTTTAATCCAATACTGAATAAAGTAATCAATCTTTTTCAAACATTGAGATAAAACGATGTTGAGCTGTTAGTTAAATGTAGATATGGTCAATTTTTATTATACTTGTATGATTTAATCACATCGTGTCAGAAACCAAAATAACACCTCCTAAAGGGCTGAGCCTCAATATTAAAGAGTTGTGGCAAAATCGAGAGCTTTTTTATTTTTTTGCCTGGAGAGACATCAAGGTCAAATACAAACAAACCATCATTGGATTCTTATGGGCAGTGCTACAGCCATTGCTCATGATGAGCATATTGTACTTTTTTTTAGCACAACGTTTGGAGACAGAAGGTTTTAAAATACCTTTTATTGTATATAGTTTAAGTGGGCTCATTATATGGAATGTATTTTCAACTGGTATTACATCGGCAGGTGGAAGTATGATACAAAACTCAAACATTATTAAGAAAATTTATTTCCCCAGACTAATTATTCCAGCCTCAGCTGTAATAGTTAGCTTATTTGATTTTATATGGGCTTTCTTAGTATTTTTTTTGTTAACCATCATTTTATTCGGGTTTGAATATTTTACATGGCAAACCCCTTTGTACTTTTTATCAGGCATTTTATTAGTTGTTTTTACTACCATAGGTGTAGGAACTTTTATAGCTTCTCTTACTATTAAGTTTAAAGATGTTAGACATGCGCTTCCTTTTTTAGTGCAACTTATGCTGTTGGGCTCTTCGGTTATATACCCTTTGAATTTTATTAAGAATGAGACTGTTCGTTATGTATTGGCATTTAATCCGTGTATGGGATCTGTTGAACTTTTTAGAATGGGGCTTTTAGGATATCAATCTCCTGTAAATCTTATATTTATTAATTTGGGTTTTAATATTTTCTTGTTTGTAATAGGAATCTATAATTTCAGAAGAACAGAACAATACTTGGCCGATAGTATATAATGAAACCTGCCATTGAAATAGAAAATCTCAGCAAAAAATTCAGGATACATAGTAGCCATGAACAATATTTGAGTATTAGAGATTCATTAAGTGATGTTTTTAAAAAGAAACCAAAAGAAGACTTCTGGGCTTTAAAGGATGTTAGTTTTAAAGTAAATGAAGGTGAATCTGTAGGAATTATAGGGAAAAATGGTGCCGGAAAAAGTACTTTGCTTAAAATTATTTCTAAAATTACTCCGCCAACAAAAGGAAGTATTACTTATAGAGGTAGAGTGGCCAGTTTGTTGGAAGTGGGGACCGGTTTTCATTTAGAACTAACAGGAAGAGAAAATATTTACATGAATGGTTCTATATTGGGGATGCGTAGATCAGAAATCAAAAATAACTTTGATGCTATAGTTGATTTTGCCGGTGTAGAAAAATTTATTGACTCTCCACTCAAGCATTATAGTAGTGGTATGCAATTGAGATTGGCTTTTGCAGTTGCAGCGTTTTTAGAAAACGAAATACTCATCATTGATGAAGTATTGGCTGTTGGAGATGCTGAGTTTCAGAAGAAATGTTTGGGTAAAATGGGGGAGATAAGCAGAAGTGGTAGAACATTACTATTTGTAAGTCATCATTTGGGCTCGATAAGACAATTATGTAATAAAGGGGTATACCTGAATCAAGGAACAGTTCATACTTTAGGGAATATTCATGACGTAATTAGTGCCTATCAACAAAAAACATCTAATACCAGTTTTTATAAAAGTGAGGATACTAATAAAGAATATTATTTGAATTATGCCGGAATAGTTGGAGCATTTAATCAGTTTTCGACTGACCAGAAAATAGTTTTTGAGTTTGAAGTAAATACAAATAAGAGTTTTACAGGTAAAGAAAGATTATTGATAAGAATACAGGACGAGTTGGATATTGTTCTTTTTAGCACTGAGATTGTAATTAATTCAAATGAGAAACAATATTTATCATTGAGCCCTAATACTTTTAATAAAGGTAATTACAAGTTGAATGGTATAGTTTATCATCCGGCAGTTGCACAATATGATAATGTAAATGAATGCTGCTCGTTTTCTATACTTGATAATAATCCATCTCTGGCTCATTTAGAAACATTTGATGTTGGTAAGGTGTATATAAACAGTAATTGGAGTTTGTAAAAAAAATATCAAATAATTTAGACATACAATATTCAATTAATGGATAATGGACTAATATACGATAGAGAGATTCAACAGGAGTATGATAAACTTATTCTTGAGCATCAAATTGTTCTTGGCTATATTGGGAAAAACAAAAGAGTATTAGAAATAGGATGTCATACAGGTTATTTTAGTTATTGGATAAAGAAATCAAATAACTTAGTAATAGGTATAGATATTTATGAACCCGCTATTGAAAAAGCAACCCCATTTCTAAACAAAGGTATAGTTGGTAATATTGAGAATGATGAGGTATGGGATATCTTGGCAAATGAGAAGTTTGATGTAATTGTATTTATGCATGTGCTTGAACATTTGGTTGACCCACAAAAGGTATTGGAGAGAGCTAAAAGAATTTTGTCAGAAGAAGGTTCAATCGTTATTGCTTTACCTAATATATCAAACCTTCATTCCAGAGTTAATATTTTAAAAGGAGATTTTACTTACACCCCATCAGGGTTGATGGATGTTACCCATTTGCGTTTCTTTAATTACGTCACAGCTGTAAAAATGATCAACAATTCTGGTTATCAGGTTGATGAGTATAAAGGATGTGGGATTGCTGAAATATTATGGGTTCCTAACTTGCCTCTCATTTGGAGGTTAAATAAACATATTAATCGTTTTGTAAGGTTTATACTAGGAAAGAAGCCTAATTTATGGGATATGGTTCTTATTTTTTCAATTTCAAAAAATAAAAATGAATAATCCGGTAGGCATTTTACTTTCTACATACAATGGTGAAATGTTTGTTGAGAAACAAATACAATCATTGTTAGACCAGGATTATGATAATTTCAGGATTTACATAAGAGATGATGATAGTAGAGACAAGACCGTTGAGATTATTCAACGTCTAGTAAAATCAAATCCAGATAAGATTGTTTTTTTATCAAATCCTTCTAAAACAAATCTTGGGATAAGGGAGTCATTTGAATTTTTGATGAAATATGCTTCGAATAAAGAGAAGTACTTTTTGTACTGTGATCAGGACGATTTTTGGGTGAAAAATAAACTGTCATTAATGTTGAATAGTTTGTTAAAGCTAGAGAGTGAAGTTTCATTGAACACTCCTGCCTTGTCTTTTTCAGATATGAAAGTGATGAATGAAGAGGGAGAATGTATACTTGGCGGATATTATAAATCGCATAGGCTAACAAAAAAAGACTTTCTGAATGGGATGTATAAAGGAGTAGTTTCTGGCTGCTTAATGATTTTTAATCAAGCAGCTATTGACTTATATTTTAGGCATAATAGAGTTCATTTGCATGATTATAATATGTTTGTAAATGTTTACATATGGGGTAATATAGACTATTTAAATCTTGAGCTAGTATATAGAATTATTCACTCAGGCAATGCCATAGGGACCGAAACTAAAATTTCTTATAAATCCTTGTTTTTTGACCTGATTAAATATTTTTTCAATAACAGAGGTTATAGAAAAATTGTTCTGAAAAATTATTTTTTATTTTCAGATGTATATGTTACGAAAGAGATAGAAAACATTTGCTTTTCAAAAGGCCTTTATACGTCAAATTATGTAAATAAAATGTCCTATTTTGATAGAAAAAAATGGTATTATAAATATTTTAAGCCCTTTAAATGGGGGCTGCTTAATGGGGCAGTTAATTTGGCTCTCATTTAGATTTATTATTTATGTTATGTAATATTTAGCTTAATTGATTAACCTGAAAAAATATAAACAATTTAAACTAGGAATCATTGAATCTTTTCGATTGAAGTTTTTGGAATATTTTAGAAATTATTTCAGGAGTAAAAAATTTAATAACACTACTGGCAAAAGTATCCAATTTGTTAATTTTATCAATTATACTTCTGGATTTGATATTGAGATATCTAAATCACATTTTGCGTTCAACACAAATATTAATAATTCTACAGTTAAATTTTATCTTCGTAAAAAATCTTCAGACATTTTTGTTTTTAACCAAGTAGTTTGTGAAAAAGAATATTCTTTTTTATTGAATGTGTTTGAAAATAAAGGAAAAGAATATGTTTTTTTGGATATAGGTTCAAACATTGGGTTATCAACACTTTTTTTTAAAGCACATTATGCATCAGCAAAGATATTCTGCCTGGAACCGGAGGTTTCAAATTTTGATGCTTTAAACACACATGTTAGAATTAATAAACTCGAAAATGTTGTTACGATTAATAAAGGGCTCTATGTTACTGATGGTTTTTTATACCCTAGTAGATCATTCAGAGACGGGGAACATTGGTCATTCAAACTGAGTGAAGTACCAGAAGGAAATGAGTTGGATAAAATAGAAACAGTGTCAATAAGAAGTTTAATTAACGAGTTTGGATTGTCTCTGATAGATTTTATGAAAGTTGATATTGAAGGAGGAGAAGCGCCCTTGTTGAGAGATCCTGAATTTTTAGATGTAATTTCAAGATATGTAAAGGTAATTGCTTTTGAAATACACCCTGAAGTAATTACTTATGAAGAAGCACAGAAAAATATAAAGGAATCAGGTTTTTTTGTTTTGAATATGGGGGGGACGTATATTGGACTGAATAAAAAACTATATCTACACACATTAGATGTATAAAATAGGAATTTTTATACCATATTTTGGCAAATGGCCAGATTGGATTCAATTGTATTTTGAAACACTTCGAAAAAATTCAACTATTGATTTTATTTTTTATACTGACTGTGATACCTCAATTGTAGATGCACCTAATATTCATTTTCGTAAAATTAGCTTTGATAATTATGTATTTCTAGTGAACGAAAAGCTTGATTTTA
This sequence comes from uncultured Candidatus Competibacteraceae bacterium, assembly GCA_964624635.1. Classification (GTDB taxonomy): domain Bacteria; phylum Bacteroidota; class Bacteroidia; order CAIKAF01; family CAIKAF01; genus JANWKQ01. The sequence goes on from CAZUXM010000013.1 coordinate 46,079, forward strand.
AGTTCAAGCCTAAGAATGCATATAAACTTTGTGATCTTCGACCATTATTTGGATATATTCATGAGGATATATTCCTTGGATATGATTACTATGGATGGATTGATATGGATGTATTAATTGGCGACATTAGGTTTTTTTATACAGAGGATATTTTGAAGAAGTATGATGTTTTTTCAACTCATGAACATCGAATATCCGGACACTTTTCAATTTTCAAGAATACAGAGAAGAATCGTACAATGTATAAAAAAATATATCATTGGAAAGAAGCTCTGCAGTCAGAACCATTTATTGGAATCGATGAGCATGGATTAACGAATGCTTATCTACATACTTTTTTTGATAAATTGAATGATAAATTCAATTGGTCAATTAATAATTGTTTTTCTAAGGCCTTATCAAATAAAAAGATGAGTAAAATGTATATGGTTGAGCAGTTTTCTACCCCGTTTTTGCCAAACCCGTGGCTAGATGGTACCATTAATAGTGATCAACCGGATGTTTGGTTTTATAAAGATGGTGCTATAACCAATAACAGAGATGGTGAGAGAAAATTCATGTATCTTCATTTTATGAACTTTAAATCAAGTCAGTGGCGCCATGATAACACCAAAGCTCCCTGGGAAGATTTGAATCAAGTTTGTAAAGCCAATATTGATGATATGAAAACTGGAATTATAATCGATAAAAATGGGATTTCGCCATTAAGTTCATGAAAATATTACATGTAATACCGTCCCTTGATAAAGGAGGTGCCGAAAGGTACTGTGCTGATGTTTGTGCTGAACTATCAAAAAGGCAAGGTATTGAAGTGATTTTATTAGCGATGTCTCCATCTAACAAATATTCATTTATTACCAATCATATAAATTATAGAACCTGTAATTCTACTGTTTTACCATCTATATCTACAAAAGGTAAATATAATACTGTAGAATATGATCAAATTGTCAATAGTTTTAAACCTGATATTATTCATTCTCATTTGTTTTGGGCTGAACTTCTAACACGATATAAACCTATCCCTCAAGTAGCATATGTTACCCATTGTCAAAACAATATGCCTGAATTTGATAATTTAAAATTGTCACGTATTTTTCATAAATCTACATGGACGAATTTTTTTGAGAAAAATTGGATTATCAAAAAATATAAAGAATGCAGAAATAATTTTATAGTGATTTCAAAAGATACAGAGATCTACTATAAAAATGTCTTACCTGCTCAAATACAGAATATTACATTATTATATCACGCTATAGATTTTCAAAAATTCAATAAAGCTAATATTAGCAGGATTGATCGTTTAAAAGATATTAATCTTGTCTATGTAGCCAGATTTGCCATTTACAAAAACCATCAGTTTTTGGTTGATGTTGTTAAAGAACTAAAGGATAGAGGCTATAATGTTAAATTAGATTTTTTAGGTAATGGGGAATGTTTTGAAGATGTAAAAAATAAAGTAGGTAATTTACAATTGACTAATGAGATTAATTTCGCTGGGGTAGTTGATAATGTTGAAGATTATCTGGTTAAAGCAAATGTCTATGTTCATCCTGCATATTATGAGCCTTTTGGATTAGTTATCATAGAAGCAATGGCTGCCGGATTACCTGTAGTTTGCTTGGACGGCAAAGGCAACCGAGACCTTATTGAGGAAGGTAAAAACGGGTTTATGATCTTTGAAAATAATCCAACATTGTTTGCAAATAAAATTATTGAAACAATAACCTCTTCTGAAAGTTATTCTAAAATGTCTCAATATGCAGTAGATTATGCTCGGGAATTTGATATCAAGTTACATGTAGATAAACTCATTGAATACTATAAAAAAATACATACAAAAAGTACCGAAAATCACTAAAATATTACCTAAGTTAAATCAATAAAACCCATGAATAAAAATCTATTCATTATTGTTGGTAGTTATCCATATGAATATCGGGAGACATTTTTGCATGAAGAGCTTTGCTCATTAAGTGAACATTTTAAAAATATCTACTTATTAGTTCCCAGTGAATCCGGATTTACAAAAAACAGTCCGGTAGTATTTGAGTTGCCGGGAAATGTTTCAATTATCCACCTAGGAAATTCAAATTCATTTTTTCAAAAAATTCTTACGTTTTTTAACTACGGACCAGTTAGCCTTTTTAGAATTATTAGATCAGAGTCTCTTTTTACTAAAAAGAAGTTTAACTTAAAAATGTTCAGAGTGCTTTTTTATTATTTGTCTTCTGAAAGAGACTTTAGAAAGAAACTTCTTAAATTGATTGCTAATTTGAATATTAAGTATAACCAAATAGTTTTATATTCATTTTGGTTTACAGAGTTCACATATTCAATTTACAGGATAAAAAATACTTATCCTGATATTAAAGTGTACTCTCGAATTCATGCTTGGGATCTATACCTCGAGAGACATACTCCCCAATACTTGCCACTTAGGAAAAAGATTATTGATGGGATTGATGGTATTTTCCCTATTTCTGAGCAAGCTGCGGATTATTTGAGAAAACAGTATAAAATTAGTTCAAATAATATAGACACTCATTATCTCGGAGTTCAATATTTTGGTCTTAATTCGTTATCAGATAAAACCAAAGATATTTATCTGATCAGTATTTCAATTATAACGCCCAATAAAAATTTAGAATTAATCATTGATTCTTTATCCCATTTAAACTCAGACATTCATGTTCATTGGACTCATTTTGGTGGTGGGAATTCTTGTTTTGATTCCGTAAAAAAATACGCAGAGCATCATCTGTTAGACAAATCAAATATTACTTTTAACCTCGTAGGAACGAAGTCTCCTAAAGAAATTAAATCTTTTATTAGTAACCAGCCTGTTGATTTTCTAATCAACACTAGTTTTTCGGAAGGATTACCTGTTTCTATGATGGAGGTGATGTCGGCATCTATACCAGTTATAGGTCCTAACATAGGCGGCATTGCTGAAATTTTAGTAGATAGATATAATGGTTATTTATTATCATCCAAACCAACAGTTCTTGAAATAGCAAATGTGCTTGAAAATTATTTA
>CAZUXM010000013.1:49179-51046 GCA_964624635.1 uncultured Candidatus Competibacteraceae bacterium
TGTTGAAATTTCTGAATTAAGGAATAATGCATTTCATACCTGGAAGACTAAGTTTAGCGCAAAAGATAATTACGAGAAACTGGCAAAAAAAATGCTTGGTAAAATTTAATATATTATTTATATTTATTCTGATTTTGCCTTTACTTTAATTATAGCCTTTAGCACCTAGTGAATATTAAGAAACTAATAAAAAGAATACTTGGAATAAAAGAACCTCCGGTAAGCATCTATACTAAAGATCACTTTAAGGGGAGCAATTTTTTGATTGGAGACCATACATATGGTATTCCCAAAGTTTTTTTTATTAATGACGAAACTAATTTAGAAATTGGTAAATTTTGTTCAATCGCCAGCGGAGTGGAAATATACTTAGGTGGTAACCATAGAACTGATTGGATTACTACTTATCCTTTTAATGTATTGAACAAAAATTTCCCTTCTGCACAAGTAATTACTGGTCATCCGGCTACTAAAGGAAGTGTAATAATAGAGAATGATGTTTGGATTGGGGGAAAGGCTACTATTATGTCAGGAGTTACTATACATAATGGTGCAGTTATTGGAAACGGGTCAGTAGTTACAAAAAATGTAGGTCCATACGAAATTTGGGCAGGTAATCCGGCAAAATTGGTAAAGAAAAGATTTTCTGATGAACATATTCAATTTCTCCAAAACCTTCGATGGTGGAATTGGGATATTGATAAGATTAACTTACACGTAAATATTCTTTGTTCTGATAATCTTGATGAATTAAAAAAAATTATTGAGGCTAAATGAACCGGTTAAAAAAAATAAAGGATTATTATAACTGGGGAGGTAGATTTTTTACTGATGAGTTTATCAATCAAGGTAAAGAGATTAATCTTTTAGAATCTCAAAAGACACCGTTCAGATATGATGTAATCAATTACTTACTTTCTTCACTCAATAGAGAGACTTCATACCTGGAGATAGGAGTTAGAAATCCGGAGGATAACTACAATAAAATAAATGCCACGAAAAAGTACAGTGTTGATCCCGGAATTGAATTCAAAGAAAACCCGGTTGATTTTAAAGTTACCAGTGACCAATTTTTTGACGGGTTAACCAGCGGAAAGTACCTTTCATCAGATATCAAGTTTGATGTAATCTTTATTGATGGTCTTCATCTAGCCAATCAGGTAGAAAGAGATATTGATAATTCATTAAGGTTTATCAAAGAAGATGGATTTATTATCTTACATGATTGTAATCCCCCAACAGAATTTCATGCCAGAGAAACTCATGAGTTTGTAATTTCACCTGCTGGTCAAAATTGGAATGGAACCACTTGGAAAGCTTTTTTAAAAGTCAGATACAGAAAAGATATTTTTTCGTGTTGTATTGATTCAGATTGGGGAATAGGTATAATATCTAAAAGTATAAATTGGGGAGAAGCTCCTACAGTTCAAAACCCTTATTATGAATTTTCAGTTTTGAATAAAAACAGGAAAGAACTACTGAACTTGATTTCATTTGAACATTTAAAACAAAAAATTTAAATGTTCACCAAAGAAAGAGCAAATATTATTCGAGTAACTAAAACAGTTTCATTGGATATGGATGAAGGTGTTGAAATTAAACCAATGACTGAGCATAACATATTAGATGGAAGTGCATTTAACTCCCCAGAAGAGATTGATACGTTTAGAAATTTTTTACAACTAGGACACAAAGGTTATTACGGATATTATAAAGGTAATTGTGCTTTCCGTACGTGGATATTTAATTCTAAAGATAGATGTTTAGTAGGGAAGAACTTTTATTATAATCTTCCATCACATGAAGTTTTTTCTGCTTGGTCAAAAACCAGAGAAGATTTTCAAAAAAAAGGTTTGTTTACGAGTGC
>CAZUXM010000013.1:51067-52618 GCA_964624635.1 uncultured Candidatus Competibacteraceae bacterium
AAATTGCATATAAAACTTAAAGTTTACCAAATAAATAAAGGAAAATGTTTTAAAGTGTCATTTGGTAGAAGAATTAATGAACTGGTAGTATGAAAAAGATAGGAACAATTATTTTCATGTGTCAGTTTTATATACTATTTCTATATACGAAATGGTTGATTCTTATATATAAATTAATTGGATACAAAAAACCTCATAAGGATGTATTGTACCTTGAATGTTTTACAGAAGATGGAGCAGGTTATACTTATAGAGTAAAACATTGGATGGATCTTTTAATAAAAGATTCTTTAAAAGTAGAAGCAAAATTTATTGTTAGATTGGCAAATGATTTTTTTAAACAAACAGATTCTAAAAATCTTCAAATTTTTTTAATAAGAAGCATTATCATTCGAATTAAACAAATACAATATTCAAGAAATTTTAAAACAGTTGTAGTTAGAAGAAACTTACTTCTGTATAATCAATACGGAAATCACTTTATGGAGAAGCTTCTTGTTTCTGCGCATCCCAACAGAGTTCTCGACTTTGATGATGATATAGGTGCAACAGTAGTTAAATCAAAGAAAATATCTTTGTTTAATAAATTTCTGATGGCAAATGATAATCATTTTTATGATTCATTTAAATATTATTCGGGTTTTATAACAGGGAGTAAATATCTTCTGGATTTGGTTAAAATAAAATATAATAATTATTCTGAAGATAATGTACTAGTTATGCCCACTTGTGTTTATTATACAGATCTTCCCCAAAAACAATTTCAAAATAGTACAAGTTTCACCTTTGGGTGGATAGGAGGAGACCATAATTTGTATTTGTTGCATCCTGTTGTAAAATCACTCAATACTATTTCAAAAAATGCTGATATAAAATTGAATATTATGGCTGGGGTAAAAGCTTATCCTTTTGAAGCTAATTTTCCGATTCATTTTGAACAGTATTCGTTAGAAAATGAAGTAGATTTTTTAAGGAAAATGGATGTGGGCTTAATGCCTCTTGAAGATACTCCAGTAAATAGAGGTAAATGTGGATTTAAATTGCTTCAATATATGGGGGTTGGTGTTCCGGGAATAGCATCGGCTGTAACAGTGAATAACGAAATTATAGAGGATGATGTCAATGGGTGGTTAGTAGAAGTAGGTAAAGATTGGGATACTGTATTAAAAAAGGTAATTTCAAATAAAAATAATTTATCCACCTATGGAAATAAAGCCAGAGAAACTGTAGCCGAAAAATATTCATTCAAAGCAAATTACCATAGATATAAAAAATATATTTCTCAGTTTGAATAAAGACCTTAAAAATATCAAACCAATAAAGGAAGTTGAATATCACCATTTATGGGAGTCTGCCAAAGGGAGTGTTTTTCAGGATACTTTATGGTTAAATACAGTGGTGTCACCAAGACAAAAGATTGAATATTATGGTTATTATCACCAAGAAGAATTAATAGATGCGTTTGCTACTGTTAAATTAATAGGAAGGGTCTTTAAATCATATACAAATCCTGATTTTACTCCGGTACTTGGTTGGTTAAAACAGTCACAA
>CAZUXM010000014.1:0-2386 GCA_964624635.1 uncultured Candidatus Competibacteraceae bacterium
TACCAATGATATTTCGGGTTGTTGGCTGTTCATGTGCCTTTCCGTATTATATTCGCATTTATTTTTGTAAAAGTATGGAAAGATTGTCAAATGAGTACACCATAGGTGGAATATCAGTAACAGGGCTTTGTGAAAAATATGGAACACCCCTGTATGTTTATGATACAGCTATTATGGAAAGGCAATATAAACGCCTGCAAAATGCATTTAAGGGTATCCCGTTAAAGATTAACTATGCATGTAAAGCTTTAACCAATCTAAATGTACTCAGCTTCTTTAAATCGTTAGGAAGTGGAGTTGATACTGTTTCAATACAAGAAGTATGGTTGGCATTAAAGGCAGGTTTTGAGCCTAAGGATATCATATATACACCTAACTGTGTTTCATTAGAAGAAATTCAAATGGCTGTTGAGGTTGGGGTAATGATAAACATCGATAATATTTCGGTATTAGAAAGATTTGGGCATATGTTCGGAAATAAGGTTCCGGTGTGTATCCGTATGAATCCGCATATCATGGCGGGGGGAAATCAAAAGATTTCTACCGGACATATTGATAGTAAATTCGGCATCTCTATTCATCAATTACGACATGTTGAACGAGTAGTAAAAAGTGAGAATATCAACGTAATTGGTTTGCATATGCATACCGGTAGTGATATTTTGGATATTGATGTTTTCCTCAGAGGGGCCGATATTCTATTAGAAACGGCACATCATTTTAAAGATCTTGAATACATTGATTTTGGGAGTGGGTTCAAAGTAGGATATAAACCCGATGACGTTACTACGGATATTGAATTATTAGGCGAAAAAATGAGTGAACAGTTCCAGAAGTTCTGCAAGGAATATGGGAAACAACTTACTCTCATGTTTGAGCCCGGTAAATTTCTGGTAAGTGAATCCGGATATTTTTTAGCTAAAGTGAATGTGATTAAACAAACCACCGCAACAGTTTTCGCGGGGATTGATAGCGGATTAAATCACCTCATTCGCCCTATGTTTTATGATTCATATCACCATATAGTAAACGTTTCTAATCCTACAGGACAACCAAGAATTTACACTGTAGTAGGATATATATGCGAAACAGATACCTTTGGTTGGGATCGTAAGATCAATGAAATTCGTGAAGGGGATGTATTGGCCTTCCATAATGCCGGAGCATACGGATTTATGATGGCATCTAATTATAACTCACGATTCCGCCCTGCCGAAGTACTTATCCACAAAGGGAAAGACTACCTGATTACAAAAAGAGAAACGCTTGATGACCTGGTAAAAAATCAGATAGCTATCAATCAGTTTTAATTAACTCTACTTAATTATTTCCATGGATTGATGAATGGCTATAGGTCTATTATCAGCTATGCTTTGGTTATTATAAAATAAAAAAGCCGCCAGCCAAAGGCTGACGGCTTTTAATTTTATTGAATATGCGATTAAATCACACCTGCTAAACCTAATGGTAGGATTACAGAAGCAGCAATTAAACAAAGTGCTCCTAAGATGATGAATGCATAGTAAAGACCAGGAATAAATAAAGTATATAAGAATACAATACCTAAGATGATGAAGAATAAACCGGCAGCATATAGAATGATCATGATCAATAACCATTTCTCCATGTTAGATTTCTTTACATCCTTTACGTCCATCAATTTACTGTTGTTTTTTACTTTGTTAGTAAAAGATTCTTTAGATGCTTTTTTAGTTACTTTCTCAACTTTGTTGTGTTTAACAACAGATTTAGTTTTAGTTGAAGCAACTATAACGTTTTCAGTTGAAGCAACTACAGGCGCATTTTCTTCAACAGTTGCAGCAGTTTCAGTAACCACAGGAGCAGATTTTTCTTCCGCTAACATGATTTGAGTAGTAGTATTTGTAATAGTTTGTTGATTTTCAACACTTACTACTTCTTGTTTTTTGATTTTAGTACGTGGAACGTGCTTGTAACGTTGTTGAGCGTTTGCAGCCGTTAACACAAGGGTCATAGCAACCAATGCAAGACTAAACTTCTTTAACGAGTTAAGTGATTTCATTTGTAGTTTGTTTTTTAGGTTAATAATTATTCCTTTTATTAAGTTTGCCTCAAATTTATACGGAAATATCAATTTACAAAACCTAACCCCTACAAAATACTCAAAAATAAGTACTTAAGTTAATAAATACATGAAAAAGTTAGTAATTATCCGACATGGGCAAAGCGAATGGAATCTTGAAAACAGGTTTACAGGCTGGGCTGACGTAAACCTTACACCACAAGGGGTAACAGAAGCTAAAAAAGCCGGAGAAGTCCTAAAAAAAGAAGGGTTCAGGTTTGGGTTAGCACATGTATCCTATTTAAAAAGAGCCATCAAAACACTTTGGTTATTATTGGAAGAAAT
>CAZUXM010000014.1:2396-25064 GCA_964624635.1 uncultured Candidatus Competibacteraceae bacterium
TGTCAATTCCTGTATATAAATCATGGAGATTGAATGAAAAACATTATGGTACTTTAACCGGATTAAACAAAGCCGAAACAGCTCAAAAATATGGTGATGAGCAAGTTAAACTATGGAGAAGAGGTTTTGATATTGCCCCTCCTGCATTAGAAACTACTGATCCTCAGCACCCGTGTAACGATCCCAAGTATAAAGGTATTCCATTAGAAAACCTACCCGGAACCGAATCATTAAAAGATACTATTGATAGAATATTACCTTATTGGAATGATACCATTGTTCCTTCTTTTAAAGATCACCAGGAAATACTCATTGCGGCACATGGCAATAGTTTAAGAGGTATTGTAATGCACCTGAAAGGTTTAACTGAAGAACAAATATTAGAAGTAAATATTCCTACCGGTATTCCTTATGTATTTGAACTAAATGATGATATGTCATTAATAAAGGATTATTACTTGGCCGATAAAGAAGTGTTAGATAAACTTATGAATGAAGTAGCCTCACAAGGAAAATCAAAATAATTCTTCTTCTAATTCAGGATGGCAAATAAATGGGTGATAGCGGATGTACATGGTTGTTTCAAAACCTTGAAGGCTTTGATGGAAGACAAAATATGCCCGTCATCCGGTGACACTCTATATTTTTTGGGAGATTATATTGATAGAGGTCCTTACAGCAAAGAGGTTATTGACTATATAAGAGTATTGCAACGATCAAACATGAATGTAGTTGCCTTGATGGGTAACCATGAAGAAAGCATGATCCAAAGTATTCTTGAAGCTAAAAGTCAACCCAAAAAATGGTTAGGGCTTTTCAAAAAGCCATATAATACCCGAAATGCATGGTTCAACTTTGGAGGTGAAGCCACTATGCAAAGTTTTGGTGAAACAGACCCTGCACTTATTCCCGATGAATACTTTGAATGGCTCAATAGCTTACATAATTATGCGATTGAAGATAGGTATTTATTATCTCATGCCGGTTTTAATTTTACAGTTGACAATATTTTCGAGGATACAGATGCCATGCGTTGGATCAGAGACTTTACGGTAGACCTGAAAAAAACGAATGGTAAAAAAGTAATTCACGGTCATGTTCCGGTACATCTGGATTTAATCAAAGAATCTGTTTCTGAATCAAAATTCAATTTTATTGATCTTGACAATGGTTGTGTTTTTAAAACCAGACCCGGAATGGGAAACCTGATTGGTTTCGAAATCAATTCATCTCATTTGGTTATACAACCTAATATAGATCCTATAGCACAATGAACAGGATAGTAATCACAGGAGGTCCCGGATTTGGGAAATCAAGCATATTACATGAACTCGAAGCTCAGGGATATACTGTATTTCATGAATTTTCGAGAGAAATTCTCGAGGAACAAAAACGTATTAATGGTGATATACTCCCCTGGAAAGATCATCATGCTTTTAATGAAGCTGTTTTTAAAGGCCGATTAGCTCAGTTTCATTCAGCTACTCATTCAAACAAATTATATTTTTTCGATCGTGGTCTTCCTGATTCATTAGCATACTTATTAGCGGATGAAAAAGAAGTGCCTCAGCACTTTTTAGAAGAAACTCGTCAATGTACCTATAACCATACGGTATTTATTACTCCTCCTTGGGAAGAAATTTACATCAACGATAAACAACGGTGGGAAGGGTATGAGTATGCATTAAAAATTCATGGTTACATAGAAAAATACTATGCTGAGCTTAACTACCAACTGATACCCATACCAATGGTTGATATCAAACAAAGAGTTCAATTTATTCTGGATTATTTAAAAAAAGACTTTTCAGAATATATCAGGTAGGTACTTAGCTTTGGGGAATATTGATACTTTTATACAGATCAATATGACCATTCACGAAATTCTGAAACAATATTGGGGCTACGACCAATTCAGACCTTTACAGGAGGACATTATTCATTCTGTTATTGAAGGGAAAGACACGTTAGCTCTGTTGCCTACCGGTGGAGGTAAATCTCTATGCTTTCAAGTACCGGGGATGTATATGAGTGGTACCACATTGGTCATTAGTCCTCTCATCGCCTTAATGAAGGATCAGGTAAAGAATTTGAAAAATAAGGGAATTAGAGCCGAAGCCATTTATTCCGGTCTGAATTATTTTGAAGTAAACGAAGTTCTTAATAACTGTATTGAAAGGGAAGTTAAGTTCTTATATATATCTCCCGAAAGATTGGCTAATGAAGAATTCAAAGAAAGACTTCGTAAGGTTCAGGTAAACCTGATAGCCATTGATGAGGCCCATTGTATTTCACAATGGGGATATGATTTTCGCCCCCCCTATTTAAAAATTGCAGATGTTCGAAAAGATTTCCCCAACGTGCCTGTAATAGCACTTACCGCAACAGCTACAGGTAAAGTAGTAGATGATATTCAGGAAAAACTATCTTTCCACCAAAAAAATGCCTATCGTAAAAGCTTTAAAAGAGCTAATTTAACCTATGCAGTCATAGAGGATGAAACTAAAAAAGAAAAACTTTTACAATTTTTAAAATCTGTTCCGGGAAGTGCAGTAGTTTATGTTCGGAATAGAGCAAAAACACAGGACATTGCATTATTTCTGAATGAGAACGATATTTCCGCTCAAGCATACCATGCGGGTTTACAAAATAAAATTCGCGACGAAAGACAAGATCATTGGATAAAAGATAAAACACGTGTAATAGTTGCCACCAATGCTTTCGGAATGGGTATTGATAAGCCTGACGTAAGATTAGTTGTACATATGGATTTGCCTGATAGCTTAGAAGCATATTTTCAAGAAGCAGGTAGAGGTGGAAGAGATGAAAAAACAGCATACGCTATTGCACTATGGAGTAACGCAGATGTACTAGATCTGGAAAAATATTTCAATGACACTTTCCCTCCTGTAAACGATATTAAAAGGCTGTATGAATCTATCTGTAATCATTTACAAATTGCTGAACTAAGTGGTGCAGATACTTCACATACTATTTATCCTGACAAGTTTTTAAAATCATTCAATATTCCTTCAGGGTTATTTTTTAATGGGATAAAATTTTTAGAAAGACAAGGATTGATTGGGTTTTCGGATGTTGAACAGACTTATTCAAAAGTACATTTTCATCGTGATGACTTGGTGTATGATGATTACACCGAGAATCAAGCTGCAGTATTAAAAGCACTGCTCCGTAATTACGAAGGGCTGTTTGATCATTATGTAAGAATCAGCGAAAAGCTCATAGCCAATAAAACCGAAATATCTTATAACGAAGTGATAGATGCCTTATACAAACTGAAGGAATTAAAAGCAATTAAATTTTCACCTCCGAAAAAAGGATTTGTCATCACATTTTTACAGGATCGAATTCCTTTGGAGTTTTTCCATCTATCTCAATCAACATACGATGACAGAAGAACAGTTGCCCGAGAGAAACTGGATGCAGTAATCCAATATGTATCCCGCAATGATAAATGCAGAAGCCGTTTATTACTTGAGTATTTTGGTGAACTCAAATCAGTAAACTGTGGCAAATGTGATGTGTGTCGAAATATTGTAAGCAATAAAGAAGCTGATGAAGAATATATGGAGCTTCTTGCCTTTTTATCAAAATTCCCCGAAAGTGAAATAGATATTATTGAGCTCTATAAATTGCAACCATCTGTTAAAAAACATTCAGGTACCTTATTCAGATGGTGTATAGATAAAGGATATTTAACATTATTGCCTGGAAATAAGTTAGCCATCCATAAAGAGGAAATATCAAAACTCTTGTAAATTTGCCATATGTTATCATTGATAAAAAAAATATTCATTTTTCCTGTAAGGATATATCAATGGTGCATCTCTCCATTAATCCCTTCCAGTTGCAGATATACTCCAACTTGCTCAGTATATATGGTAGATGCCATTAATATGTATGGTCCCATTAAGGGAATTTGGTTAGGAATAAAACGAATAGCCAGATGTGCTCCCTGGGGTGGAAGCGGATACGATCCGGTTCCTAAAAAAAAATGCAATCACAACCACTAAACAAAAACCTATTAAAAAAGCAGTAGTCATCGGAGCAGGTATTGGTGGAATTGCTTCTGCTATCCGTCTAGCTGCCAAAGGATATGAAGTGGATATATATGAAAAAAATAATTATCCCGGTGGAAAATTAACTGAAATAAAACAAGATGGATATCGTTTTGACGCCGGACCATCTTTATTTACTCTTCCACATTTAGTAACTGAGTTGTTTGAATTGTGTGGAGAAAATCCTAACCAACATTTTTCTTATTCAAAACTGGATGTCCTTTGTAACTACTTTCATTATGATGGTACCTCCTACTCTACTTTTAGTGATATCAATAAAACCGCTAATAGTATTTCCAGCGTAACTGGCGAAGATGAAAACCAGATAAAGGAATTTATATCCGATAATAAAGATTTATATGATCTTACTTCTGATATTTTTATTGAAAACTCGTTGAATGACCATAGGAATTATTTGCGATTTTCCTTCTTTATTAAACTATTTAAATTAGGAAAATTGAAGATGAATCAAACCATGTTTCAGTCATTACAAAAATATTTTAAAACTGATAAGGTGATTCAACATTTTTCAAGATATGCTACCTATAATGGAAGTAATCCTTATCAAGCTCCTGCAACTTTAAACGTAATTTCAAGTCTTGAATATAGTATGGGTGCATATTTACCTGATAAAGGAATGCATGAAATAACCGATTCACTGGTAAAACTAGCGAGTCGAAACGGAGTGATTTTCCATTATAATACACCTGTATCAAAAATCTTACATAATAATAAAAAAGTGATAGGAATAGCAGTCGATGATAAAGTATATCCTTATGATATAGTGATAAGCAACAGTGATATTCACTATGTATATAATCGCTTGCTGGATGGAATAAAAAAACCTGAAAAAATATTATCTCAGGAAAGATCTTCATCTGTATTGGTGTTTAATTGGGGAATTAAAAAAACATTCCCTCAACTTGATTTGCATAATATTGTTTTTTCAGACAATTATGAGGATGAATTTTTAAAAATATTCGAAGAAAAAAAAATAGGAAACGATTCTACCATATATATATTCATCAGTAGTAAAATGGTATCTGAAGATGCTCCTTCAGGATGTGAAAATTGGTTTGTACTGGTAAATGCCCCTTCTACTTCTGAGATAGATTGGGAAGAAACAACACAACGTTGTAAAAAAGAGATACTTCAGAAACTATCTCAAATTTTAGGAGAAAATATTGCCCCCTACATTGAAACTGAATATATTTTAGATCCTCCTGCCATTGAAAAACTAACCGGATCATATCAGGGAGCATTGTATGGAAACAGCAGTAACAATAAAATGTCTGCATTTTTACGTCATCCCAACAAAAGTAATCAACTAAAGAATCTGTATTTTGTTGGCGGAAGTGTACATCCGGGTGGAGGAATACCATTATGTTTATCTTCTGCTAAAATTGTAGATAAATGGATACAACGGGCACAATAAAAAAATACTTACCCCCAACTGATCATGCTATTATTTATAGTGTTGTTATCTATACCGTGGGTATCATTGGTTTACTAGTACCCGAAGTGCAAAACATTTTTATATTCCTTACACCTGTTAATATCATCTTAGCAGCTTCTGTTGCCTTTTTATATCATAAGAATATAAATAAAAATTTTATTGTTAGTTGTATTCTGATGTATGCAGGTGGATATTTAATTGAATTAGCCGGAGTAAAAACAGGGGTGATTTTTGGAGAATACACTTATGGTGAAGGTTTAGGAATAAAAATATTTGATGTTCCGATTGTAATGGGCATTAACTGGTTATTACTCATTTATGGTGTTCATTGTATCACAACAAAATATTTAAAACATCCCTTATGGAATGCTTTGGCGGGGTCACTGCTTATGCTCATCTATGATATGTTTCTTGAACCATCCGCGATTAGGTATGGATTCTGGAATTGGGCAGGTGGAGAGATTCCTTTTCAAAACTATTTGGCATGGCTGGGTATTTCGTTTGTATTTATACTGACTTTTAATAAGTTAAATGTCAAAAAGGGCGTTAATCCTGTGGGTTCAGCCATCTTCTGGTTACAACTCATTTTTTTTGCCTGTTTATTGATAGGCAATAATTTACAGGATTAAGCCTATGTTAACCGAAAAATATTATATTTGTGTCTTATACAGATAAATAGAACAAAACCAAAACGGGGCTTATGAACCTAAAAAAGATTCTCTTATCCTTTTCAATTACCATTATCGGATTACAAGCATGGAGCCAATGTGACAACAAATTTACCACAAAGGCTGATTTTGCTTACAACACTAATAGCTTTGGAGCAGCCATTGAAGAATATGATAAAGCAATGAGCAAAGCGGGTAAAGACAAAGCATTAAAAAGTTGTATACAATACCAAAAAGCTCGTTGTCACCTGCATTTGAATGATTATAAAGGAGCACTTAAAGAATTTAAAAAACTAGAAAAATTACCCCCTGAAAATCCATTGTATTGGTATGAGTATGGTAACCTTTTGAAATCAGAAGGGATGTATGAAGAAGCAAAAGTTCCTTTTCAAAAATATAAAGATGCAGCTCCGGATGATGAAAGAGCTGAATTGGCGCTAAAATCATGCGATGATGCTATTGCTTACAGAGCAAACCCTACTTGTCATAAAGTAGAAAACGTAAAAGCATGGAACAGTAAAGAATCTGATTACAGCCCAATTATTGCTGATAAAAAAGGTACTGAAATCTACTTTACCTCTAACCGTGAAAAGTCTACAGGAAAATCAAATGACCTTTGGGATCTTTTAAATGAAGACTTTTGGTTCTCTAAAAAAGATAAACAAAACAAATGGAGCAAACCTGCTTTATTAGAAGGTGCTGATGAATTGAATACTGTTTACAGTGAAGGTTCAGGTGATATGGATAAAAAATATTCAACCTTGTATTTCTCACGTTGTTTTGGAGATAAAAAAGCCGGTAGTGGTTGTAGAATTTATTCAGTAAAACAAGTAGGTAACAAATGGGATACTCCTGTTCAAATTGCCTTATTCCCTGATTCATTTGTTTGTGTTCACCCTACAGTGAGTGCTGATGGTAAATACATGATTTTCGCTTCCAACTATCCTGAAGGAAGCCAAGGAGGAATGGATTTATGGATGGCAGCTTACAATAAAAAACAAAAAACTTTTATCAACCCTGTGAACATGGGTCCTACCATCAACTCACCAGCTCACGAAATGTTCCCATACTTAAAAGCGGATGGAAACTTATTCATGTCATCAGACAGAGTAGAAGGTTTAGGAGGTTTGGATATTTATGTATGTCCTAAAACAGCAGATGAAAAACCAACTTTCAGAAAACCTGAAAACTTACAATATCCAAGAAATTCAGAAAGTGATGATTTTGGTATCGTATTCGAGATCGGAAAAGAAACCGGATATTTTTCTTCTAACCGTAAAGGAACCAAAGGACATGATGATATCTGGTCGTTTGATGCGCCTCAATCTAAAATCATTTTAAGTGGTACTGTTCGTGATGCAGAAACCAAAGCAGTGATTCCTAACGCTACCATTAAAGTAGAAGATGGAGTAAACACTTTTGAAATGACCAGTGATGCCACAGGTTTCTACAAAAAAGAAATTCCTTTTGGAGTTGCTTACGAAATGAGAGCCAGTAAAAAAGGATATTTTGATGATGTAAACCGTGCAAGTTCACATGGATTAGACCCTATCAAAGTTTGTAACGATACCAACTTGGTAGCTGACTTCTATTTGAAACCAATTCAGGAGTTAGAGTTTGAGATTCAGTTTAAATTTGACTCTGACATCCTTCTTAAAGATGACTTCCGTGATTCTATTGATGTAATGGCACGAATTCTGAATGATAACCCAACATTTGTAGTAGAGATTGGAGGGCATACAGATAGCCGTGGTAATGATGATTATAACCAAAAGCTTTCTCAACGTCGTGCTCAGGCTGTTACTGACTCATTGATTGCAAGAGGTATTGCCAAGGAGCGTTTAGTAGTAAAAGGATATGGTGAAACTGAACCACGTATTCTACATAAAGATTTCAAAGGACATGATTCAGGTTTTTTATTTACTAAGGATACTAAACTTACCGATGAATATATCAACCCATTAAACGATGGGACCGATATGGGTAAGAAGAAATTTGAAGATGCGCATACATTTAATCGACGTATTGGTATGAAAACCTTAAATACCGACTATAAACCGCCGGTAAATAAGGAGGACGACGACGATAAGAAGTAGCTACGATAAATATTTTTTAAGAGCATCCGCCTAAGGCGGATGCTCTTTTTTATTTTTGCACTATGAATAAGATTTCTAAATACGAAAAACGTGGAGTATCAGCCGATAAGGAAGATGTACACAATGCCATTAAAAATCTGGATAAAGGTTTATTTCCCAATGCATTTTGTAAAATACTTCCTGACCTGGTAGGTAACGATGATAATTACTGTAATGTAATGCATGCAGATACTGCAGGTACCAAAACTTCTTTAGCATATATCTATTGGAAGGAAACCGGAGACCTTTCTGTATGGCCGGGAATAGTTCAGGATTCTATAGTGATGAATTTGGATGATATGGCTTGTGCCGGTATTGTAGACAACATCATTTTATCTTCTACTATTGGACGAAATAAAAATCTGGTAACAGGTGAAGTGGTTTCTGCTATTATAGAAGGCACTGCTGCTTTTATTGAGAATATGAAAAAGTTTGGGGTGAACCTTACCTTAGCAGGAGGAGAAACCGCAGACGTTGGTGATATCGTAAAAACAGCAGATGTTGGTTTTACGGCTTTTGCCCGCTTTAAAAAATCAGAAGTGATTGATATCAATATCAAACCCGGAAATGTTATCGTGGGGTTCGCTTCTTACGGAAAAGCAACCTACGAAAATGAATATAACGGAGGTATGGGATCCAATGGATTAACCTCGGCTCGCCATGATGTGTTTACCCATGAGTATGCATCTAAATACCCTGAAAGTTACGACCACCTGGTACCGGAAGATCTAGTATACACCGGTAAATTAAAATTAACTGACGTAGAAAAAGAAACCGGAATTTCGGCTGGTAAATTAGTACTCTCCCCTACCCGAACTTTTTTACCTGTACTTAAAGAAGTCATCAATAAACATCGAAATTCGATTGATGGAATTATTCATTGTACTGGAGGAGGACAAACTAAAGTAATGAAGTTTGTAAAAGGTGTACATATTATTAAAAATAATCTGTTACCTGTTCCACCACTTTTTAAAATGATACATGGGCAAGCCGGTACTGATTTTAAAGAAATGTACAAAGTATTTAATATGGGTACACGCTTAGAAATATATACAGATGAAAAAAATGCACAGGCAATTATTGGCATTGCAAAATCATTCAATATAGATGCACAAATTATTGGTCGTGTTGAAGCATCTAACGAAAATAAACTCACCCTCGAAACCCCAACAGGTGTTTACGAATATTAAAAAAACACAAAGTAAGGTTGAATTGTAATTCGACCGGAGAAATAAAAAAATTATGATTGACAAGTTAGAAATGATAAAAAAACGTTGGGAAGACGTAGCGGAAATGATCACTGATCCATCTGTTATTTCTGATCAGAAACGTTATATAAAACTCAACAGAGAATATAAAGACCTTACTCCTATTGTAAATACATACGAAGAGTATAGATTGGTATTAAATAATTTTGATTCTGCCAAAAAAGTATTGGAAACTGAAAAGGATGAAGATTTTCGTGCCATGGCCAAAGCAGAGTTAGCTGAACTAGGAGAGAAAAAAGAAAAATTAGAAGAAGCTATTAAATGGTTGTTGATTCCTAAGGATCCTGAAGATAATAAAAATGCCATTGTAGAAATTCGTGGTGGTACAGGAGGTGATGAAGCCAGTATTTTTGCCGGTGATTTATACAGAATGTACACCCGCTTTTGTGAGAACAAAGGATGGAAGGTAATTACTACTGATTATACCGAAGGTACGGCAGGAGGATATAAAGAGGTAATTATGGAAGTAGAGGGTGATAATGTATACGGAATTTTAAAATATGAATCAGGCGTTCATAGGGTACAAAGAGTACCTGAAACCGAAACAATGGGTAGGGTTCATACCTCTGCAGCAACTGTAGCTGTATTACCTGAAGCGGAAGAATTTGATGTAGAATTAAATCCGGGGGATATTGAATTTCACGCATCTCGTTCAGGAGGTGCCGGGGGGCAGAATGTAAATAAGGTAGAAACCAAAGTGCAACTTACCCATAAACCAACAGGTATTGTAGTAGTATGTCAGGTGGAAAGATCTCAGCTAGCTAACAGAGAAAGAGCCATGCAAATGTTGCGTAGTAAATTATATGAGTTGGAATTGCAAAAACGGGTAGGTGATTTAAGTGCCAAAAGAAAAACATTGGTATCCACTGGTGACAGAAGTGCTAAAATCAGGACTTATAATTATCCGCAAAGCAGAGTTACAGATCATCGTATAGGATTATCTATGCATAATTTACCTGCTTTTATGAATGGAGATATTCAAGATATGATTGAAGCATTACAAATGGCAGAAAATGCTGAAAAATTAAAAGAGGGTGCATAAGCATAATAGATAATGACCAGAGATCAACTAATACATCAAATTCACCAACGCAATTCATTTTTATGTGTTGGATTGGATACGGATATTGAAAAAATACCGTCACACTTAAAAACTTATGATGATCCGGTATTTGAATTTAATCGCCGAATCATTGATGCTACCAAAGAATATTGTGTTGCTTATAAGTTGAATACCGCATTCTTTGAATCATTGGGAGCTAAAGGTTGGCAAACTATGCATAAAACATTTGCCTATATAGGTAAATCACATTTTACGATAGCTGATGCTAAAAGAGGAGACATAGGTAATACTTGTGATATGTATGCAAAAGCATTTTTTAGTGAAATGGATGTAGACTCCATTACTCTTGCACCATACATGGGAAGAGATTCTGTTGACCCATTTTTAAAATATAAAGATAAGTGGTCTATTATTTTAGGACTCACCTCAAACCCAAGCGCCGCTGATTTTCAATTCAACAAAATGGAAAATGGTAATCAGTTATACCAACAGGTTATTTCCACTGCTGCTTCCTGGGGAAATGCTTCAAACACCATGTTTGTAGTTGGGGCTACAAAAACTGAAATGTTAGCAGATATACGCAAGATTATTCCTGATCATTTTTTGTTGGTTCCGGGGGTAGGTGCCCAAGGAGGTTCCTTAAGTGAGGTAGTAAAATACGGAAAGAATAAAGATGTTGGTTTACTCGTAAATTCATCCAGAGGTATTATTTATGCATCAAATGGAGAAGACTTTGAAGAAAAAGCACATATAGAAGCAAAAAAATTGGTCATCGAAATGACCAATTTATTAGAGTGATTTTGATTGGATAGGTTAAGGTCTTTAAAGACTGCTAAATACTTTATACAAAGCAAAAACAGCAATAGCCACTACAAATAAAACTACCATGGTTTCAACCATACGGCCAATTTGTTTGGTTTTTTTATCTGCAATGTGAGAATTCAATTCTTCCTGCTCCATATCGTAAGCCGAAGACGAATACAAACTGTCATCTCCAGAGTTACCTGAAGACAACAATTCAGGATTCCATTTGTTTGACACTGCATTCATGATTCTCTTTTTTAAAGATTAATTTTCCAAATATACTGTATATACGAACCTCTGTCAAGTGCAGATGTGTAATAAAATAGTAAAATGAGCATTCTATTACTCTAAATGATTATAGGTACTCATTTCGTTAGAATTAAACATAAAAAAACAGAATGTAAATTTCATGTTAATTGCATATATTTATCTAACAATCAATATATTATACATCTAATTCAGTTTAGATAGTTAATTAAATTTTAATTCAATTGTGTTAATAGTTTTGTATGCTAGCAGAGTGATTATTCATCAAAAAAAATAAATAAAATACTTACGCATTTTTGATAGTCTATTATGCTTAAACAAATATAACTACATTTATAGTCATGGATAACTGGGTAACGGTACAAATATTTACACTTCCAACGGAAGCTCAAATGGCACAACTCCGATTAGAATCAGAAGGTATTACCTGTTTTTTAAAAGATGAAGAAACCATTGGAGTAATAAATTTATATTCAAATGCCTTAGGAGGAATAAAACTCCAAGTATTGGATGAGGATGTTGAAAAGGCAAAAGTTGCATTGATAGACGGAGGATTTCTAAACGGTGAAGAAAAATCCTTAAATAAAACTCAGGAAAAAAAGAAAATTATATTGGTCGATGGATCAAAAGTGGAAGATAAAACCAAATGCCCTTATTGTGGATCCGATAATATTGATCACGTAGTACATCCGAGTATATGGGTAATATTTTTCTATTTTGTACTGAGTGTTATCTTTCCTATATTTAAATCATGGGAAAGATGTTACGACTGCGAAAAAGAATGGAAATATAAATAACATAAAACATGAAAGAATATACACAAGGAAACATTATCATTACCTGGGAACCTGAAAAATGTACCCACAGTGCCAGATGTGCAAAAGGATTACGTACTGTTTTTCAACCTAAAGAAAAACCATGGATTAAATTGGATGTTGAATCAGACGAAACCATCATGAAACAAATTGATGAATGTCCATCGAAAGCATTAGGATATAGAATGAAATAGAATATATTACCTATGACTTTTGAGCAGCTTATATCCAAATACACTCAAGAAATCAGTAATTTATCAATACATGCTCATCAATTGCTAGAGAATGAATTAAAAGACATCCAAGTGTATCCGGATGAAAAAGCCAATATAATTGGCTATGGATACAGCAATAAATATGTCGATCTGATTTGTACCATTATACTTTCAAAAAAAGGAATTAAAATAGGTTTTAACAGAGGTTCTGAGTTAAACGACCCCACAGGAATTTTAGAGGGAAGCGGAAAGGTTCATAAATATGTACAAATAAATGAAGTCGCAGATCTAAATAACCCAGCTTTAAAAAAGCTGATTAAAGAAGCTTTCAACTCCTGGAGAAAAAGAATTAAAAAATAATTACTTATAGTTCAATTCATTTAATGCTTTCTCAGTAAAATAAGGATACATGATACTAAAAATAGTTTCGGTATAATGAGGCACTATGGTTTTTTGCGGACCTTTATAAAACAACTGTGCTCCATTAATAAAAAAATGTCCTAATATCAACATATTATCTACCATCTTCCTATAATGTCCTGGATACGGTTCTTCTATTAAATATCCCAACTGTACATAAGCCATGATTAATTGATAAGTCATCTCTGTTCTTTCTACAGCGATTACATCAAATTTCTTTTTGGTTTGAGGATGTGTATTTAAAATGGCATTGATATCTTGTAAAATAAACCTATAAGCATAAAAATTTTTGATCAAATGCTCCAGTAAATGTTTCATTAAACCAATATTTAACTCCCCGATAACTGCTCCCTGCAACTCCACTCCAATATCATCCGCTAATTGATTAAAAAGGGCTTCTACCAGATGATCCTTCGTTTTAAAATGGTACCTTAAATTACCATCACTCATATTTAGCTCGGCGGCAATATCACGAATAGTAACTTCTGTAAGACCCTTTTTATTAAATAGTTGCAACGATTTCTGAAGTATCTTATCTCTGGTGGTCATAAAATAAATTAGCTCAATTGAGCTAATTTACGAAAAATATTTACATTTGTATTCAAATACGTTCATTTATGGAAGAAGATAATACAAAAGAAGCCACTGTGTGGTCATCTATCAAAGATGAATTCACAAAGAAAAAAGTAAGTGATGTTGGGCTGTTTACCATAAAGCCTACAGATTTTCTGTTGATCAAATGGTTTAAGTATGCCGTCAACTATTCCATGTATGGATTTGTGATGTTTATGACCGCTGTTATTTTATTTATTACTCTAGTTGTTGTGTGAATGAAAAAATCAGGTACATATATCTGGGTATTTATGGTAATCTTATTCATTTCCAATCAGTTTATTGAAAGAGTATTACACATATATATAAACTTTATGTTTTCTTACTTTGACGATTTATTGGCCGTTCCAATTCTGGTTGGCACATATCAGCTATTAATTCAACAACTAAAAAAAGATTATAGCGTTTCTGTTTATATGCCTATAGTTGCAGCTATTATGTTAACAATTCAATTCGAAATAATAATGCCGCAAATCTCATCCAGATATACATCAGATGTGATTGATATACTGATGTATTGTATAGGTGCCATATTATTTATATCATTTTTAAAACCTACGACCAAAAATTCTACAATACCTGTTGTAAAAAACTTTTGAATTCAGTCTTCATATCCGAATGAAGGTTAGCCGTCACTTTCATTTTATCCTTCAACAAATCAAATTTTTCTGCTGTTACCTGAGTAATATGATTTGCATGTTCCTGTCCATCTTTATATATCATATGAATATATTGCTCAATATCATGATTGAGGTCACTTAATTTTGAATCATGAATATCAAGTACATTTTGAAAATGTTCAATTTTTTCAATCACCGGATGAAGATTATTGGCTTTTGATACTTCGTCAAGCTTATTTCTGAAGAATTTTATTTCATCTCTGTAAAATGCAAGGTCTGATTTCCAGGTTTCATGTTCGTTTGATAGTTTTTTAATGGTAGTTTGCATAGATGTATGGATTTATTTCTATACAAACATATATCAATGTAAGGTTTTAAAATATGATATAACTCATATTATTGTAAGGCTTGTTTTATATCTTCCAATAAATCATAGATATATTCAATCCCAACACTTAAACGTAATAGATTATCCACTACCCCTACCCTTTCTCTCTCTTCCTTAGGAATAGAAGCATGAGTCATGGTTGCAGGATGATTCACCAACGACTCTACCCCACCTAATGATTCAGCTAAAGAAAATACTTTAAATGAAGACGCAATTTTAAATGTTTTTTCAAGATCTGCCCCTTTTAAAACCACAGATATCATTCCACCAAAATCACGCATTTGCTTTTTAGCAATGTCATGATTAGGATGATCCGTGAACCCAGGCCAATAAATTTTTTCGATAGCAGGGTGTGTTTTTAAAAACTCCGCTACTTTTCTTCCATTGTAGCAATGTCTATCCATACGAACATGCAATGTTTTTAAGCCACGTAATACTAAAAAACTATCCTGTGGTCCAGGAACTGCTCCGCAAGAATTATGTATAAAAGCTAATTGCTCATACAACTTATCATCATTAATACAAAGTGCCCCCATAATTACATCACTATGTCCACCTAAATACTTGGTAACAGAATGCATAACTATATCTGCTCCAAGCTGCATAGGATTTTGCAAATACGGAGAAGCAAACGTATTATCTACTGCAAAAATGAGATTGTTCGATTTAGCTATTTTACCACAGGCTTCTATATCTATAATTTGCATCGTTGGATTGGTAGGTGTTTCAATCCAAAGCAACTTAGTATTTACATTTACATATTTACTGATGTTATTGGCATCCTTTAAATCAATAAAATGAAACTTAATTCCAAAATTAGCAAACACCTTTGTAAACATTCTGTAAGTACCACCATACAAATCATCACCGGTAATAACTTCATCGCCGGGTTTCAACAATTTGATGATAGCATCTACTGAACCCATTCCTGATGAAAAACACAGCCCATATTTAGCACCTTCCAATGAGGCAATACATTTTTCTAAAGCAACTCTTGTTGGGTTTTTACCACGTGCATAAGCAAACCCTTTATGGTTACCGGGTGATTCCTGTACATAAGTTGACGTTTGAAAAATGGGAGTCATAATAGCTCCTGTACCTCCGTCTGGTTCCTGACCTGCATGGATTAAACGAGTATCTAAATGTAAATGATTATAGTCTTTCATAAAGAAATTTCTTGTGACAAATATAATCGAAAGTTGGTCAAATATATGCCCAGAAATAGACTATATTTAAATAAAAAACCTACGAATAATATTCGTAGGTTTTTTATTTAAATATCTATATAGCTACTGGTTAATCCAGTATTGTCTTAGTTCAATCTGTTCCTGGGTTGGAGACTCCGCAACTGCCAATTGTTTTTCAAGAGTAATCGTAGTATTTCCTAATACTCCTTTCATCTTTATTTTTTTCATTTTTTTGGTTTTAGGGTTTTCGCGAAGCACTTCAAATTCTACTTTATCACCGGCTTTTGCATTCTGATAAAAACCGCCAAGTACTTCCATAACGGTAGTTAATTTTAATTCTTTACCATTAATTTTATTAATCATATCACCGGCTTTCATTTTCATTTTTTTACCTAACTCTGTGATATATTCATCAGATATAATGTAAAACTTATCATTGGGTTGGTCATAACTAATATGTGTAATATCAAAACCGGGGTCTACCGTTTCTCTAGCTCCTCCCATTGATAATTCAAGTCCTGCCAAACCTAAGATCTCACTATAAGGAATAGGCTGATTGCCTGCTACATGAACATCTAAAAACTTTCTTACTTCAGGAAACGTAAGTTTTTCTATCTCATCAAATAGTTGAGGGTCTTTAAAAGCTTTATCAGCGCCAAATTTTTCAGATAATTGAGCCACTACCCAACGTAGATTTTTAGTTTTATTTGAATGTTTGATAATAAGAATATCTAAACACATATTGATGAGGGCTCCTTTTTGGTACACATTAATGTATTGATCTTCATATTTATCCAAACAACCTTTACTCATGGTAGTAAATGGGAGTGTGTCATTAAATGTTTCGGCATAATCCATTTTTTCAATAATGTTATCCATATAAGCTTCCATAGAAATCAATCCACTTCTTACTTGAACAAGATGTGCATTATACTCTGTCATCCCTTCATACAACCAAAGATGTTCACTCATTTTAGGATTGGTAAAATCAAAATTATGTATCTCCTCACTATGTAATGTAAGTGGGGTAACAATATGAAAAAATTCATGAGCTGCCACATCTTTCATGATTTGCTGAAAGTATTCTTCAGTATAAAATGGCATAAAGTACATGGATGAATTATTATGTTCTAAAGCACCACCTCCAAATGAAATTTCAGAAGGTACATAAATAAGAAATGCATATTTATCAACCGGAAGTTTACCTCCTAAAAAGTTTTGTTGCGCATCTAAAATAGAACCAATCCACTCGGCTACTTTTGATGATTGAACATTTCCTGTTGAATTATATACGGATACCAACACTTTACAATTACCTACCTGAATAAAAGTAGTATCAGGCTGGGTGTACATAATAGGAGCATCAACTAGCTGATCATAATTAGCAGTAGTAAACTTATCTACATTTTGTGTAGTAGAAAAGTTAAGACCGGTTGAAGCATAAAAGTTAGCCGGACGTGTAACTTCTACTTCATACTTTTTGGTGGTCATACCTTCAAAATATCCAAAGAATCCGTGGTTGTTGAGAACATAACATTTATTCTCATCAATTTCAGTACCGGCAGGTTCAAAGATTTTGTTCTCTTTTATATCGGTATCCCAGGTATCTTCCACCCAATATTCAATATTAGTTACTTTAGATGCTCCGCTAATTTTCCAACTATTTACATCCAACTGAGCAAAGGTTCCACCTGTTACTGAAAAATCAGAAACAAATCTTCCAAAATCATAAATTTTATAAGTACCCGGAACCATTTTAGGCATTCTAAAGATGACTTCATCTTCAGTGAACTTAGGTGGGGTTAGGGTTACTTTAATCTTATCGTTTTTTACATTGGTAAGATCAATTTTATAGCTGTAAGAATCAGTATTCCCATCAGCAAATAGTTGAGCCGATAATCCTAATACGAGGCCCAATGTTAAGAGTGGTGATTTCATAGATTTAAATTAAAATTCTGGAGGTTTAATGTCTTTAAAATGTCCGTTTAATGCGATTTTTGTTTTCATCAGTTCACGCTTTTTTATATCAGGCATGGCTGATTCAATATATTGTATGAGTTTTTTTTGTCTTTCAGACTCATGTGTAGTTAATAACAATTCATATTCTTTTTCTATAGGCATTCCTAAATAATGTGCTATAGAAAACGACATGTTTTGTTTTTTCGAAGGTATTAAGTTTTTAGACACATCCAGTACCCTGGAAAGTTCTGTTAAGATTTCTTTTAATTTTTTAGAAATTTCTTCAGTGGCGGTATCATTTAACGGATATTGAATGTATTCGTGATCAAACGATACTATACCTGCTGGATACAATGCTTCTTCCGCCTTTGGGAAAAAATCAATAATACGAAAAGTTCTTAACCCCTTTATACTCACATCCATTCTACCATCAGAATAAATCTTTTCAATAGAAATAACTTCAGCCTCTGTTCCAAATTCCTGAACATTTTCATTAAAATATGTGGGAATTCCGAACGCTTTAGTCCCATTGTAACATTCAGAAATAAGCTGCTTATATCTTTCTTCAAAAATATGCAGGTTTAGTTTTTCTCCAGGAAAAACAACTAATTGCAAAGGGAATAATGGTAAAAAAGTGGTCATCAAAAATATTGGTATGCAAATAACGGGCAAAAATATTAATTAATATAGGTTCTACGATCAAATACCTACATTTAGTGGCTATAACTCGTTAAATAGTGTTTATAAACCTGTGTTGGGTATTTATGTTTTACCAATAATATGAACTGGTTAATTTATACCTTTGTGCATGGCTTCACAACGTCAGCTATTTTTACAACATATTGGACAAGTGAGTCCTACACCTTTAGCGATTGAAATTGACAGAGCCAGAGGTTGTACCTTAATTGACAAAAAAGGGAAAAGATATCTTGATCTTATTTCCGGCATTTCAGTAAGTAATCTGGGACATAATTATCCAACCATTAATAAAGCCATACAAAAACAACTTAAAAAATATACCCATGTAATGGTATACGGGGAATTGGTTGAATCACCGCAGGTGTTATTGGCTACTTTGCTTTGTAAACAATTACCAGACACACTTAATTCTGTTTATTATGTGAATAGTGGAAATGAAGCCATTGACGGAGCTCTTAAGTTGGCAAAAAGGGTGACCGGTAGAACAGAAATCATTTCATTTAAAAATGCATATCATGGTAGCGGGCAGGGTGCTTTAAGTATTATGGGAGATGAGTATTTTAAAAATGCTTTTAGACCGTTGGTTCCGGGTAACCGAATTGTACGCTACAATAACTTTGAAGATATAACTATTATAGGTTGTAGAACAGCAGCTGTAGTAGTTGAACCTGTGCAGGGAGAA
Source organism: uncultured Candidatus Competibacteraceae bacterium (assembly GCA_964624635.1). Classification (GTDB taxonomy): domain Bacteria; phylum Bacteroidota; class Bacteroidia; order CAIKAF01; family CAIKAF01; genus JANWKQ01. Next base: position 21,734 of record CAZUXM010000014.1, read on the forward strand.
GCAGGTTACATACCAGCCAACTTTGAATGGCTAACTCAATTACGTAACAAATGTACCGAGATGGGTGCTTTACTCATTTTTGATGAAGTACAAACAGGGTATGGAAGAACAGGTTCGTTATATGCCTTTCAACGATATAACGTAGTACCTGATATTTTATGTGTTGCCAAAGGTTTTGGAGGGGGGTTACCGTTAGGTGCATTTATCAGTTCAAAAATATTGATGGATCACCTCACCAATAATCCTGTATTGGGTCATATTACTACATTTGGTGGTCATCCATTAAGCTGCGCTGCCAGTTTAGCGACTTTAAAAGAATTGCTTACTAAAGATTTTATTGAACAGGTGCAAAACAAAGAAGACCTATTTAGATCCTTATTGGTACATCCTCAAATTAAAAAAATAAATGGCAAAGGTTTAATGTTAGCCATTGAATTTGACAATGAAGAATTTAACCGTGCTGTTATTTCAAAATGTATGGAGAATGGTGTATTTACTGATTGGTTTTTATTTAATGCTAATTCCATGAGAATATCTCCTCCATTAATAATTACTGAAGCTGAAATAAAACGTGCCTGTAAGTTGATTCTAAAAAGTATTGAGGAAGTAATTCCACATTAACATTTTAATCCTGTTCCTAGTCTAAATTCAATATGCATACTTCTTAATGCAGGAGGAAATTTATTTCGGGAAAAGAAAAACACAAACTCTGCTTTCAACTCATCTGAAAAATCCTGACCACATTTATTCATTTTTACTACCTCATAATCAATCAAACTTCCTTCGTTAGAAATAATAAAAACCACATCCATAAAAATATTTTCGCATTTGGCACATGTCATTTTGAGTTTATTCTTTTGAAGGATAGTTGGATATTCTGTAGCAAGCCATAGGTCCAATATACTATCTGCTTGTATATAGGCATCTCCTTTTAATTCATAATGTTTTGGAACCGAATTTTGTGCCGGTAAATAAATACACATTAAAACAAATATGAGAATGGTAAAAAAAATATTCTTCATGGTTTAACTAATATAGTGATTTTTAATAAACGTATACCCGTGCAGCGGTTGTCTTATATGTTGGGTACTTAGTAACCGTTGCTTTAGGTGAGTAGCCGATAGAAATACCAGCCTAAAGATAGGGTTGCTGGGTACCCAACATATAAGCATTAGCGAAACGGCCCCTGGTTAGTGATTTTAAAACCCTAAAAAATTCTTGGGGAGTATAAAAAACCGATTTTCAAAATATTAACAATAGTCTACAACACCAGTAAATACAGCAGATACAAGAGTTTTATATATTTTACATGTGTTGATGTAAGTGTTCGGATGTAAACATTAATTATCAACATTCCGTAAACATTCCACCTTACAATAAGTGCACTTTGTAAATTTAAACTTTCAACTAACAATCAACTCAAAATTTCGAATTTTGAATATCGAATTTTGAACTTTAAAACTTAACAGCAGCGTATGAATCCTGTATTACAAACTATTTTAGGCTTCTGGTGGATAGGCCTTATATTATTAGCACTCGTTTTTTACAAATTCGTTTTAAGAGTTTTCTTTGGAATGGTTATCGTTCCTGAAAACAGAATTGGACTTGTCACGAAAAAATTCGTGCTCTTTGGTAAACATAAAGAATTACCTGACGGTAGAATTATCGCCACCAAAGGTGAAGCAGGTTACCAGGCAAAAACTTTGGCTCCCGGTTTATACTGGTTTATGTGGCCATGGCAATATGGTATACAAATGCAACCATTTACCATTATTCCCGAAGGACAAATTGGGTTAGTACTTGCCAATGATGGTGCCGAATTACCTACCGGAAATATTTTAGGTAGAAAAGTAAATTCTGACAATTTTCAGGATGCCAATGGTTTTTTAGCTAATGGTGGACAAAAAGGTAGACAAACAGCTATACTTACTCCGGGTACATGGCGTATTAACACGTATGCATTTACCATACAAATTACGGAAATGACTCATATACGTGAAAACATGTTGGGTATTGTAACTACAATGGATGGTGCTCCTATACAAGCCGGGCAAATTGCAGGTAAAGATGTTGTAGGGCATAATAACTTTCAGGATGTAGATACATTCTTAGTAAATGGTGGTAACAGGGGTTTACAACCACAGGTGATACTTGCGGGTTCGTATTATATAAACCCATGGGCCATACAAATTGAAGAAATTCCTATGACGGATGTTCCTATTGGACACGTTGGAGTTGTTATATCGTATATTGGTGAAGATGGAAAAGATCTTACCGGAGAAAGCTTTAAACATGGAAACATTGTAAGTAAAGGTTTCCGTGGTGTATGGATGGAACCCCTGGGTCCGGGTAAATACCCCATCAACAAATACACTATGAAAATTGAAATGGTGCCTACTACCAACCTGGTGTTGAATTGGGCCAATGCTCGTAGTGAAGCACACTCTTTGGATAAAAATTTGAGTACGATTACTGTTCGTTCAAAAGATGGTTTCCCTTTCAACTTAGATGTGGCACAAATCATTCATATACCTGCTACTGAAGCTCCGAAAGTAATTGCTCGTTTTGGTAGTATGCATAACCTGGTTTCGCAAGTATTAGAACCTACCATTGGCAATTACTTTAGAAACTCAGCACAGGACAGTGATGTCATCTCTTTCTTAAGTACTCGTAAAGAAAGACAAGAAGCTGCAAAAACGCATATTGAAAAAGTATTGAATGAGTATAACGTAAATGCAGTTGATACTTTAATTGGTGACATTGTTCCTCCTGAAGCATTGATGAAAACTTTAACGGATCGTAAAATTGCGCAGGAAGAAGAAAAAACTTACGATACCCAAAAAGCGGCACAGGAAAAACGCCAGGGTATGGAAAAAGAAACGGCCATTGCGGATATGCAAAAAGAAATTGTAAAAGCACAACAATCCGTAGAAATTGCACAGCGTACTGCAGATGCTACCGTAAAAAAAGCGGAAGGGGATGCTACCAGTTTAAAATTGGCTGTAAACGCCGAAGCCGAAGCGTTAAAAATGAAAGCAAATGCAGAAGCGGAAGCCACTAAATTAAAAGCGGCTGCTCAGGCAGAATCAACTAAGTTGAATGCCAGTGCTGATGCAGAGAAAATTTCGAAAACAGGTTTGGCCGAAGCAGAAAAAATTATGGCGATTGGTAAATCTACCGCCGAATCCTATTTGCTGCAGGTAAAAGCCATGGGTGAACATAACTTTACGAAGTTTAAAATTGCAGAAGAAATTGGTAAGAGTAAAATAAAAGTAATACCTGATGTATTGATTACCGGTAACAATGGTAATGGAGCCGATTCAGGTGTTAG
>CAZUXM010000014.1:25074-35221 GCA_964624635.1 uncultured Candidatus Competibacteraceae bacterium
GGTTTACTTGGTTTAAAATTAATGGAGATGATTGGTGAAAACGATAAGAAAAAAGAAGATCCTTCGAAGTAATATCAGGGGTTGATAAAAAAACACAAATGTAAGGGAGCTTCGGCTCCCTTTTTTTATTTTAGTGTCTATAAATTATCCATGACAACATCTAAATCTATACAAAAAAGAACTATAATAGGAATAATCATTGTTCTAATCATTCAGCTAATACTAATGCCCTTTCTTAACAATGCTTTGCTTAGACTTCTAAAGCTTGAAGAACATAACATATTTACTTTTTTTCTTAGTCGAATAATATATTGGGTATCACTTTTGGGAGTATTTCTATATAGCATCAAAGTTGAAAAGCGTCAAATATTAATTTGGAAAGGTAAAAAAAGGTCAATTCTTTTCTATTTAATTTCTAGCTTATGTTTAACTATTATCATTTATTCTTTGACTGTTATTAATCATTTAGTTGTAAACTATTTTTCACCTCAAGAGGTAAGTCCCCAGATATCTAGATTAATTGAAATATTTAACAAAAATATTTGGTTAGTTTTTTTTACATCTATAACTGCAGGATTAGTTGAAGAAGTAATTTTCAGAGGTTATATTCAAACTAGACTTGTAGAAGTGACAAAAAACAAAATTATTGGTATTGCTCTATCTGCTACTACATTTGGGCTTCTGCATCTAGGTTATGGAACAATCATTAATATTCTAGATCCTATTTTGTTAGGTATCATATTCTCAATACACTATCAATGGTTTAAGAATATTAAGATATTAATCATACTACATTCTTTATATGATATTATTATTTTATGGCTAAATCTGTATCTATTTAATAACCATTAACAATAATTATCGAAAGGGGTCAGGTATATGACCCCTTTTCGTTTTTATGTAGACTTGGTACATTCTATATTTGTATATATAAGTTATTTTATGAAAATTATTTTCAGTTTATTATTGATAGGTCTGTTCGTATCTGTAAATGCACAATCGGGTCCTCCCGCAAATTTATTTACCAACGGTTCATTTAATGGTATTGTAGGCGAAGATAAACATGGTGAGGGTTGGAATCCGGGAAGCACTCCTGATTTAAATGATACCAATGGTACTTTATATACTTCTACCGGCTATGTTTGGGTAGGTAAACCACAATCATCAAAAGACGGTGGTACCTGGCAAAATTTATATAGTTATCGTGAGTTTTTAGAACAACGAGTAGCTTTAGAAAAAGGAGAAACCTATACCATCATTTTTGAATTTTCGTCCATGCCCATTGCTGCAGGCACCTATGTATATGATCAACCGGTAGGTATTGATGTATATATTGATGATGAAATAAAATTTACTACTCCGCTTGATAAAACTCCTTACACTTGGGAAACGGTGTGTTTTCAATTCAAGGCATCTCTGACATCACACCTCATAAAATTTGCCGCCAGCGCTGAGCAATATGCCGGTATTGATGGGGTGAAAATTATTAAAGGGGATTTATGCAGTAGAAAACCATGAGAAATTGAAACGAAATTTCTTCGAATCCTAATCAACATAAAGATATGAGGGTTTGCACAGACGGGTCACATGTGCCGTCTCTCAAATTCTAAAATAGAAATAAGTCACTATTTCTTACCTGATCACATTTACATGACCCATGAATTCATGCACTTCATCCTGAGCATCGGTAATAATGATTTTGTACACATATACTCCTTGCGGAACCATTTGTGCATTTTTCATTTTACCATTCCACTGGTCGTCATCTTTTGAAGAAGCCCAAATGTTTTCTCCCCAACGATCATAAATATCAATGCTATACTTTTTAATTCCTGATGCTACCGGATAGAAAGTTTCATTCAATCCATCATCGTTAGGTGTAAATGCATTAGGTATATAAAAATAAGATTCAGCCTGAACAACAATACAATGTTCTGCGGTATCAGCACAACCTAAAGGTGATGATGCAATTAACTGAATACAAAATGTTCCTGTATCAGTATAAGTATGAGAAAAATCAGTAAGGTTAATATGAGTGGTGCCATCTCCTAAATTCCATGTTAAACCGGTAGCATTTGTTGATTGATCAACTATATGCACTTGTGATTCAGATTCTGTATAAATATTTTTATCAGTCACAAAATTAGCATCAGGATATGCCTGAACGGTTACATAATTAGGATAGGTAATCGCATTACTACATCCATTATTATCTACAACACTTAAACCTACACTGTATGTACCGGGATTATTAAAACAATGATTCATGGTTGAGGAATTACCTGCACTAACTCCATTCACTGACCAATTATACGTTTGTAAATTACCGGTAGGAATACTTGCAGGTACATTAAAGTTTACACAATGTACCACACAGCCTAATAAATCATCTCCTTGTAAATCTACTTGCGGAGGATTGGCTCCGGGAGCAACTGTGTATGTAGCTGATGTAGTACAACCTGTACCATCACTTACTGTTACTGTATAATTTCCTGCAGTTAATCCGGTTGCATTATTATTGGTACTTCCATTAGACCATGTATAATTATAGGGAGTAACTCCACTGGCACCTGATACATTAATAGCACCATCACTACCACCTAAACAAGTAACATCAGTTAATGAATTAAGGTTGATGGTTACCGCTGAAGTACTTATAATTGTAGCAGTAGCTGTTTGTGTACAAAGATTAGCATCTGTAACCGTAACGGTATAAGTACCTGCTCCTAATGGAGTGGTAGTCGCTCCTGTACCTCCTGCAGGTGCCCAGCTATAGGTTAAAGTTCCTGTTCCACCTGATGCATTAACAGTAGCCGAACCTGTTGCTGCTCCACATAATGCAGATGTTGTATTTGTAGTTGCAGTAATACCTGACGTTGGTCCATTGATAGTATAACTTCCTGTTTGTGTACAACCCGAATTATCAGTAACGGTTACTGTATAAATTCCGGCTGCAACCCCGGTAAGATCTTCAGTAGTACCTCCGGTACTCCATAAATAAGTATAAGGTGTAGAACCTCCTGAGGAACTCAAATCAATTCCTCCGTTATTTACTCCAAAACATTGCACATCAGTAATTGCTGAGTTAACAGTAAAACCTCCTGTTTGAGTAACTATACAAGTAGCACTGGCAGTTGTAGTACAACCTCCAGTACCTGTTACAGTTACTGTATAAGTTCCGGGCGCATTTACAGTTGGTGTTGATGTTGAACCGCCGGAAACAATTCCAGGACCTGCCCAAACATAAGATGCTCCTGTTAAACTAGAATTCGCAGTTAATATGGTAGTTGGTGAAGCACATGTAAGTACACCGGGAGTAACTATATTAACTAACAATGGAGGGAATTCGCAATTAGCCATATCACTTGGACTCACTGATAAAGTGAGTGGTCCTGCATAAGTAATGGTAGTACCTACAATATTACCGTAACAGTTAGTTCCACCGATAGAGGCATATAATACATTCCCCACAATTGAATATCCTCCACCTGCAGTTGAGGTAGGGAAGCCTACTAAATTGTATTGGCAAATAACTGTGCCCGTAGGACTATACATAGTTAATGTATATGGTGCAGAATTAGTTTTTAAAATATAAAAGTTACCTGAGGCATCACCTATACAATCGTAAGGTCCACCCCATCCGGGTAAACTTAAAACCAAAACACCCGGTCCTGTACCATCATATCTGTATACCTGCTGACCGATACCATTTAAATTATAAATATAAGGTCCCGCTCCTCCAATATTAACTGCTGAAGCGTTTCCTGTAAAGTGACCTGTATTTACCCAAGTAGCACCATTATAATAATAATAGTTACTACCTATGGTTGTATAAAAAGTTACCGCCGGGGTAGGTGCATTTAAATTATTACTCACTGCTAAACCACTTGCTCCTGCCGGAAGGGTAATAGAGTTCACTGAGCTGGTATTGGTTGCGGTGTTATATTGGTAGATGGTTGACCCTGAATGATAATAAAAATGTGTACAGCTGGGTAATTGTGCTTGTACTGAAATATGTAATAAACTACCTAATATCCCAATGAGTAAAAATTTTTTCATCACTATAAAATCGATGTTATAATTATTGTTTAAACCATTCAACAGCAATTCCATCGGTTAAATTCACCGGATAGAAATAATATTCTTTGGTTTGCATGTTAACTTTAAGATCAAACATCACTCCTTCACCATTATTAATTCGGTAAGTCCAAAAGGGCGCAGTATATACTTTATTTTCGATGGCATATACAGCATTTACACCACCTACATTATGAGTAAATGTAAATCTGTTCTCATCAAATGTAAATACGGCTGCTACCGTCTGCTCATTACATGATTGTAATGAAGAAGTTTCAGTATCGTAAACACAAGTATTTTTTTTGTTGGTATTAATAATTTGTTGCGCTGATAAAAAGCTACCACCAACGGTCATGATAATAAATAATACAATAGTCTTTTTCATATAATGTAAATTTGGGTCTATAATTTGGATAAATAGATAAAAGTAAATCTACTGATATTTGCCTTAAAAAACTATTAAAACCTGCTTTTTTTGACACATATCCCATAAAATGTTGAAAAAAAGTATCTTAAAAAATATCATAATAATAACTATCTCGGTTTAATTAAGCGCTATTGGGGCGGTTTTTCAGATATATTTGTTTTCATTTTTGAACTACAATATGAAGGCTGAGATTATAAATATTGGGGATGAGATTCTGATTGGTCAGATAACCAATACAAACGCGGTTTGGTTAGCGCAACAATTAAATTTTCTGGGGGTTCCCGTATCTAAAATGATTACCATAGGTGATGAAAAATCAGCTATAATAGCAGCCATTGATGGGGCTTTTAAAGGGTCAGATATAATTATTGTTACCGGAGGATTGGGTCCTACCAAAGATGATATCACTAAAAAAGTACTGGCGGAACATTTTCAAACGGAATTAGTGTTTAATCAGGAAGTGTATAATCAGTTAAATAAATGGTTTACCTCTAGAGGGAGAGAATTTACGGAAGCCAATCAAACCCAATGTTATGTACCCGCCAATGCAAAAGTACTCATGAATAATTGGGGAACTGCACCTGCCATGTTATTTGAAAAAGAAGGGAAATATATGGTATCCTTACCCGGGGTTCCAATGGAAATGAAAAATCTTTTTACTACTTACATGGTTCCTTTTATCCGTGATAAATTCAAACTACCTCCATTGGTTCACCGGTCATTTAATATTGAAGGGGTTCCTGAATCTATTTTAATGAAGACTATAGAGACCTGGGAAGATGCTCTCCCTTCTAGTATTAAACTAGCTTATTTACCTTCCATGGGGCTAGTAAAATTACGTATGAGCAGTTTAAATGAAGATGGAAAAGCAGAAAAATTGATTGAAGAAGAATCAAAAAAACTACATACCATTATTGGTGATGAAATTTTTGGTTATGAAGAAGAAACTTTGGAATCTGTTATCAAAGATTTATTGATAAATAAGGGAGCCACATTAACTACCGCTGAAAGCTGTACGGGAGGATATCTGGCACATAAAATTACTTCAATACCCGGAGTAAGTGTTATTTTCCCGGGGAGTTTTGTTACTTATGATTATTGGGTAAAAACAAATGTATTGGGAGTAAAAAAAGAAACCTTAGAAACGGTAGGTGCAGTAAGTGAAGAAGTGGTAATACAAATGGCCAGAGGTGCTCAACAACAACTCAAAACTGATTATGCTATTGCATTAAGCGGTATTGCGGGTCCCTCAGGGGGAATGCCCGATAAGCCGGTAGGAACAGTATGGATTGCGTGGGCTACACCTAATTCAGTAATTACAAAAAGATTTACTTTCTCAGGTGATAGAAATACAAACATTCACTTAAGTTACCAAAAGGCCTTAAGTACTTTGAGGAAGATTCTTTTGGATATTCCGCTAGGAAAAGATTATTGGGAAAGATAAATCTACTAACCGCAACTTTGCCTAACCATTAATTCTACCGGTAAAACCACTCTACTCTCTGTAGGTTGCCCATTAAGTACTTCCGTACCATTGGCCGATTTTTTATTGATTAATGAAAAAAGAAGCTCCATGGCATGTTCTCCTAATTTATCAAGCGGTTGTGAAATAGCTGTAATAGGAGGAGACGTAAATCTAAATAAATCAATATCGTCAAAACTAACTAAGGCAATATCTTTAGGAATACTCAATCCTTTTTGTTTGATGGCTTCTAATGTATAAAGAGCTACCAGATTATTGAGGGCAAATATTGCTTTTACTTTATTAGACTCTGATAATAAAAAATCTACTTCTTTGATAATGTCTTCTCTTAAGTTTTCGAAAGAAACTTCTCTCATTAATTCTTCTCTAAACTCAAGCCCGTTTTTTTTCAAGGCTTCTTTATATCCATTCTTTCTATCCTGTAAAGTACTTAAATGGGATGGAGAAAGGGTGATTAATCCAATCTGTTTATTTCCTTTATCAATAAGGTGTTGAATCAATAACTCAGCACCTTGTTTATTATCAACCGTAACAGATGGAAAAACTCCGGAAGCAAATTCTCTGTCAAGAAGTAAAAACGGAATATTTTGTTGGTGAAGTCTATCAAACATTTGGGTGTTATCCAAGGTAGATGATATAATAAGTCCATCAACCTGATGTTGATCTGCTAATATTGATATAAGATCTGCCTCTCTTTTGGAATTTTCATCAGATGAACAAATCAACATATGATATCCCTTTTTGTTGGCAGCATCTTCAACACTTCGTGCAATCTTGGCATAAAAAGGGTTCGAAATATCGGCAACAATGAGCCCAAGTACGTTAGATTTGCCTGTTCTTAGTTTTCTGGCAGTAGCATTAGGTTTAAAACCCATCTCATCTACCATCTTCCACACCTTTTCTTCAGTCTTTTTACTAATACCATATTGGGTAGCTTTTCCATTTAAAACCATGGAAACCAGTGTTTTAGAAACACCTAAGGCTTTGGCTACATCCTCTAATGAGCTTTTCTTCATTTGGTTGTTTTTGCATGTGTAAGGTACAGCTATTTTTGAAAATAACAAATCTAAATCGGTTTTGAGTGCACATTTTCACGTTTTTGTCAATTTGTGTCAATTTTCAAAATGTCTAACAGCAACACCCTAAGCGGAATACGATTTTAAAGGTGATTAAGTATAAACTAAACTTTTTAGGGGTGATTTTACCATATTTATAAAACTGATTAAGAAAATATAAAAACTATTGGCATATGTTTTGCGTTAACACATATGATATTGTTCATTACATCCCACGAAAAACTCCCAAGGTTATGAAAACAATTGTTACTACACTTCTGCTTGCCACTACTTTTTTAGCAGTTTCAGCACAAAGAAATACTTCTATTAGTAAAGGAAACATCTCCACTACTACAACCCAATCGTATAGTTCGAGCAATATTACCAACCAAAGTACTTATAGCCGACCTAACGATAACACCAATACCTATAACTCCAATGTCTATACCTATAGTAATGACAATAATAACAGTAACAATAATTCTAATAGCAATTATAACAACAATAACTCCAATTGGATAAATACCAATACTTACGACAATAACAACTATTATAACAATAATAATTACAACTATAACAACAGTAACTATTATAATAACAACAACAACTATAATGGTTATAACAGTTATAACAATTCCAACTATAATAAAAATGCTTATGTAGTAAATGATAATAGCTACGGAGCCCAGGAAATCACTGAAGATAAAACCAAACTTACTCCTCTATCAAATCCATATAATACTACCGGTATGTTGAGTAACTTTCGTAAAGGAACTGCCATAGAAAAACTGTTTAACCAAACTCAAAAACCAAGTCAGGTATTTATCATCAATGCTCAACAAGAAAATACTTTAAAAGCAACTGATGGAACCATTATTAAAATTGCCCCGAACAGCTTTATCGACAAAAACGGAGATGTGGTGAAAGGAGATGTTGAATTTGAAGTAAAAGAAATGTATAATAAATCAGATATGATTTTATCAAATGCACATACCGTAAGTAATGACATGGTTTTAAAATCAGGGGGTGAACTTTTTTTAGGTGCTGAACGTAATGGTCAGCCACTTACATTGGCTAATAACAAACCTATAGCTATTGAAATGCCGGCTGAATCAAACGGTGAACCGATGCAATTATTTAATGGAAAACCTGACAGAAATACTGTAAACTGGAATGTAGCTAATAACAATGAAGTGAGCCCGGTTCGTAACCCTAATTCAAGTACCGGTTATTCATATAATTTTTCAGCCAATAATATGAATTGGTTGAACTGTGATAAGTTTATGCCACGTAGTGGTAATACTAAAATGAGTGTTCGTATGGATAAACAGTTTGACACTACCAACACTGCAGTATTCATTGTTTACAGAGATCAAAATTCAGTAACTAAGTTTGACGGATTTTCTACCTACGATGGTAGCACACGAATGTTACCTGAACAATCAATGTTTGATACCAAATGGTACAGTGTACCTACCGGTACTAATGTAACCATAGTAGCTATATCTGAAATAAAAGGTCAGTATTATTCAAGTATACAAAATACGGTGATTCAAAAAGACCAGGTAATGGATATTATGATGTACCCAACTACTCTTGAAGACTTTAAAACTGAGACAAAAGCTTTTCAATAATTGTTATATATACACTGATAAAGAAGACCCTTTGGGGTCTTTTTTTGTTTGGTGTGAACCTGTTTCTACTCAAGGTGTATACTTAATTGTAGTTAAAACCATATAATTTACGACCAATGTTCAGGTTTATCCGTTATATGGTATACAATTTGCCTATATTTACTAAACTTTATCATTAACGATAAAATCAGAGTTATGAAAAATTCAATATTCACTTTATTGTTGATTGCTTCCGGAACTGCTTTTGGGCAGTATATAAATGTTACTACAACCAATAATGGGAGTAACGATTCACGTAAGCCCACTACTACCAGCGATTTTACTTTTTCGGCAGGAAGTACCGGCACCGGAATAAGTACCAACATTTATAATAACAACAATACGAATAACTATAATAACGGTTATAATAATAACTATGGCAATAACGGCTATAATTATGGGTATAACAATGGATACAATAACGGATATAACAATGGGTATAATAACTCAAACACCTATTACAATAATAGCAATACTTATAACTATAACAACGCATATAATACCCAAAATAGTTATAATGCCAATAACGACGGATACGGTTCAACCGTTGAAATTGAAGACGAAAATGGTAACCGTACTGTAGTTGAAACTACTACTGATTCAACTCAGGCAGAAGCCAACAAATCGATTAAAGAAAAAATCAATGCACATATTGTTCACTTCACAGGTTTAGTAATGAGTGATAACTACAATGAAGGGAATCTATCAAAAGCCTATGTAATGGATAAATATTCTGAATTTTTAAAGCCGGGTAAATACAATAATATCAGTGCAACATTACCAAATTCTGTTGCTTATACTTTTGATGGTATTGCAGTTCCACCAAAAACTCGTTTGATTATTTATAGCGGAACTAATTTTTCAGGAGCTAAATTAGTGGATGTTACCGGTCCGGCCATCATCAATAATAGTAAATGGGAATTTGATGAAAGATATTCAAGTGCTAATAAAAAAACGTATAGTTCTGATCTTCAAACCACATTCCCTCAAAATGTACGCCAATGGAGCAGAGGCAATATGCACGACTGGCAAAATGGCTCTATTGAAATTTTAGAAGTAGTAGACTAATACTCTTATTTATAAAAACTTTATCAAGGCATCTGTTTTACAGGTGCCTTTTTGTTTTTAATAGTTTCCCACGGATCTCCCAGATTTTACAGAATTGTATATGGATAATACTTTCATTGCCCCTGTTTTATTTCACGGATGATTCATCCGCTAAGACGTATGTCATCCGTGAAATGAAATTACAGCATAGTATGCAATAATATTCTTATTTGAAATATCCGTGTAATCTGTGGGAACAAAAAAGTCATCAAAAGACCCAAAAAATCACTACTTTTACATCCCTAAAATTAGCATGATGACCGAGATAGCTAAAATATACGACCCCAGCTTAACTGAAGATAAATGGTACCAGCAATGGCTCAAT
>CAZUXM010000014.1:35314-37849 GCA_964624635.1 uncultured Candidatus Competibacteraceae bacterium
TGTATTGATAAGAAAGGCTCGTATGGAGGGTAAAAATGCTTGCTGGGTACCCGGAACTGACCATGCCAGTATTGCTACCGAAGCCAAAGTAGTGCACATGTTACGTGAAAAGGGCATTAAAAAATCGGACCTAACAAGAGAACAATTTCTACAACATGCGTATGAATGGAAAGATAAGTATGGAGGAATTATTTTAGAGCAATTAAAAAAATTAGGTGCCAGTTGTGATTGGGATCGTACTGATTTTACCATGAACGACCATTATACTGATGCAGTAGTGAACGTATTCATTGATCTATATAATAAAGGACTTATTTATCGTGGTTTAAGAATGGTGAATTGGGATCCGGTTGGTAAAACAGCCTTAAGCGATGAAGAAGTTTTACATACCACCGAAAATTCAAAATTATATTACGTAAAATATCAGGTAGTTGGCAGTAATGAATTTATTACCATCGCTACTACCCGTCCTGAAACAATATTGGCGGATACTGCCATTTGTATTAATCCAAATGATGAGAGATTTAAACATTTGCATGGTAAAAAAGCCATCGTTCCGTTTGTTAATAGAGAAATCCCTGTGATTCTTGACGAATATGTTGCTATGGACTTTGGAACCGGTTGCTTAAAAGTAACTCCTGCTCATGATGCCAATGATTACACTTTAGGACAAAAACATGGGTTAGAAGTAATTGATATTCTTAACGAAGATGGAAGCCTCAATGAAAAAGCAACTCTTTACATCGGGCAAGATCGTTTTGAGGTTCGTAAACAAATTGCCAAAGATTTAGAAGCTGCCGGACATATTGCCAAAATTGAAGACTATCAAAATCAAGTAGGCCGAAGTGAAAGGACTCAAGCCATTATTGAACCACGATTATCCTTACAATGGTGGGTAGATATGAAAAAATTTGTGGAAAGAAATCCTCAAGTGGTAACTGATGTAATGGAAGATCAGATTAAATTTCATCCTCCTAAATTTAAAAACACTTACAAACATTGGATGGATAATATCAAAGACTGGTGCATTAGCCGTCAGCTTTGGTGGGGGCAACGTATACCTGCCTGGTATAATGCCAACGGAGAATATGTAGTTTGTAAAACAGAAGCAGAAGCTATCAAAGCTTTTGAAGCAAATGGACAAACAACCACAGGATTAAAACAAGAGGAAGATGTAGTAGATACCTGGTTTAGTAGTTGGTTATGGCCATTAGAAGTTTTTGGGTGGAATAAAGATAAAGACAATAAGGAACTCAACTATTATTACCCAACCAATGATTTAGTTACTGCCCCTGAGATTATGTTCTTCTGGGTAATGCGTATGATTATGGCCGGGTACGAATACAAAGGAGAAAAACCATTTTCAAATGTATATTTTACAGGTATCGTTCGTGATAAAATCGGACGTAAGATGAGTAAACAATTCGGAAACTCTCCTGACCCGTTAGATTTAATTACAAAATTTTCGGCAGATGGAGTAAGAGTAGGAATGTTATTATCATCACCTGCGGGCAATGATCTTTTATTTGATGAAGGTTTATGTGAACAAGGAAGAAATTTTGCCAATAAAGTATGGAATGCATTCCGCTTGGTAAAAGGCTGGGAGGTAGATGAAAAAGCAACTGCTCCGGAAGGAAATAAGCAAGCCATTGCATGGTTCGAAAGCAGATTCAATGAAGTTGTTACTGAAGTAAATGATCAATATTCAAAATTCAGAATCAACGAAGCATTACATGCCACCTATAAATTGGTTTGGGACGACTTTTGTGCCTGGTATTTAGAAATGGTTAAGCCGGAATATGTAGATGGCGTAAGCAAACCCATAGATGGAGAAACTTACAAAGCAACCATTCAATTTTTTGAAGGTGTCTTAAAATTAATGCATCCATTTATGCCATTCATTACCGAAGAAATTTGGCATCTAATAAGTGATAGAAAAGAAAATAATTTCATCATGTTGTCTTCATGGCCCAAAGAGGGGAATTCGGGCGCCGGTTTATTAAATAAATTCCGCAACTCAGAATCTTTAATTGTGGAAATCAGAAACTTTAGAAGCTCGAAAGGAATTTCTCCAAAAGAAAAACTAGAACTATTTGTAAAAGGTGATACCAATGGGTTAATGATTCCCATTGTTACCAAACTAGGTAACTTAAGTAACATTGAACTTACTTCTAACAAACTAGAAAACTCATACGGATTTATTCAAAACAACATCGAATACTATATCCCATTTACTAATTCGGTAGATATAAAAGCAGAGTTAGAACGTATTTCGAAAGAAATTGACTACAACAAAGGTTTCTTAAAATCAGTGATGGCAAAACTGGGTAATGAAAAATTTGTTGCCAATGCCAAACCCGAAGTAGTAGCTATTGAACAGAAGAAAAAAGACGATGCTGAATCAAAAATAAAAGCATTAGAAGAACAGTTGGAGAGCTTAAGTAAATAAGATATTATTCTTGTTTCTCACCGGTAAATTGAATAGTATCGTTATCTAACTTCACTAATAATTCCATATGAGTACCATTTACAGTA
>CAZUXM010000014.1:37859-50288 GCA_964624635.1 uncultured Candidatus Competibacteraceae bacterium
CACCTAATGAGGTGGTATAGGTAAGCTGGTATGTTTCATCCTCAGCATTTACTGCTATGTTAGCTAATCCAAAATCAGGATCATGTTCAAGATCAAAATCGATATTTACAATCAATGAAGTTTCCTCTACTACCATAGCTGTCGCTTCACCAACTGTTACGGTATCTCTCATATAGCTTCCTGTATAAGTTCCTTTTATATCGGATGACGGAGAGCTTTTACAGGAAAACACTACGAAGACAACCATCAATAGCGAAAAACTATATTTAAATATTTTCATTGTATTGAAATATGACCTCCAACAAAAATAATAAAATACCTCGGGAAATGGCGTATACGCTATTGTTTAGTATCCATATAATCAGTATCTTCGTAGAAATGCATGTGAATACCGGCCACCATGGATGTAGCGTATTTTTATGAGAAGTTTGATGAGTTTTTACTCCAGCCAAAATACATTGCGCTGGCTGTGGCTGCATTTATCATTACCATACTTATTAAAGCAGGCATATTTGCAATGAGCAAGTATAAAAGATTCGATGGTTCTTTATTGGTTGCCTCTATTAATACTTTATTAAGTGGTACCGGCCTTTTTATACTTTTCTTTGAAGAAGATAAAATGAGGTTCACAGAAAATCTTTTATATTTTATCTGTGGTGTTTTTGGAGCCATTTATCTCATTGAACTCATCTTTACATTATTACTCAAAGGTCGTAATTCTTTTGTTGACGGGTTGGTAGGTTCTATGTTAGGAAATACTATTCTATTTATGGCCATTATTCTCGGAATTATCTTTACCACCTATCCTATTATCTAATGGAAGGATTAGTTTTAAAATCAACCGGTAGTAATTATAAAGTAGCTACTGAAAAAGGATTACTTGAATGCAGATTAGGAGGAAGATTACGTTTAGAAGATCTTAAACATACCAATCCTGTTTCTGTAGGTGATAAAGTGATTATATCTGATGAAGAAAGAGGGTTAATCATTGATTTGGTTGAACGAAAAAATTACCTTATTCGTAAAGCCACTAATTTATCGAAACAAACACATATTGTTGCTGCCAATATTGATCAGCTGATTATTTTGGCATCCTATAAACAACCTCGAACTTCAACAGGATTTATCGACAGAGTATTAGCTACTGCTGAAGCATATAATATTCCTGCTATCATAGTATTCAACAAAACGGATTTGTTAAACGAGAAAGAAATTAAACAGGTGCAACATTACATCAATGTTTATGATTCAATTGGGTACACTGCAATAGGAGTTTCTGCCGAACATGAAGAAAGTGTAACCGTACTTAAACAGCTGATGATAGGTAAAACAAATTTATTTACAGGGCACTCAGGTGTAGGAAAATCCACCTTGGTAAATAAAATGGATCCTCAGATGAATTTACGTACAGGTACTATCTCTGATAAGTTCAATAAGGGGAAACACACTACTACATTTGCCGAAATGCTACCTTTAAGTTTTGGAGGTTATGTAATTGATACGCCGGGCATCAAAGAATTTGGAATGGTAAACATGGATAAACATGAGGTAACCGATTATTTTAGGGAAATATTTGCACTAAAACAACAATGCAAGTTCAACAATTGTTTGCATGTAAACGAACCTAATTGTGCTGTGGTAGAAGCAGTAGAAAATGGCAAAATAGCTGATTTCAGATATAATAACTACCTGAATATTTTAGATACGTTGGAAGAAGAATAGTTAATCTCTATCAAAAAAATTCAATACGGCTTCTGTTTCACTGCCCCAAAAATTAAAATCATGTTTTGCCTCAGGAAAATGGGAAATGATTTTTTTATTCGGGAATTTTTTCTGTAATAGTTGAGCAAAAATTTTACTGTGGCTAACTTCTACTACATCATCCATGGTTCCATGTGCTATATATAGTTCGGCGGTCCACTTATCAGATAAATATACAGGGTTATCTTCTTTTTCCCATCTATCTTTAAATTGAGCATAGGGTCCATAAACGTTTTTAATAAGGTTATCATCCTGAGTTAAGGTTTGGTCATAATCACCACTCAGTAAAACAACTTTGGTAAATAAATTACCAGTAGTTAAATGTACCATAGCTCCTCCACGGGCTCCCGTAGAAATACCATGTATGTAATTATTTTTGCCTGAAAATATTTGATATTCTTTTTGCAAGAGTTAGAAAACTTTTATAGTCTTTTCGGGTTTCGGGATAATAATGTGTAGCATATACCGATTTCATCATGTCAGGTAATACTAAACGATAGCCTCTGGACAAAGCTTTGGTACAGAAATCACTTTCATTACAAATTTTTTCCTTGGGGTAGTTCCACCCCGGTAATACAAGTAGGTCCGCTTTAATCTCTCCATCAGGCGACTTGATGGCAACCGGAGTTTTACCAATAGTAACAACAGTATCTCTAGGAAAAACCTTCATAACAGTAATTTCTTCAATTGAATCTTTAGTAGGCACTTCAATTTTTTCTTTCACCTTACTTGTTCCACAAGAAATAAGAAAACACATCGGGAAAAATAAAAAGGATGATTTCATGTTTTAAAGATAGTATATTTTAATAGACAGTAGGCTGAACAGTAGACAGATTGATATTAAGCATAGGTTTTAGCAATAACTGCCTACTGTCAACTGATACGGCCTACATAAAAAATTGTATCTTTATTCTAATAAATGGCGGGCAAAAAAAAGAGAATCATCGTTAGTGTAATCAATGATCTTGCAACAGATCAAAGAGTAAATCGCACCTGCCTTGAATTGCATCAAATGGGATATGAGGTATTGGTAATTGGGCGCCAATTAAAAACCTCGATGCCTATGCCCCCCCTTCCCTATTCTACCAAACGGATGAAGTTATGGGTAACCAAAGGTGCCATGTTTTATGCATGGTATAACTGGAGATTATTTTGGTTATTGTTGTTTTCAAAAGCTGATATCTATTGGAGCAATGATCTCGATACCTTATTGGCTAATCGTTGGGCCTCCAAAATAAAAGGCAAACCTTTGGTTTTTGACAGCCACGAATATTTTACCGAAGTACCTGAACTGGAAAATAATGCCTTTGCTAAAAAAGTATGGAAAAAAATAGAAAGTAGTATTGTTCCAAAACTTAAGTATTGTATTACAGTAAACGAAAGCATTGCCGGTTTATTCAAAAATAAATATGGTAAAGATTTTATGGTGATCAGAAATGTTCCGGTAAAAAATACAACTCCCAAGCAAAAAAACAGAAAAGATCTGGGGATGCCTGAGGATAAAACCATCCTGATTTTACAGGGAAGTGGCATCAATATGCATCGTGGATCAGAAGAATTGGTGATAGCATTTAAATTATTGCCTGAAAATTATCATTTATACATTGTTGGAAGTGGAGATGTAATCCACATTCTCAAAAAAATGACAGAGGATGAAAACCTTACTGCAAAAATTACATTTGTAAACAAATTGCCTTATAACGAGCTTATTCAATACACCATGAACTCCAATGCCGGAATTACCATGGATAAAAACACCAACATCAATTATGAATTGAGTTTGCCAAACAAAATTTTCGATTATATCCAATGCGGTATACCTGTAATCTCCTCCGATTTGATAGAGCTTAGAAAGGTAATTACCAAATATCAGGTAGGAACTTTGGTAAAAGATGTAACCCCCCAGCAAATAGCTAATACCATTCAAATATTCTTTACTACACCTTTGGTTTATCAACAGGCAAAAGCCAATACCATTAAAGCCTCTCAGGAACTTAACTGGGATATAGAAAAAAAAGTGTTACATGATTTAATGAGTATAGTTGGATAATTATTCCTTCAAATAGGCAGTATACATCCATACTAACTTTTCCTGCTCACGAATATAGTCACTCATCAATGCATTGGTACCTTCGTCACCTAACTTGTCAGAAAGATCCAATAATGCCCTTTCTGTTTCAATCAATGTTTGAAATCCTTTTACAACTGATTTAATCGCTTTGGTTCCATTAGATATATTTTTTTCCTCTTTAATAGAAGATACTTTGGTATAATCTGAAAACGTATGTAATGGAGTATGACCTAAAGTAAGAATTCTTTCGGCCACCTCATCCACTTTTATTAAAGCGTCGTTGTACAATTCTTCAAACTTCAAGTGTAATTCAAAAAATTTATTTCCTGTAATATTCCAATGAAACCCACGGGCATTGATATAAAATATCTGATAGTTGGCCAATAATTGATTTAATCCTTTCGCCAATTTTTCGGCACCAGCAGCATCTAACCCAATTTGATTTTTAGCTTTCATACATAATTATTTAAAATGTGCTATAAAATTACATAGCAATTTAAGGTTTCCTATAGTAATACATAGATTAAATCTTAATTTTGTTAAATAAATGATTTAGGTCATGAAGTACTTACAAATTCTATCGATATGTATGGGTCTTTGTACTCCAGCAATGGCCAATAAAGTAGTGTATTTCTGGAGTGGGGCCGTTACTTCTACATCCGCTAAAGTAAACGCTGTACTTGAATCTCCTGCCGAAAAAGTTAGACTTGCAGTATCTATTGATAAGGTATTTTCTCAACCTATTTATTCTACTTACACTTCTGCAAAAATGGAAAGTGGAAATACCGTTTCTTTAACCATCGATCAACTTAAACCTAATACCAAATATTATTATTGTATTGAAATTGATGGGACTAAAGATAAAACCGAAGACCATATTGGAAGTTTTTATACCGTAGTTGAAGGTCCTTGGTCATTTAAATTTGTCGCTGGCTCCTGTAATTTTTTTCCTAATAATCGGGTGTATGATAAAATGAGATTACAAAATCCTTTATTTTTGATGATGCCGGGAGATTTACACTATGCCAATCCATCTTCACCTAATCCTGAACAGCATAGAATAGCTTACGAAGAATTAATTCTCCAACAACCCCGTGAATCAAAATTTTTGAAAGATATTCCTATTGCTTATGTATGGGATGACCATGATTTTTGCGGAGATAACAATGACGGCACCAGTGGATGTGGAGCTGCTGCTTATCAGGCATACAAAGAATATATTCCCTACTATCCATTAGGAGCTCCCGAAGGAAGTCGTGCTATTTACCAGGCATTTACCATTGGAAGGGTTCGTTTTATTATGAGTGATCTTCGTTCAGAACGACGTGATGGCGACATCATGAGTGCTAGCCAAAAAGAATGGTTCAAAAATGAAGTACTAAGTGCAAAACAAAATGACCAGGTTATTTGTTGGGTAAGTTCTGTTTCATTTTCCGGTACAAAGTCTGATAACTGGGGAGGATACTCTGCGAGCAGAACAGAGCTTTCTGACTTTTTTAAATCCAATGAAATTAAAAATATGTTCATTTTATGTGGGGATGCACATATGTTAGCCATCGATAACGGAACACATGCTGATTTTTCTACAACAAAAGATAATGCTCATTTGTATCCCATCTTACAATCAGCTGCATTAAATAATGTAGGTTCTGATAAAGGAGGAGAATTTAGCGAAGGGGGGACCTTCCCCAATCCTGCTTTTCATTCACAATGGTCAACCGTTGAAGTAATGGATAATGGACTAAGTGAAATTGCCATTCGTTTTGTTTGTTACCGTATGAATTTATTTACCAAAAAGGTAAAAATAATGACTCAATATGAGTTTTGTAGAACCATGAACACTACTAATAATAATGCCCAAAATCCATTAAAAGTATCTGTAGAAGGTAGCTCATTCAATGTTGAACTGAACCAGCAGGGAAAGTACAACTTACGAATTATAGATTATATAGGACACAGATTATATACGCAGGAACAAACCGAATTTAACGGAAATCTTAAAATTGATGCAACAAATTGGCTAAAAAAGGGTATATATTATGTGATTGCCGAATCAGATAAAAATACTTACATCAATTCAGTTCAGATCAATTAGTGTTATCAGCTAAAAAAATATCAGCATTCTTTTTTTTATCTATTCTCACTATTGGTTACTCCCAATCATTTCAACATAGAAAATTTAAGTATGATTGGACAGATGCTATTAAAATATCACTTGAACAATCGCCTCTGTTCAAAAGCTATGAGGCTTTAATATTATACGAAGAAACTACCATTGATATAACCAATCAAAATATCAAAAGATATCAGGTATATCAATTTAACACCACTGAAGCCATTAATAAATATAATTTATTCAGGGTACCAATAACTATGGATCAACCTTTGGCAAGGTTAGATAATATATATAGAGTTGATTCTGCCACGTTCCCCATGTTATTGTATGAGAAGATTAACTTTTTTGATGCAAGAATTATAAGAAAAGGTGAAATTATTAAAGCTGTATTGGATGAAGTTGCCTATAGAAACGAAGAACGTACCGGTTATCGTTTATTGCCCTATTATTTACACTATTTTTTCATTCGTAATCTGGAACCCGGTGATCAGGTTGAAGTAATTACAAGTCATCAATGGCCCTTGTTTACAAGCAAATATTATCTTAATGAAATTTTACCCAAGCAGGAAGTAAATATTATTGTCAATAATTCTGAACTAGGACAGGTAAATGTATATGTGAACTCTTTATTGGGTGAGTTTAAATCTAACCAGTTAAGCAAAGATAAGTTAGCCTACCATATATCATTTGAAAATTTATTATCCGTAGACCCGGACTTACCTATTCAAGTAAAAGATTTACCCAGAGTTGAGTTTTTTGAAAATAAAAAATACGAGCTAACAGAAAAAGTGTTTGGTTCTCAAAAAGTAGATACATTTACCTGGGAAAAAATACTATACCATTTTGTAACACGTATTGATCCGGGTGAATTAAGAACATGGGAAAATTATGATGTACAGTCATACAAAACATCAGAATTCTTTGGTAAACTTAAAACTAATGCAAAAGGATTGACAGGAGTATACTTAATGGATTACATTAACAAATACACTGTAGATCATTTAAAATACAAAAATGATTTTAATTATTTTATTCATTTAGAGCATGGATTTAATGACCTGGGAACTTTTCTTGAAAATGGTATTTTAAGAGAAGCCTCTAGGCATGAATTTTATTATAACATGATCGACAGGATAAATGTTCCTTATTATAAAACCTTATTACAGGACAATAGGATTCACACAATTGATACATCCTTAACCAATATCATATATATGGATGGATTATCGTATGTACTGTATGACAATGATTCGACCCAACATATTTACTTACCTAAAAAAGGAAGAAGTGGCTATTATACTAATGAACTTCCTTTTTATTATACCAATCAATATGTAAGATTAATCCCACAAACAGTTTCCAGAAAGATCTATGATAAATATCCTGAACTTATACAATATCCCTTGATATTTATCCCGGAATCAAACAAACAGGATAATTACAAAAAAAACATAGTCAATATACAAATCGACCTACGGGATAAAAGGACAGAACTGAACGAACAAATTGAATTATCCGGACAATTCTCCACTTTAACTAGAGGCTATTATTTATATAATGAAAAAGACACTACTATATCTGGAAGTTATTACAAAAGTATATTTTCAAAATCGGCTACTACTACTTGTATAACCGATACCATAGAAAGTACATTTCCGTTCAGATCGAAATTTAAAAGAAGTGGTGAAATATATAACAATGTATTCACCACCATTGATGGATCCCTGGTAATAGATCTCAGTTCATTAATCAATATTCATTTTGCGGAAATTGACCCTCAATATCATTTTGCCAATTACCAACATGATTTTCCGGGATCGGAAGAATTTATGATTGAATTAAATTTCGACCAATTGGTTAGTATTGAATCCGTAGAATCCTATAATTCATCTATATCAACTGAGAGCTTTTCATTAACGACCTCTTTAATCAAAAACTCCGATAATCAATATAGTATAAAAATAAAATGGGATATAGAAAATACAATTACTTTACAGAATGATTTAAGTAAGTTATCTGACGCTTTTAAAACAATTAAAAAATTCTTTCAATTAAAGTTAAAAGTAAGATTACAATAAAAACCTATTCTTCTACATTAAAAAACTTGCGGCTTTTTGTTCCTGCCTTTACTTCAAGAGGCTTAAAAGTAAATACATTTTTTTTAGTATTCACTTCCAGTTTTTCATGATAGCCATTAGATGTTGTAATATCATAGGTATAAATAATTCCTGATTCTAGATGCAACTCATCTACATGGGTAATATTGAACTGCTCAATTGCATTGCCACAGGTAAGAGTAGCTGTTTTATTATCAGCATCAATAACAAGAGAACAGTTTTGCTCGTTTTCGGCCAATTGGGTCCTGTTTAAACTTTGGTCAAATTCATACTCAACATTTATATTGCTGGTATACTTTGTTTGAGCAAATGTGGTAACAACGGATCCTATGAGTATTAAAAAAGTGGTAATGATAGTTGTGTTCATGTCATTACTGTTTGGGTATATTCAAATGTAAGATTAGTATTGAGTAAATAACAAAGAAAACAATACAATTAGTATATAAATACTCGTAAAATCCTAACTATCAGCAGAATAATTAATGCTTGATTAGAGCTTTAATCCTTTTTTATTCCCTTTTATAAATACCTCTATGGCATTTCTAAAAAAACCCCAACCATAACCAAACAATTGGGTAAAGGCAGCTCTTACACTTAAGATACCTATGTAAAGACTTTTGTTCTTTATCGTGCTATCAGCCAGTATCATTAATTTATATAATGCTATGGTGAAAAGCCATGTTAATCCGGCATATAGATGTACCAAAAAACTCAGCCCGCCTAAACATATATAACACATAAACGCAAATGGGAAAAGATGTGTTATCTTTAATTCATTTTTATGTCTTGTATACAAATTAATCCGAGCAGCCCCGAAACGATATACCTGTTTGAAGAACTTTTTAAAATCCGTTCTTCGTTTATGAAATACATAAGCATCCGGTATTAATCCGCTTTTAAACCCTTCCTTCAGTATTCGGATACTTAAATCTATATCTTCTCCACATTTAAAGTTCACATCATATCCATTTACTTTTTCAAAAGCTTCACGTTTAATGCCCATATTAAACCCACGAGGATGAAAAACGCCTACATGATTTTTTTTACCTCTAATTCCACCGGTAGTAAATAAGGAAGTCATACTGTAACTAATGGCTTTTTGTACAGGAGTAAAGTTTACATCAGCGGCATCCGGGCCTCCAAACAAATCATAATTTTTCTCCTGTAAAACTTTATCTACTTCATTCAGGTATTGAATAGGAATAATACAGTCAGAATCCAAAAAAATAAAATATTCACCTTTGGCTTTTTGAGCACCTAAGTTTCGGGCATCACTTACCGGCAGGTATTCTTCATATAAAAATGTAAAAGGAACTTTATCCTTATACTTATTGGCTACATCCTCCAAACTTTTTTTAGGGGTGCCATCTGCAATAATCACTTCAAAATTTTTGTATTCCTGTCGTGTAAGACTATCTAAAAATTCATCTACCTCATCGGGTCTTCCGAAGGTGGGGATGATTAAAGAGTATTTCGGATTATTTTCCAATTTTCTCCCTAATCCTATAATTATTTCGCTCCGGAGAATTACGTGATACCAACTCTGCTATAAATCCGGTTAAAAAAAGTTGAACTCCGATGATAGCTAATACCAATGACACATAAAATAAAGGATCATCAGAAATTAATCTCATTCGCTGGTTGTGATAAATGGCCCATAATTTTTGTCCTGCCATTACCATTACCATCACAAAACCCAGGAAAAACATCACTAATCCCCAACTCCCAAAAAAGTGCATAGGTCGTTTTCCAAACTTTGAAACGAACATGATAGATAATAGATCCAACGGTCCTCTTATAAATCTTTCTAATCCTCCAAACTTGGTATGTCCAAATTTACGGGCTTGGTGCACCACTACCTTCTCCCCTATTTTTTTAAACCCTGCCCACTTAGCAATTACCGGAATATATCGGTGCATTTCACCATACACTTCAATATTTTTTACCACTTCATAACGATATGCTTTTAATCCACAATTCATATCATGAAGTTTAATACCACTCATTCGGCTGGTAACACCGTTATATAATTTAGTAGGAATAGTCTTACTAATAGGATCATGTCTTTTTTTCTTCCAACCACTTACCAAATCATATCCATCCTCTATAATCATTTTGTATAGTTCCGGAATTTCGTCGGGGCTATCTTGTAAATCAGCATCCATGGTAATCACTACTTTCCCTTCAGCATGTTCAAAACCTACGTTTAAGCCTGCTGATTTACCATAGTTTCTTCTAAAACGAACTCCCTTTACATTTGGATTTTTTTTATTGAGAGCTTCAATTACTTCCCAACTTTTATCGGTACTGCCATCATCCACCATCACCACTTCATAGGAGAATTTATTTTCCTCCATTACCTTTTCAATCCAACTTACGAGTTCCGGTAACGATTCATCCTCATTATAAAGAGGAACAACAATAGATATATCTTTCAATTCGTGCATGATACAATACAAAGTAAGCACTTTTTTTTCGTTTTGGCAGCATGTACCCGTGCTACGCAGTAGTACCGGGCTGGAGTTGGTATCTTGCACGTTGCTGGCTGGTATTCCTCCGTTTACTCACCAGCGCCTGCAAGAGTATACCAACCCCAGCCCGGTAGCTACTTGCTTCGCCCGGGGCTGCTTACGGAATAATAACAGTCTGTTTAACATATATTAATTGGTTCGGCATTAACCGAACCAAACAAACTATATACATTTGTCCCATCAACCAAATAAAACGATACATGGCTATAAAACCATTAAGAGAAAACCAGAAACAGCTTATTGAAAAGATAGGTGTTCACCTTGAAAGTGAAGGTTTATCACCGGCAGCAGCACGTATCATGGCACTATTAATTGTAGCTGATGATGTAGAAATCACCTTCGAAGATATTTATCCAAGTTTAGGCATTAGTAAAAGTACTGCCAGTAGTGCCATTAATATGTTGTTAACTATAGGACGTATTGAATATATCACAAAACCGGGTGATCGACGAAGATATTTCAGAAGCAAAATAGGCAATTGGTTTGGAGCATTTGAGGGGGTTGTAATTAAAATGGGACAATCTAAATTATTATTTAAAGAAGTATTGGAACAACGCACCAAAGAGACCAAAGATTTCAACAAATCATTAGCGATGCTTATCAACTTCATGGACTTTATGGAAGCCGAAATGCCTGCTTTAATTGAAAGATTTAAAAAGAAACACTTAAAATAAATTATCTCACTATATGAAATACCAAAGTAAATACCTCCTGATTTTAATTGTAGTAATTATATCTGCAACAAAAATTTCGGCTCAAAATCAGGATTTAAATTTAAAATCATGTATCAACTACGCGTTGGAAAATCATCCTTCAAGCACTATTTACAACAACGAAGTTAGAATCAGCCGTCAAAAAACCATAGAATACTTATCACCTTATATGCCACAAGTAAATGCGGCATATACCTTTGACGATAATTTGATAAGACAAACCAGCGTAATTCCTGCAGGTACCTTTGGTAATCCGGATGATTTAAAAGTGCAATTCGGGTTACAATACAATAACAATGTATTTATTCAGGTAGATCAGGCTATTTTCGATCAAACCATGATATATGCTGATCCGGGTATTCGTAACACAAAAAAAGCTGCTGACTTAAATGTTCAGAAAAATAACGAAACACTTATTTATAACACCTCAATTGCCTATTACCGTGTTTTAATTTCAAAGGAACAGGAAAAACTACTCCAACAGAATTATCAGAAATTTGAAGACCTTTTAAAAGTATTACAATTACAATATGATAAAGGAGCACTTAAAAAAATTGATTTAGACAGGGTAAAGGTGAGTGCCAATAATATTAAATCTCAACTTATGGTAATCAAAACTAACTATGAGTTAGCCTTGAACAGTTTAAAAAATGCTATTGGTATGGATATGACCAGCTCCTTATCTATACAAGACAGTGTACAATATAATATGGACGTGCAAATGCCCGAAACTGCTTCCGTTAACTTTAACAACAGACTTGATTACCAAATTCTCAATACTAATATCAATTTACAAACGGTAGATATGCGTCGTAAAAAAACATCATTTTTACCTTCACTCTCTTTTTATGCACGTTATTTTGCCCAATCATTTAACAACTGGTTTGAATATGGTTCAATAGGTTTAAAATTAAACGTTCCCATTTTTAGCGGACTTCGTCGCCATAGCCAATACATGCAAAGTAAATTTACGTTGGATAATGCCAAGTTGAATCGTGAGATTACAGAGAGCCAGATACAGCTTCAACAACAAAATGCACAAACACAGTTGTACAGCTCCTACACCAATTTAACTACCAACAAGGCAAATCTTGATTTAGCCAAAGACGTATTTGATAAT
>CAZUXM010000015.1:0-49434 GCA_964624635.1 uncultured Candidatus Competibacteraceae bacterium
ACGAATAAAACATAGGCGACCTACGAATGGATCTGTTGCAATTTTAAATGCTAAAGCTGCAAACGGCTCTTTTTCGTCTGGTTTTCTTGAAGTTTCTTCACCTGTATCAGGATTAGTTCCAACAATAGCTTCTTGATCTAATGGAGAAGGCAATAATTCCATTACATAATCTAACATGGTTTGTACACCTTTATTTTTGAAAGATGAACCACATAACATAGGAACAATTGCACCTGCCATTGTAGCTTTACGTAAAGCAGCAAAAATTTCTGCTTCAGTTAAGCTATTAGGATCTTCAAAATATTTCTCCATCAACTTATCATCGAATGAAGCAACTTCTTCCAATAATTTCTCACGGTATTGTTTTGCTTCTTCCATCATATCAGCAGGAATTGGAACTTCTTTAAAAGTCATTCCTTTATCTTCTTCATTCCACTCAATACCACGGAAGTTAACTAAATCAACCACACCTCTGAAGTTATCTTCAGCGCCAATAGGTAACTGTAAAGGAACAGCGTTAGATCCTAACATTTCTTTTACTTGTTTACACACGTTTAAGAAGTCAGCACCTGCACGGTCCATTTTATTTACGAAACCTAAACGAGTTACGTTATAGTTGTTAGCTAAACGCCAGTTAGTTTCTGATTGTGGTTCAACACCATCAACCGCAGAAAATAAGAATACCAATCCATCTAATACACGTAATGAACGGTTTACCTCAACGGTAAAGTCAACGTGACCCGGAGTATCAATAATATTGATATGATATTTATTACCTCTATAATTCCAGAATACAGTAGTAGCTGCAGAAGTAATGGTAATACCTCTTTCTTGTTCTTGTACCATCCAGTCCATAGTAGCTGCACCATCGTGTACCTCACCTATTTTGTGGTTAACACCGGCATAATAAAGAATACGCTCAGTAGTTGTAGTTTTACCGGCATCGATGTGAGCTGCAATACCAATATTTCTTGTGAATTTTAAGTCGCGTGACATAATTCTTTTTTTCTTTTTATTGTATTATTATTTCTTCTATTAAACATTATTGGCCCTTCGTAAACTCAGGACATTACATTGTCATCCTGAATTTGTCGAAGGACCAATAACTTGAATTACTTAAAATCTAAAATGAGAGAATGCTTTGTTAGCTTCTGCCATTCTATGAGTATCTTCTTTCTTTTTATAAGCACCACCCTCGTTATTAAAAGCTGCAACGATTTCATTAGCTAATTTTTGTGCCATTGATTTATCGTTACGTTTACGTGCTGCAAGTATCATCCATTTCATACCTAAAGCTAAACGACGAGCAGGACGAATTTCCTGTGGGATTTGGAAAGTAGCACCTCCAACACGGCGACTTCTTACTTCCACAGCAGGAGTTACGTTCTCCAATGCTTTTTTAAAGGTTTCAAGAGCCGGGTTATCAGCCAATCTTTTACCTACAATTTCTAATGAATCATAGAAGATTTCGTATGAGGTACCTTTTTTACCATCATACATTAAGTTGTTTACAAATTTTGTAACCAACGTATCGTTGAATTTAGGATCAGGTAATATAATCCTTTTCTTTGGTTTACTCTTTCTCATTGATGCGTTTTTTAGTTAGTTAAAAAAGTTATTTCTTTTTACCGGTAGAAGCAGCAGCAGCTCCTGGCTTAGGCCTTTTTGCTCCGTATTTGCTTCTTCTTTGACGACGCCCGTCTACTCCGGCAGTGTCTAATGCTCCACGAACGATGTGGTAACGTACACCTGGTAAATCTTTCACCCTGCCACCACGTACAAGAACGATACTGTGTTCCTGTAAGTTATGACCTTCTCCCGGAATGTAGGCAATGATTTCATTACCATTGGTTAACCTTACTTTAGCTACTTTACGTAAAGCTGAGTTTGGTTTTTTAGGAGTAGTGGTGTAAACCCTGGTACATACGCCACGGCGTTGCGGACATGAAGTTAAGGCCTGTGACTTACTTTTATACTCTACTTGAGTACGGCCTTTTCTTACTAGTTGCTGAATTGTTGGCATTCTTTTTTGTTCTTAATTAATTTCTATTCCCCCATTTTAGGGGATGCAAAGGTGCAATTATTTTTCAACAATAACAATGCTTTAGCCCACTTTAAGGTATAAAAGGGCATTATTTATTTATAATCAGGGCAGGACTAGAAATTAATTGCCAGATTATAAGATACTTATGATCTTTATGACGCCTACACTTCGGGGTTACCTCCTCCGCTTACAGCTGTGGCCAAGCTCTCCGTATCGGTGGCGCTGTCCATCCCAACAGGACCACTTAATTTAGAAAGCACACCTCTTAATACCAATAATAAAATAATAGGTATAACCAAGATAGTGGCTCCTACATAAAATGGATTGTTCCAACCAAAAGAATATAAAGGAGTGGCGACAGAAGCCCCAATTCCCATTGATAAAGAACTTAATGAAGCAAACACCCCCATAATTAACCCTTGTTTGGTTCTATCGGTAAGCCTACTCAAAATAGCCATTGCGGTAGGTCTTAACATTCCATTACCTAATGCAAGCAAAGCAAGGATTATTAACTCATAAGGAATAAAGTGTTCTTTAGGTACCAATGTTATAGAGATTAAACAAATAGCTAAGATGATAATAGACATAATCATCAATCGAATCTCACTAAATTTTTTCACAAACCATCCTATCAGCAAGCCTTGGGTTATGGCAGTACAAACGCCAATAAAAGAAAATACAAAACCTATCTGCTGTGGATCAAAGCCATTTTTATCGTTCCAAAGCATATTCGCCGAGGTATTGAACATGAAAGACGATATCATATATACAATATTAATAATCATGACTAATCTAATCCCATAGTCTTTAAATGCATTTTTGATTGCATTAAATGGTAAATAATCCACTTTCCTTGTTTGATCTCTATTATGAAATGATTCAGGTAAAATAAAATAGGCCAATACAAAATTGATAAGACACAGTCCTGCAGCAATCCACCCCACCCATTCGATCCCTAATTGTGTTTTTATTAGTCCGCCAAGTGTTGGTCCAAATGCGAAACCTAAACCAAAGGCGGCCCCAATAATTCCCATTTTTTTTGCCCGTTGTTCAGGAGGTGTAATGTCGGCAATATAAGCCTGTGCTGCTGATATATTTCCACTCCCAAATCCAGATAAAATTCTAGAAAATAATATAATCGCAAATGTATTAGCAAAACCAAAAACAAAATAAGCCACCATAGATATAATTGTACTTACCAAAATTACCGGCCTTCTTCCTATTTTATCACTCAATGCACCCCAAAAAGAGGTGGCAAAAAATTGTACAAAAGCAAAAGACCCCATTAAAATCCCGATGTACTCATCAGGTATTTTTAGTTCCTTGGCATATCCAGGCAATAGCGGGAATACAATTCCAAATCCTAAAAGATCAATAAATATGGTGAGGAATAGTACTGGTACCGCCGCTTGCTTGTTCTTGTGCATAATAAGGCACAAAAGTAATGATTAAAACAGGCTTATGGTATTGTTACAGTTTAAGAAATTACCACCAAGGGATAGTTCAAACTCTTAAAAAAGTTTAATGTTTCAACTACCTTTGCCATGTTGTGGCAATATTTAAGGTCTTTCAACATTAAGTAGGATGAATATACAGGCACTGGAAAAACAAGTCATATTTGAGGACAACCACTTACTGGCTGTAAACAAACTAGCTACTCAAATTGTACAAGGCGATAAAACCGGAGATGTCCCTTTATCGGAATTGTATAAAGAATATATGAAAGTGAAGTTTCAAAAACCGGGCAATGTTTTTTGTGGGGTTATCCATCGTTTAGACAGACCGGTAAGCGGAGTCGTTCTTTTTGCCCGTACCAGTAAAGCTTTAAGCCGCATGAACGAACAATTCAGGGAAAGGGAGATACAAAAGATATATTGGGCGGTGGTTAGAGGAGTTCCAAAAGATGTAAAGGGAACTTTGGTACACTATTTGAAAAAGAATGAAAAAGACAATCGTTCATATATAGTAAAAGAAAATGCCGGAGGGCTTAGATGTGAGTTGGGATATGAAGTATTAAAAGCCGGTGATAACTATTCGTTAGTAGAAGTGAAACCAATAACGGGTCGTCATCATCAAATAAGAGTTCAACTAAGTTCTTTGGGATGCCCCATTGCCGGAGATGTAAAGTATGGTGATAGAAGGGGGAATGATGATAAATCAATTTGTTTGCATGCCAGGCAACTTATTTTTAGTCATCCCGTTCAAAAAGAACAGGTTACCCTCACTGCCTCCATACCTGATCAAAAGTACTGGAACATTTTTAAGACAGTTGAATCTTAGGTATTAGCCTAATGTCTAATCGTCTTGCATTTTAAGTCTAATTTAAAAAACTATCTTTGCAACCTTAATTTAATGTATATAGTGAAAAAGATTATTGTAATTATTTGTTTAGTTCTGTGTATTGGTACTCATATCAATGCTCAAAAGTTTGGGCATGTAAATGCTACTGAAATCATGCTTCTATTACCTGAAATGAAAAGAGTAGAAAATGTATTAGATTCTTTTCAAACAGCGTTGGATAATGATTTAAAACTAGAATATGACAAATATTCTAAAATTGAAGCCAAACTAAAAAAACAAATGAGTGATGGAACATCTGAAAAAATCGTTCAATTAACTCAAGCAGAACTTCAGGCACAGTACGAGGCTATTACCCGCAAACAACAGGCATATGAGTTGGAAGTAGGCGAAAAACAAAACCTACTTTTAAAGCCGTTAAATGATAAAATCCTAAAAGCATTGAAAGATGTTTCTGCTGAAAAGGGGTTGAATTATATTTTTGATATCAGCAAAGGTGCTTTGTTATACTGGGATGAAAAAGACGATGTAAACAAAGAAGTACGCAAAAAGTTAGGTATTGCCGAAAATGCTGTTTTGCCAAATGTTACCAAAAACAATTAATAAAAAGAAAAACAAAATAGAAATGAAAAAAGCACTAATTATATTCATCGCTTTAGTAGGAATTGGGCTAACCAATATTTATGCACAATCAAAATTTGGTTATGTAAATGCAGCAGAGCTTTTGTATCTTATGCCTGAAATGAAAAGTGTAGAAAAAGCACTTGATTCAGTAGAAAAAGAATTGGCTGCCATGTATCAAAAAGATATGGATGAGTACAATGTATTACTAAAAAAGTTTGAGCAACAACAAAAAGATGGAGCTTCCCAAACTTTACTTCAACTAACACAGGATGAAATTTTAGCTAAACAAGAATATTTAAGCAAAGCTCAAACTGTTTATCAGGAGGCTATAGTTGATGAACAAAACAAATTGATCACTCCTTTAAATGATAAGATTCTTAAAGCTATCAAAGAAGTAGCTACTGAAAAAAGCTTGAATTATATTTTTGACATCAGCAAAGGGGCCGTACTTCATTGGGATGAAAAAGATGATGTAAGCAAAGATGTCCGTAAAAAGCTAGGTATAAGCGAATCTGCGACACTAAATACCGGAGGGAAATAAAATAAAAAGAGCCACTAAATAGTGGCTCTTTTTATTTTAAGATACCTGTAACTTTCTCAACAGTTGCACGTCACACCCATAAACACCATACGTTGACCCTTGAAGAATATAATTTTTCTGTAAAATCTTACGCAGATGGGGTATACCGTTTTGTGCTCAAATTTACTGATACTGAAACGGCCAAAGATATTGTGCAAGATTGTTTTGAGAAATTATGGTTAAAAAGAGAAACAGTGGAAGGTGCGAAGGCAAAGTCATATTTATTTACAACGGCATATAATACCATGATTGATAAAAAAAGAAAGGGGAAAAGAATCGATTATACAGATAATACCCCTGCTCATCATTCATATGAAATGCCTTCAGGTTCTGATCTGCAGGAAATATTACACAATGCCATCAATATTTTACCTGAAGTACAGAAAACGGTAATTATTTTACGTGATTATGAAGGATATAGTTATGAAGAAATTGGAGAAATTACCGGATTAAATGAAAGCCAAGTAAAGGTATATATTTTCAGAGCCAGGGTAAGTTTAAAAAATCACATAGGCAGTATTGCCAACGTATTAGGATGATTAATTGCAACATACATAACTACCGCCAATGGATGGATGCTTATATAAATAACACCCTTTCAGTAGAAGATATGTTTGCTGTTGAGTCGTTCTTACAAATACATCCTCAGATTATGAATGAGTACCTTAGAGAGATGGAAGAAATTTCATTGAATCATAATCATCATATATCTATTTCTTTTTCACATCTTGAAGTAAACATTACTGCTACTTCAAACATTCATCAAAATAACTATTCTCAGTTTTTTGTAAGTTACTTTGAAAACGAACTATCCGACGCTGATAAAAAAGAAACAGAGCAATTTGTGCAACTAAATCCATCACTTCAAAAAGAATTTCAAATATATAGTTCGGTTTTTATAACTCCCGATACTTCTGTTAAGTACCCTGATAAAAAATCTTTATATAAAAAGTCGCGTCCAACTGTGCCGTTGTATTGGAGTGCTGTTGCTGTTGCTTCTATCACTTTAGTGATTGTTGTTTATATTTTATGGCCTGCTAAATTTGAGAATAAAGCTATCTCATTAAATGAAATAAATAATACTATGGTTCATAAAAAGACCTACCATGAGAATTATATAAATACGAATCACATCATTAAGGGTAATAAAGATATTCAAAAAAAATACCAGGAAAAACCTAAAAACAAACAGACCCAATCAAATCAGCGAGTTTATCATACGCATGATATTGCTGTAATACAAACAAACATTAATTCACCAGCATTATTATATCCAATACAACCATCTATTGAAGCCACTCAACCACAAACGGCATTAAGTGATATTCAATTAAATGATAATAGCTCCGTTACTGAAAATAGGCCCCACAAAAAAGGGTTTTTCGAGAAATTGTTTAGTGGGGAGAAAATCTATATCGAAGAATATGTAAATGCTACTTTTAGTGCATTCAACGAAAAACCGGAAGGTTCTGATTGGGTATTAAAAGTAGAACGTGATGAAAGCGGAAAATCAAAACGGATAAAATTCTCCTCCCCTATATTTTCTATAAAAAGTAAAAAATAAGTTGTAACATTTTTACAACCCATCCGTCATACACAAAACAGATGATATGAAATATTTGTATTTTTTAGTGAGTAGTTTGTTTACCAGTATTCTTTTACATGCACAAACAAACAAAGAAGTTATATTAACTTCTACTAGTAATATTGTACTTACAGCTCCCGTAGATGTAATCATATATAAATCAGAAACTGCAAGAATGGTGATTAAAGGAAATGAAATGGATCCAAACGCCATTACTGCAATTACAAACGAAAATGGAGTAACAATTTCTATGGGTAATGGCAAAATTGGAGATAATGCGGTTGTTGAAATTTATACCAACAACATAAGTACTATTTCTTCATCAGGCTCAGGTGATATTGATGTAAAAGACGAATTCTCTACACAAGATTTCAATCTTACCATGAGTGGCTCGGGTGATTTTAAGGGATTCATACGTTGTCAAAAAGCCAATATTTCAGCAATGGGATCTTCAGACGTAAAAATAATAGGATCATCAGAAGATGTTAATGCCGTTGCCTCCGGAAGCTCTGATCTTAAATTAATAGATTTTAATACAAAAAAAATGACCATCACTGTAAGTGGTGCAAGTGATGCATATGTAGATGTTACGGATGAGCTTACAGCTAATGCATCGGGAGCATCCGATATATATTATAAAACACAACCTACTAAAATAAATGCTAACGCAAGTGGCAGTTCTGATATTAGATTATATAATGGGAACAACTCTGATAAAGATAATAACTATGATTACAATTATCAATATGACTACAATTACAACTATAATTGGAAAAATGAAGGAGACAGTACACAGACAAAAAAGAAAAAAGGAAAATTTTTTACCAGGCCTCGAGATATGTTCAACGGGGGAAAATATAGACAAGACTTAGTATGGATGGGTATCGATCTTGGTGTAGATGGATTGGTGGACCTTACTAATGGTTTTGATCTTCAACCACAAGGAGATTATAATTTTATGGAAATGAACTATTGGAGAAATACCCATATAAGGGTTAACTTCTTTGAGTGGAGATTTAATGTAGTAGATAATGTATTCAATATTGTAACCGGGATGGGATGGGACTTCCAGCATTATGCTTTTGCTCAAAAAATCAGGTTTGATGAAGCCAATGATTACCCTGGTCAAGGATACACTACACCAGTAGTTGGAGCAACCGATACGTTACATAGTATTAATAGAAGTAGATTAGCTGTTCAATATTTTCAAATACCATTATTCCTCAACTTAAGAACAAAAAAAACTGCCAAACACCGTCAACAATTCAACTTTACTTTTGGAGTGGTAGGTGGAATCAAAACAGGCGCCAGTAGCAGAATCATCTATACTGAAAACGGAATGGATGTAGAAGAAGAAAAAAGAGATGACTTTAATTTAGAAGTTTTTACCGCTACTGCTATGATACGTATCAAATATTCGTTCTTCAGCATATATGCCAGTTATCAATTTACACCTATGTTCCGTGGACAAAATCCCAACTTGTATCCATTTACATTAGGAGTAACATTGCTTAGCTGGTGATGCTACTTTATAGTGGTGTTTTTATACATAAAAGCCTCCTGTAAGGGAGGCTTTTTTTTGTTTTTACTAGTTATATATAACAACATTTTAAACCTTTTTTGCAACTGTTAACCGCTCCTAATCGATTTTAATTATATTTTCGTTATAGTATAAAAACACATCTATGAAAAAGTATTCACTACTTATCGCTTTTATTGCAACACAAACTTTAGTTGCTCAAAAAAGTATTACGCTGGAAGATATCTGGAAAAATTATAGTTATTATCCACAATACCTTTACGGTCTCAATTCAATGAACGATGGTATTCATTACACAATTGAAGTGGAAAGAGGAGTGGAAAAATATGATTACAAAACTGGCTCAAAAGTTGGTGAATACATATTTGAGAACATTCAGATGGAGGGATATTCTTTTAGCGATGATGAATCAAAAATTCTGGTAAGTACTGAAACCGAAGCCATATATCGCCATTCAAGAAAAGGGTATTACTACGTGTATGACGTAAATACTAAAAAACAAACGGCATTACCTAAGCATAATAAGATAATGAGTCCTGCTTTTGATCCATCTGCATCAAAGGTAGCTTATGTAGCTGATAATAATATTTTCATTTATGACCTCGCTACAGGCTCAGAAACACAGGTTACCACTGATGGTAAAATCAACAGTATCATTAACGGGCAAGGAGATTGGGTATACGAAGAAGAATTGGTACTGGTTAGAGCATTTGAGTGGAGTCCTGACGGTAAAAAAATTGCTTTCGTTCGTTTTGATGAAACAAATGTTCCTCAATTTGAGATGGCCATGTATAAAGGATCGCTGTATCCCAAAGACTATGAATTTAAATATCCAAAAGTAGGTGAGAAAAATTCTGTAGTAACGGCACATATGTATGATTTGGAATCAAAAAAACTTACCCAAATAGGAGGATTGCCTCAATACGAATATATTCCACGTATTAAATGGACACCTGCTAATGAACTATTGATTTTTACCATGAACAGGTTACAAAATGACTTAAAGATCAATAAAGTAAGTAAATCAGATTATAGCATTAGTTTATTAATGGAAGAAACAGCCCCTTGCTATATTGAAATCAATAACCATATGCAATTTTTGTCGGATGGAAGTTTTATCTGGGTAAGTGAAAAAGATGGATACAATCATGTATATTTACATGGCAAAGATGGAAAGATGATTGCACAGATTACTAAAGGTAACTGGGATGTAACAGATGTATACGGAGTAGATGAAAAATCAAAATTATTGTATTATGAATCTGCCGAAGTTTCACCTATGGAACGTCATGCATATTCTATTTCGATGGATGGGAAAAAGAAAATACAGCTTACAACAAAAAAGGGAGTAAACTCAGTTGAGTTTACAAGTGGATTTCAATATTATATTGTAAGTCACTCAACCATTTCAACTGCGCCAAGTATTACCTTGTATGATAAAAAAGGAAAAGAAGTACGTAAACTAATTGAGAACTCCACATTCGATCAAAAGATAAAAGAGACCGGAGTAAACGCCCCTGAATTTTTCACTTTCAAAAACACTGATGGAACTATTTTGAATGGTTACATGATTAAACCAACCAACTTTGATTCCAATAAAAAATATCCGGTTTTTATGACGGTATATGGTGGTCCTGGTTCACAAGAAGTAAAAGATGAATGGCAAGGACCCAATTATATTTGGATGCAAATGTTAGCTCAACAAGGTTATATGATTGCCTGTGTTGATAATAGAGGAACAGGAGCCCGTGGTCGTGATTTTCGTACATGTACCTATAAACAATTAGGTAAATTAGAAGTAGATGATCAAATCGATGCGGCTAAATATTTAGGTACACTACCTTACGTTGATAAAAATCGTATTGGAATTTTTGGATGGAGCTATGGAGGGTATATGACCAGTTTATGCATTACTCGTGGTGCTGATGTATTTAAAACAGCTATTGCGGTGGCACCTGTTACCAACTGGAAATTTTACGACAATATTTATACTGAACGTTATATGGGAACATTGGAAACCAACCCTCATGGGTTTGATTTACAAGCACCCACAAAGCATGCTGATAAACTAAAAGGAAACTTTTTATTGATACATGGTACAGCTGATGATAACGTGCATTGGCAAAATTCGGCAGAATTAATCAATGCTATGGTTAAAGCAAACAAGCAATTCGACCTTTTTATTTACCCTGATAAAAACCATGGAATATACGGCGGCAATACTAGATTGCACCTGTTTACCAAAATGACCAATTTTATTAAGGAGAAATTGTAGTAGTTTTGGGCGGCCCTTTGCTAACTTAAATAGCATAAAAGGCTATAACACCCATTCATAATATCTACACTTTATCTACATCATCTTTTCAAAGACTAACCGCAAAGGTCAGGCTTTCCGCAGTAGTCCTCGTTCCTGCGGGCTACCTGCTGCAATCCCTGCCGCTGGCAGCTAAAGCTGCCGATTGTTGGTGTCAAAATGTTTTCTATTTTAGCTAAACATTAATAAACTGAAAATCATGACGGAAGCTACGGCTAAAAAAGGACACCCAAAAGGTTTATGGGTTTTATTTGGAACTGAAATGTGGGAACGTTTCAACTTTTATGGAATGAGGGCTGTACTTACCCTCTTCTTGGTTAACTCCTTAATGATGGGAGAAGGAGAAGTTTCGTTGATATATGGAGGATTTTTAGGATTATGTTACTTAACACCTATGTTAGGTGGTTTTATTTCCGATAGATTTTTAGGAAATAGAAACTGTATTATGCTTGGAGGTTCATTAATGGCCTTGGGGCAATTTTTATTATTCCTAAGTGCATTAACTTTTAGCTCAAACCTTGAGTTAGCAAAAATGCTAACATGGATTGCCCTTGGAATTATCGTATTTGGGAATGGGTTTTTCAAACCCAATATTTCAAGTATGGTGGGTAGTTTATATCCAAAAGAAAATAAAAGCAAACTAGATACAGCATTCACTATCTTCTATATGGGTATAAACATTGGTGCATTATTGAGTCAATACTTTTGTCCTTTAATTGCTGATGTTGTAAATGAGGTTAAAGACCCTGTTACAGGTAAAGTTGATATGGTAAGAGACATTCATGCATTCAAATGGGGATTCCTTGCTGCTTGTATCGCAATGGTACTTGGAACTTTAATCTTTATGCTGTTAAAAAATAAATATGTGGTTGCTCCTGATGGAAAACCTATTGGTGGATTGCCTTCTAAAAAAGATATTTCAGAATTTGAAGAGGGTGAAGCACAAAAAGCAAAATTTGGTGCAGGGGCATTAGTTGGATCACTCATTTCTTTTATTGGTTTAGGGTTGTTAATGTATTTTGTTTTGGGTCAAAACATTATTTATTCAATTATCTACTCAACTGGTATTTCATTAGCAGGATTAATTTTAACTGACAAGTCGCTAACAAAAATAGAACGCCAACGAATATGGGTAATTTATATCGTATCATTCTTTATTATCTTCTTTTGGGCAGCGTTTGAGCAAGCAGGTTCTTCGTTAACATTTATTGCTGATAATCAAACTGACAGAAATATCTTCGGGTGGAATATGCCACCGTCAATGGTTCAAATTTTTAATGGATTATTTGTTGTGATTCTTGCCTTCCCATTCAGTATGTTATGGGATACTTTACGTAAAAGAAATAAAGAACCCATGTCGCCGGTAAAACAGGCTTTCGGTCTATTATTAATTGCTATAAGTTATTTTATCATTGCATTCAATGTAAAAGATTTAGGTAATAGTGGATTGCTAGCTGTAAAATGGTTAATCCTTTTATATTTTATTCAAACGGTTGGAGAGCTTTGTTTATCTCCTATTGGTCTATCATTAGTAAGTAAGCTTTCACCAAAAAGATTTGCCTCTTTATTATATGGTGTTTTCTTTTTATCTAATGCGTCAGGGTATGCATTGGCAGGAACCTTAGGTTCTATTTTACCGGCTACAGGAGATAAATACAAAAAAGCAACTGAGTTGGGAGTAGATCTTAAAGGAGTAATGGATAAAACTGTTACACCAACAGCAGATCAATTAAAATTATTAGCTGAAAATAAAATACCAACTGAATATCCTGTATTCGCAGGATTTCAAATTCATAATTTGTTTGAATTCTTTATGGTGTTTGTTGTGCTTTGTGGAATCGCATCAGTTATATTATTTGCAATAAGCCCTTTGCTAAAGAAAATGATGCACGGCGTAAAATAGTCTAAATTCAAATTATTTTGACACATCAGGAAGAGTTAGCCAAAATCCAGGATTTCCAAGGGAAATACCCAAAACAAATTTGGGCATTGTTCTTTAGTGAAATGTGGGAAAGATTTTGTTTTTATGGGATGAGGGGTATGCTCACTTATTTCATGATCAATCAGCTTTTCATGAAGGAAGATGTAGCCAACCTTCAATATGGAGCAACACAAGCATGGGTGTATGCATTCACATTTATTGGTGGACTATTTGCTGATAAAATTTTAGGGTTTAGAAAATCACTTTTTTGGGGTGGTCTATTAATGATTACCGGTAGCATTATTCTGGCTATTGACCCTAAAGAATTTTTCTTTTTGGGTATAGCGTTTAACATTGTTGGAACCGGCTTTTTTAAACCCAACATTTCAAGTATGGTGGGTAAATTATACAAAGAAGGTGATAATAGAAGAGATCTTGGGTTCTCGTTATTTTATTCAGGAATTAATTTAGGGGCATTTTTAGGAGGATACTTTTGTATAGCTATTGGTAAAGCTACTATGTTGGGCTCTGTCATTCCAGCCGAATTATCATGGAATGTAGCTTTTGGTTTATCAGCAATTGCGATGACCATTAGTTTGGTTACTTTCATTTTCACAAAAAGAAAACTAGGTCCAATCGGAATTTCTCCATTTGAAGCAAAAGGTATTACCAATAAAAAATGGATTGAAATAGTAGTTTACATTGGAGCATTAGCTTGTATACCTGCTATTATGGTAATGGTTGCTAACACAAGATATACTGATTATTTCATGTATTTTATCGGTCCATTTAGTATTGGTTATCTCATATATGAAATGACCAAGCTTTCAAAAGTTGAGAATAAAAAGCTCATTGCTGCAATGGCTTTTATTATTTTTTCAGTCGTATTTTGGGCCATATTCGAACAAGCAGGAGGATCATTAAGTGCATTTTCATCTAAACATATTTCTACACTTGATTTAGGCATAGCTACCATTGATCAAAATGGAGTAAACAATGCTGCCAATTCTGTATTCGTAATCATATTTGCAACACTGGTAGGTATGATTTGGTTAGGTTTAGCAAAAGGAAAAGTAGAACCAAACTCAGTAAACAAGTTTGGTATTGGTTTTATATTTCTTGGATTAGGATTTTTTATTTTCTATGCAATTCGTTTTGCCGCAGGAGTTGATGCAGTTGCTAATATGAATTTATTTGTTACCGGTTATTTTGTAGTAACTTTGGCAGAACTATGTTTATCACCTATCGGCTTGTCGCTAATGACAAAATTAGCCCCAGATAAACTACAAGGTTTTATGATGGGAATGTGGTTTTTAGCAAGTGCATATGGACAATATGTTGCCGGATTATTTGGAGCTAGTATCTCTCCTTCAGAAAATGCAACTCCTGCAGAAAGTTTGGTTACGTATACTAACGGGTATATGAACTTTGCCTGGTATGCAATTATTGCTGGAGTGGTATTAATTCTTATATCACCACTGATAAGAAAATTAATGGTGAACATAAAATAATAGCATAAACTCTTTTTAATATTGACACCTATGAGTGAATCGAAGGCTAGAAAACATCCACAAGGCCTCCCATACTTATTTCTATCTGAAATGTGGGAACGCTTTGGATATTATTTAATGATAGGAATATTTACGCTCTATCTTAAAGATGTAAAAGGTGGTTTTGGAATGACCGAAGCTGAATCAGCAGATTTATACGGAACATTTATTGCATTGGTTTTCTTAACCCCATTTTTAGGAGGGTTATTGGCTGATAGAATACTTGGATATCGTAAATCGATTATTATTGGAGGTATATTAATGGGGGCAGGATATTGTCTTATGTCAATACATGAACTCAATGTTCTATACATTTCAATGTTTCTGGTAATTATAGGAAATGGATTCTTCAAGCCAAACATTTCAACCCTACTTGGTAATTTATACAATGATGAAAAATTTAAATCCCGTAAAGACGATGGATATAATATATTCTATATGGGTATTAATGTTGGGGCATTTATCTGTAATTTTTTTGGAGCTGCACTCTACAATATTTTTGGGTGGGGAGAAGCCTTTTTAGCAGCCGGAATTGGAATGTTTATAGGTATTGTTGTTTTTTTACTTGGCACCAAACATTATAAACATGCTGATGTGCTTAAGCCTGCCAAAAAAGAAGACATGAGTTTGTTAAAAATCTTTCTTGTTATTTTATTGCCGGCCATCATCTTTGGAGTGATTGGATTTTTCCTTCCGCCAAATATCATTGGACTAAATTCTGCCACCACTAATGCATTTATTTTTGCATGTATTCCAGTAATTATATTTTATGCAAGTATTCTGATTAGAGCAAATCAGGAAGAAAAAAAACCTATTGCGGCAATGCTTGCCATATTTTTTGTGGTGATTGCTTTTTGGGCTGTATTCAAACAAAATGGATCTACATTAAGTACCTGGGCCGATAGGTTTACAGATAAAAGAGTTCCTGCTGCCATTGAGCAACCGGTAGCCTTTTTAAAACTATCACAAAACGTTACATTAACTAAAGACTCTGTACCTAAGTACGATCATCTATTTAGGATTGAAAAAGAGAAC
The DNA here is from genome assembly GCA_964624635.1 of uncultured Candidatus Competibacteraceae bacterium. Classification (GTDB taxonomy): domain Bacteria; phylum Bacteroidota; class Bacteroidia; order CAIKAF01; family CAIKAF01; genus JANWKQ01. The sequence goes on from CAZUXM010000015.1 coordinate 15,492, forward strand.
GGAAAAGTAGTTAAAGAATATAATTACCATCCATATTTTAAAAATCTTGAAAAATCACAATGGCCGGAAGAAGGTAAAAGCATTCCGGTATTTACATCTAACTTATATCAATCTGTTAATCCAGGCTGGGTAATCATTCTTACACCTTTAGTAGTTTCGTTTTTTGGTTTATTAAGACGCAAAGGAAAAGAACCTTCAACCCCTGCAAAAATTGCATTAGGATTAGTAATCTCTGCATTATCAACTTTAGTAATGGTAGGGGCTGTTTATTATTGTAACAATGGTGCTGTTAAAGCTTCCAGTTGGTGGTTCATTATGTCATATATGGTGATTACTATTGGAGAATTATGTTTAAGTCCAATGGGGTTATCATTAACCTCAAAATTAAGTCCTCCAAGGTTTACTTCATTAATGATGGGTGGATGGTTTTTAGCAACCTCTATTGGGAATAAGTTAAGTGGTGTACTTTCAAGTTTCTGGGATAAATATGAATTTAAAGCAAATTTCTTCTGGGTTAACTTTATTTTATTAAGTATAGCGGCACTGGTAATTATCCTAATGCTCAAATGGCTAAATAAAATATTTAAACAATATGCTGCATAATTGTATGGATCTGCAACCCATCTCCATATCTCAACTATACGAAAACCAAATCATTGATTTTGGATCCATTACTCTTAATGATGAAATGATTATTGAGTTTGCTCAACATTATGATCCTATGCCGTTTCATATTGATATTGACGTTGCCAATAAATCGCATTTTAAAGGCTTAATAGCCAGTGGTCCTCACCTGTTTCACATATTTTATAACCGTGAATGGGTGCCACGATTTAAACATACTGTTTTTGCAGGTAAAGGAATTACCAATTGGTGGCTCCAAAAACCGGTATATACCAATACCACATCGTATTGTAAATGTCATGTAAAAAAAATTGATCCTAAACCTGATCGTGGATATACTTCAATACATTGGTTCTTTGAATTCATCAATGAAAAAAATGAACTTTTACAATCACTAGACCTTATTGTAATGCATCACTAATTTATGAAAACAGTATTAATTACCGGAGGCACAGCTGGCATTGGAAAAGTAACTGCTACTACATTAGCCAAACAAAATTACCATGTAATAATTGTTGGTAGAAATAAAGATAAGACCGAAGCAGTTGTTGATGAGATTAAGAAACATACAGCTAACCCGCATGTAGAATATTTATTAGGTGATCTTTCTATCATGAATGATGCTCGTAGAATTGGAAAAGAGTTCAACGAAAAATATGAGCATTTACATATACTTATCAATAATGCAGGAGGGGTATATCAAAGTAGGGAACTTACCGATGAGGGATATGAAAAAACATTTGCTACCAACCATCTTTCTCATTTTATACTAACCAATATTTTAATTGATAAAATTAAAAAATCAGCACCTGCTAGAATAATAAATGTATCAAGCATGTCACACTATCAGGGACGATGGAATCCGGAAGATATTCATTTAGAAAAAAAATATTTTGTGATGTGGGCTTATAGTAATTCTAAACTATACAACGTATTATTTACTAAATATCTGGCAGAGCAATTAAAAAATGATAGGGTAACCGTAAATGCGTTACACCCGGGCGTAGTAAAAACAAAAATTGGGGGTAAAAATACCAAATGGTGGGGTGAAGCGGCATGGAATCTCCTTACATTTTTTAAAGGTATTAGTGAAGAAGAAGGTGCCAAAACCAGTTTATATTTAGCCACCTCTCCTGAGGTAGAGAATACAACAGGGAAATATTTTGATAAATGTAAAGAGAAGGAACCACTTCCACTTGCAAACGATAAAAAAGCCGCAGAGGAACTTTGGCAAAGAAGTTTACAAATGGCAAAAATGTAATGTGGCAGCGATGCGAAGGGTTTAGCCCGCCAATTGCGGGCCGAGCAAACAGCGAGCCCGTAGCGTAGCGAAAGCCACCATAATAAGAAATAAAAATGAAAGAATTGTGGAGTTTAAATGATGGAAATAAAAACTATCCTATTGATGAAAAAATATGGATAGGTGAAAGCGGAGATCTTTTGCAAATAAAATCACCTTTTGATAAAAATTTTCTTTTTTATACAGATCATGAGCATCAGGGACTATGGAAATATTTACCGCAAATACCTGTGTTCGATAAAAAAAATATTGTAAGTTTTGGCGAAGGGATGACTCCTGTTTCCAATATGAATTACAAAGACAAAGAGGTTATTTTAAAATTAGAATTTTTATTCCCAACAGGCTCATACAAAGATAGAGGTGCTACTGTATTATTAAGTAAAATAAAAGAGCTTGGTGTAAAAAAAATTGTAGAAGATTCATGCCATTGCAGCATATGCTGCTAAAGCAAATATTGAAGCCGAAATTTTTGTATCATCAAAAGCATCACCTGCTAAAATAAAACAGATGAGGGGGTATGGTGCACATGTAATAGAAATTGAAGGAACCCGAGAAGATGTGGCAGATGCTGCAAAAATTGCAGCACAAAAAAATTATTATGCTAGCCACTCTTACAACCCATTCTTTTTTGAAGGGACAAAAACTTTTGCTTATGAAGTTTGGGAACAGTGTAAAGAGATGCCGGAGGAAATTATTTTCCCTGTAGGAAATGGTACTTTAATCATTGGAGCATATATTGGGTTTAGTGAATTAAAAGCAGCAGACTTGATTAAACAAATCCCCAAACTATCAATAGCTCAGGCAGCCAACTGCCCATCGTTAACCGATAAAGATATGAGCACTTTTCAACCCACTAAAGCGGAGGGAATAGCTGTAAAAAATCCGATAAGAAAACCACTTATTAATCAAATTTTAATCAATACCTCTGGGGTATACTATCCTGTAAATGAATTAGATATTATTCCTGAACAAGAAAGGCTGCATCGTTTGGGGCATTTTGTAGAATTTACCTCAGCCGTTGCAACGGCAGCCTTAAAACAATCATCTAATAAAAAGGTACTTGTACCTTTAACGGGCCATGGATTGAAAAATTCATAATTTATTAGTAATATTGTTGTTAGCTAAATAATAGTGTTTTAACACCCGATTTTGTGAAAAGTAAACAAGCCCTTTCTGTTTTATTAACCGGACTATTTTTATTATTTATTCAATATAGCTATGCACAGCTAACTTTTCAAAAGACATATGGCAGTACTGCCAATGATGCCTTGGAAGGTATAGTTATTGTGCCCACGGGTGGATATGTGATATCAGGAAATACACAATCCTATGGAACCTTAGGTGCCGGCGGAAACTTTAATGAGGACAATAAGGATATGTTTACTATTCGATGTGATGCTGTTGGAGGAATAACATGGAGCAGAACATCAGGTATAATTAATAATCGTGAAGAAGGTCGTTTTGTGGCCAATACAAATGATGGAGGGTTTGTTATTGGAGGAAGAACATATACACCTGACTACAATGATGACTGGTATCTACAAAAGTTTGACGGTACTGGAGCCAATGTATTTAATAATAATTTTGGTATGACCAGTGGTTTTGCTGGATACGATGATGAGATGTTTAAGGTAACACCAGTAGCACCATCAGGAACACCCGGTGAAAATTATGGAATGGTTGGTTGGACAAACAACTATAGAATTGCAGATGATAGAGATCTTACATTTACTATCTATAATGCTACGTTTGGAAACATTGTAGCTTCCTGCTTTTTTGGAACTACTGCGGGTATTGTATCTGAATCAGCCCGTGACTTTATAGAAGAATCATCCACCAGTTATTCAATGTTTGGGTGGACGGATGGTTTTGCTGGTGGTGGTGGAAGGAATTTCATTCTAACAAGAATGACTTATACACCTCCGGTAATTGTTCCACCAACTCCAGCTTCTCTTGCTGTAAGTTCATATAAATCATTTGGTGGTAATGGGTCGGATGAAGCTAGTTCATATTTTAAAACCGCTGATGGTGGATATATCATGTGTGGTTTTACAACCAGTTTTGGTGCCGGTGGAAATGATATGTTTTTAATCAAAGTAGGAGCTCCTCCTGCAATGACTGTACAATGGAGTAAAGCAATTGGCGGTGCGGGTGATGATAGAGGTTATATGGTAAAACAATTATCAGATGGAAGTTATATAATTGTTGGAACCACCAATAGTTTTGGAGGTGGAGGGAATGATATGTGGGCTGTAAAATTAGATGCTGCAGGAAATTTTTCTTGGTCAAAATGTTATGGGAGTACAGGAACAGATGAAGGTCGTGCCCTACAAGTAAGATCTGATGGTGGATTTTATTTTGGAGGTTGGTGTGATCCACCGGTTTCACCTGCAGGAAATAATAGAGATATGTATGTTGTTTCAACCAATTCAACAGGATTTAGCGGGGGTTGTTTTGAAACAACGGTTGCTCCTACAGTTACGGTTGTCCCTATTGCAAGTATACTCACCGCAACTACAGGAGGTGCTTTCTCAGGAGTAAATATCAATCAATTTAGCAAAGGGTATTCAACTACAAGCCCATCTCCTAATCTTGCTTGTAAATGCACCAACTATTTACCAAATGAAGAGATTACCGGAGTAACTCAGGTGTGTAGAAACTCAACTAACGTAAATTATTATATTAATCCAATACCGGGCATTACTAACTATACTTGGTCAATTACAGGGGGTACTTTTGCAACTGCGCCTAGCCCAACTGATACTTCTGTAAATGTAAATTTTACTAATACCAATGTGCAAATTATAGTTTCCGCTTTTTTATCACCTGCGGCCTGTAATTTTGCTATTGACACTATTAATATTACCGTTGATCAAATTGCAACTGCAATTACAACTGCTGATAGTTTATTATGTGTTGGTCAATCAACCACTCTTAATGTAAATACCGTAAACAATGTTGGTGGGGTATCATATAGTTGGAATCCAGTATTACCTTCACCATCTGCAAGTGAAGTAGTAACTCCGGGATCAACTACCACCTATACCGTTACTGTAACAGATGGATTAACTTGTACTGCAACAGATACTATTCGTGTCACCGTTTTCCCTTATCCGGTAGTTAATCTTGGTCCTAATGATACTGTGTGTAATGGAGGTCCTGTTTTATTAAATGCAACTACAACCGGTGCTACTTACTTATGGAATACTTCAGCAAATACTGCAACTATTAATGCTCCTACAACCGGTACTTACTGGGTAGATGTTACAACTAATGGTTGTACTACAAGAGATAGTATTACTTTAGGAATTAGTTCTGCTCCTACCATCAATATTGTTGGTGATGATTCTTTATGTATAGGACAATCTACTACACTTACTGCCAACCCATCAGGAGGTTCAGGGCCATATAACTTCCTTTGGTCGCCTGGGGGAGGTACAACTAATACTATTAGTCCTACACCTGCAACTTCTACTACATATACAGTTGCCGTAACTGAAAGTTTTGGTTGTAGCTCAACTGCTACAAGGTTGGTAAATGTATTCTCATATCCGGTGGTAAATATTGGACCCAACGATACGGTTTGTAATGGCGGACCGATTCCTTTAAATGCAACAACCGTTGGAGGTTTTTATTTATGGAGCACAAGTGCTACAACCCCAACTATTAATGCTCCAACTTCAGGAGCTTACTGGGTAGATGTAACAGTAAATGGTTGTACTACCAGAGATAGTATCATATTAGGAATTAGTATCAATCCTACAGTAAATATTACCGGAGATGATTCATTATGTGTCGGACAATCCACTTCATTAACAGCTAACCCATCAGGTGGATCATTACCATATTTATATTCATGGTCGCCGGGAGGGGCAACTATCAATCCGATAACCCCATCACCCGCCTCTAGTACAACATATACCGTTACTGTTACTGAACGTTATGGTTGTACGGGAACAGCTACCCAACTTGTGAATGTATTTTCATATCCAACAGTTAATCTAGGACCTGATAGCAATGTTTGTAACGGCGTAGTTCCATTTATTACCCTCGATGCACAAAATCCGGGAGCAAATTATAACTGGTCAACTACTGCAAATACGCAAACTATTAATGCTATTACCTCCGGTATCTATTGGGTTGATGTTACAGTAAACGGTTGTCCAACTCGTGATTCTGTAACCATTAACTTTAGTACAAATCCTGTTTCAAATTATACAGGTGTAACTACTATATGTCAAGGGCAATCTACTACCATTTTCGGAAATGGAAGTGGAGGTACGGCACCATTAACTTACACATGGAGTCAAGGACCTACTACTGCTGATTCTATTTTATTAAGCCCGGCTACCACAACACCTTATACAGTAATTACAACAGATATTGCGGGCTGTAAAGACACTACTGACTTTACCATAACTGTAAACTTAAATCCAATAGTTAATCTTGGACCCGACACTACAGGTTGTAGTAACAACCCAATTACTTTGATTGCACCTGCAACCTCAGGTACTACACTTTGGTCAACAGGAGCAAATACAAATACCATTTCATTCCCAACAGCAGGAACTGCCTGGGTTGATATTACTGAAAATGGATGTACCACCAGAGATAGCATTATAGTTGATTATTATCCTTTACCATCTGTTAATTTAGGTCCGGATAATGTATTATGTACTATTCAAAACCAAATATTGGATGCCACCAACATATATTCTACTTATTTATGGAGTACAGGAGAAACAACCCCTACCATAACCATATCACAAACAGGATTATACTCAGTATCAGTAAATAGTTGCGGTATTATTGAAACTGATAGTATTATGGTGTATATGGATACTTTTTCAGTGTACGTAGTTTCAATAGTACCTAATGATTGTGGTTCAAACAACGGATCTATTTCTGTTGGTTCAACTTCTAACTATCCTACTACTTACGTTTGGAGTGGTTCAGGAAGCGGAACAAATCCATCGCTAACAAATATTCCAGATGGTGTTTATATTGTTACAGCTACTGACTCTGTTGGCTGTAATCAAAGTGACACTATTGATTTGATTTGTAACATTCCATCGATAATTATTACACAATTAATTACCCCTAATGGAGATGGTAAAAATGACACCTGGATTATACAAGGGATCAATAATTTCCCTAATGCCACAGTAACCGTATTTAATAAATGGGGTAATGAGGTATATCATTCAGCACCTTATAATAATAATTGGGATGGTAAATCAAACTCATCCATTAGTTTAGGGAATGATTATTTACCTGCTGGTACCTACTATTATGTGGTAGATGTATATGGAGATGGCAGTGAAATGAAGTCCGGCTATCTGGAATTCCAACCATAGCTTGTATTTAATGAAATGATTATTGGGAAATAATCCTAATTTTAGCATCTATTTATTTTAAGGCATGGCTTCTCGATTCCAAAAATTCTCTTACGTTGCAAATGCGATTTTATTTACAACCATGGCCATCCTAATAGGCATCCTTTTGATGATAAGAGCTAAAGCCGAAAAAAGACTAGATCATGCAGCCGGATACTTGCGAGAATTAGGTGAACAATATATCGAAACTACAGTTCATGTAGAGCAAACCATCCCTTTAAAAACTGAAGTAAATATTACCCGAAGTATACCGGTATATATTGATATGCTAATTGATGATTCAGTTTTGATTCAGGCTAATATTCCTGTAAGAGATAGCATGGATGTTCCAATTAATTTAAATGTGAATCAAAACATCGATGTAGATACCAACTTTAAAGTAAATAACCGTTTAAAAGTTTTATTGTTTACTGAGATTCCTATCAATCAAAAATTCAAGATGACGATGTTAGGGAAAAATTTCCCTATAGAAGTGCCTATTGAAGCTACTATTCCGCTAGAGCAACCAGTGTTTATTGAATTCCCCGAATTACTTGCCATCACTTCTAATATGAGGGTTCAATTACCCATTCGTGATAAAATGAGAGTACCTATAAAAATGACGGTACCTATGAATCAAAAAATACCTTTAAAACTACCTCTACAACATCAAGTAGCCGTGGTTTCATTTTCAACCACCATGCCTATTGAAGGACAAATTCCTATTGTAATGGATATCCCTGTAAAAATTCCATTAAGAGATACACCTATCAAGCAATACCTTGATAAAGTAGCCGACGAATTAGATGACATGCTCGAGATTCCATGATGAAGTGGCTAAATACTATCCGATGGAAAAATTTAGCTATCATCTGGATCAGCATTGTTGTTATCCTTATTCCCCATTTCAGCCCAGATAGTTTTCACATGTTTATTGAATTTATTCTTTGGGGTATCGTTTGTACTTCAATTGCCTCAATAGGAAATATCACCAATGATCTGTTAGATGTTAAACAAGACAGAGAAAACAAAAAGAAAAATATATTTATTGATAACAAACATAAAAAAACTGCTTTTGTACTCATTTTTATTTTTCTGGGAATAGCTATTGCCTCATGTTTAATGGCCAATAATGCAGCTACTTTTTTAGTACTATCCGGAGGGGCATTACTACTGCTATTACTTTACAATCTATTACTTAAAAAAATAGTTCTTATTGGAAACATGGTAATTGGATTACTTACTTTGATGATATTTCTGGGAATGGATCTGATTGTAATTAGCAGAACTGCATACTATGGGTTAGGTTTTGAAAATAAACAAATAGAATTATTGGGTCTATTTGCATTTATAACAACTATAATAAGGGAAATTTTAAAAGATGCTGAAGACAGAAAAGGAGATAAATTTGCCGGATTTAATACCATTGCAAAATTTTTATCCGATAAATGGATTGCAATTATTATTATTACACTCAACATTGTAGGGTGTTGGTTAACATATATATTGATGAATAAACGTCAAACTAATTTTCTTTATCCTCTTTATATATACTCTTTATGGAGTTTAACCATTACAATATCAGCATCTGTATTTATGATTATTCCATATTCATCCAGGTATGTGATTGCTACCCGAATCATTAAAGGGGGAATGATAGGATGCTTAATTATCTATCTGTTTTTATCTTTGTAATATGAAATATCCATTTCAACTACCGTACAGAGTTATATTGGGATCTCAATCGCCTCGAAGAAAACAATTACTTGAAGGTATGGGTATTGATTTTACCATTGAGATAATTCCTACTGACGAGAATTTTGACTCAAATTTAAGTCCCGCAGAAATTGCCACTTCTATTGCTTCGGCAAAAGCACAATGTTTTGAAAACAAAGTTAAATCTGGAGAGTATATGGTTATTACTGCGGATACCATTGTATCGATTAACAATACCATTTTAAACAAACCAATTGATACTGAAGATGCCGTAAGAATGATAAAAATGCTTAGCGGAAATAAACACTCTGTGTATACTGGTGTTTGTATTTATACCAACAAAGGGATTGAAAAATTTACTGAAGGTACTGACGTATATTTTAATGAATTGGAAGAAGATGAAATCAGATACTATATTGAAACTTGCCAACCATTTGACAAAGCCGGAAGCTATGGAGTACAGGAATGGATAGGTTATGTTGGTATTAAAAAAATAGATGGTTGCTTTTTTAATGTAATGGGATTACCTGTAAACGAATTATACAAACGTTTAAAAAAATACTCCACATAGTATGAGAACACTTGACACTATATACCACCCAAACATGTACATAGCTATTATGTACATGAACGAAAAATTTATTGTAAAATTTGAGATAGGTCCATACGAGCAGGTTTATAAATTCACCAAAGAAATGGCTGCCGATGTAGATGCAGTAAAAAAAATCTGTGATGAGGATTTTCAGAAAGAAGTGATGGTGCTATTTGATCAGATGCATGATGGTTTTAAAAAGAAATTTTCTTAACCAAATATTTGCCTTCATAAACTATACGAAGCAAATAAACTCCATCAGGGAAAAAACTCAAGTCCGTACTGAATGACTTTTCAAATTCTCCTTTATTTAATAATTTACCTGAGATATCCATCAATTCTAACGAAAATGGGCGAACTGCTTCCGGCACTTCAACTATCAATTGATCATTGATAAATTGAATAAATGCATGTAAAGGTTCTTCTCCTTCTATTCCTGTAAAAACTGACCAATATTGAAAATTATCAATCCCTATTGTTGAGCCATTAGAACCGTTTTCACCTCCATCAGTGACAAAATAACGGAATCCAATTCGGCAAGGTGTTGAAGATGTAGGAACACCTGTAATAGCAAAAGCAAACCTTGTCCATGCCATCGGAAATCCTCCCGTACCTGAAACTAATCCGGGGTTGATTGTAAGAAAGGTTGTGTCAAAATCACCCACTGATGTAGTACTCGATCCTACATCCGTGGTATTATTTCTGTTTAACCTTACTTCCATTCTATCAGGAAAAGCAGAGTTATTAAACGACCGGGCGTAAAATACAATAGAATCACCATTAGTTAAATTGATAGTAGGTGTGATCAACCAATTTGAAATATCACCTGACTGTCCTGATGCAATGCTGGTATAATCACAAATGATTACTGAATTATTAGGAGCACTGGGTGGCTGATCAAAATTGCCATTGTCCTGCATCCAACCACCTGACCCAAACGGGGAACTGTTGTTCTGTTGTGCCCATCCTGATGAAAATAATGCCGGAACATCCGTAAACCCCTCAGTAAAATTTTGAGCATTGAGGTATAAACCTATAAAAGATGTAAGGAAAAATAAAATTCGTTTTTGCATTAGTCTTTTAATAAATATTCGTTCAACTTAGTCATTACTTCATCAACCGTTAAATTAGTAACAATATTCCCTTGAAATGATATGCTAATTTGCTGAAATTGTTCGGAAATCACAATAGCAATGGCATCCGAAAGCTCTGTAACCCCTACAGCAGCTCTATGCCTTAGCCCAAAATAATCAGGGAAGTCTGTTTTTTCACTTAATGGGAGAATACATCTGGCCCCTTTAATCATATTTCCTTTGATAATTACAGCCCCATCATGCAATGGACTGTTCTTAAAAAATATATTGGATAATAACTGGCTGGATAGCTTAGCATCCATTTCAACCCCTGTTTTAAGATAATACTTGAGTTCAGAATTTTTTAGAATAAGAATCAATGCCCCAGTTTGAGTTTTGAGTAATTCACTCAATGCTAATTGCAACTCTTTTGTATTTAACCCATGTGCATGGCTCCCCACCAAACGAGTAGGAAATAATTTTTTAAGAAATCTAAATCGACTGTTTAACCATGAAGTTCCTACTAATAATAAAAACCTTCGGATTTCCTGTTGAAATACAACCACTAAAGCCAACACCCCCACCCCTATAAACTGACCCAAAATTTTAGATAACAACTTCATTTGAAGTGCATCTACGATTAGGTAAAGTATATAGATAGTTAGAATACCAAAAAATATATTGAGAGCTGCAGTACCTTTTACCAATTGATAGAGATAATAAATAAGTACTGCCACCAAAACGATGTCAATAATATCTATCCATTGTATTTCAATCGGCCAAATCACTTAAGAAACTGAATTATATTTTTGAAATAATTGAATAGTTTGTTTTGCTTCTTTTACATCATGGACTCTTAAAATTGAAGCACCATTTTGTAATGCCAGCATATGCAATGCTGTAGTTCCATTTAAAGCATCCTCAGGTTGGGTATGTAATACTTTATTAATCATCGACTTTCTACTAATGCCTGCCAAAACAGGTAATTGAAGCTCCTCCCCAATTTTTCCTAAATGCTTTAATAAACTAAAATTATGTTCCACCGTTTTACCAAAACCAAAACCCGGATCAATGGCTATTTGTTTGATTCCCATTTGGTTTAAAATTAGCGATTTTTCCTTTAAATAAGACGTTACTTCTGATAAAACGTCACAATAAACAGGGTGTTTTTGCATTGAATCCGGCATATTTTGCATATGCATCAAAATATATGGACATCCACTCAGTGCAACTACTTGAAATATGTTCTCATCAATAGTACCTGCCGAAATATCATTAATTATATCTGCTCCTGCATCCAAAAACATCTGAGCGGTTGAAGAGTGATAAGTATCAATAGAGATCCAGAGATCAGGAAAAGTTTTTCTAATAGTCGTAAAAAAGGGTAATAACCTGTTTTGCTCATCAATTGGATCAATAACCTCAGCCCCTGGACGTGAAGAAGCTGCCCCAATATCTAATATATCCACTCCATCAGATAACATTTCCTTGATTCTATTGATAGCCACTGCCTCTGAAATTGAATATTTTCCCCCATCAAAAAATGAATCAGGTGTTAAGTTTAATATCCCCATAATACGGGGCTCTTCTAATGAAAGCCTCTTCCCGTTAGAGGTCCATACTATTGGTAATATCCTGTTTATTTGCGACATTCGGGCTATAATTTAGTACATTAATCCAATGAGTAATACCTCTGCACAATATGATGAAGTGATAAAAACCTGTAAAGATCTTTTTATCAAAAAGATGAAAGATTATGGTACCTCATGGAGAATACTTCGTCCTTCATCACTTACTGATCAGATATTTATAAAAGCTCAACGGATAAGAACCATTGAAGATAAAGGTACACAAAAAATTGAGGATGATATAAAAGGAGAATTTATCGGAATTCTTAACTATTCTATTATTACCCTTATCCAAATTGAATTGAACAATTATAATGAATTGGAGTTACCCACCGATAAGGCAGAAGCTCTATACAGATTTCATTCGGACCATGCAAAAAAACTGATGGTGGATAAAAACCATGATTATGGTGAAGCCTGGAGAGATATGCGTATCAGTTCTTTTACCGATATGCTGTTGGTTCGTATCATGAGAATTAAACAAATTGAAGATAACAAAGGCGTAACAATTGCCTCTGAAGGAATTGAATCTAATTATTACGACATGATCAATTATTGTGTATTTGCCTTGATTAAAATATCTGAGCAATAAATGCAAAAATTAACTTATATATATGTTAGCGAAGAGTTAAAGTTAAACCCGACTATACTTTTAACTCAAGTCCCTATTATTTTTGATCTAATTAAACCGGTACAAAGTTTATGAAGCTATCTCTCATTTCTATTTGCAGAATTATCGTAGGAACTATTTTTGTTCTCTCAGGATTAATCAAAGCGAATGATCCGTATGGAACCGGATTCAAACTGGAAGAATATTTTGAAGTATTCAGTCAGGATATTGGTAAAACAAAAGTGGAACTTCCTGTTGAAGTAGCTGAGGATGTGAAAAACTCACCTTGTTTTTCAAAACTTAAATTCGAAAAACAATATGAATACAAAGATATTCCTCAAGAGCAGTTAGGCGGATTCAAGAATTTTTTGCTCAAAATATTCAAGTACTTGCACGACCATGCATTTCAACTTTCATTGTTTATCACAACTTTGGAAGTAATTTTGGGAATGCTCATTCTATTTGGTGTAAATATGCGATTAACTACCTGGCTACTGCTGGGGATGACTGTATTTTTTGCTTTCCTTACATTTTATTCAGCACAGTACAATAAAGTAACGGATTGTGGTTGTTTTGGGGATGCTATTAAATTTACTCCTTGGCAATCGTTTTGGAAAGACATCATTTTAATGGTGTTCTTACTCCCATTATTTGTATGGAATCGTCAAATCAAAGGATCAAAATTGAGTAAACATGAAATGGTAGTTGCTATTGGCTCTGTCATTTTAATGGCACTATTGGTTATATTACAATTCAAATGGTGGTTCCCGGTAATTTTTGTTGGTGCATTTATGTTTGCAAAACTAGTTTCAGGTAAATTCTCTGAATCTAAATTTCAACCTCAGGTATCAATGCTGGCTATCATTATTTCATGTAGCTTTTTTACCTGGTACAGTACACAACACATGCCTTTAAAAGATTACAGACCTTGGGCACCGGGGAATAACATCCGTGAGCAATTGATTTCAGTAGCTGAACAAGCTGAGGTAGAAATGGTATACATTAATAAAAACACTTGCGAAGAGGTACACCAATCAACTAAAGAATGGAGTTGGTTAGACAGTACTTTTGAAGCAAATCATATTTTCTATAAACAGGATAAAAAGATTATCAAACCAGCAGTTGACGCAAAGATTAAAGACTTCAGATTAACCGATATGAGCACCGGAACTGAAATGGCAGATACACTCATCAAAAATCCGGGATATACTTTCTTATGGGTTGGGTATAAACTTGAAAAAACCTCCTTAAAGAATATGGATAAGATCAGTGCTATTTATGATTATAGTGCAAAAAACAACGTCATCATGATTGGAGCCACTTATTCTGCTTCTGATGTAATCGATCAATTTAGACATAGTAACAATATAATGTTCCCTATTTATCAGAATGATGAAAAAGCACTAAAAACCATTTTGCGTTGTAACCCGGGACTCGTATTAATCAAAGACGGAGTGGTGATTGACAAATGGCACTACAATGATTTCCCAACTGTAGAAAAACTACAGAAGAATTATCTAAAATAATTACTTAATGAGCATCCGATACATACTTAAAAAAACACTGTATGGGATGCTCATTATTTTTTCTGTTGTCATTTCATTATCCTTCATTTTTTTCACTTTCATCAATAAAGATGGAAAAGCAGTATATGAAATGACAGGTCAAAATACCGATCAGAAAACCATTAATGAAATAAAAAAAGCTTATCACATTGATCAACCTGTTTGGAAACAAGTAGTGTTGTACGCCAATGATCTCTCTTTTATTTCCATTTATCCCAACGAAACAAAACGAAAAGGATACACTATCATCCAAGGAGAAAATAATTTCTGGATGTTTAAGCTTCCTTACTTAGGTAAGAGCTTTCAAACTGACCGATTAGTGAGCTCAACCATTTCACATTCAATGCCCGGTACGATTATTCTGGCATTTTCATCCATCATTTTTGCAACTATAGTAGGTATTATCCTTGGAATGATTAGTGCTCAATATAAAAACTCATGGATTGACAGAGCTATAATTTTTATGGCTTCTGGTGGTATGGCTCTCCCTTCGTTTTTTGCAGCAGTATTAATTAGTTGGTTGTTCGGCTATATTTTACATTCAATAACCGGACTTAATACGTGGGGAAGTTTATATAATATTGATGACCTAACTGGAGAAAAATATTTGGCATTACATAATCTTATTCTTCCTTCATTTACCTTGGGGATTCGCCCCCTTTCGGTAATTGCACAAATTACACGCAATAATTTATTACAGATACAACACATGGATTTTATTCGTACAGCCAAAGCCAAAGGGCTTTCCTCAAAAAAAATTCTGTACAAACACACTTTAATCAATATTGCCAATCCTCTTATTACTGCCATTTCGGGTTGGTTAGGAGGGATGTTGGCCGGAGCTGTTTTTATTGAATATATTTTTGGTTGGCAAGGGCTAGGTAAAACCTTGGTTGATGGATTACAAAAATTGGATTATCCGATTGTATTGGGATCGGTAATTACTATTACCTGTATATCAGTAATTCTTACAGTATTGGTGGACATTTTGTATGCTGTATTTGACCCTAGAGTAAGATTAAAATAGGTATAACCGCTTGTATGGCTCGATTATTGGATTAAAAATGATTATATTTGAATAGTACCTTTATCCATGAAAAAATTCAGTCTTATATTCTTATTGGTTTTTTCATTTCGGGTATATGCCCAAAAGCAAAGTTTTACCGGTATTATTATAGTGGATAGCATTCCTGAAGAACTGTTACCGACAGGGGTCGCTGAACTTGGATTCATTACGGCAGGTGATAACAATCAACCCGTAGGTTTTGGATATGAGATGGGGGGGGATAACTATAAAATCATCTCAAAACTGGGTAAAGAATTCGACAATTATCAACCGGGAGAGGTAAAAGCATTTTTTAGAAACGATACCGTGTTTTTTTCATCTAAAGCAAAATACAAAACAGTAGTTACGATGAATTACTATAACTGGGATTCAAAAAAACTAACTTTTCTTGAGCAAGAAGTAACTGACCCCAGTAAAGAAGCAGCACAAAATGGAGAAGCTGCTCTCCGAAAAAAAAATGTTCGTGAATCATCAGAATGGTATAATAAAGTGGAAAATGCTCCTTTACAAACACAAGCAAAAACAGCATATCAGATTCTTAACGTTGCTCATTACCTTGCAGATGATGCCATGAAAGCGAACAGCATGAAAGAAGCCGTTGAATATATGGACGGTGCATTTGTATATCATATCAATAAATCATTGATAGAATCAAAAGATGAATTTGCTTTCAATAAAATTCTCATGAATACTTTTGAACCTAAACAAACCGATTCATTAGGTCCATGGATTTGTGATTATGCTTTTTATCTGGCTAAAGCTGATTCTTTGGAACGTGCAGTAAAAATAGCCGGCTTTGTTGTTATGTGCTTCCCTACTCTTATAGAAGGGCAATTAATGATGGCAGATATTTTATATGATTCGGGACAGCAAGAAGAATCAAAACCTTATTACGATAAGTATATAGCACTTATGGTAAAAAAAGGAGATGAAGTTTTGATTCCTGAAAGAGCCAAAGAAAGAAATAAGTAACTACTCAATGAAAAAAATTATCATAGGAATTTTATTTACGATTACCTATTGTAGTGCTCAAAAAAACATTACTCTAAATGACACCTATCAGCAAGTAATTGTTGAAGATGTTCCTCGTGAAGTAATGCCAAAGCCAGCAGCATATTTAATGTTCGTAAAATCGTATGATGATACGGCTAATGTATATTACTTCGGATATATCGTACAAGATGATAATTTTAAAGTGTTGGGGAAATTTAGAGAAGATGCTGAATGGTTAAATATTGCAAAGTCATATGCCTCCTACAAAAACGACACCATCTATTTACAAAGTGAACAACCTTTTAGAGCTACTATAAATGAATACTACTTTTTATGGCAAAAAGGTAAAATCAAATTTCTTACCAGCGAAATGTCTGACCCTAGTTGGGAAGCTGTTGAAAGAGCAGAAAAAGCATTAAGCGAAGGAAAAATTCAGGAAGCAATTAATAATTATTATGAGGTAATGTATCCTATGTCATATATCAACGAAAATGAAGTAGGTATGAGAATACTATCTAAAGCAAATGAATTGGCATTAACTGAATCAAAAAACAAAAACTATAAAGGCGCTGCAGGATATATTGATACCGCTTTTGGGTATTATAGCCTGATAACATTTACAGAGCCTGCTGATGAAGCTGCACTTAATGTAGCTTTTGAAGACAATTATATGACAGAATACAAAGATTCGTTTGGACTTTGGATGGCTAATTACGGATACTTTTTATATAAAGCAGATTCACTACAAAAAAGCATTGATATTAATAACAAACTCAACCTCACTTACCCTAACTTATCAGGTCCATTTCTTCAACATGCAGATGCATTATATGATTTAGGAAAAAAGTTACAAGCAAGACCTCTTTACAGCCAATACATGAAATTAATGACCGAAAAAGGTAAAGAAAAAAACATTCCGGAAAGAGCAAAAGAAAGAACAAAATGAAATTAGTAAAACCAGTATTTTTTGTTGTATTTATTCTGGCATCCACCTACCATGTGTTTAGCCAAACAAAAGAATTTGAAGCTTATACTAATGATGCAGAAATCGAAGTCATCTTAAGTGGTGCTCCTGCAGGCAACGTACGTTTAATTATTGCTTATGGAGATACTAAGTTATTAAAAGACTCTGCTATTGCAGATGCAACCGGGAAAGTAGTATTCAAAAATACTAAAAGATATGATGCCGGAATATATTATGCGGTATATACTGACAATAGTTATCTGGCTTTTATCATGGATAAAAATCAACACTTCTATTTACATAGTAAAACATCCGACCCATCTAAAAATCTCAAAACTAACTCCGCTGAAAATTTGCTCTTTTATAGTAACTCATTATTTGAAGACAGTATAAATAAAAAGGTCAATGCTATCAATACTCAATTAAAAACACTCACTAAAGATTCAAAAGAATACAATAACGCTACCAAAGAGAAAGAGGAATTAATAAATAGTAAAGAGAAAATGTTGCTTAGTTATCAAAATAAACATGCAGGTTCTTTTTTTGTCGCTTTTAAAACCATGGGGCAGAATCCTAAGCTACAGAAGCCAAAATTGAGCAATGGTGAACTGGATACTATAGCACAGGTAATCATTTACAGGAATGAATATTGGAATAACTTTGATTTTAATGATGGTAGAATGGTGTATACCCCCATGTACTATAATAAATTAAAAAACTACATGACCCTATTCCCTCAAAGAGCTGATTCATTACTTGAAGGTGCTAAGTTTTTATTGAAGAATTCAGACAAAGGTCATAAAGAGATTTTTCAATTCACCATTAACTACTTCTTAAACACCTATAAAAAATCAACGGTGATGGGTGGTGAAAAAATCATGTGTTATGCCATTGATAATTACTATACTTATGAAAAAATATTTTGGGCAGACAGCTTAAATGTTCAACAGGCACAGGTAAAAGCCAATCAAATCCGTCCAAGCTTGTTAGGGGCTGTTGGTCAGGATTTAAAATGTAAAAATGAGAAAGGAGAATATGTAAGCCTGTATAGTTTGCAAGCTAAAGCGAAAATTGTTTTTCTCTATAATCCTGATTGTGATCATTGTAAAAAAGAAACACCTAAGCTTAAAGCCTTATACGAAAAATGGAAACCGAAAGGATTAGAAGTATATGCATTGAATGTAGAAAAAGATTATGATCAATGGACCAAGTTCATACAACAATACCAACTTACCTGGACGAACGTAATTGACACTAAATACGAAAGTAAATTTTACGCCAAATATCATGCTGACATGACCCCTGGATTATACGTATTGGATTCGAACAATATTATTGTCTCTAAGCAACTTATGCCTGATCAATTGGATTCAATTCTCGAAGAATTGACAAAATAGCTGCCTTAACTTCACTTTACTAATCTGTTAAAAAAACTATTCATAAGAAAAAAATTTGTTACTGGTAAATAAACCTTATACCTTGTTCTATAAACTCAAATGATAAATTATGGACAACACTAATGCAATTAACTGGTTTGAAATTCCGGCAACTGATTTAACTCGTGCTAGAAAATTTTATGAAACAATATTCGCCTGTAATATGATTGAATTCCCTGATATGATGGGAATGAAAATGGTAGGATTCCCGGCTGATTCAATGAATGGTAAAGTAGGCGGTGGAGTATGTCAAAGTGACTTTCATAAACCTTCACAAGACGGGGCTTTGGTATACTTAAATACAAACCCAAGTATCCAAACCGTTATTGATAAAGTAGAAGCTGCGGGTGGTAAAGTAATCATGCCTAAAACACAAATTTCTCCTGAGATAGGGTTTATGGCATTTATTATTGATACTGAAGGAAACCGTATCGGCTTACATGGCAACCAATAAAATTTCATTCGCTATTATATGGTAGAAGAAGTAGTAAAATATAATCAGAGTCTTTCATCGGAAGACTCTGTTATTTGCGATACTCTCATGAAAGTAATCAACCAACATTTACCTGAAGCTGAAAATAAAATATGGCATCGGCATCCGGTTTGGTTTCTGGATGGAAACCCTATTGTAGGATATGATAAATTAAAAGATTGTGTTCGATTAATGTTTCGGAGCGGTATGAGCTTTGAAGAAGAAAATTTAAAACCGGGAACCGGAAAATTTAAAGACGCTTCAATCAGATATACTTCATCTGATCAGATTAGTATTACTGAGCTAAAAAGATGGCTTAAAAAGTCGAAAGAGATACAATGGGATTACAAAAACATTGTAAAACGTAAAGGGAAATTGGAAAGAATAAAATAAAGTTCTAGATAATTCCAAACGTATTAACAATCACCATTGCCTTTTTTAAACGTTCCTCTAATCCTCCATCAATTATAGTATATGGTTTATTGAATTCCTCGAGATTTTTAATATATAATTCAAATAATCGATTTCTGTCGTCAGGATTTTCTCTCATAGGATCTTCTTCCCATTCAATATCAGGTTTCATTAACAAATAATGATCGTAGCTATCATTCTTAATACCTTGAATAATCAACTCATCACATTTTTTGAAAACCACATCACACCATATCTTTGTGTTTATCAGTTCAGAATCAAAAAAAATGATTCCTGCATCTTCCTTAATACCATCTTCTGATACATTCTTAACAACATCAATCTGACCTTTGGCAATATTTATTACATCATCATAAGTATAATCCTTATTCAGGTGTTCCATATATTCACGTGCATATTCAGGTACCATCCATCCATCAAAAGCCCTTGCCAGATATTCTGTGGTATAACTTTTACCTGATGATTCAGGTCCGGTTATGGCAATCTTGATAATTTTATTTTTCGATTCCATGCGAAAATTCCGTAAATACAAATGAAACAATAAATAACATTAAGGATTGAAGTGAGATACAATTCTTTTTCCCAAAAAAGCCATACTCCAACAGCATCTGCTATAAAAAACAAAATCCAATTCTCAATTTTCTTTTTAGCATCTAGCCAGGTTGCTACCAATGAAAACCCGACTATAAAAGCATCAGCATACGGATAATCAGATGGAGTAAAGTGTCCGAAGAAAAAACCTCCTACAAAAAAATATTGAGAAGCTATCACTAAACAAACAAATAAGGTAAGAGGATGTGTTTTTGAAATTTTTACTTCTTCTTTTTTAGATTTTATTCTACCTGTCCACATTAAATAACCATATACTGCCATCCCTACGTAAAACAAACTCAACACTGCATCCTGATAAAGACGTTCATTGAACATTATAATTACATAAAGAATAGAGCTAATTCCGCCAAATAACCAACATGTTTTTTTTTCAAGAGAAGCTAAAATGGGAAACAACAATCCACAAATCATAGCCACTGCTTCAATAAGAGTAGTTTTTGATAATTGTTCAAGCAGTTGATTCATACTACTCGGGGTACTCTAAAGAAAATAAGTATTTAAAAATTCCTTGCTCCTCATCATCAAACACCATATTACGTCGTTGATAAACAAGCTTCGCTGTTTCAATGGCATCTTTCAATTTATAAGAAGTAAATCCGGCTGCTCCTCCCCAACTAAATGAAGGTATGTAGTTTCTTGGAAAACCATCACCAAAAATATTGGCACTCACCCCCACTACCGTTCCTGTATTAAACATAGTGTTAATACCCGATTTGGAATGATCGCCCATGATGAGACCACAAAATTGCAATCCTGTTTTTACGAAAGATTTTTTGCCATAGTGCCATACTTTTACTTCTGCATAATTATTTTTTAAGTTGGAGTTATTTGTATCCGCACCTAAATTACACCATTCACCTAAAACCGAATTTCCTAAAAATCCATCATGTGCTTTACTACTATAACCAAACATTACTGAATTGTTTACCTCCCCTCCTACTTTGCAATGAGGGCCCAAACTGGTGGCTCCATAAATTTTAGCCCCCATTTTTAATTGCGAATGTTCCCCTAAATAAAATGGCCCCCTAATCATACAACCTTCCATCACTTCTGCATCAGCATCAATATAAATATATCCGGAAGTAGTATTGAGAACAGCAGCTTCAATTTTAGCTCCCGGCGCCAAAAATATTTTTGATGCATCACCTATAATGGTATTTGTTGTAGAAATTAACTGAGAAGTTTTACCTGAAGTAAGTAATTGAAAATCTTTTTCCAATTCCTTACCACACATCGAAAATATATCCCATGTATTTTGCACCCTGCTAACGGTTCCTGAATATTCAACAATCTCGAAAGGCTTCATATTACATTCATCAAAATCAGCCTTTAGTTGATCCGTAAATATACCTGCCAGCCATTCGTCATTTTGAAATAACATTTGATCCACCTTCAAATCCTTCACTGCTTTTACCAACGAATCATCAGGCAATACACATGAATTGATACAAAGATTTTCTCCTTTTATCTTGAGAGAATATTTTCCTTCCAAATGTGGTTCAGTATAATTAGAAGAAGAATCTGTACCCAGATACTTTTCCCATTTTTCATGAATGGTAAGTATTCCCATTCGGATATGAGAAATAGGGCGTGTAAATGTGAAAGGTCGGAGATTGGTTACAATCGCATTGTCATCAAAAAATACAAGATTCATTGGAACATGGTTTACTTCAAATGTACAAAATATGTATAACGAGTATCTTAAATTAAGATAAAACAAAAAAGCCCCTTGGTGATTACCAAGGGGCTTTTAATATGATAAATGCAAAAAATATTATTTCGCTTTTTTGTTGATATGTTTTTTGTATCGGTTAGTGAATTTATCCACACGACCTGCAGTGTCGATTAATTTCATTTTACCTGTGAAATATGGATGAGAGGTATTAGAAATCTCCACTTTAAACAATGGATACTCATTACCGTCTTCCCAAACAACGGTGTCTTTTGTGTTTACACAAGATTTTGTGATAAAAGAGTAATCATTCGATACGTCTTTAAAAACTACCAGCCTATACTCTTTTGGGTGAATTCCTTCTTTCATTGCCTTTACTTTTTAGAGGGGCAAATATACCACTTAATTTAATATTTACAAGGGGTTACCCTACATTTTGAGGGGTAATCAACTTTTTTAGCCAAGTCGCCTTTAATGGCTTTAACCAGCTGATTTTCAGGCCATTTAAATTTTGGACAGTATTGTCAAATACCTGAGAATCAACGTTTATTTTACCTCCTTCCAATGCCATTTTTATCTCATTATAAGGCATCAGAATCACTTCACCATCCATATACAAAGCCGAAATAAGCCTATTGGTAAAACTAACTCCAAGCTCATTTTGTAGGTCAAGAATCAATCTCATTGACTTATCAATTGAACAGCCTGAGGCTGCTTCCATCATTTCATCCAAAACTATAATGATAAAATAATCTAACTCTACAAATAATCCGGCAGTAAGTTCATTTCCATGAGCAGCCCATGTAGAAGTGAATTCTTTTCCTTTATTCAATATATATGCCTTTTCCTCAGCAGATAATTTTTTATCTGCCTGATATATCCACACCCTTGAATGATCCGGAAATGGTATGTGATTTAAATTTATCATAGGTCATTTGCTTGAGCAATTAACTCAGCCATATCATATACTTTAACAGTAGCTTCTTTCTCAAAATATTTTACTCCATCAGTAAGCATTGTATTACAAAACGGACATCCTACTGCAATTACATCAGGATTTGTTCCTAATGCTTCTTCGGACCTTTCAACATTAACTTCTTTATTTCCCGGTTCTGCCTCTTTAAACATTTGTGCTCCACCCGCCCCACAGCAAAACCCTTTTTGTTTACTTCTCTTCATCTCTACCAATTCCATATCTAATTTTGCTATCACTTCACGAGGCGCTTCATACACATCATTAGCTCTTCCTAAATAACATGGATCATGGTACGTAATCTTTTTTCCTTTAAAAGGTCCACCCTGCACTTTTAATTTTCCTTCATTAATGAGTTGTTGTAACAATTGTGAATGATGAATTACTTCATATTCTCCTCCTAACTCAGGATATTCATTTTTTAATGTATTAAAACAATGTGGACAAGCGGCCACAATTTTTTTCACTCCATACATATTCAACACCTGAATATTTTGTAGTGCCTGCATTTGAAAATAAAATTCGTTTCCTGCTCTTTTTGCCGGATCACCTGTACAAGTTTCCTCCGTACCCAAAATGGCATATTTTAATCCTACATGATGTAAAATCTTCACCACTGCTTTGGTTACCTTTTTTGCACGGTCATCAAAACTTCCTGCACATCCTACCCAAAACAAAATATCTGCAGTTTCTCCTGCTGCAAATAATTCTGCCATCGTTGGAACTTTGATCGGTGTACTCATTTTATTTATTTTTTGTGTATGCTTATTTTATGTAGTACTCAATACTATTCTTCAAATACTTCTATGGATGCATTTTTTTTCACCAAATCCGTAAACTTCCCTTCATACCTGGTAGCTCTTACCATATGGTTATCAATCCAATGATAATTTCCACCACGTGGTTTACCCATTAATAATCCGTGGTATTTAAATCCTTTATCCTGTAAGTATTGTTCTGTGATTAATCGGTGTTCTTCCGTTCTTGATGTAAAAAAAGTAATGATATGACCTTCGTTATACCATTTATTTACCACGTCAAGTGCTTCAGGATATACCTCTGCTGTAACCATACGTTCGGGCTCTTCATTAGGAATATCTTCACATACGGTACCATCAATATCAATCAAAAAATTTTTCACTCCCTGGGGTAAAACGGGACTTAGCTTTTTTCCGTTCTCTGATAATTCAACCAATTGTTCTTCGTAACTCATCTATCTCTACTTTTAATTGTCAATTTCATTAGCCCAATTAGCTCTGTCTAATGGAGAGAACTGCCATGGCGCTCCGTTATTTTGAATATTATTCAACATAGTACTAATGGGTGCCGGTGATTTAGATTGCTCCATAATCAAATCGCGACGTAATTCAATAATAATTTCCAATGGATTAATGTTTACAGGACATGCCTGTACACATGCATTACATGAAGTACATGCCCATAATTCTTCTTCACTTATATAATCACCCAATAGTGATTTACCATCACTGAAGTCTTTTCCTTTTTTATCAATATTTTTTCCTATCTCCTCTAAACGATCACGAGTATCCATCATAATTTTTCGAGGAGAAAGTTTTTTTCCGGTTGTATTTGCCGGGCACTCTGAAGTACATCTTCCACATTCAGTACATGAATATGCATCCATCAAATTTTTCCAGGTAAGATCCGTTACATCTTTCGCTCCAAATTTTACCGGAGGTGCATTGGGATCCGGAGCAGGAGCTGCAAACGGATCTGCATTTGGATCAAGCATCAATTTTACTTCCGCAGTTACTGATGCCAGGTTGGTAAGTTGTCCTTTCGGTTTTAAATAACTGAAGTAAGTATTGGGGAATGCAAGAAATATGTGGAAGTGTTTTGAAAACGGCAGATATACCATAAAACCAAGAATCCCTAAAATATGTCCCCACCATCCAATTCTCTCCATCAGCATTAAAGTATCAACTGATAATCCTGACCATAGATTTGCAATAGCACCCGAAACAATAAATGTATCCGTTGAATGAAAAGCCCCTAATCTTTGTAATGCAACATCCGAGCTATTCATCAACATAATACATGTTACCAGTGTAATCTCGCCAAATAAAATAAGGTTAGCATCTTTTGAAGGCCAACCTTTCATTTCAGGCTTTTGAAATCTGGCTAATCGAACTATATTTCTTCTTGATAAAAAAGTGATGGTGGCAACAAATGCCAGTACCGATAATATCTCAATGAAGTTAATTGTAAAAGTATAGATTGAACCCAAGAAAGTACCTTCAGTTAAGTGCCAGATAAAACGGTGTTGACCTGCTGCACCATCAATAATAATTTCAACCAGTTCAATTTGAGTGATTATAAATGCTGCATAAATAAAAAAGTGCATAATAAACGGAACAGGACGAGCTGCCATTTTGGATTGCCCAAAAGCAACTCTAAGCATTGTAGAAATACGTTTGCCTTTATTATCTGATAAATTAATATCACGTCCTAATAAAATATTACGTCTAACTTTTAAAATCTTGAAAGTAAAAAAGCTGAATGCTGAAACGAAAACAACTATAAATACAATGGATTGTATCATGCAGGTGTAATTATATTCACAAAGTTAAGAAAACGTATGAAATGCGAAGAAGATATTATCCGCCTTTGCCTTTCTTTTTCTTCGGAGTATTGGCCTTCTTGTTGATGTGTATCAAGGAGAAATGCAGATACCTTTCAGGATTTTGACCTATATCATCCACCAGAAAGTTAAGGTTTTTAGCCGCTGAATCTATTTGAAGATATAACTTATCGTCATTAATCAAGGCCCCTAAAGTACCTTCGCCATTATCGATTTTGGTAACTATATTATCCACTTTTTCAAGGATATCCGTTGCATTTGCAATAGCTTTCTTAAAGTTTGATTTTGCCAATGAGTCTGTAATCTCATCCACATTATCAAGGATAGAGGATATTTTATCATTATTATTTTTTAGGTTACTAGATATAGATTCCACATTGGAAAAGATACGGGAAAGCTTATTCTTTTCAGAAGAGATAAGTGTGTCTACTTTATACGTAATTCTTTCAAGGTTAGCTATAATAGCCGGAATTCTACCCAACCCTTCTGCCAATTTACGGGCAGTTTCATCATTAATAATGGTTTGAATAGGAATAAGAATAGAATCAATATTAGATAAAAGACTTTCTACTTTTACTTTTAAAGGTGCTACTAACTCATTTACCTGTTGTTGTAGGTCAAGCTGATAACTGGTAAATATGGTATCCCCCGGATTGGCATATACACTGGAATCCCCTAACTGAATATCAATTACCTTACCACCTAATAAACTGGGTGATGCTAATTTAGCTTCGGAATCCCTAGGGAATTTAAATTTTTTATCGGTAATTCTAAAAGTAACCAGCACTAATTCCGGATGTTCCGGCATCAGATGGATATCAGAAACTGCTCCCACCTGAAATCCATTTACAACCACGGGAGCATTGACTGATAGACCCCCAACGTTGGTATATACAGCATAATAATCACGTCTTTTTTGTAATAGATTATTTCCTTTTAGCCAGTTATAGCCCCAAACAGCAACAGCCAATGTAACGATTACAAGAAACCCTATTTTTACTTCACGAGAAATCTTCAAAACTACCTAGGTATTTATTTCTATATCAAATAAATGAAAAACCTTTCAAATGTAAACAATTCTGTTGAACTTTTTAAGCACCAAAGGATTAACTTTAATGAGTCCCTACCTTTTTATCCCCCTTAAATGATACTATAAAGGCATCTTTATAGCCCAGATTCACCAAATCTGATTTTATGGTCTTGGCCGAAGAAATGTTGGAAGCTTTGCCTGACATATATTTATACCACCCATTTTCATAAACATAACTTACCTCTTTAATTGATTTAAAGGTAGATGAACTTAAGTCAATCTTTGACTTGCTCGACAAAAACTGCACTTTATATACCAATTCATCTGAAGTGATATTGGTCTCATTTTTCACCTCTTCTTTGGAATGGTTTTCAGTAACAGTATCCGTCTTTTCTTTGTTAACGGTCTTTTCGTCTTTAAACTCCTCACCGTTACTAGGTGTATATACCTTACTCATGCCCTCATATTTATCACCTTCGGTTTCTTTTTTATATCGGGCAAAGGCTTGAAATATACTTTCTGCCATTTTGGTTTCTCCTTCTTTACTGGCTAGAAACTTTTCTTCTGCAGGATTTGTAGCAAACCCGGTTTCAATAAGCACTGCCGGCATAGCTGTATATACCAAAACGAGGAATCCGGCCTGACGAACACCCCTATCATGGCGACTTGCATGGGATTTGGCTTCTTCCTGCACTTTGGAGGCAAAGGAAATACTTTGACTCATATAAGAGCTTTGGTATAGTGAAAACAAAATAGACCCTTCCGGGGTATTAGGGTCAAACCCATCATATTGATGCTGATAATCGTCTTCATATTCAATTACCGAGTTTTCTCGTTTAGCTACGGCCAGATTGGTTTCAGTTTTATGCAATCCCATCACCCAAGTTTCGGTTCCATAAGCTTTACTATCACCTGCCGCATTTACATGGATACATATAAAAAGGTCGGCATTGTTGTCATTGGCTATCTTGGCTCTATTATGAAGCTCCACAAAAACATCCGTTTTACGGGTATAAACTACCTTAACATCTTTATAATGCTTCTCTATCAAGGCCCCCAACTTAAGACCAATGGCTAAGCATATATCCGCTTCATGAGCAAAAGCACCATGGCATCCGGGATCCTTACCACCATGTCCGGGGTCAATAACCACTGTTTTCACCTGGTTTCCGGGTGATCTTTTTATAAATACTATTTCATCATAAGATACGTTATCAGTACCTGCATAAGAACTATAGAATCCAATAAGCATGAATACAAGAGCCATGATACAGGCACCTAGCCCAACAGAAATCCTACTTTTAACGAGTGTCATAGTTGTTAATTTTGCCTAGTTTTGTGAGGTTATAGCAAATCACATGCAAATTTAAATCCGCAAGGTGCAAGTAAGATATTGGTTCATATTATTTTTATTCACAGGATTAATAACAACTGCCTGTAAAACCAATCATCTTGCGAAAAATAATCACCATTCAAACAAGGCGGATACCACTAATACCAAAACGCAGCTAGATAAAGATTCTAACAAGGTATTCATCCCTGACAGCCTTATTCTTACTGATACTACCGCTATGAATATTAACGGAGACTCAAATAAAATAGTGCCCAAAAAGAGTCCTTTCGAATCTAAAGTGGATTATTATGCCCAGGATTCGATCATATTTGATGCTACTTCAAAAAAAATGATGCTTTTTGACACAGCTCAAATCAAGTATGAAGATATTGAACTTACTGCCAACTATATTGAAATTGATCTGGATAAAAAAGAATTATGGGGACGAGGAACTCCAGATTCATTAGGGAATTTATCAGGAAAACCACATTTTTCTCAAGGAGGAAGTGCTTTTGATGCAAAAGAGATTGGTTTCAACTTTGAAACTAAAAAAGGATTAATCAAAGAAGCATTCACCAATCAGGGTGAAATATATCTTCACGCTGATGTAGCCAAAAAAGACAGCAATGATGTTATCTATGTCAAAAATGCCAAGTTTACTACCTGTACTGATCCAACACATCCTCACTTTTATATCCAAACCAACAAAGGGAAAGTAATAAAAGATAAGGTAGTGGTTACCGGTCCGGCGATTTTTAAAATAATGGACATTCCTACACCAGTAATGGTTCCTTTTGGTTATTTCCCTAATGATAAGGGAAGGTCATCAGGAATAGTTTTACCCGAATATGGTGAAATTGCTCAGTATGGGTTTTTTATTAAGGGGCTTGGATATTACTTTGCCATTAACAATAAAATGGACCTTACCCTTTCTGGAGATATATATACCAGTTTAAGTTTTGGTGTTAGAGCAAGATTCCGGTACAATAAAAAATATAAATTCAATGGTGAAGTTTCAGCCGGGTTTTCACAATTTCAAAATGGTGATCCTGAAATTAAAGGTGAATTTAACCCCAGAAGAGATTTTAATTTTAGATGGAAACATATTCAGGATCCTAAGTCAAATCCAACTATAGCATTTCAGGCAGAAGTGAGTGTAGCTACCGGTGGATATCAACAATTAAATGCAAGTAATGTTACCGGAATTGTACAAAATCAATTTGCCAGTAATATTTCGTTCTCTAAAACTTTTAGAGGAACACCTATTACACTTTCATTATCTGCTCGACATAGCCAGAATACTGCAAACAAAACCATCAGTATTACCCTGCCTGATATTGTTTTCAACGTGATGCGTTTTAATCCATTTAAAAGAAAAAAACAAGTTGGGGAACTTCGTTGGTATGAGAATATCGGATTATCATACACGATGAATATTTCAAATAGTTTAAATACTATTGATACTTTATTGGTTCAGGACCCAATCCGAGAATTATTAAGAATGAATAATGGAGTAAAACAAACACTTACTCTTAATACCAATCTTAAGCTTTTTAAATATTTTACATTTACTCCATCGCTCAACTATACCGAAAAATGGCATTTTGCTAACCTTCAAAAATATTATGATGCCACTACCATGTCGGTACAAGATGATACCATAAGAGGATTTTTCACCACACGTGAAATGAATGCAAATGCAACTCTTACTACCATCATTTATGGTATGTATAATTTTAAGAAAGGAAAAAATGGAGGGAAAATAAAAGCCATCAGACATGTAGTTACTCCAACCTTAATTGCCAACTTCCGTCCTGATTTGGGTGATCAAATCAATGGATATTTTGGACCCGGTGGACAATTTATTTCCTACTCACCTAATCAGATAGGATTGTACGGTGCATCGCCATCGGGCATGAGTGGAACAGTTGGTTTTACTCTTGGTAATAACATAGAAATGAAGGTGAGAAATAAAAAAGATACTATTACCGGATGGAGTAATGTTCCTATTCTGGAAGTACTTAATATTAGCATGCTTTATGATTTTGCCAGAGATAGCTTAAATCTTTCTCCTTTAAATATTAATGGTAGAACTACGTTGTTTAAAATGATAGGCGTAAATTTTGCATTTGCATTTGATCCATATGCATATAGAATGTACTCTGATGGAAGAGCCTATAAAGTAAATACACTTTCATGGCAGGAAGGTCAGGGAGGAATGAGACTCACCAACGCATCACTCAACTTAACATTTAATATCAAGGGGCAATCCAAGCGCCCGGATGGTGTAACCAACAACATGAGTGAAGAAGAAAAACGGATTGCTAACAATCCTGCTATGTATGATTATGTTGACTTTAATGTTCCCTATACATTTGCTATTGGATATAATATTGCCTACAGTAAACCATTAGATAAAGAAATCATTACACACGCTATTAATTTTTCGGGTGACTTTAATATTACTAAAAAGTGGAAGATAGGGTTTACCCTCAATTACGATATTCAAAATAATCAAATCGCCACCTCTCAGATATCATTATACAGAGATTTACACTGTTGGGACATGGCATTCCAGGTAATACCTTTTGGTATTCGTCAAAGTTATATGTTTACCATTAAGGTAAAATCTGCTTTACTACAGATGTTGAAACTACAAAGACAAAGTGGGAATTCAGGGATATTCTAGTTGATCAATTTAATTACCCGGGCCACAATTGCAACCATCGGTAAAAAATATTTCAGTACTTGGGAACATTGATTTAATATAACCTATCTCTCCTTTATCAATATCTGTATTACGGATATCAATAAATTTTAAATTGGTACAGGATTTAAATTCCTCGGGAAGTCTCCATAAAGGATTTCCATTAAAATCGGCAACTTCCAAGCGACCTAAAGCTC
Source organism: uncultured Candidatus Competibacteraceae bacterium (assembly GCA_964624635.1). Lineage (GTDB taxonomy): Bacteria > Bacteroidota > Bacteroidia > CAIKAF01 > CAIKAF01 > JANWKQ01. The sequence continues at coordinate 46,464 of CAZUXM010000015.1, forward strand.
CAATTTCTTTGGGCAATGCATATAAAGAATTAGCCCGCATTTTTAATACTCTTAATCGTTTTAAATTACCTATCTCCTTGGGCAATTCATCAATTTTATTTTTAGTAAGTGTTAGTTCTTCCAGTTTGGTGAGTTGTCCAATATCTGCAGGTAGCACATCAATTTTATTTCCACTCAAATCAAGGGTTTTCAAATTCGGAAACAAAAAAACTTCTTTCGGAACCTTTTTCAGTTTCTGGTTGCTTAGGTTCAAGTGTTTTACCTGACCTTTATATTCCAGGGCTAATTTAATATCTGTAAAAACAGACTCTTCACTTTCGGTAATCGGCTGAGCAAATACCCCAATGTGAGTTGCAATCAGCAAACTCAAACATAAACAACCATTCAGGAGTATTCGTTTAATCATATTGTTTTTAATTCAGTCATAGCTACCTGTGCATCATTATCTAATTGAGATTTTAATGCATCAATGCTATCAAATTTTTTCTCACTTCTTATACGACTCACTAATTGAACCGTAATATCTTTCCCATACAAATCTTGCTCCAAATCAAATATATGTGCTTCGATTGAATGTTTTTTACCATCCACCGTTGGTCGCAGCCCTATATTTAACATCCCTTCATGAATTTTATTGTCTATGATAACGTTTACCGCATAAACACCATCTGCAGGGATGAGTTTTAATTTATCACCCACTTTTAGATTAGCAGTAGGATACCCAATCGTTCTTCCTCTTTTATCACCCTCCACTACCTTACCGGTAAATGCATATGGATATTGTAAAAAATTGTTCGCTGATTTTACATCCCCTAATTTTATAGCTTCCCTAATTTTGGTGCTACTTACTTTTATATCATCAATATCCTGAGCAGGAATTTCTATCAGGTTAAATTCAAATTCTAATGAATAATCTTTTAGTTGCTCTATACTTCCTTCTCTATTTCTTCCAAAATGATGGTCGTAGCCAATAACCAATGTATGTAATCGTAGTTTTTCAACCAACAAATTAATCCAATCGTACGAACTAATTCTCGAAAACTCTTTAGTAAAAGGAATAATAATTAAATGATCTATCCCGGCTTTTTCAAGCAAATCAATTTTTTCATCCAGTATTGAAAGTAATACCAGATTATTATCATCCGGAAATAATACTAATCTGGGATGTGGTTCAAAAGTAATTAATACCGTTTCTCCATTCATGGCTTGCGCCATAGTTTTTAAATGCTGAATAATCTTTCTATGCCCTACATGTACCCCATCAAAAGTTCCGGTGGTAACGATTGGATTCTTAATATGAAAATCAATATCTAAACCCCTGTATATCTTCATCACCCCAAATTTAAGGCATTTTTTGTTACAATACTAAGACCCCTAAACAGCAGACAGGTTGCATATTTCAGCACCTGTCTGTATATATTAATCCCTATTGCCTACCAGTCTTAAAACATAATATAACAAAACGGTAACGGCACTTAAGGCAGCTACCACATAGGTAGTGGCCGCTAATCGTAATGCATGGGAGGCTTTTTGGTGTTCATCTCCTCTGGTAAGCCCCGTATTTTCTAACCATACCAATCCACGTTTGCTGGCATCAAACTCAACAGGTAATGTTATTATGCTAAACAATGCAATTACTGACTGTGCAGCAATGATAATGTATAACATAGTACTACTATTAAACATGTGCATAAACATTCCACCAAAAATGGCGAACATCATAATAAAACCCATAATTTTATTTGCAGCAATAGTAGCTGGAACCAGTTTACTTCTCATTTGTAAAAAAGGATACTTTACAGCGTGCTGTACAGCATGACCTGTTTCGTGTGCAGCCACTGCAGCTGCTGAAATACTGTTACTACCATAAACATCTTCACTCAAATTAATGGTTTTATTAGCAGGGTTATAATGGTCTGTTAACATCCCGGATACTGAAATTACTTCCACATCGTATATCCCATTATCACGCAGCATTTTTTCAGCCACTTCTTTTCCTGTCAATCCGGATCTGAGCGGAATATCACTGTATTTTTTAAAAGCTGATTTTAATTGCCAACCAACTAACATACTGATGGCCATAAAGCCAATTACAATTATAAATAACATAATTCTATATTTTATGTTGGAGATATCAAACCACTTTCCTATTCACTAACCTCGCAATCCCTTCAATTTTAAATTTGGTTAAAAACACACAAAACAAGCCAGTATTGAGCAATTGAGAACTCTATTAAAAACTGCTAACGGAAATTTGCACCATTTTCTTCAATGACAAATTGTCAATAATTATGATATAATTGCACACCATTCTATCATTTTGTCCATGTTTTTTTTGGTAGGTTTGTTCTATGGAAAAACGACCTTATATTTTGGTATGTAATGATGATGGTGTTTTTGCGCCGGGAATTCAACAATTGATTAGTGTGATGGAAGAGTTAGGAGATGTAATTGTAGTAGCTCCTGATAGCCCACAATCCGGAATGGGCCATGCCATTACCATAGATTCCACCATAAGGTTAAATCATATTTCCAAGTCTGATGTAAAAGAAGTATTTAGTTGTAGTGGTACTCCTGTTGATTGCATAAAACTTGCGATGAATAAGCTAGCTTCACGCAGACCAGACATTGTAGTTTCGGGAATCAATCATGGATCGAATGCCTCCATTAATGTAATATACAGTGGTACTATGAGTGCCGCTATGGAAGGGTGTATTGAAGGAGTTCCGTCTGTTGGATTTTCATTATGTGATCATTCATATGAGGCCGACTTTTCGTCTTGTTTGCCTTACATAAAAAAAATTACTCAATTAGTGCTTCAGAACGGCTTACCAAAAGATACTTGTTTAAACGTAAATTTTCCCAAGGGAGAAATAAAAGGAGTTCGCCCATCCAGACAAGCCAAAGGATATTGGACAGAAGAGTTGGATGAAAGGTTAGACCCCAGGGGGGGGAAATATTATTGGCTCAC
>CAZUXM010000016.1:0-3360 GCA_964624635.1 uncultured Candidatus Competibacteraceae bacterium
GGTCAGGTTTATTTACTTTTTCAATGGTTTTTAATTTTGATTTTTCCAATACATCAATTTCATCAAATATATTTTTTAAGCTGTTATTATCTGTAGCCCTAAAATATTTTCCTTGTGTTTTAGAAGCTATTTGTTGTAGTCCTGCTTCATCAATTTCTACTTTGGCATAATCGTATACAGGTTCACCTGTAAAATCTAATCCGGCAAAACTTAAGGCCATTCCTTTGTACCTACCCCTATTACATATACTCGAATACCCATAGATGCTGCCAGCTCCGCAGCGGTTAAGGGGCTTACCTCTCCCCCATTGTTTACTCCATCGGTAAGCAAGATGATCACTTTACTTTTCGCTTCACTTTTTTCAAGACGAGCCACCGCAGTACCCAATCCAACACCAATATGAGTTCCATCAGCCAACATGCCTGCTTCAATGCCTTGTACCCTGGTTTTTAAACGTGAATGGTCAAGTGTAAGAGGTGTTTTTGATACTGCTTCACCCGAAAATATAACGAACCCGAAACGGTCATTTTTTCTACCATCAATAAACTCCGTACATAAATGTTTGGCAACTTCAAGTCTGTTAGGTTCTAAATCTTTTGCCAACATACTCCATGAAACGTCTAAAGAAAAAACAATATCAATTCCTTCGGTATTACGATTTTCATCTCCCATGTTACCTTGTGGACGAGCCATGGCTGTTATAAATAAACTCAAGGCAAGTAATCGAAGTATAAATGGAAAATGAATGGTTCTTTGTCTGAGTGATTTTTTAATTTTTATAATAGGTGTATGAGCATGTAATAATACCACCCGAGTTTTTTTGTACTTACGTATATACCACCATACTAACAAGGGAATGGTGATGAATAATAAAAACCACCAAGGACTTTGAAATGATATGTTGAACAAACTATTCACTCTTATTTATATCATTATTTTCAGTTGGTAAAGAAGTACTTTCTACAAATACAAAAGCTTTATCCAACATCAATTTATTTTCGTCAGTTCCTGTGTTTGCTTTGGCAAACTTTACAAAATCAGCAGTGCCTAAAATATCTTTCAGGTTTTGTAAATGCTCATGATTAATTGAAATAATAAAATTGGCAGCTAAAATTTCTTCTGTGGTACTTTCCTGTGCATAAAATCCCCAACGATTAAAAATGTATTCACGCAACACATCTGTTAATTCTGTAAGGTAAAGTTTTGAATCAGTAGTAAACCATTTTTCGCCTGATTTAATTTGATTTAATTTTTCCAATGCAATGATATCTGCAGGTATAATAATTTTAGGGGGCTCCGGCACTATTATTATCTCTTTCTTTTTGCTGAGCCTACGTAAGAATCTTATCAATAACCAAATAAGTATTCCCAATATTACGGCTCCTCCAATAATAATCATGTATGGTAAAACCTCTTTCCATGTATAAGGAACATCAACGGGTGATTTAATGTCTCTAAAATCTTTACTTATATCAACATTCTCTAATACGGGATAAATTTTTAGTTGATTACAGGCTACAAAAATGGTATCTTTCTTTTTTACGAGTGGAATCAATAATGAATCAATACTTACTGTATCTTCATTAAACTTAGCCACAACAATTTCTTGTCGTACTTTTATTTGAGATTCAGTAGACGAAATGGTATCGGCATTTCCCATTGAAATAATATCCAGCTTATCTTTTAATACATTTTTCCAATCAGGAATAATAGGTTTTCTGTCTTTATTACAAGTGATAGAGAATTTCAAAACAGTTTGCTGTCCTAATTGAAGGTAATTAGTATCAATGGTCAGTTCTGCTTTGTTCAGGTTCATTTGAGCGTATGAAGATTGAGCCAAGAATAAAGAACCAAGAACTAAGACGTATCTAAAAAGGTGTCTTAAATCCAATGGCTTGGTTCTTGGTTCTTTATTCTTAATTCTTATTCTCATCTCTTCATTTGTCGTTGACGGAACAAACTTTTTAAAGGTTTAATATAACTTTCCTGTGTATTAATGGTAGTTTGATCCAATCCTATCTTTTTAAAAAATAATAATAGTTCATTTTCCCACTTTAGTACATCTTTTTCGTATTGTTTACGTACGCCTTTACTTCCGGTATCTATCCATTGAATGTTTCCTGTTTCTGGGTCTTTTACGGGAATCATACCTAAATTTGGTAAAGATGCTTCCATATCTTCTTTTAGACGTAGCGCAATGAGATCGTGTTTTTTGTTGGCTAATTTTAAGGGTACTTCAAAACCCGCATCAAAAAAATCGCTGATAAGAAATACAGTCGCTTTCTTTTTAATAGCGTTATTTAGAAATTTCAGTGCACCACCTAATTGCGTTTGTTTATTCTCAGGTTCGAACTCAATCACATCTCTAATGATACGCATCGCATGACTTTTTCCTTTGCGAGGTGGAATAAATAATTCTACATCCCCTCCAAAAAGAATAGCTCCTACTTTATCGTTATTCTGCGTAGCACTAAACGCAATTATGGCTGCTAACTCAGCCATGATCTCCCTCTTCAATTGACCCTTACCACCGGTATGGCTGCTTCCACTTACATCCAACACCAACATGACAGTAAGTTCACGCTCCTCTTCATATACTTTTACGTAGGGGTCATCAAAACGAGCCGTTACATTCCAATCGATGTTACGAACATCATCACCAAACTGGTATTGACGAACTTCACTAAAAAGCATACCCCTACCTTTAAAAGCTGAATGGTACTCACCTGAGAACATCTCATTAATGAGTCCCTTAGCCTTTATTTCAATGCGTCGTACTTTTTTTAGCAGTTCTGATACTTCCATTATACCGTCTTATAAGACTTAGAACTATTTAAGGTACTTCCACTTTAGCGATGATTTCTTTTACCACATCTTCAGTAGTAATGTTTTCTGCTTCAGCTTCATAAGTTAAACCTATACGATGTCTTAATACATCTGCGCAAACAGCTCTTACGTCTTCAGGGATCACATATCCGCGGCGTTTAATAAATGCATAGGCTTTGCTGGCATGTGCTAAGCTAATGGATGCACGGGGTGAGGATCCAAAACTGATTAAGTCTTTAAAATGATTAAGACCGTGTTCACCCGGATTACGGGTAGCAAATATGATATCAACAATATATTTCTCAATCTTCTCATCCATGTATACCTCCCTTACCATGTTTCTGGCATTTAAAATAGCATCCGCAGTTACTACTTTATTTACCTTAGGAAACTCTTGTTGTAAGTTCATTCGTATAATCTTTTGCTCCTCCTCTTTGGTTGGATATCCAAGTACCACTTTTAGCATAAACCTATCTACCTGTGCTTCGGGTAATGTATAAGTTCCTTCTTGTTCTACCGGATTTTGTGTAGCCA
>CAZUXM010000016.1:3370-17640 GCA_964624635.1 uncultured Candidatus Competibacteraceae bacterium
AATTTAAATGTATTTTCACCAATAGTTACCTGCCTTTCCTGCATAGCCTCTAACAATGCTGATTGAACTTTTGCCGGGGCACGATTAATCTCATCAGCTAATATAAAATTGGCAAAAATAGGTCCCTTTTTTACGGAGAATTCTTCTTTTTTCTGATTGTATATAACAGTACCAATAAGGTCTGCAGGTAATAAATCAGGTGTAAACTGTATACGGCTAAACTGTACATCAATGGCTTGGGATAATGACTTAATGGCTAATGTTTTTGCCAGTCCCGGAACACCTTCCAACAAAATGTGTCCGTTGCAAAGTAAACCAATGAGCAACCTTTCAAGCATATACTCCTGCCCGATAATTACTTTTTCTAATTCTTTATTGAGTTGATCAATAAAGGCTGAGTGTTTTTCTATTTTCTCGTTAATTACTTTAATATCTGCTACTTCCATGTAGTATATGTGTATTGTACAAAATTAATAAATGAGGTGTAACAGCCAATTCGGTTAACTTTTATTAGAGGTTGGCCTATCTGCCTTTGTACCCTAAGCCTCGGCTGTTGAGGGGCTTGAAGGGTGTACCTATACAGGGGTCAGGCTATTGGCTTCCGCATTTACCCCCGTGGTAATCGTAATAAAAAACACATATGTTTTTAAAGTACAATTACTATATTCGCAACATGAAAAAAATCGCTTATCTATCAATTATTGCCCTGCTTGCCAGCTGCGGAGGAAAAACCAACAAAGAAAATCCTAAAAAAGATAATAACGACAGTACAGCAGTTACTGTAAAAACAGAACAGCAGATTCTTACTGAAAACAATATTAAAATCATGCAATTACATCATTGTGAAGTAACTGCTGATGGTAAAGCTGATACCAGTAAAAAAGAATTACAGGAAATAAAGGAATTTGATACCAAAGGAAATGTTTTAAAGCATGAAAACTATTTTGGTGATGAAGGGACCGTTAAAACCTATTCATACAATCAGGATGGTAAAGTGGCCTCATTTGTTTTAAAAGATAAAGCAGGTTCAGTAATAAGTCAATATGACCTGACTTATGAAAATGGCTTAAATACTATAAAATCCATAAAAAACGCCAAAGGCATTGAGACTACTGTTATTACTCACAAATATGATGAGAAAGGTAACTGTATTAGTATCTATACTAAAGAAAATGATACCACTAAAAACTCATTGGTTGAACATAAATACGATGAAAAATCACGTAAGATTGTAAGTAAAACTTTTGATGCTAAAAAAGTATTGAAATTAGAGGTAGTAACCAAACATACTTCTGATTCAACCTATGAGCATATCAACCGTTTTTATACCAGTTCAGATGCCATCCCTACTGAAACGAAAGAAAGTGTAGTAGTAAATAAAAACAATCAAATCATCAGTTCTGAATTGATTGAAAATCCTGAAACAAAAGTGGGTATTCGTAAAGTATACGAGTATGATGCTGCCGGTTTATTAAAAGGTATCTGGGAATATGATTTACCTGAAAATAAAGCAAGCGGTTATAAAATGATCACTTATACCAAACATTGATCAAAACCTCATTCATAAAAATATATGGACTCCTGTGTTTTCTACTGCTATTCAGCTGTGGATCAAAACAGGTATTTACCCATAATGAACTTCATGCACTCCATTTAAAAACAAGATTGGAGCATAGTACCATGTTATTACAATCAAAATTGAAGATTGAAAAGCTGGTACAAGAAACGATTACCTTGGTTGAAGATGGTAAAAGCGCTGATACATGTTTGATAGCTTGGCTCAAATTAGACCGCTATGTTCATGAAACTACTGCCACCAATAAAACTTATAGCAACCAGTTTATTAGTAATGATAAAACTATAGGTTTAGTAACGAATATAGCACAAAGCTCCATTAGAATGACCACCATCCAGGACGATTTAGATGATAACATACAGCAAGCCATTATTGCAGGTGATAAGGTAATGGCTAAACAACGGTTAAAAGATTTGCAGGTACTTTATAATACCGAACTTGACGTTATTTTAGAATCTAACGAAACCTATATGTCGTTAGCTACGTCTAAGAAAAAGTAAACCTTGTTATGAACTTTATTTCAACCCTGTATATTTGGTTAGCTGCCATGTATGGTCCAACCGAGGGCAATATTATATTACAGGAAGGAAAAGTATACATGTACGGTCATGAAATTGATTCCATCTGGACCCACCAATCATTTGTCGATGCGTTGGGCAAACCTGAAGCTTATGATGATGCATCGGAACGAATTGAAGTTTACCATTCAAAAGGTATTGTGGTTTGGAAAGAAGCTGACCAATACGAAGAAGTAACTGAATTTACCTTACCCATGCGTAATGACGGAGAACCATTTTGGGTAGAAACCAATTTATTGTTTACCGGAGCTCTTATTATTGATGGTTATTACATTACCGCAGCTACCACTCCTGATGAATTAAAAACTTATTTACCTCAATACCATTGGAAAAAAAATGTGTCTGATTGGTATGAAGGAATCTATAAAGGGGTCTTTGTTTACATAGATTATGACGAAGAAGACCAAAAAATTAACTGGATTGATTTTGGAGTAGATGATGAAAACAGTTGGAGTGATGATTAAATAACAAACCTGCCTGTTGATAACCAAACAGACAGGCTTGTTTTATATGATAAGAAACTTACAACTGATTTAATACATCCACATGTATTACCGGTTTTAAAATGTATCCCCCATTTCCTAATTCTACAACCGATTGGAATGGATCAAAATCTAAAACTATTTCAATATATGTGGTAAATGAAACATAATCATGTAAGTTAATTTTTAACCCTGATTGTTGCCCGCTGGGTACTTTTAGCGGATGTGTTACCCCATCAATTACAATGGTATTGTTAGGGCCTAATTTTAACCTAACCTGAGTAACATTACCAACAGGCATCGTTAATTCATTTACCAATATAACGGTGGCATCCGAATCAATATCTAACAAATTATATATTCCCACGGTACATGGCATATCAACCCATCCGGACGGCGAAGTAGTATCGGAATAATGAACCGAACAACCCTGAACATCTAAATTAATAGCAGTAAGTAAACTTAAATCTTTAGTCATAAACTCCCCTGATGATTTTTGAGTGGATGAATTGGTCAGTTTTACTGTCATTTCACCTGTCTTTGCTTCAGTACATCCGGTTAGTAAAATAGATGTTATTAGAATTAGGTTGGCAGCTAAAAAAATGGATAATCTTCTCATCAGATATTTTATTTAAAGTTCATACTTCTTCATAAACAAAACCTATACCCTATGACACATATATATGATTTTCAGGTAATTAATAAACTAAACTACCCTAAAACTTTTATCAAATTGAGAAATATATTCTAAAAATGACTACTTACAATACCTAAAACTATGTAGGTATTCGTAGATTTATTAGTATTACATTTGATACATAAACCATATCATATGAAAAAATCAATCTTCACATTTGTATTACTGATATCAGTATTGGTACTAAATATTTCAGCTCAACCAAAACTTCAAATTAAAGGCGGAAATATTACCATCAATAAGGAAAAAATAAAAGTACCATGGTCGTTTGCTCAATACACCTCAACCAAAGCATTAGGAATTAATTACCGAAGTGAATTAGGTGGTGGCAATGATATTTTCAGCTATGATAATACCGGCATTATGCTTTATAGAGCCTCTAACAAAAACGTAATGGCTTTTAATGTATACTTCGGTAAAGATGAAGATGAATGGCATGATTTTAATCCTACAGGATATTTTAAAGGAAAAATTATGGTGGAAAAATTCGCCATTTCAGAAAACACTACTATTGATCAAGTGAAAAAAGCGCTGCCTCAATATAAATTCGAAATGAGTTTGATTGAAGCATACAGAGGTGAATACAAAGGGTTGTACATATATCTGCGTTATAATAAAGACGAAACCAAAATACTTTGGTCATCTATCGGCAGAAATGACTATATGTAGTTTTACATACTGATAATCAGTAAACTACACTAAATATCCTATATAATTAAAACTATATATCAGGTAAACTTCGTAGATTGGTTAGAGGAAAGGAACTTGAAATAGGTAAAACATCATATCAGGTTCTATTACTTTTAACCACGAAAGATTGAACAATACAAACCAATATTCCGAAGAGGAATTAATCAGATTAATTCGCAATGCTGACCAAAAAGCATTTGCGTATTTATATGATAAATACTCCAGGGCGTTATTGGGAATTATTTTAGGGTATACTGAATCCGAGGAGGAAGCAGAAGATATTTTACAGATGGTTTTTGTGAAAATTTGGAATAACTTTAACCAATATGAAGAGACAAAAGGTAGACTATATACCTGGATGCTTAATATTGCACGGAATTCTTCCATTGATCACACCCGATCAAAATCAGTAAAAAACAATGCTAAAAATAATTCTATTGACTCTAACACCATTGAATTGAATAAAAAATATCAATATCATGAAAATTATGACCATATAGGTTTAAGTACTATGTTGGGCAAACTAAAAGAAGACCATCAAGTGATTATCCGTATGTCGTATTTTGAAGGATATACACATGAAGAAGTATCAAAAGAATTAAATATGCCATTGGGCACAGTAAAAACTAAAATAAGACAAGCCATTATATCGTTAAGAGAACTAGTGAAATAAGATGGAATTAAAAGAATTCATAGAATCAGGAATGTTAGAAAGCTATCTGCTGGGCACTGCTACTGCAGAAGAAATTCGCATGGTCAATTCTATGATGGCAAAACACCCTGAAGTAAAATCAGAACTTGATTCCATTGAAAAAACATTATTAAATATTGCAAAAACCAATGCCCCTGATCCTTCTCAAAAAGTAAAAGAAAAAATATTGCAGGAAATTCATTCAACTACAAATGTTACTCCTGATAATAATACTGTTCCTATTACAAAAAATAAATCACTCAAATTATTACGTTACGGCATAGCGGCTTCCATCGCCTTGTTAATTATAAGCATTACCACCAATATTGTAATGATGACCGAAAACATAGGGATGCAAAACAAGTTATCACAACTCGATAAACAAAACGTATATATTCAAAACGAGTTTAATCAAATACAGTCGCAATACGCCACTATTACGCATCCTGATTGCAGGCCGGTGAAGTTAAAAGGACTTGATATTTCTCCGGAATCATTTGTAACTGTATATTGGAATAAACCCAATACTTCTGTTCATTTGTTAGTAAACAATTTGGTTCCAGCTCCTGAAGGAAAACAATATCAGTTATGGGCCATTGTTGATGGTAAACCGATGGATGCAGGAGTATTTGATTGTACTCCGGGTGCCGGGATTCAAACCATGAAAAATATTCCTAATGCTCAGGCATTCGCCGTTACCCTCGAGAACAAAGGTGGAAGCCCTACTCCTACTATGGAGGCCATGTATGTAATGGGAGAAGTGTAAGCTAATAAAATTATTCATCTGAACTTTATACTTTGTTATGTGTATATTCACACATGAGATCATTTAAAATCGCTTTGCTTACTTGTTTTTGGATTCAAGTCTCCCAAATCATTTCTGCTGAACCTATGTTCATTTATTTTCATGAAATGATTCAACAATCGAAGATAATTGTAAAAGGTACTTATCTTGGATCTGATAATGAAAAAGATCCTTATCAATCATTTCAGTATTACTTTCAAGTAGAAGAGGTTTTAAAAGGAAAAGCAGAAATGGGTAAAATGACCTTTGCCAGAGCCCATGGGGTTGCATACCTTGAAACAGGTAAAGAATATGTAGCTTTTATCAATGAAAATAATGGCTTTGAATGGGTGGGAATAAATAAAGAAGGAAAAAATATTACGCCCGAATCTTTATTATTTATCGAAGGTTTTTATGATTGGAATGCTTACCTCGTTAGTCCGGCAGTAATGACATATGCACAACTTTGCGACTATATAAAAACAGCACGGTTCTCAGGAACTGTAGAGGGGGATGTTCATTTTTTTGATGTAAAAGAACAAAAAATGAAGGCTTCTGATATTCATATTGAAATAAAGTATACCATGATAAAAGACAAGATGACCAGTAACATTTTTATCAATGGTATACTCTTCAAAGATTTTACAAAAAAACCAACCTTTGATTTACCTTGTTGGGATGATATTGTTACAGTAGAATATGAATCAAATTTGGTTCGACCTCTTACCTTTAATGGAAAACTAAATACACTTCATAAATCATCCAACAAATTAAGAGCCAGTTTTTGGGTACACGAACCCGAAGAACTCAGCTACGATGAATTTATAGATTACGTTGGGAATGAAGCTCACGGTCCGGGATATTTCGACTTGGAATTAACTTTGGGGAATAAAAAATCATATATCATTCGCTTGAATGAAGAAACCGGTAGAACTGGTAGATTGTTGAATTACGAGGGAAAAGACCTGTATATTTCATCGCTAAGTACAGCCCCACAAAGAGAAATTGTATTCGGATACCCTGATAATTTATATAAACTGGTTTTAGATTCATGTAAAGTACCAGAAAATGAATTTGAATTTGCCGAAGATGACCTGGTTTTTGAATTAAAGCATGGTAATATCAATGGTAAAGTGTATGACATGAAGAAAAATATTTTCTTAAGCAATTGTGTGTTAAGCTATAAAAAAACAGGTTTTACACGTAATGTAAATTATGGTAAATAAAGTGATATAAGTAAGGGTATATATTCTTTGTTACCTACTTGAATTTTAGTAATATTGGGCAATATCTGCCTGTAATGAAAAAACTATTACTACTCCTATTAGTTTGTCCATCATTTATATTTGCACAAACCATCAATGTACAACCCTACTTACAAAATGCTGAACCCACAAGTATGACCATTATGTGGGAAACTACTTCCGATAATTCTACTACAGTGGAATATGGTACCAGTGCCTCATTGGGTAGCTCAACGGTAGGTTCAGCCGTAACAGGAAGTGGAGTCAGTTATATTCACACAGTGGTACTAACCGGATTAACACCCGGTACCCGATATTATTATAAAGCCATTACAGGTGCTACAGAATCCTCTATTTACGAATTTAACACTCCTCAATTAGCTTCATCAGAAGGTAATACGAGCATTATTGCCATGAGTGATATGCAACAAGATGCCAGTCATCCAACTATTTTTTTTGATGTAATACATGATGGGGTTTTAAAATATATGACAGATAGTGTTGCCGGTGATTTACCTGATAACTTACAAATGGTAATTATTCCTGGTGATTTGGTTGATAATGGAAGTATATATGCACAATGGGAAACTACTTATTTTGATCCTGCTGCCGATTTATTTTCTTATGTCCCCTCCTATCCTGTTATTGGTAACCATGAGCAAGGGCATAGCAGTTATTTTAAATACCATACCTTACCCAACAATGGTACTGCAGGTTATGAAGAACAATGGTGGTATAAAGATCATAGTAACGTTCGAATCATCGGATTAAATTCAAACTTTCCATATACCGCCTTGCCTGCTCAGCTTACTTGGTTAGATGGCGTATTAACCGATGCAGCCTCCAATCCAAATATTGATTTTGTATTTGCTCAATTACATCACCCTTACCATTCTGAATTATGGATTGCGGGTAATACCAATTTTACCGGGGATGTAATTACCCGATTGGAAAACTTCTCTACTTCATCAGGTAAACCAAGTATTCATTTCTTCGGACATACTCATGCCTATTCTCACGGAAATTCACGTGACCATAATCACCTCATGATTAATGTTGCCAGTGCCGGCGGAGCCATTGATAATTGGGGTGAATTTGCAGGACAAGATTACCCTGAATTTTTAACCAGTAATGATACTTATGGTTGGGTTTATGTAACAGTACAAGCCGGTTCTAATCCTCAATTTACCATTAAAAGATACTCAATAGGTGATCAGGATAGTTTGCATGAAAATGTTTTGGAAGATTTAATCACCATCAAAAAAAATAATAATAATCCGGTAACTCCATTAGGATTGTTCCCTGCTACCAATGATGTAGTTCTACCCGAATGTGTTATTTTAAAAGGGAATGATTTTGTAGACCCTGATAATGATGGATTTCATGCAGCCCAATGGCAGGTTTCAACCAATTGTGGTGATTTTTCAGCACCTGTAGTTGATTCATGGAAACAACATATGAATTGGTATTTCGAAGTAGATTTACAAGCTGCTGATGATTTAACCGATGAAAAAGTAACGACACTGGCACCCAGCACCAATTATTGCTGGCGAGTAAGGTACAGAGATAAAAGTTTAGCATGGAGCAACTGGAGTACACCTATCCCCTTCTCTACAAGTACTTCATCAGAAACAGCTAATTTATTATTAAACCCGGGTGCAGAAAGTGGAACCACCAATTGGACAACTACCACCGGTGTATTAGAATCATTATTAGCAGGCGAATGTTCAGGAACCAATCCATATGCAGGCAGTAAATATTTTGCAGCAGGAGCCTTGTGTGTTGAAAATGCATTTGCTTCCGCTGAGCAAATAGTAGATGTAAGTACTTATGCTACCCAAATTGATAATGGAACCGTGTTAGCAAAATTCGGTGGATATTTAAGCGATTATGGCAATACCGATATTCCTGCTTTTGCTACTCAATATTTTGATGCATCCAATGTTTTATTAGCCTCTTCTGATACCATGTCATCAATGACCAGTACCTGGACCCTCAAACAAAATTCATGGGCAGTACCGGCAGGAACCCGTAGCATTAAATATATTATGATGGGTACCCGTACTTCGGGAACTGATAATGATAGTTACTTAGATGAACTGTACTTAAAACTTAATTTGAATGGTGATTCATGCAGCAGTTACTCTGTTACATCAGGTATTGAAAATCAAAATACCTTAGAAGAACTAAAAGTATATCCTAATCCGGTAACTACACAAGCCATCGTAAATGTGCCTAATACCAATGGTGAACATCTCATCGCCAAATTGTTTAATACTTCGGGGCAGGTAGTAAAAGAAATGCACCATTTACACGGACCCACCTTTACCCTTAACAGAGGTGAAATAGCGGATGGTATTTATATTCTTATGATTTATAAGGATGATAAGCGCATTGGTTATGCCAAGATCATCATGAGGTAATTGAAATTAAATTTTCATTAGTAAGAAGATATTATTACCTCATCACTTTATATTTACTTCATTAACTGTGGCATTGAATTTGAATACTATAAAAAAACATACAACTATGAAACGATTACTTACCTTATTGATCGCCGTTACCTGCTGGCAGGCAACCCAAGCCCAAATAAGCTTCAACACAGGAAGTACTGATTTTGATGCAGACTTAAATGTTATCAATACGAATGCAAAAACCGATCTCACTGCTTTTAAAACTGATTTAAGCGTTTCATTCAATGTTCCTTTGCCTGATATTAATAACCTATTCAATTTAGGTATGGCTCCGGGTGAGGTATATTTAGGGTTAGAAATTATCAATACGGCTAACCGTACCGTAACTGACCTTACCAACAGTTATAAAAAGAACAAAGGAAAAGGTTGGGGAGTTATTGCACAAGATTTAGGCATTAAACCCGGATCTGATCAGTTTCATGCATTAAAGGGTAAATGCAAAAACAAAAAAGACAAGGGTAACGGGAATGGCAATGGCAACGGAAAAAGTAATGGAAACGGTAAAAAGTAATTCTCATTAACTTTTCCATAACAGTTTTTTACTTACATGTTACAAATCAATAATAGCAAGCCTCTCAGCGCTTATAAGCATGTTTAATACATGTTTATAACCTGTTTCTGCTATCTAAATAATCGTTAACAATTTAAGCCATATTTGCCTTATATTTAACTTTGTACTTAATTAATAACTTTTAGATACTTTAGAGATATGGCAGTTGAAATAACAGATGCAAACTTCGAAGAGTTGGTAAAAAACTCTGATAAACCAGTAATGATTGATTTTTGGGCTGAATGGTGTGGTCCATGTAAAATGGTAGGACCTACTGTTGAGGAATTACATAAAGAATTTGAAGGCAAAGCCTTAGTAGGCAAAGTAAATGTTGACTTTAACGCTGAGGTAAGCAGCAAATTCATGATTCGTAATATTCCTACTATCCTATTCCTTAAAAATGGCGAGGTGGTGGATAAACATGTAGGTGTTGCACCTAAAAATGTATTAGCTGCAAAATTGAATGCCCTTCTATAAGGAGCTCCTTACAACTCATTTTCAAAGGCTCATTTTTTTCGGGCTCCTTTTAACTAATTGCTTTGCGCAACAACTGAAAGGAACCACGTATAACGAAAAAAATGAGCCTTTACCTTTTGTAAATATCAGTATTGATGGTACCGGACTTGGTACTGCCAGCAACCAAAACGGAATATATAACCTCCCCCTTAAAAACGGAACCTATACCGTTTCATACCGATGTGTTGGATATACCACGGTAAAAAAAGAAATCACCATCAATAGTAAAGATGTGCCTCTTGATGTAACTCTCATTGAGCAACAAGTGGAAATTAAACCTTATTATGTTACTGGTGGCGAAGATCCTGCTTACGGAATCATCCGTATGGCACAAAAAAAACGTAAGTTTTATCTCAACCAGGTAGAAAATTATCAATTTGATTCATATATCAAAGGCTCTGCTTTTTTACGCAATGCCCCTGAAAAAGTAATGGGACGTGATGTGTTTTTAGATGGATTGGATTCTACCCGAAGTGGAATGATATATTTGTCTGAATCCGTAAGCAAAGTTTATTTAAAGGGCGATGATAAAAAAGAAATCATGGTTTCCTCTAAAGTAGCCGGCCGCAGTCAGGGATTTAGTTGGAATTCGGCTCTTGAATTTCAGTTGAACTTTTACGAAAACTTAGTTCCCACTCCGGTAACGGATAGAGATGTAGTATCCCCCATCGCCACAGATGCTATGACCTATTATAAATATAAATTGCTGGGAGAATACCTTGATAACGATGGCCGAACCATTTATAAAATTGAAGTAAAACCAATACTTACAGGGAGTCCTTTAGTCAATGGGATTATTGAAATTCAAGACAGTACCTGGCGGATACATTCCATTGATATTTTTTGCAGCAAAGACAACGGAATGGATTTACTGGATACCCTAAAAATGAAAGTCATTTTTGTACCTATAACTAAAGATATTTGGCTCAAGGGTTCTCAGCAATTCGATTTTAAATTTAAGTTCGACTTGTTTAAAATAAAAGGGGATGGAAACTTTTTGGGTAGCTTTAATAATTACCTTTTAAACCCCACCTACGAAAAAGGATTTTTTAACGGTGAAGTAGTAAAGATTAATGAAGAGAGTAATAAAAAATCAGATGCGTATTGGGATAGCATCCGACCGGTACCTCTTACCAAAGCTGAAGAAAAAGATTATGATTTTAAAGATAGTTTAGAAGAATTAAGGGAATCAAAACAATATTTAGATTCATTGGATCGTAAAAAAAATCGTTTTAAAGCCACTGACTTAATTACCGGTTATACCTGGAGAAACTCCTACAAACAATTACAATTTTATGTAAGCTCCCCTCTCATGGGATTCCATTTTAATACAGTAGAGGGAATTGTATTGACTGAAAATTTTTCGTTTCAAAAACGTTGGAAGGAACAAAAATCACAGTTAGATATTAATACGAGTATCAGGTATGGATTTGATTCAAGAAATTTATATTTAAAAGGAGGTATCAGGTATAGATTTAATAGTACCAACCGATGGTACATAGGGCTCGATGGAGGTCAATATGTATCACAATTTAACCAACAGGTAATGCCCGAATTACATAATAGTTTATATACCATTTTTCTTGAAATCAACCATTGGAGATTGTATCAAAAAACCTATGTAAAATTATACGCAGGCGGTGAAGTAGTAAACGGTTTTAGAATGGACCTGAGTGCTGAATATGAAACCCTTAAAATGGTACAAAATGCTAATCCGTTAACGCAGTTTTATATTAATAACGGAAACCGAAGTTTTGGTTCTAATGATGATTTTGATCAGCCTGTTAGCATGCCACAATTACCTATAAGTAGAATTTGTACCCAAATAAAACTCAGCTATACTCCGGGTCAGAAATTCATGAGCCGTCCTAAGTTTAAAATTAATTACCCAAGTAAATGGCCAACATTTTCGTTAGAGGCAAAAATCAATTTTACAGAACTCTTTTACAACAATACCTATTATCCAAATATTTTATTAAAAGCAGGTATTGATCATGATATTGATATGGGTATCATAGGTAATTCTGAATATTACCTTGAAGGAGGATTGTTTGTGATTCAGCCTTCTTATTTTATAGACTATGCACATTTCAATACCACACAAACGGCTTTTTCGCCGCGTGATGAGTTGCGTTCATACTGGACCCTTCCCTACTATCAGGGTAGTACTAATATGTGGTATGCAGAGGCACATTACCAACATCATTTTAAAGGATGGTTTTTAGGTAAAATTCCCGGTATTAAAAAAGCAAAGATTTACGAAGTAGTAGGTTTCCATTTTTTATATACTCCACAAATAAAAGACTACTATGAATTTACCGTAGGATTAGAAAATATATTCCGCATCATCAGAATAGATTTTGTGGGGGGCTTCGTAAGAGGTGAAGCACCTATGTGGGGAGGAAGGATCAAAATTCAGTTGTAAATTTTGTTGGGTTAAGGGGAAATTTTTAAAATTTAACATCCGGATTGCACAACCATAAATTTGTTAAAAGGTTGTGCAATCCCGGGAAATTAGGGAGGATTCTCCTACCTTTAGGTTGGACAATAAGTAGTTAGATAATATATCCAAAACAAGAAATGTTCGGACTTTTTAACAAGAAATCGGGTAAACTATCAATTATTCCTGAAGACAAGGAATGGGTAGAAAATAGTTTGTTTTGGCTTATTGAATGTTTTGGAACAAGCAGACTATTTAGTGAACCATTTATAACTCCGACAAAGGAAAACTTCCCATACACGAACTATAAAGATAATGAACAGTTTAAACAACTCTTTATTCAAGTTTGTGGATATTGGAATGTGGATTCTGATAAAATTGTTGTGAAGTTTTATGATGACCACAAGTCGCTTCAATGGTCAACTTGGTTACCTCAGGGAGAATTTAACGAACCTGGAGGACTTTATTATCAAGACAATTCTTTCGAGGAAAAACCATTCAATATTGAATTAGCAAAATCGAATCTTGAGAATCCACAATTATTAGTTTCAGTAATGAGCCATGAATTAGCACATGTGAAACTTTTAGGAAGCTATTATCTTACGCAAGATTCAAGAGATATGGAACCATTGACTGATCTTGCAAATATTTTCAAGGGCTTTGGAATATTTATGGCTAATAGCTGCGAGACAAGGGACGAATATTACATTGGAAGAACAGGTTATTTACCAAATGAGGTGATTGCATACGCAAATGCTTTGCTCTGCTATATTTCGAACAAAAACCCGTCAGACTATTCATCCTTTCTGAATACAAATACAAAATCTTTGTTCCTTCAAAATTATGAATACTTAAAGCAATCAGGAGATACATCTTTAACTGAACATAAAATCAAAGAAGCTGATAAATTATATCAGTTGTATGAAAACACTGATATTGGTTTTAAGACAAGAAATCTTGATAAAGTTATTGATGACTCCAAATCTATTCTGGATATTAATCTTAAGAATAGTGCTGCTTTTAATAATTGGGGATACGCACTTTTGCTTCAAAAAAAATATGCAGAGGCAATTGAAAAGTTTAACAAAGCTCTTGAAATTAACAAGTACTTTGACTATCCCTTGAATAATAGAGGTTATTGCAAACTACAATTAGGAGATTTTGACAATGCTTTGGCAGATTTACATTCTTCGTATCAAATGAATCCAACCAATTCCTTTTAATTAAGAAATCTTGGAGCATATTATTTGAAAAAAAATGAATTGGACAGAGCTTTGAAGTATTTTGAAAGATCGTTGCAAGCGGATCCGAAAACGGAAATGATTAATTTTTATTTCTCTCATACTTATTCACTACTTGGCAGTCTGGACAAAGCGAAGGAATATTATGAGAAATCTCAGGCCGTTAATGAATATAATGACAGTATGCTTGATGATAAACCATACATTGGCTAACTACACCTTGCCCAAACAACCTTACATGAATACCCTCAATCAAATTAAAAACTATATCGCTTCTTTACCGGAACCTAAAGGCAGTGAGATAGAG